>NZ_CP047650.1:1301017-1951526 GCF_009906855.1 Xylophilus rhododendri
GAGCTGGGCGATCTCGTCGTAGGCGAGCTCGGCGGGGGTGTCGATCACCTGGAGCTGGTCGAGGTCGGCCAGGCGGTCGGCCTCGCGGGCGTCCTGCGCGGCATGCAGGCCGGACGCCGTGGGCGCCCTGGGCTGCACCATGCGGATGGCGGCCTTCAGGGCCTCGGCCAAGGCTTCGAGGTCGTAGGGCTTGGGCAGCAGCGGGAACTGGTGGCCTTCGGAGCGGACCAGCACCTCGTTGTAGCCGCTGCACAGCAGGATGGGCAGCTGCGGCCACGCTTGCCGGACCTTGCGGGCCAGCGCCAGCCCGTCCATGCCGGCCATCATCACGTCGGAGAACATGGCGCGGAATTCGCCGCCGTTGGCCTCCATCAAGGCCAGGGCCTGCTCGCTGCCGTGCACCAGCGTGACTTCGTAGCCGAGTTCGCTGAGCGCGTCGCGTGCCATCAGCGCGACCTCGCGGTTGTCCTCCACCACCAGGATGCGGCCGCAGTGCGTGGCGCCGTCCATGGCATCTTGCGGGGCCGACACCTGCGCCTTGGCCCGGCGGGCGGCCGGCAGGAAGACGGTGAAGCAGGTGCCGCGGCCCGGTTCGCTTTGCACGCCCACGTCGCCACCGGATTGCTTGGCGAACCCGAAGACCTGCGACAGCCCCAGGCCGGTGCCGTGGCCGACCGGCTTGGTGGTGTAGAAGGGCTCGAAGACCTTCTCCAGCCGGTCGGGCGCGATGCCGCAGCCGCTGTCTCGCACCGAGACGGCGATGAAGTCGCCGCCGAGCGCCGAATGGCCGCGCAGCGCGGGCAGCGTGTCCACCCGCCGGATCTCGATGCTCAGGGTGCCGACGCCATCCATCGCATCGCGGGCGTTGGCGGCCATGTTGACGATGGCGGTGTCGAACTGGCCCGGGTCGGCATCGATCAGGCAGGCGTCGTCATGGTGTTGCAGCTGCAGTTGCACCCGCGAGCCGACCAGGGTCTGCACCATGTCGGCGATGGCCGCGATGTTGCCGCCGGCGTCGAACACCACCGGCTGCAGGCTCTGCCGCCGTGCGAAGGCCAGCAGCTGGCCGGTGAGCTTGGCGGCGCGCGAGACCGCGTTGGAGATGGAGCCGAGGAAACGCTGGCGGCGCTCCTCGGCCAGGCCGGGGCGCTGCATCAGCTGCACCGAGCTGCTGATGATGGTGAGCAGGTTGTTGAAGTCGTGCGCGATGCCGCCGGTGAGCTGGCCGACGGCCTCCATCTTCTGGCTCTGGCGTAGTTGCTCCTCGGCCTGGCGCAGGGAGCTTTCCTGGGCCTTCTGATCGGTCACGTCGCGGCCGGAGGCGATGATGAAGGACTCGGCCGGGCTGGCGCTCCAGGAGAGCCAGCGGTAGCTGCCGTCGCGGTGGCGATAGCGGTTCTCGAAGGCCGAGAAGGCGGTGCCGCCGGCCAGGGCCTGCGCGCCGTCGGCCGTGTGCGCCAGGTCGTCGGGGTGGACCAGGTCCATGAAGGAGCGGCCGAGCAGCTCTCTTTCGGTCCAGCCGAGGGTGGCTTCCCAGGCGGGGTTGACGGCGACGATCTCGCCGTCGAAGCGGGCCACCAGCAGGACGTCGCGCGACAGCTGCCACAGGTGGTTGCGGTCCGCCGTGCGCAGGGCGACTTCCTTTTCCAGGCCGACATTGAGGCCGCGCAGTTCGGCCAGTGCCTCAGCCGTGGCGATGGCGGCCCAGGTGCGGTCGGCCACGGCACGCACGAAGGCGATTTCTTCCCGGCTCCAGGCGCGCCGCACGCTGTCGTGCGCGAGGAAGACGCCGGCCAGCCGGCCCTCGCGCATCAGCGGCACGTTGAGCAGGGCCTTGATCTGCATGTGGTCGAAGGCGTCCGCCTGCCCGGAGGTGCGGGGATCGAGCCGGATGTCGTCGATCGCCACCACGGCGCCCGCGCGCAGGTCCTCGATGAAGCTGCCGAAGTCGGCGAAGCAGTAGTCGCCCGCGACCGAGGGCACGCTGGCGTCGCGGCGCCAGTCGGCCGCCACACGCACGTGGGTGGCCAGCGTGCCGATGGCGCCGTAGCCGCCGCGCGAGGCGCCGATCGCCTGGGCGCAGATGCGCGCGGCGGCCAGCACGATCTCCGCTTCCGTCTGCACCTCGCGCAGGGCATCGCCTAGCGCCAGCAGCGCCTGCTGGTAGGCCTCGGCGCGGTCGGTGGCGACCGCTGCGTCCGGGACAGGCAGGGCGCCTGGCGCCGCGCTCGGGGCGGGCGGCGTGCCGGGCTCCAGAAAGGAATCAGTGCTCATCGATGAAGGTTGGGCTGCGCGAAATACGCGCGGGATGGCAAACCGGCGATTGTCCCCAATCGGCCGGGCCGCGTCGCTGTGGCGGAAGGATGCGGCCGCTTGACGGGCGTTTGTCCTACCGGCCCGTCCGGCTCGCCCCAAGACGCATGGGCCGTGGCCTCACAGGAGCCGGCGGTTTCGATCCGATGATTGCGAGCGCTTACACCCCATACTTCAACTTCGCATGGAACGGATCTGGTCCTACAGGCAGCCGGCCTCTGTAGACACGGAGGCCGGCTCCGTGGCCGACCCGAACGGGCTGGACGCGTGTCCACCATGGGTTCATCGGATCGACCCCTGGCGATCTTGCCAAGCGGCCGTCTTTCGAAAGCCTTGGAGGACTGCAATGACCCACCAACAAATGCTCCACGAGATCCGCGAAGCCAATCTGACCTACCTGATGCTTGCGCAAAGCCTGGTGCGGCAGGACAAGGCCGAAGCGGTGTTCCGCCTGGGCCTGAACGAGGAGTCCGCCAGCCTGCTGGCGGGCCTGTCGTCGGCCCAGATCCTCAAGCTGGCCAGCAGCAGCCATCTGCTGTGCCGCTTCCGTATCGACGACGAGATGGTCTGGAGCCTGCTGACCAACCAGAACGCCTCGGCCAAGTCGGAGAACGAGGCCACCAACCGGCTGCACGGCAGCATCCTGATGGCCGGCCGTATCGCGGAAGTCGTCTGACCGACCGCCGCAAGGACATGCCGATGGAACCGACCGCTGCTCCCGTCCCGACGCCCGCGAAGACGCCGTCCGCGCCCAAGAGCGTGCTCAACGAATCCCGGCAGATCGAGCGTGCGGTGACCCTGATCAAGATGGGCGCACGCATGCAGGTGCTGGAGTCGGAGACCACACTGTCCTACGAGCGGCTGATCCGGCTCTACAAGGAGATCGTGGGCAAGTCGCCGTCGAAAGGGCAGCTGCCGTTTTCGACCGACTGGTTCCTGACCTGGCAGGAGAACATCCATGCCTCGCTGTTCCTCAACATCTACGAGTACCTGGACAAGGGCGCATCGCTGGATTCGATCGATGCGCTGACCAAGGCCTACAAGCTCTACCTGGAGCAGGTGGAGGCCGGCGGCATCGAGCCGCTGCTGTCCTTCACCCGGGCATGGCGGCTGTTGAAGTTCGTGGATGCCGCGATGCTGGAGCTGACCACCTGCACCCGCTGCAAGGGCCGTTTCGTGACCGAGCCTTATGAGAACGCCCGGCACTTCGTCTGCGGCATGTGCAATCCGCCGGCGCGGGCGGGCAAGAGCAAGGTGGCGGGCTCGCTCAGCCTGGATTGAGCGGGCTCAGAGGCCGAATTTCTTCAGCAGCGCCGGCATCAGTTGCGCCAGCAGGATGGCGCTGACCACCCACATGATGACGCTGTTCTTCGCTTCGGCGACATCGGTGCGGGTGGCGTAGTTGGACCTGACGACGGCCAGGTCGCGTTCGATGGCGGAAAGCCTTTCGCCGGATTTTTCCGCCAGTGCTTCGAGTTTGGAGACACGTGTTTCCATCGCGCCATTATCGGGCGGCTCTGCGCCGCCACGACGTTCTTGACCATCGATTCGGATCAGTGATCGGGACACCATCGCCTGTACTTTCTTTCATCCGGACATGACGGCGGGTTGTAGCGCAGACACCTGACCGGCCGTCGGCTCCCCAACGGATACGCCTGTAAATTCGGGGCATGACGATTTCCCCGGACGGCGGCGCCCGCCTGATCTGTTTCAACAAACCCTACGGCGTGCTCAGCCAGTTCACCCCGGAGGGCCGCTGGCAGGGCCTGAAGGGCTATATCGACCTGCCGGGCGTGCATGCGGCGGGAAGGCTCGATGCCGACAGCGAGGGCCTGCTGCTGCTGACCGACGACGGCGCGCTGCAGGCCCGCATCTCGCACCCCCGCTTCAAGATGGACAAGACCTACTGGGTGCAGGTGGAAGGCGAGCCGGACGAGGCCGCGCTGCAGGCGCTGCGCCAGGGCGTGATGTTGAAGGACGGCATCACCCTGCCCGCCCAGGCGCGCCGGCTCACCGAGGCACCGGCGCTGTGGGAGCGCCAGCCGCCGATCCGGGTGCGCCAGGCGATTCCCACCTGCTGGATCGAGCTGGTGATCCGCGAGGGCCGCAACCGGCAGGTGCGGCGCATGACGGCGGCGGTGGGTTTTCCCACGCTGCGGCTGGTGCGCGCCGCGATCGGGCCCTATGCCATCGGCGATCTGGCGCCAGGCACCTGGCGCCGCGAGCCGGTGCGGCAGGCCTGAACGCAGGCCCGCGCCGCGCTCAGGCCGCGCCGCCTCGCCGCAGATGCGCCGGCGTGTAGTCGTGGCTGGCGAAGGCGCCCCCCTGGAACTGCCGGGCCACCGCATCGGCGGTGTCGGGCTGCGCCAGGATCTGCGCGGCCCAGTCCTCGGCATCCTGCACCGGCCGATAGCCGATGGCGTTGGCCTGGGACAGGTCGTAGTAGGCCCGCCGGTTGTTCGAGATGCCCCACACGGCGGTGTAGCCCACCGCGGGTGCCGCGATGCAGCGCTCGATCAGGTGCAGCATGTCCTCGGTGCCCAGCCAGGTGCTGAGCTGGCGCAGGTTCTCGGGCGGCCGGCCCATGCAGGTGCCGATGCGCAACGCGATGCCTTCGATGCCGTGCTTGTCCCAGTACAGCCGGCCCATGGCCTCGCCCCAGGCCTTGGACAGGCCGTAGAAGCCGTCGGGCCGGAACTCCGAATCCAGGCGCAGCTTCTGCTCCACCGGATACATGCCGAATGCATGGTTGGAGCTGGCGAAGACCACCCGCCGCACGCCGTGCCGGCGTGCGCCTTCGTAGACCTCCACCAGGGCGCGCAGGTTGTTGTCGATGATCTCCGGCAGCGGCTTTTCCACGCTGGTGCCGGCCAAATGGATCAGCACCTCGGTGCCCGCCAGCAGCCGGTCGACCACCGCCGGCTCGCGCAGGTCGCCGTGCACCAGGTCTTCATCCGGGGACAAGGGCACCAGCGGCTCGAAGCCGGCGACCCGCAGGTCATGGCCGCGCGCGCGCAGGCCGGTGCGCAGCAGGCTGCCGACGATGCCGCCGGCGCCGCTCAATGCGATCTTGCTCATGGGAATGGCTTTCTCTCGGTCTCTGGGTGGCTTAGTGGGCATAACCCATGAACAGGCGCGGCAGCGCCAGCGAGAAGGCGGGCACATAGGTCACCAGCATCAGGGCCGCCACCAGCGCGCCGTAGAAGGGCCAGATGGTCTTCATCACCGCGCCCACCGAGATCTCGCCGATGGCGCAGCCCACGAACTGGGTGGTGCCCACCGGCGGCGTGTTCAGGCCCAGCGCGCAGTTGATCAGCATGACGATGCCGAACTGCACCGGATCCATGCCGAACTTCACCGCGATCGGCAGCAGGATGGGCGTGGCGATCAGGATGGTCGCCGCCATGTCCATGAAGGTGCCGAGCACGAACAGGATGACGTTGATCAGCAGGAACACCACCCAGGGCGTGGTCGACATCTTCGACAGCAGCGCGCCCATGAAGTCGGCCACCTCGTACAGGCCCATCAGGTACTGGAACATGGCCGAGACACCGATCAGCAGCAGCACCACGCCGGTGGTCTTGACCGCCTTGGCCGCCGCCAGCAGCAGGTGGTGCCAGCTCATGGTGCGGTAGATCAGGAAGGTCAGCAGCAGCGTGTAGATGACCGCGATGGATGCCGCCTCCGTCGCCGTGAACACACCCGACAGGATGCCCGCCAGGATGATCACCACGATCAGCAGCCCGGGGATGGCACCCGCCGCGGCCCGCGCCACGCCGCCCCAGCCGGGGAACACGCCGGCCGGATAGCCGCGCGACACCGCCACGCCGTAGGCCGCCACCAGCATGCAGACCATCAGCACCGCCGCCGGCAACAGGCCGGCCGCGATCAGCGCGCCCACCGACACCGAGCCGCCCGCGGCCAGCGCGTAGATGATCATGTTGTGGCTGGTCGGCATGAGCGCGCCGACCAGGGCCGCATGGGTCGTCACGTTGACCGCGTAGTCGGCGTGATAGCCCTGCTTCTTCATCATGGGGATCATCACCGCGCCCATGGCCGACACATCGGCCACGGCCGAGCCGCAGACACCGCCGAACAGCGTGCAGGCCACCACGTTGGACATGCCCAGGCCGCCGCGCACATGGCCGGCCGCGCTCTGGGCCAGCCGCACGATCTTGTCGGCCACGCCGCCGTGCAGCATGAGTTCGCCGCTGAAGATGAAGAACGGGATCGCCAGGAAGGAGAACACGTTCATGCCGCTCATCATCTGCTGGAACAGCACCGCCAGCGGCAGGCCTTCGTAGAGGATGGTGCAGAGGGAAGACAGGCCGATGGCGAAGGCCACCGGCACGCCCAGCACGAGCAGGGCGAAAAAGCTGATGCACAGGATGGTCAGTGCCATGAAGGCTCCACTTGCTTGCCCTGCACGAGGGCGATGATGTGCTCGATCGAGAACGAGATGATGAGCACGCCGGAGATCACCAGCGGCAGGTAGCGGACCGCCTCGGGCAGGCCCAGGTTGGGGATGAGGTAGGACGCCACCGAATGTCCCAGCACCGAGCCGTTCCACACCATGGCCGCGCCGAACAGGATCACCAGCGCATGGATCAGCAGCTCGATGCGGTTGCGGATCTTCTCCGGCACCAGCACCAGCAGCGACTCCATGCCGATATGGCCCGCGTCGCGCACGCCCACGGCCGCGCCGATCAGCGTGATGTAGAGCACCAGCACCAGGGCCAGGCTTTCGGTCCAGGTCGGCGAGCTGTTGAGCACGTAGCGGCCGAACACCTGGAAGAAGACGATGGCCACGACGACGAAGAGGCCTGCCACCGAGGTGAACATGCCCCAGCGCGCCACCAGCGCGTTGACGCTGGTCAGCGGGCCGGTCAGCGGCCGCTCGGCCGGCTGCGGCGGCAGCGGCTCGGCGAGTTCGATTTCCTGCATGGGATTACTGCGTGTCCTGGATGCGCTTGACCAGCTCACGCAGCTTGGGCGTGTTGGCGAACTTGGCGTAGACCGGCGCCATCGCATCGATGAAGGGCTTTTTGTCGGCGATCGGCAGCACCTGGGCGCCGCCGGCCTCGGCGATCTTGCGGGACTTGGCCTCGCGCTCCTGCCACAGCTGGCGCATGGTGGCGACCGACTCCTTGGCGGTCTTGCGCACCAGGGCCTGGTCCTCCTTCGACAGGGTGTCGAAGATCTTCTTGGAGAAGACCAGCACCTCCGGCGTCATCGCATGCTCGGTGACGTTGTAGTACTTGGCGGCCTCGAAGTGGCGCGAGGACTCGTACGAAGGCCAGTTGTTCTCGGCGCCGTCCACGATGCCGGTCTTCAGGCCGGTGTAGACCTCGCCGTAAGGCATGGGCGTGGCGTTGGCGCCCATGGCTTCCATCATGGCCACGAACAGGTCGGACTGCTGCACCCGGATCTTCATGCCCTTGACGTCGGCCAGCGTGCGGATCGGCCGCTTGGCGGTGTAGATCGAGCGCGCGCCGCTGTCGTAGAAGGCCAGGCCGACCATGCCCTGGTCCGCCATGGCGGCCAGGATCTCGTCGCCGATCGGGCCGTCCAGCACATGGTGCATATGGTCGGTGGAGCGGAACACGAAGGGCATCGAGATGGCCAGGGTGTCCGGCACGATGTTGTTCAGCAGCGCGGCGTTGATGCGCATCATGTCGAGGCCGCCGATCTTCAGCTGCTCGATGGTGTCGCGCTCCGAGCCCAGCGCGCCGGCGGCGAACACCTTCACGCCCAGCCTGTCGTGCGACTGTTCCTTGAGCGACTTGCCCATGGCGCGCACCGCCTCCACCGTCGGATAGTCGGCGGGCTGCACATCGGCGGAGCGGAAATCGCGGGCGACGGCGCCCTGGGCGAATGCCATGGCGACGGTGGCGGCCAGGGCCAGCAGGCCGCCGCGCAAAGGGCTGAAATGATCTTGTCTCATGGTCTTGTGTCGCTGAGGGGTTGGAGCGGGCGTTTCTGGATTTCCGCTCAAGTTGACTGACAACTTGATTGTTTTTCGATAGGTTGTCTGATAACTATCGGGGAAACCCGCGGTTTGTCTGACTTCACACGCAGGCTGATACGATCGTCCGTCCATGACCGACGCCCTGCCCCAAGACCGACCCGCACGAGGCTCCCTGGCCGACCGCGTGTATGCCGGCGTGCTCGATGCCATCCTGCGCGGCGAGGCCGCCGAAAGCGGCAAGCTGCCCACCGAAGGAGACCTGGCGCTGCGCTTCAACGTCTCGCGGCCGACGGTGCGCGAGGCGCTGGCGCGGCTGCGCTCGGACGGCGTGATCGCATCGCGCCGGGGCTCTGGCAGCCATGTGATCCGCCCGCCGGGCGCACCCAGCGCCGCGGTGACGCCCATCAGGAGCATCGCCGACATCGAGCGTTACTACGCCTTTCGCTGCTGCGTGGAGAGCGGCGCGGCGGCCGCGGCAGCGGAGTTCCGCGACCAGCGCGACCTCGACAGCATCCGGCAGGCGCTGGAGGCCCTGTCGTCCACCGCCAGCGGCGGGCCTTCGGAGATCGAGCGCGACATCGAGTTCCACCTGGCCATCGCCCGGGCCTCGCACAACCCCTTCTTCGTGGCCACGCTGGAGACCAGCGTGGCGCCGATCCGCCAGTTGATGGAGCTGCCGCGCAGCTTCGACGACGACGGCGAGGACCGTGCCCGGCAGGTGCAGGCCGAGCACCTGGCGATCGTCGAGGCGATCGAGCGGCAATCGCAAGGCGATGCGGTCGAGGCCACGAAGGCCCATGTGATGAACGCCAAGCGGCGCATCTTCGAAGGCACGCAGCTCTGAAGCCGCGCGGCCGCAAGCGCGGCCGGCGCCGTGTCGGCAGGCGACTACAGCCGGCTCGGACTGTTCATACAGCCGGTTCCGCCATCATCCGCAAACCATAAGCACAGATCCGAGAAACATTTCAGGCCTCTGCTTTACAACTTATCGCATGCCATGAAGACCTCCAACAAAATGCTGCTGGGCACGCTCGCGATTGCCGCCGCACTCTCCCTCTCGGCCTGCGGCGGCGGCAACGACGACGATCCCTCGGCGACCGACCAGAACGCGCTCTACACGGTCACCGCGGCCACCAACGCCAATCTCAACGGCGTCTACGGCAGCACCGCCCTCGGCCTGACCGGCGTGGACCGGCTCAACCCCGTGGGCTCGGCACCCGAGGTATGCAGCTTCAAGTTCAACAATGTCAGCAAGGTCGGCGACTCCACGGTCACCTCTTTCGGCGACATCCGTTATCTGCCCAATACGAACAACCTCTACCAGGTCTTCATCACGGTGGGCGGCGTGGAATTCAACAGCGGCACGACGGCCGACGTCACGGTGGACCGCACCGGCACCGGCCGCATCCTGTTCACCAACAAGCAACTGGGCGCGAGCAGCGATGCCACCCAGACCCTGCGGCTGACCGGTGCGGTGCCCCTGCCCGCTTCGGGTGTCCCGGTCGGTTGCTGATCCAGCACTATCGCCGCCAGAGACGGTCCGCGACGGCCTGCGAGGTCCCCTGGCCGTTTTCTTTTGCCTGAGTTCGCGCCGGGCTCGGCGGCCGGCCGGCCCAAGGCACTCAGTGCTCGAGAATCTCCGGCGAAAGGGCGTCTCCAACCTGCACCGCCTCCGCATCCACCGCGACCAGCGCCAGCACCCCGGCCTCCAGCGCGGCCTCGTAGCTGCAGAAGCTGCCGACGCCGCTGCCGCTGTGCAGCTCGAACATCTGCGGATGCAGGCCCCGCGCATGCACTTCCCAGCCGAAGCCGCCATGGCCATCGGTGACGACGCAGAGTGCATGAAGCCGCATGGTCGCCTCCGCTCAGATCAGGTGGATGGAATGCAGCACCCAGCCCGCCAGCGAGGGGCGGCGCATCGACTGGTCCAGCACACGGGCCGCGCCGTCCAGCGCCACGGTGGCGATGGCGGCGAGGTGGGAGCTGGTGGCGGTGGCGATGAGTGCTGACATACCGCCATGGTGGCCCGCGACCGGCTCCGGCGGCCGCAGTGCGTTTCCCTACAAGGCGACAGGCAAACGACCCCTGCCGCGTCATAGCCCGCCGCATGCCGCGTGGGCCGGACGAGTGCCCTCGGGGCGGTGTCCGCCTGCATGGCGTAGGAGCCTCCCTACCCGCCGCTGACCATTCGCGCATGAGAAGGGGGATTTCCAGACCGCAATTTGCAGCAATGCCGGGGGGAATGACAAACGTCATGGTCATGGTTCCCTCTGGGGACTTGCTGGAACATTTTTTGCCGGCGCATACCACCCTCAGCCGGCCGTGACTCCATGGCCGGGAGCGGCAGGAGACACACAGCATGCCCATGAAGCTGCTTTGCATCGGGCCTTACCGCGTGCACACGCTGGGACAAGAAGGCCTTGCCCGTTCGCCATGGCATTCCCAGGATCTGCGCCAGCTGCTTCGCGATGCGCTGGAGTCCCACCGGCCGATGGAGCTGCCGCCGCCCTGGGAGGGCCTGCAGGCCCGCGTCACCGGGCATGACATCGGGCTGTCGGTGCGGGTGTCGATGGAAGCCGCATCGCCCGAGGTCCGCGACCGCTTCATGTGGCGGGTATTGACGGCGCTGGTGCCCGAGCAGCGCCTGCGCGACGACCCCGAGCCCGCCGAACGCCGCTGGTGCGCCTGGATCTGGCATGGCGGCGACATGAAGGCCGACGCCCTTGACCGCCTGCAGATCGAGGCCTTCGTGCATGCCATCTCCAAGGCCTGGATCGAACAGATGGCCTCGACGGTGCAGGCGCATCACCTGCTGCACTGAGCGCGGCGGGCTGCGGCATGGCGGGCGATGCAAGACAATCACGCAGCCATGTCCAGCCCAGCCCCCACCCCCTCCTCCTCCTCTTCTTCCTCCGACACGGGCGAGCAACGGCGCGTGACCGGTGCCTGTCCGCACGACTGCCCCGACACCTGCGCCCTGCTCACCACGGTGCAGGACGGGGTGGCGGTCAAGCTGCAGGGCAACCCCGCGCATGCCCACACCGGCGGCGTGCTCTGCACCAAGGTCTCGCGCTACCTGGAGCGCCACAACCATCCCGAGCGGCTGACGCAGCCGCTGCGGCGGGTGGGCGCCAAGGGCGAAGGGCGGTTCGAGCCGGTGTCCTGGGACGAGGCGCTCGACGACATCGCCGCGCGCCTGAAGGCGATCGCCGAGCCGCAAGCCATCCTGCCCTACAGCTACGCCGGCACCATGGGCCTGGTGCAGGGCGAATCGATGGACCGGCGTTTCTTCCACAAGCTCGGCGCCTCGCTGCTGGACCGCACCATCTGCTCGTCGGCCGGCGGCGAAGGGCTGGCGCAGACCTATGGCGGCAAGGTGGGCATGCGGGTGGAGTTCTTCGCCGAGGCGAAACTGATCCTGATCTGGGGCAGCAACTCCATCGGCAGCAACCTGCATTTCTGGCGCCATGTGCAGACGGCCCGGCGCGCCGGCGCCCGCATCGTCTGCATCGATCCGCGCCGCACCGAGACGGCCGAGAAGTGCGACGAGCACCTGGCCCTGCTGCCCGGCACCGACGCCGCCCTGGCCTTCGCTTTGATGCACGAGCTGATCGTGCACGGCTGGCTGGACACTGACTACATCGAGCGCCACACCCTGGGCTGGGACGGCCTGCGCGAGCGGGCCCTGCAGTGGCCGCCGTCCCGCGCGGCGCAGGTCTGCGGCCTGCCCGAGGCGCAGATCGTGGCGCTGGCGCGGGACTACGGCACGACGCAGCCGGCCGCCATCCGGCTGAACTACGGCGTGCAGCGCGCCCGCGGCGGCGGCAACGCAGTGCGCGCCATCGCCTGCCTGCCGGCGCTGACCGGCGCCTGGCGGCATCGGGCCGGCGGCCTGCTGCTCAGCGCCTCCAGCTTCTTTCCGGTCGACCGCGCCGCGCTGCAGCGGCCGGACCTGTTGGCCGGCCGGCAGCCGCGCACCGTCAACATGAGTTCGATCGGCGATGCCCTGACCGGCGACGCGCAGGCGCTGTCGGGCGGCCCGGCGGTGCAGGCGGTGGTCGTCTACAACAGCAACCCGCTGGCGGTGGCGCCCGATTCGGCCAAGGTGGCGGCCGGCTTCGCACGCACCGACCTGTTCACCGTGGTGCTGGAGCAGTTCCAGACCGACACGGCCGACCATGCCGACTACCTGCTGCCGGCCACCATGCAGCTGGAGCATTGGGACATCCACACCAGCTACGGCCATACCGACGTGCTGCTGAACCGGCCGGCGGTGGCGCCGCCCGCCGAGGTGCGCAGCAATGCCTGGGTGTTTCGCGAGCTGGCGCGCCGCATGGGCTTCACCGAGCCCTGCTTCGCCGATGACGACGAGGCCTTGTGCCGGACCGCCTTCCGCGCCGATGCGCTGGACCACGAACAGCTCTGGGACCGCGGCTTCACCTCGCTGCGCCTGGCCGAGGCGCCCTTCGCCGAGGGCGGGTTCCCGACCGCCTCGGGGCGCTGCGAATTCCACAGCGCACGCCTGCAGGCGGTGGGACAGGACCCATTGCCGGCCTACCTGCCCAACTACGAGCCGGCGGGAGCCGATCGGGACTTCCCGCTGGCCATGATTTCACCGCCCGCGCGCAACTTCCTGAACTCCAGCTTCGTCAACGTGCGCAGCCTGCGCGCCATGGAGGGCGCGCCGGTGCTGGAGATGCACGCGGCCGATGCGCAGACCCGCGGCATCGCCTCGGGCGATCTGGTGCGGGTCTTCAATGCGCGCGGAGAACACCGCTGCCACGCCGAGGTCTCGTCCCGCGCCCGCCCCGGCGTGGTCAACGGCCTGGGCATCTGGTGGCGCAAGTTCAGCCCCGACGGCACCAATGTGAACCAGCTGACCAGCCAGCGCCTGACCGACATGGGCCGGGGCCCGACCTTCTACGACTGCGCCGTGCAGGTGGCGGCCGTCAGGACGCCAGGCGCAGGTTCTTCACCTTGAACTTGAGCTGGCCCCATTCCTTCTCGACCTCGCCGCTGATCTCCACCCACTGGTCCGCGCCCAGCATCACGCCGTCGGGAAAGCGCCTGGGCGAGATCTCCACCGTCATGCGGCCGGTGTCGTCGGCGAAGGTGTAGTGCTTGCCCTGTTCGTGCGAAACGATTCGGCCCTTCAAGCGGGCGGGCTGCTCGTCCTTGCCGCTGTCCTGGAGCTGGCGCACCGTCAGCAGTGCCGCGCCGCCGGGGCCGACATAGGTCCCCGGTGCCGCCGCCACGGCGGCCTGGCCCTCGGCGTGCGAGCCGCTGGCGATCATCAGGGCGGCGAGCGCGCAGGCAAAAATGGTGAGCTTCATGGCGTTCTTCCTTTCGTCGATGGAGCCGGGGTTCCGGCATGGGCTCCATTGCAAACGCCAAAGCTGAAGGTTTTCTGATGTCCGTTCAGGCCAGCGGAAAGTCGAGCACCACGCCCAGCCCGCGGCCGCCCAGGCCGCCCTCGAATGACAGCCGCGCCTCGTGCAGCGCCGCGATGCGCGCCACGATGGACAGGCCCAGCCCATGCCCCGTGCGGCCGCTGCCCAGCACCCGGAAGAAACGCTCGCCCAGGCGCGCCCGGTCGGCCGCGCCCACGCCGGGTCCGCCATCGCGCACGGCGATGCGGCAGCGCCCGGCCAGCGCCTGAACCTCCACGCTCACCGGCCCCTCGGCAGGCCCGTAGCGCAGGGCGTTGTCGATCAGGTTGCGCAAGGCGGTGCGCAACAGCTCGGGCTGGGCCGGCAGCGTGGCCACGCGGCAGTCCAGGCGCAGATCGATCTCGCGCTCCTTGCGGAACTCCGCGCGCAGCGAACCCAGCAGGGCCGGCAGATCCACCGGCTGGCGGGGCAGCGAGGCCGGGTTCTCCGGATCCAGGCGCGCCAGCGCCAGCAGGCTCTCGACCAGCCCGGTGCAGCGGTCCACCTCGTCGCGCAGCGACTGCAGGGTGACGGCATCCGCCTGCGGCTGCGCGCTCGCTGGCAGCGCCGCCTGCTGCCGCTGCATCAGCTGGATGCGCATGCGCAGGGCGGCCAGCGGCGTGCGCAGCTCGTGCGCCGCATCGGCGGTGAAACGCCGCTCCGACTGCAGCGCCCGCGACAGGCGGCCCAGCACCAGGTTGAGCGCCTCCACGATCGGCAGCAGTTCACGCGGCACCTGCCCGGTCGGCACGGGCGTCAGGTCATCGACCGACTTGGCGCCTATGCGCCCGGCGGTCTGCTCGATCGGCTGCAGCAGCCGGCGGATGATCCACCAGCAAAATCCTGCCAGCAGCAGCAGCAGGGCCAGCGCCGGCCACGCCAGCGCCTCGGCCACGTCGGTCAGCAGCGACAGGCGCTTCTTCCAGGGCTGGCCCACCTGCACCTGGAAATCCTGGCCCTTGGCACGCGCCAGATAGACCCGCCAGGCCTGGCCATCCACCCACACGTCGCGGAAGTCTCCACGCTCGTCCAGCGCATCGGAAAAGGGCCGCGACGGCGCCTGCGCGGCACGGCGCAGGATGTTGCCGCGGCCATCCACGATCTGGTAGTACAGGCGCAGCTTGGCCGGCTCACGCTCCTCGGCCGCATCGGCCGCCGGCGCATGGCCGTGCTGCTGCAGGCTGGCGCCCAGCACCAGGGTCAGGCGGGCGGTTTCCTTCAGGGCGTCATCGAAGACATCGCTGGTCTCGTGCCAGGCGACATACACCACCACCCCCAGGCTCACCGACCACACCAGCACGCTCGCCCCCAGGATGGAGGCGATCAGGCGGCGCCGCAGCGAATACGCATGGGCCGGCCGCTGCCACGGCCAGCGCGGGAGCCACGCCCTCATGCCGGCGCCAGCCCGTAGCCGTGGTGGCGCACGGTGGTGATGAAGCCGCTGCCCAGCTTCTTGCGCAGGTTGGAGATGTGCACCTCGATCGCGTTGCTCTCCACCTCCTCGCCCCAGCCGTACAGCGCCTCTTCCAGCTGCGCGCGGCTGAGCACCTGGCGGCTGCGCCGCATCAGCGCTTCCAGCACCGCGAATTCACGGGCGGTGAGGCTGACCGGCAGGCCTTCGCGGGTGACGCGTTTGGCGCCCGGGTCCAGCTCGACCGTGCCGTGGCGCAGCGTGGCCGGCATCGCCTGGGCTGCCGATCCGCGCCGGATGGCGGCGCGGATGCGGGCCGACAGCTCCTCCAGGTCGAAGGGCTTGACCAGGTAATCGTCCGCCCCCAGGTCCAGGCCCTCGATGCGGTCGCGCACGCCGTCGCGCGCGGTGATGAAAAGCACCGGCAAGGCGGCGCTGCGGGCACGCAGTGCCGCCAGTACTTGGTCGCCGGCCATGCCGGGCAGGCCGCGGTCCAGCACCAGGCATTGGTAGTCATGGGTGCGCAGCGCCGTGTCGACCAGGTCGCCGCGCTCCAGCCAGTCGACCGCATAGCCGTCCAGGCGCAGCCAGGATTCGATGGTGCGGCCCAGGCTGCCATCGTCTTCGACGAGGAGTATTCGCATGGCCCAAAGCGTAAACGATGCGCCGCGGCGGGCGCGGCGCATCGTTTGCTTCGGTACCGCGGATTCAGACCTTCGGCGGATCGGTCTCCCGCACCGGATGCCGGTGCGCCGCCATGGCCTCGATGAAGTCGGCGATGGCCTGCGTGGCCCCCGCCGCATCGCCCAGCACCAGCCCCGGGTCGGCGCTGCCGTCGGCCAGGGTCAGCGGCACATCGGCCTTGAGCAGCAGGGCCTGCGAGGCGCCCAGGGCCAGGATGGTCTTGCCGTGGCGGTACTGGTCGCGGATGAACTCCAGCGCATGCGCATCCTGCAGCAGCGCCTCGGCGCCGGAGCCGTCGGGCAGCGCCAGGGCGTCGAAGAGGAAGCCGGGGCTGTTCTCGGTGGTGGCGTCGGCCATCAGCTTCTGGCCGTCGTCGCCCACGATCGCGCCCAGGCGCGGCGCCACGAAGCGGCCGATGGCGCCGGCGGCGAACAGCTGCGCCTGCAGGGCCTGCAGCGGCGCGACCTGCACGCCGGGGGCCACCAGGATGGCCACCTTGCGGCTGCGGATGCCGCCCTCGCCCGGACGGGCCAGCAGCGAAAGGGCGGGCGACTTGCTCACCTCCGGCGTGGCCGGCTCCGCCAGGGCCAGCGGCAGGGGCGAAGGCATCTCCATGCCCAGGTCGGCGGCCAGCTGCCCGGCCAGGTCGCCCGAGACATGGGCAAGGCCGGCCACCACCCGTTCGCGGATCGCGGGAGTCTGCACCTTGGAGAGTTCGAAGCGGAAGGCGGCCAGGATGTGGGCCTGCTCCACCGGCGTCTGGCTTTCGTAGAAGAGCCGGGCCTGGGTGTAGTGGTCGGCGAACTTCTCGGGCTTGGCCCGCACCTTGTCGCTGGCCTCCTTCGCGTCCATGCGGGCGGCCACGCTGACGAAGCCCTGGGCCGCGCCGGCCTGATAGGGGCGCCGCCGGCCAGCGAGTTGGGCTCGTAGCTCACCCGGCCGCGGTGGATGGCCTGGCGGTGCATGCCGTCGCGCTGGTTGTTGTGCACCTGGGCGATGGGCGCGTTGATCGGCAGCTCGTGGAAGTTGGGGCCGCCCAGGCGGCTGATCTGGGTGTCCACATAGGAGTGGATGCGGCCGGCCAGCAGCGGATCGTTGCTGAAGTCGATGCCGGGCACCACATGGGCCACGCAAAAGGCGACCTGTTCGGTCTCGGCGAAGAAGTTGTCCGGGTTGCGGTCCAGCACCATGCGGCCGACGATCTGCACCGGCACCAGCTCTTCCGGGATGATCTTGGTGGCATCGAGGATGTCGAAGCTGAAGGCCTCGGCCTGGGCCTCGGTGAAGATCTGCAGGCCGAGTTCCCACTCGGGGTATTCGCCGCAGTCGATGGCTTCCCACAGGTCGCGGCGGTGGAAGTCCGGATCGGCACCCGAGATCTTGACGGCCTCGTCCCACACCAGCGAATGGGTGCCCAGCTTGGGCTGCCAGTGGAACTTCACGAACACCGACTCGCCCGCTTCATTGACCAGCCGGTAGGTGTGCACGCCGAAGCCCTGCATCATCCGGTAGCTGCGCGGGATGGCCCGGTCGCTCATGGCCCACATCATCATGTGGGTGGATTCGGGCATCAGCGAGATGAAGTCCCAGAAGGTGTCGTGGGCCGAGGCCGCCTGCGGCATGCCGTGGTGGGGCTCGGGCTTGACGGCGTGGATCAGGTCGGGGAACTTCATCGCGTCCTGGATGAAGAAGACCGGCATGTTGTTGCCGACCAGGTCCCAGTTGCCTTCGTCGGTATAGAACTTGACGGCGAAGCCGCGCACGTCGCGCGCCGTGTCCTTGGAGCCGCGCTCGCCGGCCACGGTGGAGAAACGCACGAAGACCGGGGTGATCTTGCCCTTCTGCTGGAAGGGCGCGGCCTTGGTGTATTGCGTTATCGGCTCGTAGGCCTCGAAGAAGCCGTGGGCGGCCGAGCCTCGCGCATGCACGATGCGTTCGGGGATGCGTTCGTGGTCGAAGTGGGTGATCTTCTCGCGCAGGATGAAGTCTTCCAGCAGCGCCGGGCCGCGCACGCCGGCCTTGAGCGAGTTCTGGTTGTCGGCGATCTTCACGCCCTGGTTGGTGGTGAGCACCTGGCCGGAAGAATCGACCCGCACCCGGTCCAGCGAAGCGATGGTGGCGTTGGTGCCGGGCTGGGCCGCGCCGCCGGTCTTGTCGTTGGTGTTGGCTTCCGACAGGCTGCTGGCACCCGGCAGGGTCGAGGGCGGCTCGACCGTCTGGCCGGCCGGCGGCTGCTGCGCGCCCAGGGCGCCGTGTTCGGCCGCCTTGCCGGCGTTGTAGGGCATGCCGGCGGCCAGGGCCTGGGTGTCGGCGCTGCGACGGGCGGCGGGGTCGCCGGCCACGGCTGCTGCTGGCGCGGGCTGGGCCGGGCCGCTGTCGGTGTTGCGGGCGGCCGAGCGGGCGGCGACTGCGTCGGCGGTCGGGGTCTTGGAAGCTGCCATGGATGTTGCCGTTCTGTGGTGTGGAGGTGGGGATCCGGCAAGTTAGGTGGAGGGCCGGCCGCATCCTGTAGGCCGGATCCCATGACCGTCGTCGTCGAAGCCTGCGGCGATGCGACCCATCGCCAGATGGCAGTCCGGCAAGGCCGATGTCGCCGGACAATGGCGGGTCATGCCCTGTACGCCCGCGCCAGCCGCTTCCCCCGATTCCGCTTCCGAACACTGGCGCCGCAACCTCGCGGTCTGCATGTTCGGCTCCTTCACCACCATCGTGGCGATGACGCTGCTGCTGCCCTTCCTGCCGCTGTATGTGGAGCAGCTGGGCGTGAAGGAGCACGCAGCCATCGTGCAGTGGTCCGGCGTGGCCTACGGCGCCACCTTCTTCAGCGCGGCGCTGGTGGCGCCGCTTTGGGGCCGGCTGGCCGACCGCTACGGGCGCAAGCTGATGCTGATCCGCGCCAGCCTGGGCATGGCGGTGGCGATGGCGCTGATCGGCCTGGCGCAGGACGTGTGGCAGCTGGTGGCGCTGCGGCTGCTGGCCGGGCTGCTGGGCGGCTACGCCTCCGGCTCGATGGTGCTGGTGGCCACGCAGACACCCAAGGACCGCTCCGGCTGGGCGCTGGGCACCATGTCATCGGCCATCATGGCGGGCAATCTGGTGGGGCCCTTGCTCGGCGGCGCGCTGCCGCCGCTGATCGGCATACGCGCCACCTTCTTCGGCGCAGGCGCGGTCATCTTCGTGGCCTTTCTCGCGACCTGGTTCCTGGTGCGCGAGGAGCGCCGGCCGCCACCCACGGCCGGTGCGGCCAGGCCGCGCGGCGGCTGGGCGGGCGTGCCGGACAAACGCCCCATCCTGGCCATGCTGTTCACCGGCATGCTGCTGATGCTGGCCAATATGTCGATCGAGCCGATCATCACCGTGTACGTGGCGCAGCTGGTGGCCGATCCGGCCCAGGTCACGCGGACCGCCGGCTTCGTGATGTCGGCCGCCGCGCTGGGCAGCATCCTGTCGGCCGCGCGCCTGGGCCGGCTGGCCGACCGCATCGGGCATTGGAACGTGATCGTCGGCTGCCTGGCGGTGTCGGCGGTGCTGCTGGTGCCGCAGGCCTTCGTCACCGCCGGCTGGCAGCTGGTGCTGCTGCGTTTTTTGATGGGGCTGTCGCTGGGCGGGCTGCTGCCCTGCATCGCGGCGGTGATCCGCCACAGCGCGCCGGAAAGGGTGGCCGGCAGCATGCTGGGCTACTCGATCTCGGCGCAGTACACCGGCCAGGTCGCCGGGCCGGTGCTGGGCGGTTTCGTGGGCGGGCATTTCGGCATGCGCACCGTGTTCTTCGCCACCTGCGTGCTGATGGCGGCGGGGGCGGCCTGGAACTGGTGGGCGCAGCGGGCGGTGCGGCCGCGCTGAGGCCGTACCGCTTTCAGTCGCCGATGACGTTTCTCTCGCGCAGCCGTTCGATCTCGCCGGCCTCGTAGCCCAGCCCGGCGAGCAGCTCCCGCGTGTGTTCGCCCACCGCGGGCGGCTGCAGGCGGATCTCCGGCTGCGTGCCGTCCATGGTGAAGGG
Organism: Xylophilus rhododendri; assembly: GCF_009906855.1. Lineage (NCBI taxonomy): Bacteria > Pseudomonadati > Pseudomonadota > Betaproteobacteria > Burkholderiales > Xylophilus > Xylophilus rhododendri. The sequence continues at coordinate 1,320,823 of NZ_CP047650.1, forward strand.
CAGCAGCGGCGCCTTCGACATGCTGCCGTCGTTCATGCGGATCGGCGCCAGCCCGCCGGTGGCCTGCAGGTGCGGGTCGTCGAACAGCTCTTCCGGGCGGGTGATCGGCGCGAAGGGCAGGCCCCGTTCCTCGAACACCGCCGCCAGTTCGTCCGCGCCACGGTCGGCCAGGTGCGCACGCAGCCGGGGCATCAGCCAGTCGCGCGCCAATACCCGGTCGTTGTTGCTGGCCAGGCGCGGGTCGGCGGCCAGATCCGGCAGCCCGAAGGCCTCGCAGAAGACGGCCCACTGCTTGTCGCTGACCACCGCCAGGAAGATCTGCTGGCCGCCGCGCACGGTGAACACGTCGTAGATCGCCCAGGCCGAGATGCGGCTGGGCATGGGCGCGGCCGGCGCTCCGGTGGCGGCGAACTGCATCATGTGCTGGGCCATCAGGAAGACGTTGTTCTCGAAGAGCGAGGACTGCACCTCCATGCCCTCCCCCGTCTTCTCGCGCCGGGCCAGCGCGGCCATGGCGCCGATGGCGCCGAACATGCCGCCCATGATGTCGTTGACGCTGCTGCCGGCGCGCAGCGGATCGCCCGGCCGGCCGGTCATGTAGGCCAGTCCGCCCATCATCTGCACCACCTCGTCGAGCGCGGTGCGGTGTTCGTAGGGGCCGGGCAGGAAGCCCTTGAGGCTCACGTGGATCAGGCCGGGGTTGAGCGTCTTCAGCGCGGCGGGGCCCAGGCCCAGCTTGTCCATCACGCCGGGCTTGAAGTTCTCGCTGACGATGTCGGCGCTGGCGACCAGGCGCAGCGCGGCCTCCAGGCCCTCGGGCTGCTTGAGGTCGAGCACGATGCTCTTCTTGTTGCGGTTGAAGACCGGGAAGAAGCCCGACCCCGCGCCCAGCAGCCCGCGGGTGCTGTCGCCACCCGGCGGCTCGACCTTGATGACCTCGGCGCCCAGGTCGCCCAGGATCATTCCGCAGGTCGGGCCCATGACCATGTGGCTGAATTCGACGACGCGGATGCCGGCGTAGGGCAGGCGGTCGGTTTCAGTCATGGCTATCTCGGCAAGGTCGGAATCTGCTGCGGCGTGTTCGCCGGCAGCGGAGTCTGCGCGACGTTGAGGATGGCCGCCAGCGTGGAGTAGTAACCGTCGAGCCCGACCAGGTCGATCACGCCGCGCTCGCCGAACTTCTGCACCACCCGCTGGTAGTTGACATCGCTCACGCTGCGGTTGCGGTGCAGTTCGTCGATGAAGTCGTAGATCATTTCCTCGTCGGCCGCCATGCCGGTGGGCCGGCGGCCTTCGGCCACGGCCTTGGCGATCTCGGGCTTCAGGCCGGCCTTGAGTGCCAGCTTCTCGTGGGCGAACCATTCGTACTGGTTGCTCCAGTGGCGCGAGGTGAGCAGGATCACGAATTCGCTGATGCGCGGCTCCAGCGCGCTCTCATAGCGCAGGTAGGCGCCGGCGCGCTGCAGGCGGTTGAGGAACTCGGGGCTGCGCAGCAGCGGCACCCAGGGCCCGGCACCCACGCTGCGCGGGGCGGCGCCGGCCGGCGCGCCCTGAGTGAGCTGGGCGACGGCGCTCTTCTGCGCCTCGGTCATCGCCTCGACCGGAATCGGCGGCATGCGGTCGGCCGCCAGCGCGGCGGCCGTGCCGGCCAGCAGGAGGCCGGCGCAGGCCAGGGAGCGGATCGGGAGCTTCATGGGGGTTCTTCGTGCGATGGAATCCCACAATCTTAGTCACCGAATGTGTGACATGTCATCCAGACAAGCAGAAAGAGGCTGACCGGCCCCTGACCGCCAGCGTTCACTGGCTGTCCGTCAGCCGCCGCCAGGAAATGCGGCGCAGACCGCTGGCGCTGGTGGCGGTGGGCACGGTGGTGCTGGCGACCGAGCCGTCCGATGCCTTGGTGACGGCCACGACGGTGCGGCTGATGGTGCTGGCCAGGGTGGCGCTGCTCGACAGCCCGGAGGACGACAGCAGCACGCCCGCGTTGGAGGCGCCGGACACCTTCAGGCCATTGGCGAAGTTGAGGTAGTTGAGATAACTCGTGCCGCCCACGCTGCAGGCGCCGGTGGTGCTCGGCAGGTTGGAGACGAAGGCCAGCGTGCCCAGCTGCAGGGTGGGATCGGTGTCGATGCGCTCGCCTGCGTAGGGCAGGTCGGCGTACCAGCCGTTCATGGTCGCCAGGCTCCAGGAGTAGCTGACCGAGCTGCTCGCCGCGCGGGTGCCGCTGCTGTCGGTGAGGATCTGCCGCACGAAACAGGCGGTGGCGGTGGACGCGGTGGAGCAGGCGTTGGCCCGCGGGCTGCCGTAGAGGCCGGTGCTGAGCGAGGAGGTGGTGAGCGGGTCCTTGATCGCGTAGATCGTCTGCTGCTGGGTGGTGGAGATATCGCTCACGCCCAGGTAGGCGCCGGTGCCGACGAAGACCATGTGCACGCCGCTGGCGAGGCCCAGCTCGGGCCGCGAGGTGACCGGCTGGCGGGTGCCCGAGGCATCGGCCAGCGTCGCCAGCAGCTGCACGGTGGCGGTGCCGCCGCTGGCCGTCAGCGCGCTGATGTCGAAGCGCCAGAGGTTGCCGAAGAGGTCGCCGCCGTAGACCTGGGTGGCCGTGTTGTTGTAGGCGCTGTCGACCCAGGCGCTGATCTTGGACAAGCCGCTCGGGCAGGGTGCCACGCTGCAGCCGGCCACCGTGCCGCCGCTGCTGGTGGTGCCCACGCCCGTGTCGATCTTCTTGATGACCGCGCCGGTCGCCGCGTTGAGCACCCACAGGATGCCGTGGCCGGTGCCGGGCGAGACGTTGTTGTAGCCCGAGGTCAGCAGCACGACCCAGGTGCCGTCGGAGAGTTTGGTGACGACGGGCTTGCCGTAGGAATAGCCCAGGTCCTGGTCCACCACATAGGGCGATGCCTTGGTGGTGTCCGAGGTGAACTCCCACAGCAGCGTGGGCGAGGAAGGCGTGGTCACGTCCAGGGCGTAGAAGCCGCGCCCTCCCCCGCCCAGGCCGCCGACCAGGATGGTGCGCCAGGCACTCGATGCATAGACATCGGCCTGCACCAGGTTGCCGTCCACCAGGAACTGGTGGGTGGCGGCGTAGTTCTTATCGGCCAGCCGGTAGAGCGAGGGCAGCAGCATCGAGGGGATGTAGGCCCAGCTCTCGGCACCGGTGTCGGCCTTGAAGGCATGCAGCATGCCGTCGTTCGCGCCCACGTAGACCATGGCCTGGCGGGCGGACTGGGCCGATTTGAAATCGGTGTAGCCGCTGTCCGAATAACTGAAGGACGGCGTCTGCACATACACCGGCTGCGAATTGGCGATGTCGCCCAGCACATGGGTGCGCGGGAAGTAGTACCTGGTGCTGGCGGCGCCTTCGTTGCTGCGGTCGCCGCGCAGGTAGTTGACCAGGTTGATGCCGCCCGCGCCGGTGGTGGTGCCGGCGGTGCTGCTGTCGGTCTGCGAGGCCGCGGCCAGGCAGTTGGTGCCGGTGGTGCAGAACTGCGAGAGGCCGGAGATGGCCGACATCTGGAAATAAGCCTTGTTGGTGCTCGACAGCGATGCCCACTGGAAGGGCAGCAGCGCATTGCTGGTGGCCGGGTCGTAGGTGTAGATGGCACGGGCGGTGTAGGCCAGGTTGTCCAGCAGCGGCGTGGTCGCCAGGCTGCCGGTGGCATCCACGCAGTCGCTGCCGGCGCCGGACTCGGCCCAGCTGGGCGTGCTGCCCACCGCGCCGGTGGTGGCGTCGATGCTGTAGCGCGCCAGGTCGCCGAACCACTTGGCCGAACAGAAGCGGGTGCCGAACACATAGCTGGCGGAGCCGGCGCTGAGGTTCTGGGTGGACAGCGTGGCGGCGGCGGAGCTGCTGCTGGCGGCATCCACGTTGTTGAGGAAGTCGGTCAGGCCCGACTTGAGTTCCGACGCGTTGGTGGCGCTGTAGTAGGTGCCGCGGCCGTTGACGGCGGCGTGCCAGAGATCGTCGATGGTGGTCTGGCTGTCGCTCACCGGCTTGGGCCAGTTGCAGCTGCCCGAGCTCTGCCAGCTGCACACGCCGCTGGCCAGGGTGGCGCTGCTGGCGGCGGTGCCCTTGGAGACGTCGTAGTAGTCGCCGCTGGTGGCCGAGGCATAGCCGCTCTGGTACTGCATGTAGCCCGAGGCGCCCAGGCCCACCGTGTAGGTGTTCATGCGCTGCTGCTTGTTGGCGTAGGCATTGCTCGACACATCCACGCCGCTGGCATTGGTGGTGTTGGAGAAGGTGGAGGAGCGCAGGTCGGTGGCGTAGAAATACTCGGCCACGTCGGCCAGGGTGTTGGCCGTGGCATTGCCGTCGAGGTAGGGGCGGGCTTCGCTGCCGTCCTGGTCGCCGATGCTGCTGCCGTTGATCTGGGTGGGCGTGCTGCTCTCGTTCCAGTAGCCGTCGGTCGAGAGGATGGTGTAGTTGCGCTGGCAGGCGTACTGGATCGGATCGGTGGCGCTCTGGTTGTTGACCGTGCTCAGCTTGCCCGCGTAGTAGCGGCCGGCGGTGGACAGGGCCACCCGCAGCGGCGTGGAGTTGTTGGGATTGGCCTTGAACAGCTTGGCATACCAGGCCGCCTTCTGGCCGGCGCTGCCGGTGGTGATGTCGGCCACGTTGAGGAAGTCGCTGCCGGTGCTGTTGTTGATGCTCATATAGCCCAGCCGGTAGCTGGTGGTGAGCACGTTGAAGGCCAGCGAGATCGAGGTCTTCGTCATCTGCATGCGCGTCTGGTAGTAGGCGTACCAGTTGGCGAAGTTGGTCATCTCCTCGGCATAGGTGCAGCTGGTGCCGGCGCAGTCGGTGCGGGTGGCGGCCTTGGCCGTCGTGCCGGGGTAGTTGTAGCTGCTGGTGGACGAGGTGATGCTGACCTTGGTCTGGCTGCCCGGCACCGAGGTGCTGCGGCCCGGGAACCGCGGATAGGTGTAGGTGCTGCCGCCGCTGGGCGCGGTCTCGATGCGGGTGGCCTGGCAGGAGGTGAGGCCCGAGGTGGAGCACCAGCGCAGATAGGCCGGATACGGGTAGGCGGTGCTGGCCGCTGTCTGCGTGGCGCAGGTCCGCAGGTTGGTCGAGCTGCAGTACTCGCCCGGCGTGAAGTAGTAGTAATAGGCGTTGTTCACCAGCGAGCTGCTGGAGGAGGACTGCACGCCGTAACCGTCGGCCGGCACGCTCTTCCAGGCCGAGGTGTTGGCCGCAGTCATGCTCGAATAACTGGTGCCCGCGTAGTTGACCGGCGGCGTGTAGGTGACCGCCGGGTCGTAGTACAGGCCGTTGAAGCGGCTGTTGTAGAGCAGGTAGGCGTTGGTGGAGCTGTAGTCGTTGGCCCAGTCCGGCAGGTAGCTGTAGTCCATGCTGCCGGAGTCGTCCAGCACGAAGAGGATGTTGGGCTTGACCAGGGTGGCGGTGGAGGTCTCCAGCGGCGAGGAGGCCAGGTCGGTGGCCGCCGGCAGCGCGATGGCCGGCAGCAGCAGGCCCAGCACGGGAACGGCCAGGAAACGGACGGGATTCATAGAGCCACCATGGTCTGCTGATAGGAGGTGGTGCCGCGCGGCCCGGCCACTTTCACCGTGATGCGGTAGTAGGTCGGGCTGGTGCAGCTGATGTTGCCGGCGCCGGCATTGCTGTCGAGCGTCATGCTGCTGCCGCAGGCGGTGGAGGCCGGCGCGGTGGAGCAGCCGATGGCGCTGCTGGCATCGCCCGTGCCGGCGCACATGCGCTGGACGAGATAGGAGGCGGTGTTGCCCGCCGCATCGGCGGCTTGCGCGACCGGCGTGGCGCCGGCCGAGACCAGGGCATCCCACACATCGCCCCAGCTCTGGGTGCTGCTCGGGTCGGTGCGGCTGGCCAGATAGCCGCGCGCCTTCTGGTCGCAGGCCATCACGGTGGCGCCGACGGTGGCGGCGCAAGTCGTCGCGGTGCTGGAACTGGCCTGGCCCGAGTTGTTCTCGATCCAGACGATGGCCGCCTCCGTGCCGGCATCCGAAGCGGTGACGGCCGCCTGCTCGTAAGCCAGGTTGCCGCTGACCAGCGTCACGGTGGAGACGGTGCGCATCAGCGCGACGGCGGCCAGCGACATGATGACCAGCGCGACCAGGGCGACGATGAGCACGAAGCCCCGCTGCCCGGGTCGCCGGGCACGACGAGCGTTCATGAAGAGGCGCTCAGCGCAGGGCGAAAAGGATGCGGCGGGCTGGAACGGAGCGGGAAGGCAGGCAGGGCATGGGCGCTAGGCAACGACAGGGATGGTCGAGTCTGGCCAGGCTGCATGCCGGTTTGTTTGGCTGCGGGTATCGCGCTGGAAAAGGCTTGTATGCGTCACGATGGACGGCGATAGCCGCCAGCAAGAATTCCCTCAACAGAACTGACTCAGGAGTTGAAGTTGGAAAAGCGGATCGATTTCGACATGGCAGACTTTCTCGACAGCCCCGAAGCGATGACTGAGTACCTGTCGCAGGTGCTCGCAGACGGCAACGCGTCGGAGCTACTAGCTGCGCTTGGCCACGTCGCGCGTGCAAAAAACAAGATCGAGAGACGCGCTCCCAGCCAATCGGTCATACCTTGAGCGAAGTCTCCGGCCACTGGTCCCGGGGACAGGACCAGCTGGTTCCATTGAACCCCCGCCCTTCCCTGCCTACGATGTCTCCAATCGAAAAACAAGGAGACACGATGACCCACCGATTCCATCGGCGCAGCGCCATGGCCGCCCTCGCCCTGCTCGCCCTCGGCGCCGCCGCCCCCGGCCTGGCGCTCGCCCAGGACAGCGGCAAACCCATCACCATCATCGTCGGCAGCCCGCCCGGCGGCACCACCGACACGCTGGCGCGGGTCATCGGCAAGCTGATGGGCGATGCGCTCGGCCGGGTGGTGCTGGTGGAGAACCGCGCCGGCGCCGGCGGCAACATCGCAGCGGCCTATGTGGCCAAGGCGCCGGCCGACGGCAGCACGCTGCTGATGAGCTTCACCGGCCACACCATCAACGCCACGCTCTACAAGAACCTGAGCTTCGACCCGGTGAAGGACTTCACGCCCATCACCATGGTGGCCCGGGTGCCCAGCGTGCTGATCGCCCGCAAGGGCCTGCCCTTCCACGACACGGCCGGGCTGGTGGCCTATGCGAAGCAGAACCCCGGCAAGCTCAGCTTCGCCATCGGCGCGCAGGGCTCCTCGCTGCACCTGGCCAGCGAGCAGTTCAAGATGCTGACCGGCACGCAGATCCTCAACATCCCCTACAAGGGCACCGGCCCGGCGCTCACCGATCTGCTGGCCGGCACGGTGGACCTGATGTTCGCCAGCACCGTCAACGTGCTGCCGCACATGAAGACCGGCGCGATCCAGCTGCTGGGCGTGAGCAGCCGCGAGCCGCTGCCGCAGGTGCCGGGCGTGCCGCCGATCGGCAAGACCGTCAAGGGCTTCGAATCGACCGCCTGGTTCGGCCTGTTCGGGCCCGCCAAGATGCCGCCGGAAGTCACCGAGAAGTACTACCAGGCGGTGAAGAAGGCCGTCGAATCCCCGGCCTACCAGGAGCGCATGCAGACCGAGGCGGCCAGCGCGGTGGATATGACACCCAAGGCCTTCGGCCAGTTCGTGGCGCAGGACGTGCAGGACTGGGCCAAGATCATCAAGGCCTCCGGCGCGACGGTGGAATGAGCATGGCCGCAGCCGCCACACCCCAGACACCGGCGCAGACCCTGGCCCAGAAGCTGGTCGCCCGCGCCGCCGGACGCGAGACGGTCACGCCGGGCGAGATCCTCACCTGCCGGGTCGACCTGGCCATGATGCATGACTCGGGCGGGCCCCGGCGCGTCAAGCCCATGCTGGAGAAGCTGGGCGCCCGGGTCTGGGATCCGGACAAGGTCGTTGTCGTCACCGACCACTACGTGCCCGCCTACGACGCCGACAGCCGCGCCATCGTGCAGATCGCGCGCGACTGGGTGAAGGAGGCCGGCATCCGGCGCTTCCACGACGGCGAGGGCATCTGCCATGTCGTCGTGCCGCAGAAGGGCTATCTGCGCCCCGGCATGTTCGCCGTGGGCGGCGACAGCCACTCGCCCACCGGCGGCGCCTTCGGCGCCTATATGTTCGGCGTGGGCGCCACCGAGATGCTGGGCGTGCTGGTCACCGGAGAGATCTGGCTGAAGGTGCCGCACACCATCCGCATGCACTGGGACGGCCGGCTGCCGCCGGGCGTCTCGGCCAAGGACATGATGCTCTACCTGTGCACCCGCTTCGGCATGGACGGCGGCCAGTACCAGGCGGTCGAATACGCCGGCCCGGCGGTGGCGGCGCTGTCGATGCAGGAACGCATGACGCTCTCCAACATGACCGCCGAACTCGGTGCCCAGGCCGGCCTGGTGGCGCCCGACCAGGTGACGGCCGACTGGCTGGCCGCCGCCGGCGCGACCGACGTGGACATCGCCGGCTGGCACACGGACGAAGGCGCGCCGCTGCTGGCCGACCACCGCCTGGACGCCAGTACCCTGGCGCCCCAGGTGGCCGAGCCGCACAGCCCCGCCCATGGCCGCGATGCCGATGCGCTGCGTGGCGTGGCGATCAACCTGGCCTACGTCGGTGCCTGCACCGGCGCCAAGCTCGACGACCTGCGCATGGCCGCGCAGGTGCTGCGCGGCCGCAAGGTGGCCAAGGGCGTGCGCCTGCTGGTGGCCCCGGCCAGCGCGCTGGACCAGTCGCGCGCCGAAGCGGAAGGCGTGCTCGGTGCGCTGACCGATGCCGGCGCCGAACTGCTGCCCAACAGCTGCGGCGCCTGCGCCGGCTACGGCGCCCACACCTTCGGCGACGATGTCGTCGCCATCAGCACCACGGCGCGCAACTTCAAGGGCCGCATGGGCTCGGCCGCCTCGCAGGTCTACCTGGCCTCGCCCTGGACCGTGGCCGCCTCGGCCGTGGCGGGACGTGTGGCCGATCCCCGGGAGATGCTGGCATGAACCCGCTCCAGGACTTTCCCGCCACCGGCCGCGCCTGGGTCTTCGGCGACGACCTCAACACCGACCTGCTGGCTCCCGGCGGCTACATGAAGTTCGGCATCGCCGAGATCGCCAGGCACTGCCTGGAATCGCTGGAGCCGCGCTTCGCGCAGGAAGCCAGGCCGGGCGACATCATCTTCGCCGGCCGCAACTTCGGCGCGGGCTCTTCCCGCGAGCAGGCCGCCGAGGTGCTGCGCCACATGGGCATCGCCTGCGTGGTGGCCGTGTCCTTCTCGGGCCTGTACTACCGCAACGGCTTCAACCTCGGCCTGCCGCTGCTGGTCTGCCCCGAGGCGAACACCGTGGCCGATGGCGCCCCGGTGGCCTGCGACCTGGACGGCGCCCGCATCCTCGACCACGCCAGCGGCCGGGTGCTCGCCTGCGAACCGATTCCCCCCCACTTGGTGGCCATGATCCGCGACGGCGGCCTGCTGCCCCATCTTGCCAAACGCCTCGCGGCCGAACGCGCGGCCCTCACCTCCAAAGACACCGCATGAGCACCGATTTCAAGACCCGGCTCCAGTCGCCCGCCATCGTCACCGCCCCGGGCGTGTACGACGCCTTCTCCGCCCTGCTGGTGGAGCAGGCCGGCTTCGAGGCCGCCTACCTCTCCGGCGCCAGCATTGCCTACACCCGTTTCGGCCGGCCCGACATCGGCCTGCTCTCGCTGGACGACGTGGCCAATGTCACCGGCAACATCCGCGAGCGGGTCGGCCTGCACCTGATCGTGGATGCCGATACCGGCTTCGGCAACGCCCTCAACGTGCAGCGCACGGTGCGCCTGCTGGAGCGCGCCGGCGCCACGGCCATCCAGCTGGAGGACCAGACCAGCCCCAAGCGCTGCGGCCACCTCGACGGCAAGACCATCATCTCCAGCACCGAGATGGCCGGCAAGATCCGCGCGGCCTGCGATGCGCGGCGCGATGCCGGCACCCTCATCATCGCCCGCACCGATGCGGTGGCGGTCGAAGGCCTGGAGCCCGCTCTGGAGCGCGCCGAGCGTTATGCCGAGGCCGGCGCCGACGTGCTCTTCGTCGAGGCCCTGCGCACCCAGGCGGACATGGCCACCGCTCTGCAGCGCCTGTCGCACCGCGCACCCATGCTGGCCAATATGGTCGAAGGCGGCAAGACGCCCATCCTGCCCGGCGAGCAGCTGCAGGCCCTGGGCTACCGCATCGCAATCTTCCCCGGCGGCACGGTGCGTGCGCTCAGCTTCGCGCTGCAGGGCTACCTGGCCAGCCTGCGCGAGCACGGCACCACCGAACCCTGGTGGCCGCAAATGCTGCAGTTCGACCGGCTCAACCAGGTGATCGGCACGCCCGAGATGCTGGCCAGCGGCAAGAAGTACGAATAGCCGCTTCGGCCCCGGGGCTACAGTGCCGGCCATGCCCACTGCCGACACCGCCCTGCCCCGCTTCCACCAGCTGCGCCTGATCCTGCGCGAGCGGCTGAAGACCGGCGTCTACCCGCAAGGCCTGCCGCTGCCGGGCGAACGCCTGCTGGCCGAGGAATTCGGCGTGGCCCGTGTCACCGTGCGCTCGGCCCTGGCCCGGCTGGAGGAGGAAGGCCTGGTGCTGCGCCTGCGCGGCAAGGGCACGCTGCCGGCGGCGCAGGCCGAGCTGCCGCCCCACCTGAAGCTGCGTGGCGGCCTGCTGGACAACATCGTCACTATGGGCCTGCGCACCCGCGTGACGGTGCTGGAGCGCCGGCTGATCGCCGCCCCCTCGCATGCCGCCGAGGCGCTGCAACTCGCCCCCGGCACCCGGGTGCTGAAGGTGGTGCGGGTGCGCAGGTTCAAGGGCCAGCCGATCGCCTATACGGAAGTCTTCCTGCCGCAGGACCTGGCGCCGGCGGTGGAGAAGACCGTGCTGCAGGAAATGCCGATGCTGGTGGCGCTGGAGCGGCACGGCGTGCGGGTGGTGTCGGCCGACCAGACCCTGGGCGCCGCCCTGGCCGACCTGCATGTGGCCGAGGCCCTGCGGGTGGCGGCCGGCGTGCCGCTGCTGCGGGTGTCGCGGGTGGCGGTGGACGACCAGGGGCGGCCGGTGCAGTTCCTCACGGGGCTCTATCACCCGGAGCGCTATGAGTACCACATGCAGCTGTCGCGGGTGGGGGATGCGACCAAGGTGTGGATTGAGAACGATCGGCCACCCGAGGCGGCCGGCTAGCGCATCACCCAATCAGGTGATGGACAAAAATTTGAAATAAATTGAAACTAATGTTTGGTGGCGGCCGGGCGCGGAGATGACACCGCGTCCGATCGCCGGAGCGCTTGCAAACGACCTCTACGAGGTAGCTATGGCTAGCCGACGGCTCAAACAGACACCTCGGGACGAGACCCTGGACTGGCGGAACGTCCTTCTCGCTGAGTACGCCCATTTGTTCCCGGGTAGTGCCTGGACGGCTCCGGACACACGCCGATTGGAAGAACGCTTCGAACACATGGGCCCGGATGCCGAACACCCCGCCCCGTCCGCGCTCTGCCTGTCGGGCGGCGGCATCCGGAGTGCCACATTCAGCCTGGGCGTATTGCAGTGGATGGCCCAGAAGGGACAGCTGCAGGACATGCACTATGTCTCGACGGTCAGCGGCGGTGGCTACATAGGCAGTTGGCTGGTCAACTCGCTGGTACAGGCACGGAACCGAGGCGAGGATGCCCTGGAGTGGCTGAACAGCATGGCCCGCGGCTGCGGCGCGGCCAAGCCGGAAGACGGCCGACCGCCGGATCCGGTGGCCCAGCTGCGCGCCTTCAGCAACTACCTCAGCCCGACCGGCGGGCTCTCCGGCGATGCGTTCAGCCTAGTGGCGATCTTCGTGCGCAACTTGCTGCTCAACGTGCTGGTCTGGCTGCCGCTGCTGGCCGCCGCCGTAGCGCTTCCGCGCTTCTACGTCGCGTTGCTCGGTACGCCAATGCCCCCTTTCTCCGAGACGGTATGGGCCTTCGTGATCCCGGTCGTGATGGCGCACATCGTCGCAGGCATCGCCTACGTGGCGGCCGATCTGCCCACCTTTCATCCGCCCGGCAAGCCCGCAACGCCGGAACGCCGCAGCCGTTTGCGCAGCAGATTCCGCCGGTGGGCTTTCCTGCTCATCGTCGGTGCAGCCGTGCTGCTGAGCGTGCTGGGCGCCTGGCAGGCCGATCTGCGCGCGGTCCACTGGAGCGTCTTCGTCGGTGCAGGCGTCGGCGCACACCTGCTGGGGGCCAGCCTTGGTGCCCTGGCCCGCATCTCCCGCGGCACGCCGACACGCACCAAGACGGCGCGCGGCGCAGCAGCCGTGATCGCCGTGGGCGCACTCGGAGGCGCGCTCAGCTACCTGGTGCTGGCCCAGCTCGGCGCACCGGACGACGGCCCGCCCACCACCGACCAGCAACGCCTGCTCTATGCCACTTTCGCGGTGCCGGCCATGACCGCTGCCTTCTGGCTGGCGATGACGCTGTACGCCGGCCTGATGAGCCAGGACACCAGCGAGAGCGACCGCGAATGGTGGGCCCGCGCCACGGCGCAGTGGCTGAAGTTCTCCCTGGGCTGGATGGCCGCCTTCGGCCTGGTGATCTGGCTGCCGCTGCCCATCCTGGACCGGCTCGGCGCGCAGGGGCCTACCGCTGTGCAGTTCGGTTTGGGCAGCGGCGTGCTGGGCGTGCTCACCAGCCTGCTCGGCTACTGGAGCAAGAACTACGACGAAGTCAAGCGCAAGGCGCAGAGCGTGGTCAACGCCACCGGCATCAAGCTGCTCGAGCTGATGGCCGGCCTGGTCGTGCTGACGGTGCTGCTGGCCATCTCCCTGGGCTGGAGCGCCGCGCTGGACCGCTGCCACCACTGGGACTGGACGGAGCGGATCTGCCTTCGCGACATCTCCGCCGAGACCAACTTCCTGCGTGAACAAACCGCCCTCGTTGCCGAGAGCGAACAGAGCGCCCGGGACGCGGCACAGCAAGGCCAGGCAGGCCGGCAAACGGTACAGGACGCAGAATCCCTTGGCGTCGACCCCTATGGTCTGCGGGTAGGCGGATCGGCCGCAGCCCGGGTCTATCGCCATGTGCTGCTGGCGGCCGAATGGTGGGTGCCGCTCGGCGCGGGACTGAGCCTGCTGCTGTTGGCGGGCCTGTTCGCCTGGCGCATGGGAGCCAACAATTTTTCACTGCATGGCATGTACGGCAACCGCCTGGTGCGGGCCTACCTCGGCACCGGCCGGCAAGAGCGCAAACCGCACTGGTTCACCGACTTCGACGAGGAGGACAACCCACCGCTGAGCGACTTCGAGGCGCCGCTGGACCTGACGCCCCACGCCCACGCGCAAAAACAGGCCCGCCAACCGCGTCTGTACCCGGTGATCAACATGGCCCTGAACATGGTCCGGCCCACACCGGAGCGGCTCGACTGGCAGCAGCGCAAGGCGGCCCCCTTCATTGCCACGCCCATGCACTGCGGCGCCTTCAACGTCGGCTTCCGTTCAAGTAAGACCTACATGGGCGGCATGCAACTCGGCCGGGCGATGACTATCTCCGGCGCCGCGGCCACCCCCAACATGGGCTACCACAGCTCGCCGCTGGTGGGCTTCGTGATGACGCTGTTCAACGTCCGGCTGGGCTGGTGGGCCCCCCACCCCGAACGCCGGTACTGGAACCAGAAGCAGCCGCCGCTGGGCATCGAGGTCAACCTCGCCGAAGCCTTCGGTTCGACCGGCGAGGACGAAGACTTCGTCTACCTCTCGGACGGCGGCCATTTCGACAACCTGGGCCTGTTCGAAATGGTGCGCCGGCGCTGCCGCCGCATCGTGGTGGTCGACGCGACCTGCGACGGCCGCTACCAGTGGGCCGACCTGCTCGACGTGGTGCGCAAGATACGGGTGGATCTTGGCATCGAGATCGGGCTGCCGGCCGTGCTGCCCGGCCCTGGCCGCGCCAGCGAATTCCAGCGTTTTCTGGAGGCTCCCATCTGCTACTCCGCACGCGACGGAAGCCATCCGGACGCAGACGGCAAGCTGGTGGTGCTCAAGCCTATGCTGCTGCGCGACCACGACGCGCCCGAACTCGCCGCCTATGCCGACATGAGCGCTGCGCCCGGCAGCGCGCTGGACGATCCCCGGCGCTTCCCGCACCAGACCACCGCCGATCCCTTCTTTGACGAACGGCAGTTCGAAAGCTACCGGCTGCTGGGCTACCTGACTGCCGAAGCGGCGCTGGGCGAGCAGCGTGGCATTTGGGCCTGGCCCAAGGAGACGACGCCGCCGCCCCGGGCCTTGGCACCGGCCGTCCCGGTCGCGGCAGCGATGCGGCCGATGGCGACGGGCGTGGGCCTGGGTCAGGCCGTGGGGCAGTGGAGTCACAGCGCCGCGCTGGCGGCGGCGCTCACCGTCGGCGGCACGCTGGGCGTGGCCGGCACGGTGGCGCTGGCCCCGGCCGAAATATCGCTCTCCGCGGCCGACCGCACGCTGCTGCGTGAAGGCCTGTCGATGCGCATGGAGGCCGCCCCCCTGCGGCTGGATCCCGGCGACCTCCAGGCCCTTCGGCAGCGCGATGCGATCAACGTGGATGCCTCTTCGATCCTGACGTCGGCGACAGAGCTGAGCAAGGCCGCGAAGGACATCTCCTCCGCAGCAGACCGGCTCCAGCAGGCGCGGACGGACGCAGAGGCCGTCAAAACGATCATCACCCGACTGCAGACACTTGATGAGTGGATCCAGAAACTCACGCTCGCCATCGGCACCGGTGGTGCGTCTTCGAGCAAGGCGCTGGCAGCCACCATCGCCGACCTCAACGTCACGCTCGCGGACCTGAACAAGAAGCTGCCCGCCGAACCCGGCCTGACCAAGGCCATCGACGACCTGAAGAATTCGATCAAAGACATCGGACCGCGCCGTAATGTGCGCGGGCAGGAAGGCTCACGATGAAACCCGCCGCTTCGACCGCGCTGCTGCTGGCGCTGGTGTTGACCCTGGCCGGCTGCTCGACGACGCCACCTTCTTGCGAGCCGTTCCGGGCCGCGTGGTACCTGGGCCCCGACACCGATGCCAGCGGAAGCACTGCGCCGGCGCTCTATCTGGCCTTGCTCAACGAAGGGCAAGGCCAGATGGCAGTGGAGCATCTCGCTGTCAATCCGGACATCGGCTCGCAGCCGGCGTTCGAAAAGGCGTACAGCGAAAGTCTGCGCCCCGGTGACCTTCGACTCTTTCACCTGAATCGAGAACTGCCGCCGTCCAGCATTCAGTGCTGGTTGCCGGTGGCGGTCACGCTGACCTGCACGCGGGGTGAACTCAAAGGCAAACGAACCGAGGCCGTTTCCGGCGCGCTGCCCAATTACCTGCACGCGTACTGGCTGGACAAATGCATGCTCCCCAAGAAGGCCAATCCCTCATGAACCGGCGCATCGCTCCTGCCCTGCTGGCCGCCGCGTCGCTTGCCGTGACGACCGCCGCCTGGCCCGCCGAAGCCGCTCGGCCTGCGCCGCGGCCGCAAAGCGTTTCACAGCGCCTGCAACAACATTTCGTCGCCACCGTGGAGGGCTGGCGCAAGGTCCGGCTGCGCCCGCTGGAGGCCACCGTGGAGTCCAAGGACCAGAAACCGACCGAGCGGCAGGCCACCCAGAAACGTCTGTACGAGCAGGTGGAGATCGTGGTCGTTCCAACGCCCATTCCGATCATGCGTTCGCAGCAACGCATCAATGGCAGCACCGTCTACGTTAGCGCCGGCTGGCTCAGCATGGTCAACGAAATGCTCTGGGCGGGCGAACTGCATCTGCCGGCCGCGCAGAAGGGGGCGCCGGGCAGTAGCTGCCTGACGGCCTACCAGGACACGCTTTTCCGCTATGCGATGAACCAGGACCGCGTGCAGTCCGAGGCCTTTCCCCGGGTCGCGGCGCTTTTCGAGACACGCTGCGAGCCGCCGCGAGGCGACGACCCCGAACGCTTCGCGCGCAAGCAGCGCATCGACGCAGCATTCGAGCAGACTACCGTGCGGTTCATGGACCGCGAGATGGATACGCTCTTCGAGCGCAATAACGCAGGCCCGGGTCCGGACGGCGCCGACAGGCCGCGCTGCCCGCCAGACGCCACAGCCCGGTATCCGCTGAGAACCTGGTGCTGGCTGGAGACGCACGATTTCCTGCTGCGGTCGGTCGAGTAGCGCGGGAAGAACGAGCGGAACGCGGACAAGGCCCTCAGCGCACGTAGGGCTGCGTCAAATAAGCCGGCGCACTCTGCCGCCCCACCAGCCCCCCACAGCCAGCAAGGCCAGCAGATAAGGCAGCATGATCAGGATCGCATTAGGCACCTGGATCCCCAGCGCCGGCAGCTGGAACTGCAGCGCCGTGGCCGCGCCGAAGAGCAGGCAGGCCAGCAGCATGCGCCCCACTTTCCAGTTGCCAAAGATCACCGCCGCGATCGCCAGATAGCCCGCGCCACTCGTCATGCCTTCGGTGAAGGTATGGATATCGCCGATCGACAGGAAACATCCGCCGATGGCCGACAGCACGCCGGTGAACACCACCGCGCCGTAGCGAACGGCAGTGACCGACAACCCGGACTTGTCCACCGCCTTGGGCTCCGAGCCCGCCGAATGCAGGGCCAGGCCCAGCGCCGTGTAGCGCATCGTCCAGGCCACCAGCGCGACGAGCGCCAGCGCCAGGTACACCAGCCAGACCTGGGTGAACACCGCGTCGCCGAACACCGGAATCTGCGACAGCAGCGGCGGATGCCACTTGTCGAAGCCCGGGACCTCGGCGCGCGAGCGGCCACCGAAGATCTCGCGATAGGCCAGCGTGGTCGCCCCCAGCACCAGGATGTTGATGCCGATGCCGGTCACCACCTGGTTGGCCCGCAGCGTGATGCTGAGAAAGGCCTGCAGCAGCGCCACCGGCAGCACCGCCAGCACGCCTATCAGGAGGCCGAGCGCCGGGCTGCCGGTGTAGACCGCGCCGACCGCGCCGGCGAAGGCGCCGGTCAGCATCATCCCTTCCACACTCATGTTGAGCACACCCGCCCGCTCGCTGACCAGCTCGCCGGTGGCGCCCAGCAGCAGCGGCACCGCAAGGCGCAGGGTGGAGCCCGCGAAGACGGCGGCCATCGCGCCGCTGGCCGGATCGCTCATCGTGCAGCTCCCTTCTTGTCCATCCAGCGGGCCGAGCCGGCCAGCGCCACGATGATCACGCCCTGGATCACCAGCACCAGCGAACTGGGCACATTGGCCGTCATTTCCATGTTGATGCCGCCTGAGCGGATGAAGCCAAAGAGCAGCGCACCCGCCACCACCCCGATGACCGAGCCGCGCGCCAGCAGGCCCACCACCAGACCGTCGAAGCCGTAGCCCGAGGAGAAGCCGGCCTTCAGGCTGTACTGCTCGCCCTGCAGCATCATCGATCCGGCCAGGCCGCCGAGCGCGCCGGCCGCGAAGAAAACGCCCACGATGGCCGGCGCGATGGCGATGCCCGCCTTGCGTGCCGCCAAGGCATTGAGGCCCACGGCCTTCAGGCGCAAGCCGAACACCGTGCGGTGCAGCACCACGGCCACCAGCACCGCCAGCACGATGCCCAGCGGCAGGCCCCAGTGCAGCGGCATGCCGGCGTCGCCGGTCAGCAGCGGGAGTTTGGTGGGATCGGGTATCTCCAGCGATTCCGGCAAGGTGCTGGAGCTGGTCATGGGCTGGCGCAGCAGGGCCTCGCTCTGCACGCTGCCGTAGAGCAGCCAGACGCCGATGAAGGACAGCATCAAACTGCTGATCACCTCGTTGGTGCCGACCTTCACCTTCAGCAGCCCGATCAGCGCGCCCCAGAGCCCGCCGCAGACGCAGGCCGCCAGCATCGGCAGCACGAAACCCAGGCCGACCGGCAACCCCGCCACGCCCGGATGCAGGCAGACGGCGGTGGCCGCGATGGCGCCGATGGCGATCTGCCCTTCCCCGCCCACATTGGTGAGGTTGGCCCGGTTGGCCAGCACGAACCCCAGCCCCACCAGGGTGAAGACCAGGCTGCGGTTGATGGAGGCCGCCAGCGCATAGGGTGAGCCCCAGGCGCCGTCGGCGAAGGCGGCCACGGCATCGCCCATGGGCACGCCGATGGCGGCCACCAGCAGCAGGCCGAGCACCAGGGCGCCGACCACCGCGGCCAGGGACAGCAGCACCGCCCGCTGGTCCTGCAGGACATTCGTCCATCGTGTTGCTTGGTTCATTGGGTCTGTCCCGCCATCCAGGCGCCTATGCGTTCGCGCTGCGAGGCATGGGCCTCGCACTCGCCCATGATCCGGCCCCGGTACAGCACCAGGATCCGGTCGGCCACATGCAGCAGTTCGTCCAGTTCGGAGGAGATCAGCAGCACGCCCACGCCGCGTGCGCAGGCGCCGACGATGTGGCCGTAGACGGCTTCCACGGCACCCACGTCCAGGCCACGGGTGGGCTGGGCGGCCATCAGAAATTTGAGGCCGTCGGTGGTGAGTTCACGCGCCAGCACGGCCTTCTGCTGGTTGCCGCCGGACAGGCCGCTGAAGGCCGCATCCGGGCCTGCCGCGCGAACGTCGTAGGTCAACATCAGCTGCTGCGCATCGCGCTTCAACGCGGCGCGGTCCAGCAGCCCCCAGCGGCGGTAGTCGCCCAGGCGGTTGAGCAGCATGTTCTCGGCCACGCTCATCTGGGTGACGCAGCCGGAGGCATGGCGGTCCTCGGGCACGATGCCCACGCCGGCGGCGGTGATCGCGCCGGCGCTGCGGCCGGTCAGATCCTCGCCGGCCACGAAGAAGCGGCCCTCGGTGTTGTCCATCAGGCCGGAGAGCACGCCGGCCAGTTCGACCTGGCCATTGCCCTCCACGCCGGCCACACCGACGATCTCGCCCGGCGCCACCATCACCGTGAAGTTATCCAGCCGGGTCACGCCCTGGGCGTCGCGCACCGTGAGGCCATCGACCATCAGGGCCGGCACCGGTTCGGCCTCGCCCGATGGCGTGGCGGCGCGGGCGGGCGCGGCGGGCAGCACGTCGGAGGGGTCGGCCAGGTCGCGCTGGATCATGGCGCGCACCAGGCTCGTGATGTCCTCGGCCGGCTGGTCCGAGCGCGCCACGATGCGCCCGCCGCGCAGCACGGTCGCGCGCCGCGCCACCTGGCGGATCTCGGCCAGCTTGTGCGTCACCAGCACCACGCCGCAGCCCTGCTCGGCCACCCGCTGGCAGACCTGCAGCAGGGCCTGGATCTCGTCGGGCAGCAGCACGGCGGTGGGTTCGTCCAGCACCAAGAGGCGCGGCTCGCGCATCAGGCACTTGACGATCTCCACTCGCTGGCGCTCGCCCACCGACAGGTCGGACACCTTGGCATAGGGATCGAGCGGCATGCCGTAGCGCTGTCCCAGCGCCTGCATCCGCTCGGCGCATTCGGCGCGCTTGAGCACGCCGCGCGACTGGCCCAGCAGCAGGTTGTCCACCACACTCACATCGGGCACCAGGCTGAAATGCTGGTGGACCATGGCGATGCCCTGCGCCAGCGCATCGGCCGGCCGCGCCGGCCGGTAGGGGGCGCCGTCGAGCTTCATCGTCCCGCCGTCGGGTGCATGCACACCGAAGATCAGGTTGCACAGGGTGGACTTGCCCGCGCCGTTCTCGCCGAGCAGGCAGTGCACCTCGCCGGCTTCGAGCGACAGCGAGATGTCGTCGAGCACCCGCAGCCGCCCGAAGCTCTTGCCCAGGCCGTCGAGTTCGAGCAGCGGCACCGGATCAGCCTTCCAGCACCTTGATCTTGCCGCTCTGAATGTCCTTCTTGATCGCCTCGATCCTGGCCTTCTGCTCGGCCGTGCCCTTGCAGATCACCATGTCCGAAGCCTTCGGCCCCATGGCCAGGCCGAAGGGCTTGTAGCCCGGCTTCCAGCTGCCGGACACCGCCTGGTCGATGGCGTACTGCACCTCGTAGCCCACGCCGGTGATGCTGTAGGCCGGGTAGAGCGGATCGCTGCCGCAGCGGTCGGTGTAGCTGCCGATGATGTGGGTGCCCTTCTCCTTGGCCGCCTGCTCCATGCCGCGCAGGCCGAGGTTGAGGATGTGATAGTGCACATCCGCGCCCTGGGCGATGGCGGCCAGCGTGGCTTCCTTGGACTTGGCGACGTTGTCGAAGTCGCCGGTGTAGTTCTCCACGTACTTGATCTTGGGGTTGATGTAGGCCGCGCCCTTGCCGAACTCCTTGCCGGCGTTGACGATGGACGGGATCTCCATGCCGCCCACATAACTCACCACGCCGCTCTTGCTGAGCATGGCGGCGGAGGCGCCGGCCACGAAAGCGATCTCGGCCTGCTTCACGTCGTAGCCGGCCACGTTGGCCACCTCGTCGCCCTTGCTGCCGCCGACGATGGAGAAATGCGTCTTGGGAAAGCGCTTGGCCACTTTCATCACGGCCGCCTGCGTCTGCCCGCCCACGCCGATCACCAGGCTGTTCTTGCTGGCCAGGTTGACCAGGGCCTGTTCCATGTCGGCGTAGTTGATGTTCTCGATCATCTGCACCTTGATCTTGTCGCCGTACTGCTTCTGCGCGGCGGCCAGGCCGTCGTAGCCGGATTCCATCCAGCCCTTGTCGGACTTGGAGCCGGGGATCAGCACACCGACGGTGACCGGGCCGGCCGCCTGCGCGGCGCCGGCCAGGGCCAGGGTGGCTGCCACGATGGAGGCGAAAGAGGTGAATTTGGACAGGGGCTTGGACATTGGCATTCCTTTCGCTAGGGAGAGTGCGTAAGTAACTAAACAATTACCTGATGGACGAGTCGGGGCGAGCGTTCGCAAGAACGGTGCCACCCGTTTTCGGGCCGCCGCGGGGCGGCTGGCACCACAAAGGCGCCAAGCCCGGCACCGCGGCGGTGCCCCGTCCATACCCAAGCTGGAGCAGCACCATGCAGATCGATACGACGCACATTCCCGGCGCCCTGGGCACCGCACCGCACTACCACTGGCGCGCCACGGCCGAACAGGTCGACATGGCCATGCCCGCGCCCGCGCCCCGCCCCCTGCGCCTGGCCGCCGAGCCGCAGAACCTGGTGATCGACCTGCGCCGTAGCGCCATGGTGGTGATCGACATGCAGAACGACTTCTGCACCCAGGGCGGCTGGGTGGACCATATCGGCGGCAACTACGCCGCCGACCGCGCCGCCATCGCGCCGCTGCAGGCCCTGCTGCCGGCCCTGCGCGAAGCCGGGGTGCCCGTCATCTGGGTGAACTGGGGCAACCGGCCGGACCTGGCCAACATGCCGCCCAACCAGATCCACCTCTACAAGAACAGCGGCAGCGGCACCGGCCTGGGCGACCCGCTGCCCGAGGGGCGCGGCAACGTCTTGGAGAAGGACTCCTGGGCCGCCGCCATCGTGGACGAACTCGCGCCCCTGCCCGGCGACATCCGGGTGGACAAGCACCGCATCAGCGGCTTCTGGGACACCCCGCTCGACAGCATCCTGCGCAACCTGGGCGTGAAGACGGTTCTCTTCGCCGGCTGCAACACCGACCAGTGCGTGCTGCACACGCTGACCGATGCCAATTTCCTGGGCTACGGCTGCGTGATGCTGGAGGACTGCTGCGCCACCTCCTCGCCGGATTTCTGCACCCAGGCCACGGTCTGGAACGTGAAAAAGTGCTTCGGTTTCGTCAGCGATTCGCAGCGGATGCTGAGCGCGCTGGCGCAGCAGCCGGCCTGAGCGGCGCGGGGACAATCCCACGATGCCCGTCATCCCGAAACCTGCTCCGAAGAAGAAGGCCG
This sequence comes from Xylophilus rhododendri, assembly GCF_009906855.1. NCBI lineage: Bacteria > Pseudomonadati > Pseudomonadota > Betaproteobacteria > Burkholderiales > Xylophilus > Xylophilus rhododendri. Next base: position 1,342,508 of record NZ_CP047650.1, read on the forward strand.
CCGCCCGCGACCCCGCCCGCACCCGCGCCCGCATCCTCAAGGCCGCCGTGGCCGAGTTCTCCGCCAAGGGCTTCAGCGGCGCCCGCACCGAGGAGATCGCCCGGCGCGCCAAGTCCAACATCCGCATGCTCTACCACTACTTCGGCGGCAAGGATGCGCTGTATGTGAGCGTGCTGGAGGACGTGCTGCTGCGCCTGCGCGCGGCCGAGATGCAGCTGGACTTCGAAGCCGTCGAGCCGCTGGAAGGCGTGCTGGCCATGTTCGATTTCATCGACAGCCATTTCGGCGCCCGCCCCGAGCTGGGCCGGCTGCTGGCTTTCGAGAACATGAACCACGCCAAACACCTGCAGCGCTCCGACGCCATCCGCGCCGCCGCCTCGCCGGTGCTGGACCTGATCGCCGGCCTGCTGCGGCGCGGCGAGGCCAGCGGCGCCTTCCGCGCCGGCATCGATGCCCTGCACCTCTACACCGCCATGGTGAGCCTGGCCTACTACAGCCGGGCGCACGGCCACACCCTGTCGCGCATCTTCGGCACCGACCTGCTGGACCCTGCCTGGCTGGCGGAACACCGGGTGCTGGCGCACGAGATGCTGGTCGGCTACCTGAAGCCTCAGCCCTCGAACGAGACCGAGGCCAGCTTGTCGGTCATGAAATCCGGCCGCTCCAGGATGGGCCGGCCGATCGCCACCAGATCGGCCTGACCTTGGGCCAGCACCTGCTCGATCAGCGACCTGCGGTGCAGGCCGCCCACCGCGATCACTGGGATGGACACCGCCTGCCGGATCGCCTGCGCCCAGCCCAGCTGGTAGCCCGGCTGGCTGCTGGCCGGCGCGATCGGCAGCAGGCCGCCGGAAGACACATGCACCGCCGCCAGGCCCAGCGGCGCCAGGGCGTTGACGGCGGCGGCCACGGACTCGGGCGTGAGGCCGCCTTCCACGTAATCGCTGGCCGAGACACGCAGGCTCACCGGGTAGTCCGCGCCGACCACCGCCCTGACCGCCGCCAGCACTTCCATGGCAAAACGCTGCCGGCCCTCGGCCGAACCGCCGTAGCCGTCCTCGCGCCGGTTGCTCAAGGGCGACAGGAACTGGTGGATGAGATAGCCATGCGCCGCATGCAGCTCGATGCCGTCGAAGCCTGCGGCCACCGCGCGGCGGGCCGCGTCGGCGAAGGCCTGCACGGCATCGGCGATGTCCTGCTCGCTCATCGCCTCGGGCTTTCCGTAGCTGCCGTCGAAGGCGATGGCGCTGGGCGCCAGCAGGCGCTCTGCGGCTGGCGGGTTCGACTTGCGCCCGCCATGCGAGAGCTGGATGAACACCGGCACGCCGTGGGCATGCACCGCATCGGTCACGGCCCGCAGCGGCGCGACGTGGCGCTCATGGAAGATGCCGATGTCGTCCTTGAACAGCCGGCCGTTGGACGCCACCGCCGTGGACTCCACCACGATCAGGCCGATGCCGCCCTCGGCGCAGCGGCCGTAGTGCAGCGGGTGGTAGGCGGTGGCGCTGCCGTCGGGCGCGCCGCGGTACTGCTGCATGGGCGCCATCACCAGGCGGTTCTTCAGCCGCAGGGGCCCGAGCTGGAATGCGGAAAAGATCAAGGACATGTCGGGAGACCGGATCGAAATGGAAGCTGAGATGAACCCCACCGCGTGCAAGGACTGCGCCACCGGCATCGCCGACATCGCCGAGGCGGTGCGCAGCGGTACGGCCAGCGCCGAATCGCTGGTGGACGAGACCTTCGCCCGCATCGCCGCGCTGGACGGCTCGCTGCACGCCTTCTGCACCCTGGACGAAGCCGGCGCCCGCGACGCGGCCCGCGAGGTGGATCGGCGCATCGCCCGAGGCGATCCGGTCGGCCCGCTGGCCGGCGTGCCGGTAGCGGTGAAGGACCTGATCTGCACCCGCGGCCTGCGCACCACCTTCGGGTCCCAGCTCTATGCGGATCATGTGCCCGACGAAGACGATGTGGTGGTCGAGCGCCTGCGCGCGGCCGGCGCCATCGTGGTCGGCAAGACCAACACCTCGGAATTCGGCTACGGCGCCTTCGGCCACAACGCCCTGTTCCCCACCACCCGCAACCCCTGGAACCTGGACCTGACGCCGGGCGGATCGAGTGCCGGCTCCGGCGCGGCCGTGGCCGCCGGCCTGGTGCCGCTGGCCATCGGCAGCGATGGCGGCGGGTCGGTGCGCGCGCCGGCCGCGCTGTGCGGCATCTACGGAATCAAGCCGTCCATGGGCCGGGTGCCGGCCTGGCCGGGCTGCCGGGACGAGCGTTTCCCCGGCATCTCCAGCTGGGAGTCCCTGGAACACATCGGCCCGATGACCCGCACCGTGGCCGACGCGGCCCTGGCGCTGTCGGTCATGTCCGGCCCATCCGCCAAGGACCGTTTCTCGCTGCCGATGGAGATCACCGATTGGTCGATTCCGCCCGCCGACACCCTGCGCGGTACAAGGCTGGCCTACAGCGGCGACCTGGGTTTCGCCACGGTGGACCCGGAGGTGCGCGCCATCACCGAAGCCGCCGCCCTGCGGCTGGCGGCCCTGCTGGGCTGCCGCCTCGAATCCGACCAGCCCGCCCTCACCCACTACGGCGCCGCCTTCGAAACCCTGGTGGCGATGGACACCGACCGCCAGGGCCTGCGCCGCATGGCCGCCGAACAAGGTGTGGTACTGCAGGGCTGGCTGGCCAGCCTGCTGGAGCGGGAATGGACGGCCGATGCCTTCACCGAAGCGCTCTTCGAACGCAAGAAGGTGGTCAGCACCACTTGGCGTTTCATGGAGCGCTACGACTTCCTGCTGACCCCCGCCACGGCCTGCGCAGCATTCGGCCTGGACATCGCCGGCCCTTCGGTGATCGATGGAAAGGAAGTGAACGCCGGCAGCGCCTGGCTGGCCTTCTCGGCCCTGGGCAACCTGACAGGGCTGCCGGCCGCATCGGTGCCGGTCGGGCTGACGCGCGATGGCCGGCCGGTCGGGCTGCAGATCATGGGGAAACATCTGGACGACAAGGGCGTGCTCGCCCTGTCCGCGGCCATGGAAACCTTGTTCACCCCGGCCTGGCCGCCGCTGGGCTGCCGGGAGCCCTGGATGAAACCGGGCGCTGGCTAGAACCTGCGGATCAGGCCGCCTCGGCCATCAAGCCACCCAGCGAGAACCGGCTGGCCGGAGCCTTCGAGCTGGTCAGCAGGCCGAACACCGTGTCGTCGTTGATCGGGAAGCGGCACAGCAGGGTGCTGCCGCCGGCCAGCTTGTCGAGCTGGTGGGCGTCCAGGCCGCTGAGCAGGTCGGCCGATTGCGCGCTGACACCCAGGCTGGCCATGGCTTCGGCCTTGTCCATCTCGATCAGCTTCTGGGCCACGTTGAGATAGACCAGGTTGGCGTTACGGATCTCGGCGAGCAGTTGTTCGGTGTTCATCGTGGTGTCCTTGCCTGGTTCATCTCTGCCCTTCAGCCGGATTGCGAAGGTGTCGATGCGGTGAATGAATTGTGAAGTTGGCGGATACGGAACTGAAGTCGGCGTTCCCTGTGTGTGATGTCTGGTTCCGGGAGGGGCTTGTAGGAAAAATGCCTACACGGCGTGCTGCGCCGCTTTTCGCTCAACTTCGGCCGGTTTGTGACGAAAATACAGAAAGCCGGTACATCACCTCTCACCCACACAGCCCCCCCATGCCCCTTTGCCAGACGCGAGCAGCCCTCGTCCTGCTCGCCGCCAGTTGCCTGGCGACCGGCGCCCATGCGGAGATCGACGCCCTGGTGCGCGATGCCATCGGCCTTCAGCAGTCCGGCCAGGCCCAGGCCGCCTTCGACATGCTCTCCAGCCATGAGGTGGAGCGCGCGGGCGACCCGGATTTCGACACCGTGCTCGGCATCTCGGCCAACGACATCGGCAACTATCCGCGCGCCATCCTGGCGCTGGAGCGGGCCCTGGCGGTGATGCCCGGACAGGCGCGCATCCAGGCCGAACTCGGCCGCGCCCTGTTCGCCGTGGGCGACAACCAGGCCGCCCACACCCTGCTGAGCCAGGCGCGGCAAGGCCAGGTGCCCGAGGGCGCGGCACGCACCATCGACCAGTTCCTCAACGCCATCGCCCGGGTGGAAGACGCCAGCCGTTCCTCGGTGCGCGGCTATGTGGAAGGCGGCTTCGGCTACGACAGCAACGTCAACAGCGGCCCCACCGGCGCCAACGTGGCGGTGCCCGTCTTCGGCGGCCTGATCCTGACGCTGGACCCGGCCGGCGTGCGGCGAGAATCCAGCTTCGCCAGTGCCGGCGCCGGGGTGGCCGGGCGCTATGTGGTCGATCCGCGCTGGTCGGTGATCGGCGGGGCCAGCGTCAGCGCCCGGCCCAATACCTCGGCCGTGCATGGCATGGACACTGCGCAGGCCGATGCCAATGCGGGCGTCTCCTACCGCCACGAGCGGCACGAACTCATCCTGGCGACGCAGCTGTCGAGCTTCCGCTACGGCAGCGACACCCTGCGCCAGACGGCCGGCGGCACCGCCGAATGGGTCTACCGCCTCGACGGCTTCCGCCAGTTCGACAGCTACCTGCAATACGCCCGCCTGCACTATCCGCAGCAGCATCTGCGCGATACCGACCGCACGGTGCTCGGCACCTCCTATGCCCACCGTTTCGCCGGCGGCCAGCTGGCCTATGGCGGCGCCTATGTGGGCCGCGAGGCCACGCGGGCGGACAACGTCGATCAGCTCGGCCACCGCCTGGTCGGCCTGCGGGCCGGGGTGCAGGCGCCGGTCTCGGCCACGCTGGCGGGCTTCGCCACGCTCGGCTGGGAGCGACGGCTCTATGGCGGCGAGGATCCCTTCTTCCTGGTGCGCCGGGAGGACAAGCAGGCCACGCTCAACCTCGGCCTGCTGTGGGATCCGGCGCCGCTCTGGCGCGTGACGCCGCAGCTGGCGCTAACCCGGGTGGAATCGAATTCGCCGATCGCCGATTTCCACAAGGCCGTGCTGTCGGTCAATGCCCGCCGGGATTTCTGAACATGACATCGCCTTTCCGCTTTCGGCCCGCCACGCTCGCCCTGGCCATCGCCGCCGTCTATCCGCTGGCCGGGCAGGCGCAGACCGCCGCCGGCGTCGTGCAGTTCAGCATCGGCGACGTGACCGTGCAACGGCAAGGCGCCACCCTGCCCCTGAAGAAGGGCGAGGCGGTGCAGAGCGGCGACCAGCTCGCCACCGGCGCCGACGGCCGGCTGCAGATCCGCTTCAGCGACGGCGGCCTGGTCGCGCTGCAGCCCGCCACCCGCTTCGCCATCACCGAATACGCCGACCGGCAGGATCCGAAGCAGGACCGCTATCTGGTCAAGCTGATCCAGGGCGGCCTGCGCTCCATCACCGGCCTGATCGGCAAACGCAACCACGACAACTACCAGGTGGAGACGCCGGTGGCCCTGATCGGCATCCGCGGCTCGGCCTTCACCGCCTTCTACGACAGCAACGACCGCAACCTGAAGGTGGCGGGCGAGCAGGACGCGATCGAGGTCTGCAACTCCGCCGGCTGCGTGGGCCTGAGCGTGGGCGAAAGCGCCCTGGTGCAGCCCGGCCGCGGAAACCAGCTGCCCAGCCGTACCGGCGAACGCGCCAGCCTGCCGGTGGCCGCCCCCGTGCAGGCCGCGCAGGCCGTGGCCAACCAGAGCGACGATGCCGGCCGGACGGTGGTGCTGGCCCAGGCCGCGGCGGCGCGGGGCATGGCACCGCCGCCGGCACCCGCGCCGGGGACCACACCTTCGCCCGCGCCCGGCCCGGGCAACGGATCCGGGAGCACACCGACACCCGCGCCTTCGCCGACCGACGGAAGCGGGACAGCGCCGGCTCCGACGCCAACCCCGCCGGCCTCGCCAGCGCCTCCGTCAGCGCCGACCCCGGCGCCGCCAGCCTCACCCACGCCACCGCCGCCGCCACCGCCACCGCCGCCGCCACCGCCGCCGGCTCCAGGACCTGCCCCCGCACCGGTCTCCACGGCCAGCGGCCTGACCGTCACCGGCATCGCCACCAGCATCACCGGCACCGGCAGCGGCTATGCCACCCAGTCCCGGCAATGGCAGAACGCGGACGCCGGCTTCGATGCCAACGGCAAGCCGCAGCAGTTCAGCACGGCCTCCGCCACGGCCATACGCACCGGCACCCAGGGCGCGACGTCCTACCAGTCGGGATCGGTGCTGTTCGGCGACCTGCTGGTCCTGGGCAGCTGGGACGGCGCCAGCTGGACCTCCGGCGCCAGCAACAGCAACGACGCCCGCTTCGCCTACGTGGCCGGCATCCCCACCGCCCTGCTCGGCGCCCTGGCCGGCCAGCGCGGCAGCTATGTGATGGCGGCCGCCACGCCGGTCTACACCGACCGCAACCTGGCCGGCTCGGTCGACTCGGCCACCCTGACGGTCGACTTCCTCGGCACCAGCAGCAGCCTGGGCCAGCTGTCGCTCGGCCTGACCCTGCCCCATGTGGCCGGCGCCAGCACCATCTCCAGCAGCTACACCGCCAGCGGCACGCTGGTGGGCAGCGGCGCCACGCTCTCGGGCGCCCTGTCGCTGTCCGGCGCCGACTGCGGCAGCGGCGCCGACCAGTGCGGCACCGGCTCGGCCCAGGGCTTCTTCTCCGGGCTGGGCGGCAGCAAGGTGGGCCTGAGTTTCCAGGGCAGCACCGCCAATGTCGGCGGCTTCGGCGGCGCCCTGGCGCTGGAGCAGGCCGGCCTGCGCGGGCTCACGCCCAGCCTCAGCGGCGACAGGGCGACGGCCTACGCCGCCACCTTCGCCTACATCGGCAACGCGGGCACCCCGGTCCAGCAGAACCTCACCAGCGACGGCGACAAGGTCGCGTTCTACGGCAGCGAACTCACCGACTTCAGCCCGCGCGGCAGCCAGCCCAACCTGAGAAAGACCGGCACCCTCACCGCCAGCAGCGCAGGCGCCGGCGGCCTGGGCACGCCCGGCAGCGCCGACTTCATCGGCTGGGGCAGCTGGGAGGCCGGCACGGTCAGCGGTGTCTCCGGCCCGCCGGGTGTCACCAACGTGCACTACATCGTGGCCACACCCACGCCGGATCTCTCCATGCCGACCACGGGCACGGCGAGCTACAGCATGGTCGGCGGCAGCGCGCCGGTCTCGTCCACCCTGGGTGCGGGCACGCTCAACGCGGCGTCGATGTCGGTGGACTTCACCGCCGCCACGCTGACCACACGGCTGGACCTGAGTTTCGCCGGCGGCAGCTACAACGTCTCCGGCAACGGCCAGTTCCGCCAGCCGGGCCTGGCCGCGGCGGCCATCGTGCCGGCCGCGGCCTCGGGCACGGCGATACCGGCGGTGATCAACGGCGTCTTCAGCGGCGCCGCCGCGATGCGGGCGGGGCTGACCTATGCCGTCACCGGCAATGCCACGCTGGGTAATGTGAACGGAGCCGTGGTGTTCCAGAAGAGCGGGAACTGAGGGTCGCCAAGGTCTGGACGGCCCACGACAATGCGCAGCGCGGCCCTGTCGCCACCGGCCGGGCGGCCATCACCAGCCATCCAGAAAGGAGTCCCGTGTGACCAGCAAGAACACCATCTGCCTCTGGTACGACGGCAGTGCCCTCGAAGCCGCCGAGTTCTACGCCCGCACCTTCCCCGACAGCGCGGTGAAGGCCGTGCACCGCGCGCCCGGCGACTATCCCTCGGGCAAACAGGGCGACGTGCTCACCGTGGAATTCACCGTCGCCGGCATCCCCTGCCTGGGCCTGAACGGCGGCCCGGCCTTCCGCCAGACCGAAGCCTTCTCCTTCCAGATCGCCACCGACGACCAGGAAGAGACCGACCGCCTGTGGAACGCCATCGTCGGCAACGGCGGCCAGGAGAGCGCCTGCGGCTGGTGCAAGGACCGCTGGGGCCTGTCCTGGCAGATCACGCCCCGGGCGCTGACCGCGGCCGTCACCGACCCCGACCGCGCCGCCGCCCAGCGGGCCTTCGCCGCGATGATGCACATGCAGAAGATCGACATCGCGGCCATCGAAGCGGCCCGGCGCGGCTGAAGAGGCCCGGCATGAGTTCCGCACCGCATGCAGCCCTGGTCCAGGCCCTCAGGCAGCGCTTCGAGCAGAACCCGCAACGCCATCCCGGCCTGGCCTGGACCGCCGTCGCGGCCCGCCTGCAGGCCAGCCCGCAGAAGCTGGCGGCCCTGCAGGAGATGGAGAAATCCGGCGGCGAGCCCGACGTCGTCGGCGCGGCCGACGGCAACGGCGCCCTGCTTTTCTGCGACTGCGCCCCGGAAAGCCCGCTGGGCCGGCGCAGCCTCTGCTACGACGAAGCAGCCCTCAAGGCCCGCAAGGAAAACAAGCCCGCCGGCAGCGCCCTGGGCCTGGCCGAGGCCATGGGTGTGTCGCTGCTGAGCGAAGCGCAATACCGCGAGCTGCAGGCCTTCGGCGAATTCGACCTGAAGACCTCCAGCTGGGTGCTGGCGCCCGACGAGATCCGCGCCGTCGGCGGCGCCATCTTCTGCGACGGGCGCTACGGCCGCGTCTTCACCTATCACAACGGACCGCAGTCCTACTACGCCTCGCGCGGCTTCCGAGCCGGCCTGCGGGTGTGAATCAGCAGGCGAAGCGGGCCCACAGCCAGTAGAGGTGGTTGAGCGTCCAGCGCTGCTCCAGCCAGCGGATGCGGCACTGGATCTGCCTGGCGGCCTCGTCGAACAACTGCCGGGGCACCGGCCTTCCATGGATCAGGTAGCGCCAGGCCAGGCCCATGGCGAAGTCCATCTCGTCGCGCACGACGGAGGCAAACGGCTCGGACACCTGGCGCAGTTCGCGCTCCAGACGCACACCCGCGCGCCGCACGAAACGGCCGATGGCGTGGTAGCGCCGGTCGAACTCCTGGCCGCGCAGCGACTTGCGGCCGCCGAGTGCCTGCAGCGACTCCAGCCGGAGCCTGCGGGCGCGGCCGTCGATGGACGCCCTGCCCCGGCGGATGTCCCACAGCATCTGGCCGATCCTCGCCAGCGCCAGCTCGGCCTGCACCGGCCCCGGCCGGCGCGGCCGTGGATACCAGGCGCCGAACATGTCGCCCAGCCGGCCCAGCACGTTGCGGCGCTGGCGGTAGGCGTGGGCGATATCGTCGTCGGGGATGGAGAAGGCGGAGTCGTCCCACATCGGCTCGTCGGTGTCGCCCGGGGAGAAGGACGGCACAGCGATGCCGCCGGTTTCCGCCCGCTTCACCGTGGAATTCGCGGAGTCGTTCCACAAAGGCGGCAGGCCGGCGGGCGGGATCGCCGGGGAGGAAGGCACGAGCATGGCTACTTTTTTGGAGCTGAGCCTTCCATCCTTGATTCGGCGGCCGACGCTCCGGTGGCGGGCCGCGCGAAATATCGCCTTGCGCGCGAAGCGGCGGCGGCGTCAGGCCAGGCCGTCGTCGAGCCGGCGCAAACCCGACTCCGCCACCGAACCGACGCGGTCGACCAGCAGCTGCAGCACCCGGACGCGGGTGCGCAGGTCGCCGAAGTTCTCGCCTGCCAGGATGGGGTCGCAGGCGATGCCGGTCGCCGCGCGGGCGAGCGTGCCGACCTCTCGCAAGGTGTCGCGCGCCTGTTCCAGAATGGCCTGGCTGCTCGCAGGCCGCGGCGGCGCATCCCCGGGTCGATCGGTGGGGACAAGGGTTGTCGAAAGGGGTTTGCTGGTTTTCCTCATGCTGGCCTCCTGCGTCGGACGCGACTGCGACAGATTCCGCCGCGCGGTCATGAGGGATGAAGGGCGGCAGCTCGGACGGGTTGGCGTACCGTGAACTTCCCACGGGAAAAACGGCAGGGCGTGAACCCTCCCGCCCGAGCCGCCAGAAAGCGAATCGAACGAAAAGGCCGCAGTTCCTGCGAACGCGGGTGAGCCCACGGCCTTGGCCGTGAGAAGTTCAGCGGGACGTACATGGACGCCCCTTTGCCAAGCAAGTCAGTTGGTGGCGGCTCGATCAAGAAAAAGATTGCACCCGTACATCCGGACTTTGTGCAGCCTTTCGGACTGCGATCCCTGATGGGTTCTGCTGGTTGGTTCCCGATAGCCAATGTGCACTCGAAGTGCCTGTCCCGTAGCGGGTCTGACCAACCCCGGTCTTACCTGTCTTGCCATCACTGCCTGATTGCCCGAGCAATCGGTGGTCTAACTCCAGTTCGTCTTTGCCTGCGCAGAGTATTTGCGGCCTGCGCGTTTATATCGCCGCCGCGCCAGCGCAGTACTGCGCCTCGTACGTTCGGCCCGTCGTCAGCAAGGCCCACACGATCCGCGCGTTCTTGTTGGCCAGCGCAACCGCCGCCACATTGGGCTTCTTGCGCTCGAGCAGGCCCTTGAGCCAGTCCGTCTGCTCGGCCGACTTCTGGCGCCGGCAGATCACCGCCCGCGCGCCGTGGATGAGCAAGGTCCGCAAATACGCGTCGCCTCGCTTGCTGATGCCCAGCAGCGTCTGCTTGCCCCCGCTGGAGTGCTGGCGCGGCACCAGGCCCAGCCAGGCCGCCAGCTGCCGGCCGCTGGCGAAGCTCTTGGCGTCGGCGATGCTCGCCACCAGCGCCGTCGCCGTGATCGGGCCGATGCCCGGGATCGTCTCGAGCTGGCGGCAGGCCGGGCTCTGGCGATGCCACAGCCGGATGAGCGCTTCGGTCTCGTCGATCTGCCGCGTCAGCTCCTTCAGGTTCTGCAGCAGCCGCTCCATGAGCTGCCGGAACTGGCCCGTGAGCTCGTTGCTCGCGTCTTCGAGCAGCTCTGGCAAGTACTGCGCAACATGCCGGATGCCCTTGGGCATGATCAGTCCGAACTCCGCCATGAGACCGCGGATCTGGTTGCCCTGCGCGGTACGCGCCTTGACAAAGCCCTGGCGTACGCGGTGCAGCGCCAGCAGCGACTGCTGCTCGATGTCCTTGATCGGCACGAAGCGCATGTTCGGCCGGGCCACGGCTTCGCAGATCGCCTCGGCATCGGCCGCGTCGTTCTTGTTGGTCTTGACGTAGGGCTTGACGAACTGCGGCGCCATCAGCTTGACGGTATGGCCCAGGCTGGTGAGCTTGCGAGCCCAGTGGTGGGCACTGCCGCAAGCTTCCATGCCGATCAGGCAAGGCGGCAATTGCGCGAAGAACTCGGCCATCTGCTCACGCCTGATCTGCTTGTTCCAGACCTTGCGGCCAGCCTCGTTGACCGCGTGCACCTGGAAGACATTCTTTGCCAGGTCGATGCCTACTGTCGTAATGTTCATGGTGGACGCTCCTCTCGGTTAAGTGGAAAACAACGCTTCCACTTTGGCACTTCTGATGCCGTTTTGGGAGGGGCGTCCATCCCATTGCCAATCCCAGTCGCGTTTTTTGCGCGACGGCTGACTTTAGCGCAGGTCAGCCGAGCTCAAGCCGCCAGCACCTCTCTCAAGGACACATCCTCCAGGGCATAGACGCCGCGCGCGGCGCGCCACACCAGCGACTTGTCCTGCAAGGCCTGAAGCGCCGCCTGCACGGCGGTCACATCGACCCGGGGCGCCGACTCGGCCGACTCTCCGGCGGCGCTCAGGGCCTCGCGGTATTTCTCCAGGGTTGCCGCCTCGAAGGGGCGGTACTGCGTGCCGCTGTCGGCCAGGACACGCAGGACGGCCGTCTGCAGCGGCGTCAGTGCGTGCACGACCCGCAGGGTCTCGCAAGCGGCGGCATCGATCTGCTCCGCCACCGCGGCGGAGAACCTCTCCTGGACGTCCGCGGGCTGGATCTGGAAATCGAAACGCAGGGAGTCGGCTGCCGCACCCAGCAGTTCGGGCCGCCATCCCGCCTTCTCGAACAAGGCCCAGACGGCCTCGGGCGCCAGCTCGGCAGACAGGCCCACGTGCTCGCAGAACCAGGCGACATAGTCCTTGTCCAGGTGCGGGAAGGCCACCAGCGGCGCGCCGTAGAAGGCCTGGTCCTTGCTGCTGCGCAGCATCGCCAGCTTGTCGCGGTTGGATCCCGTGCAGACCAGGCGCAGACCGTGGTGGGCGCTGCTGTTGAGTTCGTCGCGCGCGGCCTTCAGCGCGAAGAGGCTGTCCATGCCGGCCTGGCTGGTCAGGGCATGCTGGGCTTCGTCGATCACCAGCACCATGGGCTGCTTCACCTCGTCGGACAGCACCGCCAGCGCCTGGACCAGTGTCACGTCCTTGCCGATGCCGATGCGGTCCAGCGAGAACTCCAGTCCTGCCACCTTGCCGCCGCTGATGCCCAGACCCTTGGCGATCTTCTGCACCGCGTGGCCATGCCGGCCCATCTCCGTGCGGATGGCGACCGCGAGCAGCTCGCTCGGGTCCACATGCCGGTCCGCCCACAGATCGACATAGATGACGACGGCGCCCTTGGCCTGCAGCGCCGGGCGCAGGTCCTCCCGCACGAAGGTGGACTTGCCGGTGCGCCTCGGCGCGGCCAGGAAAACGCCCGAGGGCGATGAAGATGTGGGCGACTGGTGCAGGATCTGCGCGGCCAGTTGGCTGGCCAGCCCGGGCCGCGGAAAGATGGGGGTGTCCGCCATGGCACGCTCCTTTTACAGAGAAATATAGTCGACTACAGTGGATTATAGTTTTCTACAGTTCTCTACAGAAGCGCTCCCGAACGCCCTCACTCGCTGGCCACGAACCGGCCCGAAACCAGCTTCAGGCGACGGTCGCAGCGCTCGGCTAGCGCCCCATCGTGCGTCACCATGACAAATGCCGTCCCCCGGTCGCGCGCCAGGCGCAGCATCAGGTCGAACACGCCGTCGGCGGTGGAGCGGTCGAGGTTGCCGGTCGGCTCGTCGGCCAGCACGCAGGCCGGCTGGGTCACCAGCGCGCGGGCGATGGCCACCCGCTGGCGCTCGCCGCCGGACAGCTCGGCGGGCCGGTGCTGCAGGCGCTCGCCCAGGCCCACGGACTGCAGCATGGCACTGGCCGTCGAAGCGCACTGCTCGGGCGTCTGGCGGCGGATGCGCAGCGGCATCGACACGTTGTCGATCGCGCTGAACTCCGGCAGTAGGTGATGGAACTGGTAGATGAAACCCAGGCTGCGGTTGCGCAGCCGGCCCTGCTCGGCCGCGCCCAGCTTGTCGAAGCGCTGGCCCAGCAGGCTGACCTCGCCGGCCGTGGGTGCGTCCAGCCCGCCCAGCAGGTGCAGCAGCGTGCTCTTGCCGGAGCCGGAGGCGCCGACGATGGCGACCGTCTCGCCGGCCTGGATGTCGATGTCGATGCCGTGCAGCACGGTCAGGTCGATGCGGCCGTCCACGAAACGCTTGTTCAGGCCGCGCGCCGAAAGCACTGTAGTGCCGGGCGGCAGGGAGTTTGTCTTATTCATAACGCAGCGCCTCCGCGGGATTCACGCGGCTGGCGCGCCAGCTGGGGTAGAGGGTGGCCACGAAGGACAGCACCAGGGAGATGACGGCGATGGGCACGATGTCGGCCTCCTGCGGCTCGCTCGGCATCTGGCTGATCAGGTAGACGTCCTTGGGCAGGAAGCTGGCGTGGAACAGGTGCTCCAGCGCCGGCACGATCACATCGATGTTGAAGGCGATCAGGAGGCCCAGGCCCAGGCCGGCCAGGGTGCCGATCACACCCACCATGGCGCCCTGCACCACGAAGATGCCCATGATGCTTTTCGGGCTGGCGCCCAGGGTGCGCAGGATGGCGATGTCGGCGCGCTTGTCGGTCACCGTCATCACCAGCGTGGAGACCAGGTTGAAGGCGGCCACGGCCACGATCAGCGTGAGGATGATGAACATCATGCGTTTCTCGACCTGCACCGCCGCGAACCAGGTCTTGTTCTGCTGGGTCCAGTCGCGGATGAAGACCTCGCCGCTCAGGCTGTTGGCCAGCTGCTGGGCCACCTCGGGCGCCTGGTGCAGGTCGCGCAGCTTCAGGCGCACGCCGCTCGGGCCCTCCAGGCGGAAGATGCGGGCCGCATCCTGCTCGTGCACCATGGCCAGGGCCGAGTCATATTCGAAATGGCCCGAGTCGAAGGTGCCGACCACGGTCATCTGCTTGAGCCGCGGTACCACCCCGGCCGGTGTGACCTGGCCGTTGGGCGACACCAGCGTGACCGGATCGCCCACCCGCACGCCCAGCGCGCGGGCCAGCTCGATGCCCAGCACGATGCCGAACTGCCCCGGCACCAGCTTCTGCAGCACCGCCACCTGCTGCGGCCCGCCCAGGTCGGCCACCTCGGCTTCGTGCGCCGGGTCGATGCCGCGGATCAGCGTGCCGCGCATGTCCTCGCCGCGGGCGATGAGCGCCTGGGCCGAGATGAAGGTGGCCGCGCCTATCACCTCGGGATTGCGCCGCGCCTCCTCCATCGTCTTGCCGGCATCGGCCAGCGCCGCGCCGTTAGGCGACAGGATCTCGATGTGCGAGACCACCGAAAGCATGCGGTCGCGCACCTCCTTCTGGAAGCCGTTCATGACCGACAGCACGATGATCAGCGCCGCCACGCCGAGGGCGATGCCCAGCATGGACACGCCGGAGATGAAGTTGATGAAGCCGTTGCGCCGCGTGGCGCGGCCGGCCCGGGTGTAGCGCCAGCCCAGGACCAGCTCGTAGGGAAGTTGCATGTGGGAGAGGGTGCGTGCGGGTGAGTGGGGATGCGCGGGACGGCGGTGAAGGCGCAGGGATTGTGATCGATCGCGCGGCGGGGCTTGTGTGGGAATGCGTGGCCGCGGCGCCGGGCTGGCAGAAGCTGGCCGGTCGAACATTCTCCACACAACTCCGTAGAACTATTACGCGTAAAGCGGCTGCGATTAGTTCCGACTTCTGAGAGGGCCAGCCAAAAATGAGCACCCACTCACTCCGAGAGCACTCCCATGACCATCCCCACGGAAAAAAGCCTGATCGACTCCTTCAAATGCACAGGTCGCGCCATACCGGACGAGTACCGCCTGGTATTCGACGATGCCGGCAGGGCGGAGATCGATGTGACGAATCTGCGCTCTTTCGATTACCACGTGCACTCCCTGTCTGGCGAAGACTTCCAATTGCCGTTCACCGTGGAAACGTCCCATGGACGCAGGAACGTCCAAGGGCGAGGTCGCTACGACTTATCTCCGCCCTATACGGGCAGGCTGGTTTTTGAATCGACGTGTACATCCGCCAACCACACCATCGCAGAGTTGACATCCTTCCAGGCAAGCAGTTGGCAGACACCTGCGTAATACCTGCCCGACCACATAAGTGAACCTATGGTTCGAAACCTCGCACGGCAATGTGGAATTACCGCATGACAGGCGCCACTTATGCAATCACCACTTCGAAAGCTACGGACATGATTTCATTGGATTTATTCAAACTCGACGGCAAGGCAAGAGTTTATTCTGGCGCCATCCAAATTCGGGCCGGCAGCACGGCGACCGGCATTGTGATCGATCTGCGATCGTTTAATTATTTAATTGGCGAACCCACCAACCAGCGCAACCCTCCATTGCTGCTGATCACTTCCGCCGGGCAGACGCTGTTGTCCGCGCCCAGGGCTCTGTTCCGGGCGACGCACACATTCGCCGAGCCTTACTCCGGAAAAATCACCCTCTGCATGGCGAACGGCGTCGCCAGCGGAACGAACATTTTCGAAGTCAAGGATTTCGATGGCACGATGGATCCAGCTTTTGACAAAGTGCATTCAGTACGCGGTTCGTAACCGTACGTGGAGAAAATATGCCTATCATTCCAACGGGCGCATTCAAATACACAGGCAACGTCCAGCCCACAAAATTCAGCCTGCGTATCTGGCTGACAGGGTCTGCGGAAATTGACGCCGTCAACCTGCAGTCGTTCACACGGTCGAGCTGCAGAATTTTTCAGCGGACACATGGAATACACCAACATGACCGAATTCCGCATTCCCGCCGACAATTAATACCTCCACCACCCTGCTCCACCCGGTAATTTTGAGACCAACCTCACCGGACATAGCCTGATCAACCCATTCGAATTGACATTCGGAGCGCCGAGCCATGCCAACCATACCTACCGATGCATTCAAATTCGTGGGCAAAGCGTCCCCCGGAAAATTCAACATGTGCATCTGGGAGACAGGTGCCGTGGAGATCGACGTTGTCGGTCTGCAGTCATTCGACTATTACGTAGGTGGCCCCCAAAGCCAGCCCGCACCGGAGATGCACACCTTGGGTGGGCGTGCAGTGCTGCACGGCCTGGGGACGCAGGTGTTTTCTCCACCTTATACCGGTAGGCTGTCTATCCGCTTGTATGCAACACCCAAGAGACCGAACACGGTGCAACTGCAGAACTTCATTGCGGATGCGTGGACCACTCCGTCGTGAAAATACATCAGGCATTGTGGAGAATTAGAAATGGACGAAATTACAACCGCTCTTGCAAACTTCAGATACGAAAACGGCGCATCCCCGGGTGGAAATTATATTGACATCCCGGGTGGCGGATCGGCAAGCTGCAATGTCACGGAACTCAAATCCATGGCCTTCGCATTGATTCGCCACTCTTAAACGCCAATTGCCTATGTGGAAACCAGCCGCGGCCGAACCATTATCAACCCAGATCAACGCTCACTAAAATACAACCCTCCCTATACAGGTCTGATCAGGATATTTGCCGAACACGGGCACGACGATTGTTGTTTCACATTCCAGATATACGAATTCAACGCCAAAAATTCACGCATGCCTCAATGAAAATGGCCGGGACCGCTGTTCATTTGACCATTGAGCGGTCAGGCCAAATGATTCGGGGAGTGGTCAAGGCCCAGACTCCTGGGGCCGGTCGCGGCGGTGGGACAATCCGCCGGATGCACCTTCTTGTTCCGTACGCCAGCGCCCTGGCCCCCGGCTGCGATGCCGCCCGACGCAGCCTGGAACTGCATAACCTGAGCGCCCTGCTGGGTCGGCTGACCTGCTCGGCACGGGATGAAGCCGAAGAGTTCTCGCTTTCGACACCCCACGAACGAAGCTTGGCTCGACTGCGCGGCCTCGCCGCCGACGATGGGCAACAACCCTGGGCCGCGCTGGCCATCGCCGATGCAGGCGGCCAAGCGGGCGACGAGGCCATGGCCTGGATCACGCCCTGCCACTGGCAGATCGCACCCGACCACATCAGCCTGACCGACCCCGCCTCGCTGGGACTGACCGAAGCCGAGTCGCGCGCCACGCTGGCCCTGATCGGCCCGTACTTCACCGAAGACGGCATCACCCTCGAATACCGCACGCCCAGCACCTGGCTGGCGCGCGGCGAGATCTTCCGCGGCATGCCCAGCGCTTCGCTGGACCGCGTCACCGGCCGCAGCCTCGACCTGTGGATGCCCGACGGCCCGGCCGCCCGCCCGTTGCGCCGGCTGCAGACCGAGGTGCAGATGCTGCTCTACACCCATCCCATGACCGACGAACGCAATGCACGAGGCCTGCCTGCCGTCAATGCCTTCTGGGTGAGCGGCACGGGGGCCCTGCCCGCTTCCGTCAAGCCCGCGCCGCCGGATCTGCGCGTGCCGCAAGCACTGCGCGAGGCAGCACTGCACGAAGACTGGGCCGCCTGGCGCGCCGCCTGGCTGGCCGTGGACGCTGGCGAATGCGCCGAGGCGCTGAAAGCGCTGGATGCTGGCCAGCCCGTCACCCTGACCTTGTGCGGTGAGCGCTCTGCCATCGAATTCACCGCGCAGCCGCGCTCGCTCGGCCAGCGCATCCGGGGCCTGTTCGGCGCCAAGCCCGGCCTGCAGGACTGGACGGCCCAGCTGTGAAGATCATCCCCCGCGACATCCCCCGCGCAGCGCCTGGGCGCTGGAGCAGGCCGGCGTGCATCCGCTGCTGGCGCGCCTATTCGCCGCTCGTGGCGTGCGCAGCCACGACGAACTCGACGACGGCCTGGGCCGCCTGCTGCTGCCCGCCGGCCTGCTGGGCGCGGCCGAGGCTGCCGTGCTGCTGGCCGATGCAATCCGCGATGACCTGCGCATCTGCGTGGTCGCCGACTACGACTGCGATGGCGCCACCGCCTGCGCGGTCGCCGTGCGCGGCCTGCGCCTGCTGGGCGCGAAACACGTTGATTACCTGGTGCCCGACCGGGTGGTGGACGGCTACGGCCTCACCCCCTCCATCGCCCAGCGCGTGGCCGACAAGGGCTGCGACCTGCTGGTGACGGTGGACAACGGCATCGCCAGCGTGGACGGCGTGGCCTTCGCCCACGCCCTCGGCCTGAAGGTGTTGGTGACCGATCACCACCTGCCCGGCCCGGTGCTGCCTCGGGCCGACGTGCTGGTCAATCCCAACCAGCCGGCCTGCGCTTTCGAGAGCAAATGCATTGCCGGCTGCGGGGTGATGTTCTATGTGCTGCTGGCACTGCGGGCCGAGCAGCGCGCCCGCGGCCTGTACGAAGGCCAGCCGCAGCCCAAGTTGGACCAGTTGCTGCCGCTGGTTGCGCTGGGCACGGTGGCCGA
Organism: Xylophilus rhododendri; assembly: GCF_009906855.1. NCBI lineage: Bacteria > Pseudomonadati > Pseudomonadota > Betaproteobacteria > Burkholderiales > Xylophilus > Xylophilus rhododendri. The sequence goes on from NZ_CP047650.1 coordinate 1,360,881, forward strand.
CGTGGTCAAGCTCGATGCCAACAACCGCCGGCTGGTGGCGCAGGGGCTTTCGCGCATCCGCCGCGGGGCGATGCAGCCGGGCATCGCCGCGCTGTTCGAGGCGGCCGGGCGCAAGGCGGTGTCGGCCACGGCTTTCGATTTCGGCTTCGCGCTGGGCCCGCGCATCAACGCCGCCGGCCGCCTGGCCGACATGACACTCGGCATCGAATGCCTGCTGACCGATGACCGTTCGCGCGCCGACGAACTCGCGCGCATGCTGGACACCATCAACCGCGAGCGCCGCGACATCGAAGGCGGCATGCGCGACGACGCCATGGCCATGGCCGAAACCCTGTTCGCCGGCGGTGGGCTGGAATCGCCGCCGGCCGCGATCTGCGTGTTCGGCGAGGACTTCCACGAAGGCGTGGTCGGCATCGTCGCCTCCCGCCTCAAGGACAAGCTGCACCGCCCCACCTTCGTCTTCGCCGCCAGCGCGGCGCCGGGCAAGGAAATGGAGCTGAAGGGCTCGGGCCGCTCGATCCCGGGCTTCCACCTGCGCGACGCGCTGGACCTGGTGGCCAAGCGCCATCCCGGCGTGCTGCTGAAGTTCGGCGGCCACGCCATGGCCGCCGGCTGCACCATCGCCCGCGAGCATTTCGAGACCTTCCGCGATGCCCTGGCCCAGGTCGCCGACGAATGGCTGGACGAGGCCACCCTCACCCGCCGCATCGAGACCGACGGCCCCCTGGCGCCCGAATACCGCCGCGCCGACATGATCGACACCCTGCACAGCGCCGTCTGGGGCCAGGGTTTCGCCGCGCCGACCTTCAGCGAGGAACTGCAGGTGGTCAGCCAGAAGCTGGTGGGCGAGCGGCACCTGCAGCTGAAGCTGCTGCACCAGGGCCAGCCGGTGGACGGCATCTGGTTCGGCCACACGGAAGTGCTGCCGGCGCGGGTGAAGCTGGCCTTCCGGCTGGATGTGAACGAATGGCGGGGGGAGCGGCGGGTGCAGTTTCTGGTGGAGGCGGCGGAGCTGCCGGCGGGTTAGGCGTTGCCCGTGCTGGTCATACCAGCAAGGCCGGGGCTGCAAAACCCGGCCTATTTGAAGGTTTGGCCCGTTTCATCCGCCTGCAGACCATACACAGCAGACCGAGACCGGCACTCAGCATGGCATAACTTTCCGCTTCGGGTACTGCAGCCACCGGAGTCAAGGTCAGGAGCGCCGTGCTGCCCATGGCGATATTCAACTCGCTGAGGCTCACGGTCAGCGTATTCCCGACCGTGGCGATGTCGCTGGAATCGAGGAACGAGGACGAAGTCAAATGATAGGTACCCGGGAAGTCTTGGGAGAGGTCGGTAATAACATAGGAACTTCCAGCAGTCGGCTCCCAACTCTGAATGATCAAAATTTCGATGGTGGAATCATCAATGGTTACGTTTTCATAGCCCGACGCAAATAGGGTTCCACCGGAGACTATTGTCCGGTCACCAAGATCCACATCCCCGTTAGTGCGATAAGTTACGTTAACCATATCCCCAAAATACCGGCATGCACGTTCACCGCGACCAGGAAACACAAGCCCGCAAACACATTCAAACATTTCCTTTTCGACATGATTCACTCCAAATTGATGTTGACTGGAAATACCCGATGAAAAGCACATCTGAATTTTCATAACGCGGATTCCCGGCCTCAATAGCCCAGACGAGCTTTCAAAGCACTCACACTCCCGTAATTACCCAGGGGACCGTGCGATCGCGCCAATAGCGCCTAAAATGCCCCGGTGCCCACCTTCCAGAACGCCGACCTGCATTGCCACTCCGTCGTGTCCGACGGCACCCTCACGCCCGAAGCCCTGGCGGTGCGGGCCAAGGCCAACGGGGTGGAACTCTGGGCGCTGACGGACCATGACGAGATCGGCGGGCAGCAGCGGGCTGCCGCTGCGGCCAAGGCGGCGGGGCTGCCTTATCTGACCGGCGTGGAGATCTCGGTCACCTTCGCCGGCGAGACGGTGCACATCGTCGGCCTGGGTTTCGACGCAGAGGACCCGGCCATGGTGCAGGGCCTGGCCGACACCCGCGGCGGCCGCGAGAAACGCGCGCGGGAGATGAGCGATCAACTGGCCAAGGTCGGCATCAAGGACGCTTACGAAGGCGCGCTGCGCTACGTGGGCAATCCGGAGCTGATCTCGCGCACGCACTTCGCGCGCTATCTGGTCGAAGCCGGCTACTGCAAGGACACGCCCGAGGTGTTCCGCAAATACCTCACCGACCACAAGCCGGGCTTCGTGCCGCACCGCTGGGCCACGCTGGCCGATGCGGTGGGCTGGATCACCGGCGCGGGCGGTGTGGCGGTGATTGCGCATCCGGGCCGCTACGCCTTCTCGCCCAACGCCGAGTTCGCGCTCTTCAGCGAATTCAAGCAGCACGGCGGCCGCGGCGTGGAGGTGGTGACCGGCAGCCACACGCCGCCGGAATACGCCGTCTATGCCGACATGGCGCGTGAGTTCGGCCTGGCCGCCTCGCGCGGCAGCGATTTCCACAGCCCCGACGAATCCCATACCGACCTGGGCCAGCTGCCCTATCTGTCCGCCGATCTGCCACGGGTGTGGGATCTGCTGGCCGATCGCATCCGGTGAGTCCGGCGCTGGCGGGCATCGCCTGCGTGGTCGCCGCCACCGCCTGCTTCGCCACGCTCGACAGCAGCGTGAAATACATGGGCGCGAGCCTGCCCCTGATCACCATCGTGTGGACGCGTTATGCGGTGCAGGCCATGGTGGTCAGCGCCGCGCTGCTGCCGACCCGCGGGCTGGCATCGCTGCGCACGGCGCATCCCCGCTTTCAGCTGCTGCGCGGCGTGCTGCTGGTGTCGACCAGCGTGCTGGGCTTCTTCAGCCTGCGCCACATGCCGGTGGGCGAGTTCACGGCGGTGGTGATGGTGACGCCGCTGGCCATCACGGTGCTGGCGGCCGTGGTGCTGCGTGAGCGCGTTTCGGCGCTGCGCTGGGGGCTGGTGGCACTGGGTTTCTCCGGCACGCTGGTGGTGCTGCGCCCCGGCAGCGAAGCCTTCCAGTGGGCCACGCTGCTGCCGCTGGCGCTGGTGGCCTGCAATGCCTGGTTCCAGGTGCTGACGAGCCGGCTGGCGCGCACCGAGGATCCGGCTGCGATGCAGTTCTACGGCGGCTGGGTGGGCACGCTGGCCGTCTCCCTGCTGCTGCCCTGGGCTGGCAGATGCCGGGCGACTGGCTGACCGGCGCCAAGCTCGTCGGCATGGGGCTGGCCGGCACGGTGGGCCACTACCTGCTGACCCTCGCCTACCGCCGCGCGCCGGCCGCCACCCTCACGCCCTATCTGTACGCGCAGATCGGCTTTGCGATGTGCGCCGGCTTCCTGCTGTTCGGCCATGTGCCGGATGCGCTGGCGCTGAGCGGCATCCTGATCATCGCCCTGTCGAGCGCGCTCGGCGCCTGGCTGACGGTGCGCGAGAGCCGCATAGTCGTGCAGCCAGCAGAGGCTTGAGGGCCGGGCAACAATCGGCGCATGGCCCAATATTTCGAACTACATCCCGACAATCCTCAGCCGCGCCTGATCAAGCAGGCCGTGGCCCTGCTGCAGCGCGGCGGCGTCGCTGCCATCCCCACCGACTCCAGCTACGCGCTGGCCTGCCGGCTCGACGACCGCGATGCGGTCGAGCTGATGCGGCGCATCCGCCAGATCGACGAGAAGCACCACCTCACCCTGCTCTGCCGCGACCTGAGCGAGCTCTCCAGCTATGCCAAGGTGGACAACCGCCAGTACCGCCTGCTGAAGGCCGCCACGCCCGGCGCCTACACCTTCCTGCTGGAAGCGACCAAGGAAGTGCCGCGCCGCGTCAGCCATCCCCAGCGCAAGACCATCGGCCTGCGGGTGCCCGACCACCGGGTGCTGCAGGCGCTGCTGGAGGAGCACGGCGCGCCGCTGCTGGCCACCACCTTCATTCCGGCCGGCGAGGACGAGCCGATCAACGATCCCGGCGAGATCCGCGCGCGCTATGAAAAGGTGCTGGCCGCCGTGGTCGATGCCGGCGCCTGCAATCTGCAGCCGACCACCGTGGTCGACCTGACGCCGATGGACGGCGGCGACGATCCGGTGGTGATCCGTGAAGGCCGGGGCAGCCTGGAAACCCTGGGCCTCGCGGGCTGACACAATCGCATCGGTGGAAACCTCGCAACTCATACAGACCGTCCTGGTCAACGCCCTGCCGCTGCTCTTCGCGATCACGGTGCACGAAGCCGCCCATGGCTTCGCCGCCCGGCGCTTCGGCGACGACACCGCCTATCGCATGGGCCGGCTCACACTCAACCCGCTGCGCCATATCGACCCGGTCGGCACGGTGCTGATGCCCGCGCTGATGTTCTTCGCCACCTCGGGCTCCTTCGCCTTCGGTTATGCCAAGCCGGTGCCGGTGAACTTCGACCGGCTGCGCAATCCCCGGCGCGACATGGTGCTGGTGGCGCTGGCCGGGCCGGCCTCCAATTTCATCCAGGCCTTTCTCTGGGCGGCCCTGCTCATCGTGCTGCTGGGCGCGGGTGTGCAGGAGCGCTTCTTCCTGCAGATGGCCCAGTCGGGCATCCGCTGGAACCTGGTGATGTGGGCCTTCAACCTGTTTCCGCTGCCGCCGCTCGATGGCGGCCGGGTGCTGGCCGGCCTGCTGCCGCCGCGCGCCGCGCGGGTGCTGGACCGCATCGAGCCCTACGGCTTCTTCATCGTGATGGGCCTGGTGGTGGCCGGCGTGGTGGCATCGCTGTGGATGCTGCCGCTGATCGGCCTGGGCGAGCTGGTGCTGAAGTGGCTGCTGACGCCGGTCGTCACGCTGATGCGTTTCTAAAATTCCCTTTTCCTCCTGTCGATACCGTCTTCCATGAGCATCCAACGCGTCCTCACCGGCATCACCCCCACCGGCACGCCCCATCTGGGCAACTACGTCGGCGCCATCCGCCCCGCCATCGCGGCCAGCCGGGAGCCGGGTGTCGAGAGTTTCTACTTCCTGGCCGACTACCACGCGCTGATCAAGTGCGACGAGCCGGCGCGCATCCAGCGCTCCACGCTGGAGATCGCCGCCACCTGGGTGGCCGCCGGCCTGGATCCGGAACGGGTGACCTTCTACCGCCAGTCCGACATCCCCGAGATCCCCGAACTGAACTGGATGCTGGGCTGCGTCACCGGCAAGGGCCTGCTCAACCGCGCCCATGCCTACAAGGCGCAGGTCGACAAGAACACCGCCGCCGGCGCCGAGCCGGATGCCGAAGTGAGCGTGGGCCTGTTCAACTACCCGGTGCTGATGGCCGCGGACATCCTGATGTTCAAGGCCCACAAGGTGCCGGTGGGCCGTGACCAAGTGCAGCACATCGAAATGGCGCGCGACATCGCCAGCAGCTTCAACCACCTCTACGGCGAACACCTGGTTCTGCCCGAGGCGGTGATCGAGGCCTCGGTCGCCACCCTGCCCGGCCTCGACGGCCGCAAGATGAGCAAGAGCTACGACAACACCATCCCGCTGTTCCTGCCGCGCGATGAACTCAAGCGCCGCATCGGCAGCATCGTGACCGACTCGCGTGCGCCGGGACAGGCCAAGGACACCGAGGGCTCGGCCCTGTTCCAGATCTTCCAGGCCTTCGCCTCGGCCGAAGAAACCGACGGTCTGCGCCAGGCCTATGCCGACGGTATCGCCTGGGGCGATGCCAAGCAGAAGCTGTTCGAGCGCATCGACCGGGAAGTGGCGCCGATGCGCGACAACTACCAGTCGCTGATCGACAACCCCGCCCGGCTCGAAGACCTGCTGCAGGCCGGGGCTGCCAAGGCACGCCGCATCGCCACGCCGCTGATCGCCGAACTGCGCCATGCCGTCGGCCTGCGCCGGCTGTCGGCGGCGAGCACGCCCCAGGCACAGCAGAAGAGCGCGCGCGCCGCCCTGCCGAGCTTCAAGCAATACCGCGAGGCCGATGGCCAGTTCCGCTTCAAGCTGCAGGACGCCAAGGGCCAGTTGCTGCTGCAGAGCCGGGGCTTCGCCGCACCGCGCGATGCCGCCCAGGCCATGACGGCCCTGCAGGCACCGGCGGCCGACCTGGCCGCGCTGCTGGCCGATGCAGCGGACACCGGGTTCACGCCGGACGAGTCCGCTATCGCCCAGGCGCTTGCATTGCTGGCCGCCGCGCGCGATAGCTGACCCCAGGCTGCGCAGCCGCCTACAAGCCGAAGGCGGCGCGCGCTGACGCGGCCCGGCAGAACCGCACGCCACACTGGGGAATCGTCAGCGAATCCCCAGGAGACATGCCATGAGTGAACCCCGCCAGCCCGCCAACACCCAGAATCCGACCGAAGAAGCCGTGCGCGCCGGTGAAGTCACTGGCGGCAACCGGGGCAAACTGTCGGGCCGGGACGACGACCAGCGCCGTGCCGTGGCTCAGGAAAACCCTTTGACCGAAGGCAGCCGCCAGGGCCGCGAACGCTACAAGCAGAGCCTGGACAGCGAGTTACCGTCGGATGCCGACAAAGCCGTTTAAGGCACGTAGGCGAACACCCCATGGAATCGGCGCAATGTCCTGCAACTTTCCCAATGCCGGCGCGCTCCAATCGCGTCAACGCCGGTAAGGAGCCCGCCATGCGCCGACCGATACACAAAGCTTTCATCGTCTTTTCCGTCACGGTGCTTGTTGCACTGTCGGCGGCGGCAGCGGTCTTGCTGCCGGACCAGGCCGCGGATGCGACCGATCTGGGCATCGTCCAGATCGACGAGCTGTTCGGCGCCGGCACCTTCGAGCCCTGAGGGCCAGGCGCCTTCGAACTCCGCGCTTATTTCTCGGTCTGCTTCTGGCGGAACTGGGCCATCGCCATCAGCTGAGCGTCACGCCACTGCACACGCTGCTCCCATTGCTCCAGGGGCAGCAGCGCGCGGCGCTCCGCAGCCACCTTCTCCACCAACTCAGGCGTCCACGGATCGTTCTGGCCGCGCTGCGCGCCCATGCGTTCGTAGGCCGGGCCCATCTTGGCGGCATGCGATTCGATGCCGCCCCGGGTGTTGAGGTCCACCGTCTCGAAGGGGCCGATGAAACTCCAGCGCAGGCCCAGGCCGTCGCGCATCACGGTGTCGATGTCTTCCACGCTGGCGACGCCGTCGCGCACCAGGCAGTAGGCCTCGCGCAGCACGGCGCCCTGCAGCCGGTTGAACAGAAAGCCTTCGATCTCCTTGTTCACCACCACCGGTTTCATGCCCAGCGACACGAAGATGGCGCGGCAGCGCTCGACGACTGACGGCTCGGTGAATGCGGCCGGCACCAGCTCGATCACCGGAATCAGGTAGGGAGGGTTGCCGGGATGCGCCACCATGCAGCGCCCGCGTCCGGCCAGGCCATCGCAGTAGGCCGATGCGGGCAGCGCCGACGATGCGCTGCACAGCACGGCATCGGCCGGCGCAGCCGCATCGAGCGCGGCGAACACCGCCTTCTTGACCTCCAGCTTCTCCGGCGCGCATTCGATCGCCAGGGCGACACCCGCAGCCGCCGACTCCACCGTCTCCACAGCCTGGACGCGGGCCAGCAGGGCCGGTGTGGCTTCCTGCAGCAAGCCATGGCGGGCCAGCATCTCGCAGCGTTCGCGCAGTTCGGCCGGCAGTGCCTGGCGTCGTTCGGCGGAAGGATCCTGCACCCGGACCTGCCAGCCCGCACGCGCGAAGACCAGGGCGAAAGCAAGGCCGATGCTGCCGCCGCCGATGATGGCGGCGGTGGTGGCGTTCGGAGTCGAAGAGAGAACTGAAGTCATGGCAAGGCCGGCAGGGGAGAAGCTTGAAATTATCCCCATGCCGCTGCCACGACCTGCCCCGCCGATCCGCGCCAAGAAAATCAGTCCGCACGACAGGAGGTTGTGGCTCCCCGGCTCCTCACAAGGTACCGACCGATGGCTCGAACTGCTTGCCGCCTCGGCCGGCGCGGACATTGCTGTGGGCGGGTGCAGACGGCGAGGCCACGGCACTGAGCGCGGCCGGCCCGGTCCGGCTCGAAGCGCGCAGCAGCAGGCGGATCTCGGCCAGCAGATGGGCCTCGTGGCGTGTCATCCGCAGCTCTTCGTTCTCGCTCCACTGGGCCTGCTGCTTGCGGGCCCACAGCTTGTCGCGCTGCGAGCGTTCGCGGTGCTGCAGGACCTGCTCGGCAAAGCCGATTTCCACCGCATCCAGCAAGGGCGCCAGCCAGCGCCTGACCATCGGGCCGGGCATGGCGCACCACCACAGCACGGTCGCCAGCGCGGCGCCGGCCAGAAAAATCGCAAGGGCGAGCAAGACGAGATACCAGACAGTGTTCATGGCGGCTTCCTTCCTATCAATCGATCAACACCCGGTACAGCACGCTTCCGCTGCTGCCGGGCTGCAGGCTGCCGGTGAACCCCCATTGCAGCGGCCCGTGTCCGCCGCTGCCCTGGCTGGCCGCGCAATCGGCCGCCAAGGCGCTGGCGGGCGTGGTCTTGGCGCAGGCCGAGAGCTCGGCCGGTGTGCTGTCGGCCTGGGCGCTCACGAAGCTGGTGTAGGCCGGGGTGGCATCGTGGATGACCAGGTTGCCGATCGGGGATGCGGCGATGTTGCTGTAGGTGATGCGGTACTCCAGGGTCTCCCCCGGCCTGGCCTGGTTGGCGACCGCGAAGCCCGTGCCCTGGGACACATTGCGCACCTCCTTGCGCAGGTTCAGGGCATTGCCCGAGACCGACGTCAGGTCCTCCACCTGGTAGCTGGCCGACAGGGCGGAGGCGCTGTTGCTGTACGAGAAGAAAGCCTGCACCTGGGCGGTGTTGTGGCTGCCCGGTAGCGCCTGCACCGGTACCGACTCCTGCACCACGATGCAGATCGACTGGCCGGCCTCCAGGCGCTGATCGACCGCGGGCGGGTACAGCCGCACGCCCGCCGGCTGAACGCTGCCGCTGCATGCGGGGTCCGAATAAATGAGTTCGCTCCAGCCGCTCTGCGGCGGTGAAGACGTGGAGCGGCTGACGGAAAACTGCACGCTCCCCGCCGTCGCCGCCTTGAAGAGATGGCCATAGGTGACCGTGCTGCCCGGCGTGCCGTTCTTCAAGCCGCTCAGCAGGAAGCTGTTGGGTGGAACGCTGCCGAAGTCGAGCGCCGACATGGCGGGCTGCTGGCTGCCCGGCCAGGTGAAGGCGATGCGGTCCGTCGTCGCATCGCGGGTGTAGGTGAAGGCGGTTCCCGCCACCGCCACGGCGGAGCCGGCCGCCAGGGGACTGCCGGCCGCCGAAGCCCCGGTGGACTGGCGGCCGAACACCTTGGCGGCATCCACGCACAGGCCTGCGCCTGCCGCCAGGTCCGCCGGCAGGCGCAGGCGGTAGAAGCCGCCGCCATCGCTCGTGCTGCGGTCGTGCACCAGGCCGTTGCAATCGCTCAGCACCACACCCAGGCCGGCCATGCCGGCCTCCTGGCCGTTGGCCACGCCGTCGTTGGCGGTACCGCCCGCCGAGCCGACGTCATTGAAAAGCCGGCCGGCGATCCCGACCAGGCTGGACCGGGCGGTATTGGTGAACACGCAGCCGATGTCCGCACCGGGCAGCAGCTGCGCAGCCGCTATGGTCAGCATATTGCCGTACAGGCTGCCGAACACCGCCGGATTGCCGGTGGTGGCGGCATTGGCGTCGCGGCACTCGCCGCCGGTGGGGACGAAATCCGTGAAGCTCGTCTCGGTCAGGGTGACCGCGCTGCCGGTGTCGAGCACGGCGATGGCGGCCGGCGCCGCCGGCGTCGGTTCGCCCACGGCCATGGTGACGGTGCCGGGCGGCGTCGCCGCCAGATTGGTCTGCTCGAAACTGAAGGGGCCGCCGACGCCGCCGACGGTGCGCACCTGCAGGCGCAGCTGCGGCTGCGGCCGCACCGCCAGGCTCGCTGCCGCCGCGATGGTGGTCGGCTGGCCCAGCGGCGCGGTGACGGCGCCCGCCGGCAGGATGTTGGTATAGCTGCCGACCGCGGCGGCCGTGACGGGAACCGTCACGGTGCAGCTGCCGGCCGCCGCAATGCCGCCGGCGCTCAGGCGCAGGCTGCTGCCGTCCGGCAGGTCCACCACGCCGCTGCCGCAAGTGGTGCCGGGCACGGCGCCGGGGGCATTGACCAGGCCGGCCGGGTAATGGTCGGTGAAGCCCAAGCCCTCCATGGGCTGGTCGGCCATGGTGTTGCTCAGCGTGATGGTGAGCAGGCTCCGGGCGCCCGGCACGAGCGCCGCGGGTGTGAACGTCTTCCGGACGACCGGCTCGGGCGCCACCACGATGGTCGTGACCATCGAGCATGCCGGACTGATGCAAGAGGCTGGCGATGCGCCGGACCTGGCCGCCCGCAGGGTGGGCGATGGCGCCGGGGGCGGCTCGCCGCCCTCCGGATCCACCGTGGCGGTATTGGTCAGCGGTGTGCCGACGGGGGCGTCCGGCGCCCGCACCTGCATGGTGAAGAACCGGGTCTGGCCCTGCGCGATACCGGAGGGCAGGACGAGGATGCAGCGCAGGCTTTCGCCCAGGCGGCTGGGCAAGGCGCCGCAATCGACGCTGCTGACACCGGCCAGCGGCGCCACGGCGAAGGCTTGGCCGATGGGCGGCAGATTGTCGCGGACGACGATGGTGGTGCCGCTGGTCAGGGCGCCCTGGTTGGTCACCTTCACGAGGTAACTCAACTCCTGGCCAGCCGGTACGGTGTCCGGCCCTTCCTTCTGCGCGCCCAGATTCGTACGTGCGGTATTGGTGAAGGTGCACAGGATGTCGGCGTCGTAGGCCATGGCCGTGGCGGGGATGGTGGCCGTGCTGCCGACCAGGGTCGCGAGGTTGCCGGTGCCATTGCCGCTGGCCGCCGCGTTGCGGTCTGTGCAGGACATCGCCACCGGATAAATGGGCCAGCCCACCGGCACTTTTTGCAGGACGGTGACGCTGCGCCCCGCCATGCCCCGGTGAACATAGGTCGACGTGGCGACCACGTTGGCGGCGGTCACATCGACCACGACCTCGACAGGCGAAGCCGCATCGGTCAGCGTGAACTTGAACGTGCCCGTGCCATTGGTGGCGAGTTCGGCCAGCGTGACGGTCGGCTCCTTGCGTGCGGTGTTGGTGAAGGTGCAGACGATGCGCGCCTGCACGGCCATGGTGGAGGCCGGCAGCGTGGCGGTATCCCCGACGAGGTTCGCCAGATTGCCGCTGCCGTTGCCGCTGGCCGCGCCGTTCGTGTCGATGCAGGCCACCGATGTCGGATTCGCCAGCCAGTTGGCGGGCGCTCGGGCTTCGCGGATCGTGGCGGCGACACCCACCAAGCCCTGATGGACGGTGGAAGAAGCCACCGCGACATCCGCGACGGCGGTGGTCACCGAATCGGTATCCGGCGACAAACGCGTCAGGCCGAAATCGAATTTGCCGGCACCGCCCCTGGTGAGCTTGCCGAGCGCGACCGTGGGCGGGTTCAGCGCGGTGTTGGTGAAGGTGCAGAGGATGCGGGCATCGTCCAGCATGGCCGCCGCGGGAATCGTGGCGGTGTTGCCCGACAGGACCGCCAGGTTGCCGCTGCTGTTGCCGTTCGCGGCCGCGTTCGAATCGATGCAGGAGACCGAGGCCGGGTTGGCCGGCCAGCCCCGCGGCACGCTGGATTGCTGGATCCTCGCGGCGACGCGGGCGGTGCCGGTGAAGACGCTTGGCGAATCCACCGCCAATCCGGCCTCAGTCACCGTGATCGTGGTGGATGCCGCGCTGGCAGCGCTGAGCAGGAAGCCGAAACTTCCCACGCCGTTGGTCGCCAGCTCGCGCAGGCGGATGACCGGCGGCTCGGGCGGCGGCAGGATGACGATGGTGTAGGTGCTGCGAAACCAGGAGCCGTAATAGGCATGGGCGATGAAGGTGAAGGTGTAACTGCCGGCGGTCGTCGGCGTGCCTTTCAATTCAATACCGTCGGCCCTGCCCTGCTTTTGGCCCCATAAGGCCAGACCGGGCGGCAGCGTGCCGGATTCGAATTTCCAATCCATGGGGCCGCCACCCTCGCTTGCCTTGCCGTAGTTATTCTTCATCCAGAAGAAGTAGGCCTGGCCGACCCGGCCATCGGGCGGTGCGCCGGTTTTCCAGCCCACCGCGTCATTGACCACCGCGAAGCCCTCCGAAGGAAGCAGCAGCGGGGCTGCCAACAGGATGGCGGCCAACGCGCGGCACGCCTTCAGGCTTCGCCAGCCCCTTTCGATAATGCCCAGCACCATTACTCCTTCACGATATTGGTATATCGCACAACGAAACCTGCAATACCAGAAAGCGAAACAGCCCGGCCGACTCTTTAGCCTTTTGGGACTATGGGCTCGATATTCGAAGCGGCGGAGTTTATGGCAGGCCCGATAAGGCACAAGGGCCGCGATTCACATGTTTCCTTTATCTCTTTTCATTTCTCTCGACACCAATTGACACTTGACCGAGCGCAGCGTCAGACTGCATGCGTGCCAATAACGCCTTCGCTTGCCTTCCCCGTCTTCAATACCTCCGACTTCGGCGGAGGCGACGGGGCCTTCTATTTCGACCTGGTGCGCCTGGAAGACCGGCCGGACATCCCGCGCAGCTTTCCCCACCGCCACGACTACTACCACCTGCTATGGATGAGCGAGGCGGCCGGCACCCACCTGCTGGATTTCGAGCGTTACCCGGCGCGCGCCAACAGCGTGTTCTTCGTCTCGCCGGGCCAGCTGCATGCCTGGGAATCCGCGATACGGCCGTGCGGCTTCGTCATCAACTTCAGCGCGGACTTCTTCGTGCAGATGTTCCCGCGCGCCGACGACATCGCCCAGCTGCCCTTCTTCCACATCGCCTCGACCGCGCCGGTGCTGCACCTGAGCCAGGCCCAGCACGACGAACTGCGCCCCCTGCTGCTGGAGATGGAGCGTGAATTCCAGAGCGATGCCGAAGCCCGCATGGACATCGTGCGCGCCTACCTGCTGGTGCTGCTGACCCGGCTGCGCCGCATCCATCCGCGCCGGTCGGGCGAAGGCGCCACACCGCTCAACCATTCGCTGACCCAGCGCTTCACCCTGCTGATCGACCAGCACTACCTGGAGTTCGCCCGGCTCGGCGACTACACCAGCCGGCTGCACACCACCGAGCGCCAGCTCAACGAAGCCGTCAAACGCACGCTGGGCAAGACGGCCGGCCAGCTGATCCAGGAGCGCCTGGTGCTGGAGGCCAAGCGCCTGCTCGGCAACACCGCGATGAGCGTGGCCGAGATCGCCTTCCAGCTCGGCTTCGAGGACCAAGCCTACTTCAGCCGCTTCTTCAAGAAGCAGGCCGGCGTGACGCCGGGCGAGTTCAAGAAGCGCTTCGGCGCCGAGGCCCCGATCGCGGCCTAGGAGCCGCCCGGGCTCCTAGCGAAAACCCCAGGCCGGCCGCGCGAAAACGTGCAACAGAAGCTCGTTTAAGTCCTAACGCCCCCAGGGGGCGCCTGCCTACAGTGTGTCTTTCGACGAACACACGCCGGGCGCGGCCGATGGCGCCCCGCCGGGCAGGAGACAAGACGTGAATCCAGCCAAGAGGGCCAGCGCCCTGGCGCTAGCCTGCGCCCTGACTTTTCCGGCCTTCGGCCAGACGGCGGCAAGTTATCCCGACCGCCCGATCCGCATCGTCGTGCCTTTCGCCGCCGGCGGCGCCACCGACGTGATCGCGCGGGTGGTCGGCCAGAAGCTCTCCACCCAGCTCGGCCAGCCGGTGGTGGTGGAGAACAAGGCCGGCGCCAACGGCAACATCGGCGCGGTCACGGTGGCGCGCGCCGCGCCGGACGGCTACACCATCCTGATGGCCACCTCCAGCCATGCGATCAACGCCACGCTCTACCGCAAGCTCGACTACAGCCTGACACGCGACCTCACGGCGCTGTCCAACCTGGCCTCGGTGCCGCTGGTGCTGGTGGTCAACCCCGAGGTGCCGGCGCGAACGGTGGCCGAGTTCGTGGCCTATGCCAAGGCCCAGGGCGACAAACTCAATTTCGGCTCCGGCGGCAACGGCACCGCCGCCCACCTGGCCGGCGAGCAGTTCAACACCCTCACCGGCACCCGGCTGCAGCATGTGGCCTACAAGGGCGGTGCGCTGGCGCAGACCGACCTGATGGGCGGCCAGATCCAGGCCATGTTCGCCAACCTGCCCGAGGTGCTGTCGCAGGTCCAGGCCGGCAAGCTGGTACCGCTGGCCGTCACCGGCAACAGCCGCCGGGCCAATCTGCCCAAGGTGCCGACCTTCGCCGAGGCCGGTGTGGCCCAGATGGACCTGCGTTCCTGGTTCGGCCTGTTCGCCCCGGCCGCCACGCCCGCGCCCGTCGTCGCCAGGCTCTCGGCCGCCCTGGCCCAGTCGGTGGCAGACGGCGCGGTGCAGGCACGGCTGAAGGAGCTGGGCGCCGACCCGATCGGCGACACCCACGAAGCCTTCCAGAAGTTCGTGGCGCTCGACGTGCCGCGCTGGGGCGCGCTGGTGGAGCGCTCGGGCGCCACGGCCGACTGACATTCCGTTCCCGTCTCCCGCCTCTCCCAACTCCCAACTCCCAACTCCCGATACCGAGGAACCCGTGCTCTACGACGTCCGTACCTACACCTGCCGCCCCGGCACCATCAAGCGCCATCTCGCCCTCTATGCCGAGCACGGCTACGACACCCAGCGCCGCCACCTCGGCGAGCCGGCCGTCTACCTGCAGACGGAGACCGGCAACGTCAACAGCTATCTGCACATCTGGGTCTTCGCCGACGCGGCCGACCGCAGCGCCCGCCGCGCCGCCCTGCAGGCCGATCCGGCCTGGGGCGAGTACCTCAAGAAGAGCGCCGACGCCGCCTTCCTGGTCGCGCAGCAGAACCAGCTGATGGTGCACACGCCCTTCTTCCAGCGCTGAACGCCGGCACGCGCCCGCCACGAGGCGCGGCCGCAGGACAAGACAAGAACAAGACGGAGACAGCATGTACCAGCAAATCTACGACCCGATCGCCGGGTCGCTCTTCTATTCCTCGCTGCTGGCGGCCCTGCCGCTGCTCAGCATGTTCGTCATGCTGGGCTGGCTGCGCATCGCGCCGCAGATCGCCGCGGCGGTGTCGCTGGCGGTCTGCGTGCTGGTGGCCGTGCTCGGCTACCGCATGCCCTGGTCGCTGGCGCTGGACGTGGGCCTGTACGGCGCGGCCTTCAGCGTGCTGACCGTGCTCTGGATCATCGTCAACGCGATCTGGCTCTACAACCTGACGGTGAAGTCCGGCCATTTCGCGGTGCTCAAGGACAGCTTTGCCAGCATCAGCCCCGATCCGCGCATCCAGTCCATCATCATTGCCTACAACTTCGGCGCGCTGCTCGAAGCCCTGGCCGGCGCCGGCACGCCGATCGCCATCTCGGGCGCGATGCTGCTGGCCATCGGCATCCGGCCGATGAAGGCCGCCGTGCTGGCCCTGGTGGCCAATACCGCGCCGGTGGCCTTCGGCGCGCTGGCGGTGCCCATCGTCACCCTGGCCCAGGTCTCGGGCGAGCCCTTCGGCCTGCTGGGCGCCATCGTCGGCCACCAGACGCCGCTGCTGGCCGCCTTCGTGCCGCTGATTCTGGTGTTCATCCTCGACGGCAAACGCGGCCTGCGCCAGACCTTCCCCGCGGCGGTGGTCTCGGGTGTGGCCTTCGGGCTGTCGCAATGGGTGGCGGCCACCTGGATCTCGGTGGAGCTGGCCGACATCTTCGGCGCGCTCGGCTCGGCCGGGGCGCTGATCGTGTTCCTGCGTTTCTGGCAGCCGGCCACGCCCACCGTGATCGAGGGCGTGGAGCAGGCGACGACGCAACACGCGCCGCGCCATGCCAAAGCCACCGTGTGGCTGGCCTATGCGCCCTACATCCTGATCATCGCCATCTTCTCGCTGGCGCAGATGAAGGCGGCGCAGCAGCTGCTGGGCGTGGGCACCTTCCGCTTCGCCTGGCCGGGCGTGGCCATCACCAGCGGCGCGGGCAAGCCGGTGGGCTCGATGTTCACCCTCAATGCCCTGTCGGCCACGGGCAGCCTGCTCTTCGTGGCCGGCATCCTGTCGGCGCTGCTGCTGCGTGTGCGGCCCGGCGTGGCGCTGGCCACCTACCGCGGCACGCTGTGGCAGCTGCGCTGGGCGATCCCCACCGTGCTCTGCGTGCTGGCCCTGGCCTTCGTGATGAACTACTCGGGCCAGACCATCACCCTGGGCCGCTGGCTGGCCCAGACCGGCCCGGCCTTTGCTTTCCTCTCGCCGGTGATCGGCTGGATCGGCGTGGCCGTCACCGGCTCGGACAACTCCGCCAACGCCCTCTTCGGCGCCCTGCAGGTGGCCGCCGCGCACGAGACCGGCATCCGCCCCGCCCTGCTGGCCGCCGCCAACGCCTCGGGCGGCGTGCTGGGCAAGATGATCTCGCCGCAGAGCCTGGCCGTGGGTGCCGCCGCGGTGGGCATCATCGGCCAGGAGGGCATGATCTTCCGCAAGGTGATCGGCTGGAGCCTGCTGCTCCTGCTGGTGCTGTCGATACTGGTCTACCTGCAGGCCGGGCCGCTGGCCTGGATGCTGCCCGCCTGATCCTTTCTCTCTCTCTCCCCAGAAACCCATGCAGGACTTCAAGAAACTCTTCGATCTCAGCGGCCGCAAAGCCGTGGTGCTGGGCGCCGGCTCCGGCATCGGCCAGGCCTCGGCCCTGGCCATCGCGGCGCTGGGCGCCCATGTGGTCTGCGCCGACCGCGAGGCCGACGGCGCGCGCGGCACGGCCAAGCTGATCGCCGAATCCGGCCAGGGCTCGGCCGAATGGCGCGCCACCGACGCGGCCGACGGCGAAGCCATCGCCTCCCTGGCCGCGCATGCGATGGCCACGCTGGGGCGGGTGGACATCGCCGTGTCCACGCCCGCGCTCAACATCCGCAAGCTGATCGTGGACTACACCGAGGAGGAGTTCGACCAGGTCGTCAACCTCAACCTCAAGGGCGCCTTCCGTTTCCTGCGCGCCTTCGGCCGGCCGATGATGGACCAGGGCGGCGGCAGCATCGTGCTGTGCTCCTCCATGCGCGCCGTCACCATCGAGCCGGGCCTGGGCATCTATGCCTCGACCAAGGCCGGCATCGAGCTGATGGTGAAGGCCTTCGCGGCCGAGGCCGGCAGCTACGGCGTGCGGGTCAATGCGGTGATGCCCAGCATCATCGAAACGCGCCTGACCGCCCCGCTGAAAGAACGCCGCGAGATCTACGACACCTACGCGGCGCACACCGTCTTCAACCGCTGGGGCCAGCCCTCGGAAGTGGGCTCGGCCGTGGCCTTCCTGGCCTCGGACGCGGCGAGCTACATCAGCGGCAGCTCGCTCTCGGTGGACGGCGGCTGGACGGCGATCGACGGCCCGCCGACCGGGCTGACCTCGACCCGTCCCTCGACCTGAGCCGGTTTCAGCCGGCGCGCGGCGCCACCACCGCCTCGATCGCCCGGCCCACGGCCAGCACATGGATGTCGGTGCCCGCCGTGCCGGCCACCATCAGGCCGACCGGCGCGGCGCCCGCCTCGTGGCAGGGAATCGACAGCGCGCAGCCGTCGAAGACATTCACCGCCGACGGGTTGCGCAGCATGCGGCCATTCCAGCGGTAGTAGCTCTCGTCGCTGGCCGTGACCTCGGCGATGGTGGGCGCCGTGTCGGGCGTGGTGGGCATGAGCAGCGCATCGAAGCTGGCCGACACCCGCTCCACCTCGGCGATGTAGTCGCGGCGCAGGCGCAGCAGGTGGGCATAGTCCACCGCCAGGGCGGACTCGGCCGTGCGGATGCGGCCCAGCACCCGCGGGTCGTAGCGGTCGGCCGAGGTCGCGATGAAACCGCGGTGGAATTCCAGCGCCTCGACCGCCGTCACCAGGCCGCGCGGGTTGATCTCGGGCGTGCGCTGGAACACCGGCATCGCCGTCTGCACGATGGTGGCGCCCGCCGCCGACAGCCTCGCCAGGGCACGCTCGAAGGCTTGTGCCACGGCCGGCGACAGGTCGTCCAGGAAGTAGGACCGGGGCACGGCGAAACGCAGGCCCGAGAGTGTTGCAGCTGCCGGCGCCTCCACCGGCTGGCCGGCCAGCACCGCGTCCATCAAGGCGCAGTCCTCCACCGAACGGGCGATGGCACCGGCCGAGTCGAAGGAGGAGGCCAGCGGCATCACGCCTTCCAGCGACACCCTGTTCTGCGTCGGCTTGAAACCCACCAAGCCATTGAGCGCCGCCGGAATGCGCAGCGAACCGCCGGTATCGCTGCCGATGGCCGCCACGCTCATGCCGTCGGCCACCGAGATCGCGCCGCCCGAGGTCGATCCGCCCGGGATGCGCCCGGCCGCCCGGTCGAACACGCAGCGCGGCGTGCCGTAGTGCGGGTTCACGCCCAGGCCGCTGTAGGCGAACTCGACCATATTGGTCCGGCCGACGATGACCATGCCGGCCTCGCGCAGCAGGCGCACCACCGGCGCGTCCTGCGTGGCGGCCGGCTGGCCGATGAAGGCGCGCGAGCCGCCCAGCGTGGTCACGCCGGCTTCGTTGAACAGGTCCTTGAGCGAGATGGGAATGCCGGCCAGCGGCGGCAGGGTTCGGCCCGCGGCGCGTTGCGCATCGATGGTGGCGGCGGCGGCACGCGCGCTGTCGGCATGCACCTGCAGGAAACTCGCCGCGCCTTCGCCACCCGGCGCGGCGATGGCGGCCAGCGCCTCCTCCACCAGGGCGGTGCTGCGCAGGCGGCCGCTGGCCAGCGCCTTGGAGAGTTCGGCGAGGCCCATGTTTTTCAGGACGGAGGAAGGCTGGTTGGCAGTCGAGGTCATGGCAGAAAACGAGTCGAACGGAACGCCGCAAGGATAGCGGCAGCGCCAGGGCCGGTCTCAGGCGCCGGGCGGCCCGGCCAGCCAGCGCGCCGCCGGCCACTGGCCGCGCGCCACCGCCTGCGCCATGCAGTCGACCAGGGCCGCGCTCACGCAGCGCACCGGCGTGGAGATGTGGCGGCTGGAGGCGCTGGCCAGCACGATCTTGCGTTCCAGCGCGGGCTCGCTCAGCGGCGCGCCCACCAGATGCCCGGCCGCGATGTCTTCTGCCACCGCGATGGTCGGCAGCACCGTCAGGCCCAGGCCGCCGCGCACCAGGCTCTTCTGCACACTCATGGCATTGGTCTCGGCCACCACGTTCAGCGCCACGCTCTGCTGCGCAGCGGCCTGCTCCACCAGCAGGCGCAGGCCGTGCGGCGCGCTCGGCAGCACCAGCGGCCGGCCGGCCAGCCCGGCCACGGCGAAGGGCTGGCCGGGCCGCAGTCCGCTGGCGGGCAGGCCGACCAGCCACAACACCTCATCGAGCAGGGGCCGCACCCGCAGGGTCGAGGTCTGGCGCGGGTCGTAGAGCAGGGACAGGTCCACCTCGCCCGACTCCAGCCAGCCCTGCAGCGTGCCTGCATAGGCCGTGGCGATACGCACCCGGATGCCCGGGTACTGCAGCCCCACCGCCGCCACCAGGGCATAGGCCAGCAGGTCGGCCGTGCTGGGCAGCAGGCCCACGGTGACGATGCCGCCGACGCCGCCGGCCGCCGGCTGGATCTCGGCGC
Organism: Xylophilus rhododendri; assembly: GCF_009906855.1. NCBI lineage: Bacteria > Pseudomonadati > Pseudomonadota > Betaproteobacteria > Burkholderiales > Xylophilus > Xylophilus rhododendri. The sequence goes on from NZ_CP047650.1 coordinate 1,380,438, forward strand.
GGGCGCGCTCCAGCTCCTGGATCACCCGCCGGGCGTATTCCACCAGGGTGCGGCCGGCCTCGGTCAGCGCCATGCCCTGGCGGCTGCGGTCGAACAGGGCGGCGCCCACGTCCTCCTCCAGCAGGCGCAGCTGGCGCGATACCGCCGGCTGCACGATGTTGAGCAGCGCTGCGGCGCGGGTCACGTTGCCGGTGTCGGCCACCGTCACCAGGGCGCGGAGTTGCTTGAGGTCCATCGGAAGTGCTGAGGTCGATGCGCCGCTGTGATGGACGCGATCACGAAATTCTATTTTATGAAGCCATCCATCAAAAATAGGATTGACGCCCCTTCCCAGCGAAATCCCAAGACATGACGACCAGCACCGAATCACCCGCCTGGCAAAAGGCGGTGTTCGACGCCCTGAAGGCCGGCGGCATCCGCCAGATCGCCTATGTGCCCGACGCCGGCCACGCCTACGCCATCCGCGCCGCCCAGGCCGATCCCGACATGCTCGACACCGTGCTCACCACCGAGGAGGAAGGCGTGGCCCTGGTCAGCGGCGCCTGGCTCGGCGGCCAGCGCGCCGCCCTGCTGATGCAGAGCAGCGGCGTGGGCAACTGCGTGAACATGTTCTCGCTGCTGGCCAGCTGCCAGTTCCCCTTCCTGACGCTCGTCACCATGCGCGGCGAGTACGCCGAGTTCAATCCCTGGCAGTGCCCGATGGGCTTACGCACCCAAGCGGCCCTGGAGCTGATGGGCATCACCGTGGTGCGGGCATCCGACCCGGAGCAGGTGGGCGAGATCGTCTCTGCCGCGCTCGACTCCGCCTTCCTGGCCGGCGAACGCATCGCCGTGCTGCTGTCGCAAAGCCTGATCGGCCGCAAGAAATGGGAGCGCAACTGATGGCCGCACACACCGTGAACCGCCGCGACTTCGTCGCCCGCCTGCTGGCCGCCGCGCCGGATGCCCTGGTCGTCACCGGCCTGGGCTCGCCCGCCTACGACGTGTTCGCCGCCGGTGAGCGCGACCGCAATTTTTATCTGTGGGGCGCCATGGGCGGCTCCACCGCCATGGCGCTCGGCCTGGCGCTGGCGCAGCCGGACCAGTCCGTCATCGCCATCACCGGCGACGGCGAACAGCTGATGGGCATCGGCAGCCTGGCCACCGTGGGCGCGCGCCGGCCGAAGAACCTGGCCATCGTGGTGCTGGACAACGGCCACTACGGCGAGACCGGCATGCAGCGCAGCCACGCCAGCCTGGGCACCGACCTGGTGAAGGTGGCGCAGGGCTTCGGCATCCCGGGCGCGCAGCGCATCGATCAGATCACTGGGGTTGACGATCTGGCGCGGCGCATCGTCGCGCGCCAGGATACGGTCTTCGCCCAGGTGCTGATCGATGCCGACGAGCCGCCGCGCTGCCTGCCGCCGCGCGACGGCAGCTACGTCAAGAACCGCTTCCGTGCCGCCCTGGGTTTCCATCCCTTTTGATCCAGGCAAGCAAGGCATGAAACGCTACCAGCTCCGCATCGATGGCCAGTCCGTGGACCCTTCCGGGGCCAGTGGTTCGAGTCGCTCAACCCCTTCACCGCCGAGCCCTGGGCCGAGATCCCGCGCGGCGGCGCCGAGGACGTGGACCGCGCGGTGCAGGCCGCCCACCGCGCCCTCACCGAAGGCCCCTGGGCCGAGATGACCGCCACCCAGCGCGGCCTGCTGCTGCACCGGCTGGGCGACCTGATCGCCCGCGACGCGAAGAAGCTCGCCGAGACCGAGGTGCGCGACAACGGCAAACTCATCGCCGAGATGCAGGGCCAGTTGAACTACATCCCGCAGTGGTACTACTACTTCGGCGGCCTGGCCGACAAGATCGAGGGCAAGGTGCTGCCGCTCGACAAGAAAGGCTACCTGGCCTACACCCGCCACGAGCCGGTGGGCGTGGTGGCCGCCATCACGCCCTGGAACTCGCCGCTGCTGCTGGCCGCCTGGAAGGTGGCCCCGGCGCTGGCGGCGGGCTGCACGGTGGTCATCAAGCCGTCGGAGTTCACCTCGGCCTCCACCCTGGAATTCGCCGCGCTGTTCGACGAGGCGGGTTTCCCGCCGGGCGTGTTCAACGTGGTCACCGGCTTCGGCAACGAGATCGGCGCGGCGCTGGTCGAGCATCCGCTGGTGCGCAAGATCAGCTTCACCGGCTCCGACGCCACCGGCCGCATCATCAACGAGCAGGCCGCGCGCCACTTCAAGCACACGGCCATGGAACTGGGCGGCAAGTCGCCCAACATCGTGTTCGAGGATGCGGACATCGAGCAGGCGGTGTTCGGCGCCATCTCGGGCATCTTCGCCGCCACCGGCCAGACCTGCATCGCGGGCTCCCGTCTGCTGGTGCAGGACAGCATCTACGACCAGGTCGTCGCCAAGCTGCTGGAGATCGCCCGCAGCGCCCGCATGGGCGACCCGATGGATGCCGGCACCCAGGTCGGCCCGGTCACCACGCCGCCGCAGTACCGCAAGGTGCTGGAGTACCTGCAGATCGCGCAGCAGGAAGGCGCCACCCTGCTGCTGGGCGGCAAGGCGGCCGACCGGCCGGAATGCGGCAAGGGCTGGTTCGTGGAGCCGACCATCTTCGGCGACGTGAAGAACGACATGCGCATCGCGCAGGAGGAGGTCTTCGGGCCGGTGCTCTCCATCATCCGTTTCAAGGACGAGGCCGAGGCCATCCGCATCGCCAACGATGTGCGTTTCGGCCTGGCCGCCGCCGTGTGGACCCGCGACATCGGCCGCGCGGTGCGGGTGTCCGACCGGCTGCAGGCCGGCACCGTCTGGGTCAACACCTACCGGGCGGTGAGTTTCATGGCGCCTTTCGGCGGCTACAAGGATTCGGGCCTGGGCCGCGAGAACGGGGCCGATGCGATCCGCGAGTACCTGCAGGTCAAGAGCGTGTGGATCAACAGCGGGGCGGTGGCGGGCAACCCCTTCGTCATGCGTTAGCGATCCAGCAGCCGGCGCCGGGCCGGGTTCGATACAAAAAAGACAGGAGACAAAACCTATGAAGAAGACCCTCGCCCTCCCGGCGCTGCTGTGCGCGCTTGCGTCCGGCGCCTTTTCCTCCACGGCCCAGGCCGCCTGGCCGGACGACAAACCGATCGAACTCGTGGTCGGCTTCGCACCCGGCGGCGGCACCGACGTGATGGCGCGGCTGCTGGCCCGCTACACCGAGAAACGCCTGGGCGAAAAGGCCCGCATCATCGTCATCAACAAGCCCGGCGCGGGCGGTGAGCTGGCCGCCGCCTTCACCGAGAACGCCAAGGCCGACGGCTACACCCTCGGCATGATCAACGTGCCCGGTTATGTCTTCATGCCGCTCTACAAGAAGACGGCCTACCAGCCCGAGCACATCCGCCTGATCGCCCGGCTGGTGGACGATCCGCTGGTGCTGATCGCCAAACGCGGCTCCAGCGTGCCGCCGACGCTCACCGCCATCGTCGACACACTCAAGAAGAAACCCGCGTCGCTCAGCTTCGGCCACTCCGGCGACGGCACCACCGGCCATATCGCGCTGATGCAGCTGGAGGAGCAACAGTCGGTCAAGGCCACCTCGGTGCCCTTCAAGGGCGCGTCCGAGGCGCGGCTGGCGCTGCTGGGCGGGCATATCGACTACGCCCTGATCACCACCGGCGAGGTGCCGGACCTGGACGATCCCAAGAGCCCCGTGCAGGCGCTGGCGCAGCTGTCCGATAAGCGCGGCAAGAACGATGTGCCGACCGGCGTGGAGCAGGGCTTTCCGGTGCGCATGGCATCCGAGCGCGGCATAGGCGCACCGGGCGCGTTGCCCGACGACATCGCCGCGAAGCTGGAAGCGGCCATCGGCCAGACCCTGCGCGACCCCGAGTTCCTGGCCGCCGCGAAGAACGATGCACCGGTGCTGGCCTTCCTGCCCGGCGCCCAGTGGACCAAATCGCTGGAAGCCAACCGCGTCGCCTTGAAGCCGCTGGCGCCCCGCATGGTGGACCGCTGAGCATGGCGGGCAGCACACTCGTCTGCCGGTTCGACGTCTGGTACGACCCCTCCATGGCCGAGCGGCTGGCGCAAGAGCCTGGCATCGAACTGCGCACCCTGCGCCGCCACGGCGCCGACGACGAGGCCTGGAGCGCCCTGTCCGAGGCCGGCGTCTACCAGATCTCATCCGCCAAGGACGAACTGCCCCGGCAGTTCTTCGCCGATGCCCGGCTGCTGGCCCGCTGCCCCCGGCTGCTCTGCGTTTCCGCCAACGGCGCGGGCTACGACACGGTGGATGTGGAGGCCTGCACCGAGGCCGGCGTGCTGGTGGTGAACCAGGCCGGCGCCAATGCGCAGGCGGTGGCGGAAGCGGCAATAGCCCTGATGCTGAACCTGTCGCGACGCATCGTGGAGGCCGACCGCCGGCTGCACATCGAACGCGGCTTCAGCCGCGAGGACCTGATGGGCCAGGAGATCTCGGGCAAGACGCTGGGGCTGATCGGCATCGGCCATATCGGGCGGGCCGTGGCCCGGCTGGCGGCCGCGTTCGGCATGGAGGTGCTGGTGCACGATCCCTTGCTGGATGGCGCGGAGATCGCGGCGCGTGGTGGGCTGTCGGTGGCGCTGGACGAGCTGCTGGCGCGCTCGGATGTCGTCTCGGTGCACTGCCCGCGCGATGCCTCCACGCTGGGCCTGTTCGATGCCGAGACCTTCGCCCGCATGAAGCAGGGCGCCGTCTTCATCAACACCGCACGCGGCGGCATCCATGACGAAGTCGCCTTGTACGAGGCCCTGCGCTCAGGCCACCTGCGCGGCGCCGGCCTGGATGTGTGGGAGCAGGAGCCGCCGCCGCTCGATCACCCTCTGCTGGGCCTGCCCCATGTGGTGGCGGGCTTCCACACGGCCGGGGTCACACAGGAAGCACGCTGGCGTATGGCCTTCGGCGCGGCCGAGCAGATCGTCGCCGTGCTGCGCGGCGAGCGGCCGGCGCGGCTGGTCAATCCGCAGGCTTGGCAGGCCTGGCGGGCTCGCTTCGCCGGGCATCCGGCTTAGCGCTGGGGGCCACGCCGTCGGGGTGGATGGCCGAGTCGGCCGAGTCCAGGCCGGCGCCCGGATCTTCCTCGCCGGCGGTGGACTCCTGCATCTGGTGGGGTTTGGGTGTGGTGTTCATCGTGCCAGCTTGCATCGCGGGACCGGGGCACGGCGTAGGAGCTTGGCTACACTGCCGCGCCTAGCTTCTTCCTCACCGCCATGGCCACCGAAATCGAAAGAAAATTCCTCGTTGCAGATGCCTCCGTCGTCCAGGGGCTGAGCGGCGTGCGTATGGGCCAGGGCTATATCGCCGACAACGGCATGTGGGTGCGGGTGCGCATCGCAGGCGACACCGGCTGGCTCACGCTGAAGGGTCCGAGCAAGGGCATGTCGCGGGCCGAGTTCGAATACCAGATTCCGCTGGAGGATGCGCAGGTCCTGCTGGCCGAACACTGCGCCCACGGCTCGCTCTGCAAGGTGCGCTACATCGTGCCGGTCGATGGTTTTGACTTCGAGGTCGATGTGTTCGAAGGCCCGCTCGCCGGGCTGGTGACGGCCGAGATCGAACTGGACACCGAGGACGTGCAGCCGCCGCACCCCGCCTGGCTGGGCGCGGAGGTGACGCAGGACCTGCGCTACAGCAATTCGCAGCTGGCCAAGACACGCGCCCTGCCCTCGCCCGCGCTGCTGGCGGACGCCGCGGGCTGATCCCCGCCGCTCCTACAGCCGGCTGGGCGCGGGGCCGACGGCGGGCGGTGGCCGAGGCGGCTACGGTGCCGGACTGATCTCCACATCGCGTCCCGCACGCCTTCATCGATGCTCTCACCCGTCCGCACCGGGCCGCCCGCAGGCGCCACCCTCGAAACCCTGCAGCGCCTGCACGGGCAGGAATTGCGCCTGGCCCATCTGGTCGATGCCGGCCTGGACCGCCTCCCGCTGCCGGGCCACGGCCGGACGCTCGAACGCTGGCGCCAGCTCGCCGCGGTGGCGGCGCACGATCTTTCGCTGGTCAAACTGTTCGAGGGCCATACCGATGCCCTGGCCATCCTGGCCGAACTGGATGGGCCCGAGCCGCTGCCCGGCAGCCGCTGGGGCACCTGGTGCGCCGAGCCGCCGGATGCGCGCCTTTCCTTCGAAAGCACCGGACGCGACGGCCGCCTGCGCATCAGCGGCACCAAGGCCTGGTGCTCGGGCGCGGCGGAGGTGACGCATGCCGTCGTCAGCGGCTGGGACCGCGATGGCCAGCCCTGCCTGGCGGCCGTGGCCATGGGCCAGCCCGGGGTCAGCGTCACCGGCCAGGGCTGGCGGGCCGTCGGCATGGCCGGCAGCGGCAGCGTGGATGTGATCTTCGACCAGGCGCTCGCCGAGCCTGTGGGCCAGGCCCATGACTACACCGGCCGCCCCGGCTTCTGGCAAGGGGGCATCGGCGTGGCGGCCTGCTGGTTCGGCGGCGCGCTGGGCATCGCCGACAGCACCCGGGCCCGCTCGCGTGACAGCAGCGATGTTCACCGCCAGGCCCACCTGGGCGGGATCGACGTCGCCCTGTCCGGCGCCGCTGCCCTGCTGCGCGAAGCCGCAGCCCGCATCGACGCCCGGCCCGACCTGCCATGCCCGGAACTCGCCCTGCGCACCCGGCTGGCCGTGGAAGCCGCAGCCGAACAGGTGCTGCGCCATGCCGGCCGCGCCCTGGGCGCCGGGCCGCTGTGCCGCGATGTTGTATTCGCCCGTGCCATGGCTGACCTGCCGGTCTACCTGCGCCAGAGCCATGCCGAACGCGACCTCGCCGCCCTCGGCAAGGCCGTGGCCGACAGCCGTGCGGAGCCGCCATGGGCACTGTGACAAGCGATCCGGCGGACAAAGAGGACTACTTCCGCAACCTCTACGGCGCCGCCGAGGATCCTTACGAAGTCCGCACCCGCTGGTACGAACAACGCAAACGCGCCGTGCTGCTGGCTGCCCTGCCGCAGCCGCGCTACCGCTCGGTCTTCGAACCCGGCTGCGGCCTGGGCGAACTGACGGTGCAACTGGCCGCGCGCTGCGACCGGCTGCTGGCCAGCGATTTCTCGCAGGAAGCGGTAGACAGGGCCCGAGTCCGCACGGTCGACCTGCCCCATGTGCAGGTGGTGCAGCAGCGCCTGCCGCAGGACTTTCCGCATGCACAAGGCCTCTTCGACCTGATCGTGCTGAGCGAGGTTGCCTATTTCCTCGATGCGGCCTCGGTCCAGCGACTGGCGAATGCCTGCCGCGACAGCCTGGCCGCCGGCGGGACCCTGATCGCCTGCGACTGGCTGCCGGATTTCACCGAACGCGCCTGCTCCACCCGCCAGGTGCACGACACCCTGGTCGCGCTGGGCCTGCGCCGCCTGGTGCTGCATGAGGAAGACGACTTCCTGCTGCAGGTCTGGAGTTCGGACGGGCGCTCGGTGGCCGAGCGCGAATCGATCCGATAGGCCTCTTGAACTGCTCAGGCAGGCAGCGCCGCGCCTGCCGAACCGGCCGCAGTGGCGGCCGCCAGCCGCTGCGCGACCGCACCCAGCAAGGCATCCGCAAAACCACCCACGGCCCGCGCATGGCGGCGTGCGCTGGTGACGACCCGGGGCCGCGCGCTCCACGCGATCTCGGCGCCGCAGGCCTGCAGGGCTTCGACCAAAGCCACGTCCTCGCTGCAGGCCAGGTGCCGGAAGCCGCCCGCCAGCCGGTAGGCCGCGGCGGACACCCCCAGGTTGGCGCCGTGGATGTGGCGGTGCCCTTCGCGGTCGAAATAAGTCTCGGCAAAGTGATGGCGCAGCAGCTCGGCATGCTCGCCGTGCGCGGTCCAGTCGTCCACGCAGACGGTGCCGCAGACCGCGTCCGCCTGCAGCGCCAGCTGCTCGGCCAGCCAGTCCTCCTGCACCCGGCTGTCGGCATCGGTGAAGGCCAGCCAGCGGGCGCCCCGGGCCAGGGCCAGCTCGGCGCCGGCGGCGCGGGCGGCGCCCACGTTGCGCAGCCGCACATGCAGCGGCAGCACACCTTGGCGGGTGGCGATCAGGCCGGTGCGGTCGCTGCAGCTGTCCAGCACGACAACGATCTCGACCTCCTCGCCGTGCAGGGCGGGATGCCGTGCCGCCCGGCGCGCGGCGACGAGGCAGTCCTCGATGCAGTCCTGTTCGTTGTGTGCCGGGATGACGATGCCGAGCATGGGTGCGGTCCTTGTTGTTCTGGCTCTGTGAAGAGCCGCAACATTAGGTTGCATCCCCATGGCGCCTCGTCGGTGGCCTTGACGGGGCGGTGTAGGCGTGGGTCGGGCCGGGGCGAAGTTCCGGACGCTATGCAGCCGCCAGGGCCAGCCTGCGCCGGCTGACAAAACGCCGCGCCTCGCCCCCGATGGGATCGGTGAAGGCGAACTCGCGCGCCAGCAATTGCAGCGGCTGGCTGTAGTCGGGTTCGGCCTCCGGCGGCGGCTCAGGCCACAGCGCAGGATAGATGCGGTCGCCCGCGATCGGCAGGCCCAGCGCGTTCATCTGCGCCCGCAACTGGTGCTTGCGGCCGGTGCGCGGCGTCAGGCGGTAGTGGGCCAGCGGGGCCGGCGGGCTGCCCGCCGCCACCGGTGCGATCAGTTCGACCAGGGTCTCGGCATTGGGCTCGCCGGGCACCACCTGCATCTGCATGAAGTCGCGGCCGGCCGGCTCTTCCAGGCGGCTGCGGCAGACCAGGGGCAGGGCCAGCTCCGGCCGCCACGGGGCGACAGCCTCGTAGACCTTGTACGCCAGCCGGTCGCGCAGCACGCAGTGGTAGGCATGGCGGGTGGCGGGCTGGACGATGAAGACCAGCACGCCGGCGGTCTCGCGGTCCAGCCGGTGCATGGGCACCAGGCCGTCCAGGCCCAGGCGCTGCTTCAGGCGCACCAGCGCCGTCTCCATCAGGTGCCGGCCGCCGGGCACGCTGGCGAGGAAATGCGGCTTGTCCACCACGATCAGGCGCTCGTCCTGGAACAGGATGTCGATGTCGAAGGGCACCGGCGTCTCGCGCGGCGGCTCGCGCCAGTACCAGAAGGCCATGCCGGGGCTGCAGGGCGCGGCGCCATCGGCGGGCCGGCCCTGCGCATCGATCACCTCGCCCCGGGCCAGACGCCGGGGCCAGTCGTGCACTTTGGGGAAACGCGCGACGAGGAAATCCTGCAGGCTGGCGAAACGGCCATCGCCCACCGCCACCCGGCTCGCGCCCACGCCGTCGCGCATGGGCGGGCGCCAGGCGGGCTTAGCCCGGGTCATCGCCGCTGGAGACGTCGAGCTGGCGGGCGCGCTTCAGGCGCCAGGCTTCGTCGGGCAAGGCCGGGTCGTAGACCTGCTCGATGCCGGTGGCGGTCTCGCGCAGGGCTGTGTCGAGCGCGATGCGGCGGTCGAAGACGAAGCACTCGCCCAGCCAGTCGCGGCCGGCATCGGGCATGCGATCGAAGAAGTTCAGGATGCCGCCTTCGAGCTGGAACACCTGCAGCCCCAGGCTGCGCAGCCAGGGCGCGGTCTTGTCGCAGCGGATGCCTCCGGTGCAGTACATGGCCACCGGCCTGCCCGCCTCGCGCCAGGCGGGCGCCCGGGCCTCGACATAGGCGGTGAAGTCGCGGAAGTTGTGCACCTGCGGATCGACCGCGCCGCGGAAATGGCCCAGGCGATATTCGAAGTGGTTGCGGTTGTCCAGCACCACCGCGTCGCCGCGCGCCAGCAGCTCGCGCCAGGCGGCGGGGGCGAGGTGGCTGGCGTCGTGCTCATCGACCGCGCCGTGCTCGTCCGGCAGGCCCAGCGCCACGATCTCGGGCTTGACACTCACCTTCAGCCGGCCGAAGGGCGCCACCGCGCAGGCGCTGTGCTTGAAGGCCATGCCGCGCAGTGCGCCGCCGAGCACTTCGGCCTGCTGCAATGCGGCCTCGAAGGCGGCGACGGTTTCTTTCGACCCGGCCAGCGCGCCGCTCACGCCCTCGCCCGCCACCACGATGGCGCCCAACAAGCCCTGCGCCAGTTCGCGCAGCGTGGCAGCGGCGGCGGCCGGATCGGCCAGCGGCGTGAAGCGGTAGAAGGCGGTGTGTTGCGGCGAGTCCATCGCGGGCGATTTTCGCAGCATCAAAAAAGACGTTCGGGGTCGCCCGGCCGCCAGGGGTTGAAGCGGGTCATGACTGTCTCGAAGAGCGGCGTGGCGGTGAGTCGCCGCAGCCAGTCGCCCAGGCGGGGCAGCGGGCCGCCATCGAACCAGGCGGCATCCACGCCCGCGAACTGGCGCACGAAAGGCAGCAGCGCCATGTCGGCCAACGAGGGCGTATCGCGCAGCAGGCAGCGATGCGCCGCCAGCCGCGCCTCCAGCGGTGCCAGCAGCAGCGCCACCGCCTCGTCGCGCCAGGCCTCGGCTGGGCGTTGCGGGTGGCGCGAGGCGTACTTGTAGCGGTCCAGCGCCTGCTTGAAGGGCCCGTCGTTTAGGGCGATCAGCGCCGCCACCTCGTCGTCTTCGTCGGCCCGCAGCCAGCCCTGGGGATCGTGCCGGGCCAAGGCCCATCGCATGATGTCCAGGCTCTGCTCCAGCACCCTGCCGTCGGCCAGCCGCAGCACCGGCACGGTGGCCTTCGGCGAGAGGGCGAGGAGTTCCGCGGGTTTGTCGCGCAGCGCCACCTCGCGCAAGGCGACCGTCACGCCCGCGGCCCGCAGGGCCAGCCGGGCGCGCATGGCATAGGGGCAGCGCCGGAACGAGTAGAGGACCGGCGCCGCTGCTTCGTTCAGGCTCAGAGGTCCAGTTCCAGGCCGGGCGCGCTTTCGTACTCGCCGTCCTTGTAGAGCTTGTGCGCCGCCGCCGTGCTGGTGGCGTCCGTCACCACGGCCAGGCGCCAGGGATGGCCTTCGGCCGCGCGGGCGCGCTCCTCGGCGCTGAGGGTGAAGCTGCGGGTGCCGCCGCCCAGGCCCTTGACCGCGAGCTTGAGCAGGGTGGTGCCCTTCTTGTCCGAGACTTCCAGGTCGTAGCCGAAAAGCCGGCTGCCCACGGTCTCGGCGCGGTAGCCGTAGCTGGAGAAATACTTCACCAGATAGGCCATGGCGGCCACCTGCACCTCGTCCGAGGAGACATCGGACTCGGCGGCCGCTTCGGCGGCGGAAGGCACCGCGCCCTTGCTGCGGGCTTCGGTGATGTCGGCCTCGCTCGGCACCCAGCCGCGCGGGCCGCGCACCAGGGCCGCCAGCTTGCGCTCGGCATCCCACAGGGCCACATGCCATTCCTCGTCGTCGGCCACACGCACCGAGACCTTGGCGGCCTTGTCGGATTCGATGGTCAGGATGGGCACGCGGTTGGCCTGCAGCACGGCGCGCAGGGGGCGCTCCTCGTCCAGGGAGAACTGCAGCAGCTGCAGGCGGTCCTTGGCGCGCTGCACCTGGGTGTCACTGCGCTCGCCGCCGCCCAGGCGGCGGTGGGTGTCGAGCGATTCCAGGTAGAACCAGTGGCCGTCCTCGCTCACGCTGACCAGCTCGGCCCAGACGGTGGCGATGACGTTGTCGCCCGTCGCCAGCCAGGCCGACGATGCGGCCTGGGTGCGGGCGTCGAAGACGCCCATCTTGGAGATGATCTCGACCGGGGTGTGCTTCTCGCCGGAGAGGCGTTTTTCGTCGAAGACCGCCAGTACGCGGGGGTCGATTTCCTTGTCCATTCAGGAGGCGGTTCTTTTGTTGGGGAGGGGGGATTGTCCTATGGACCGCGGCTGCGGACTTCGCGGACGCGCCTGCCCCTTCGCCTCGGCTGCGCCAGTAGCCATGCCGGGCCGCGATGGTGCTGCCTTTCGACAGAAGGATTCCCATGCACATGCCCACAAGCCTCGAAGGGCCGGCCCTCATGCCCGTCACGCCGCCGCCGACGCTGGAGAGCGACCAGACCGTGCCCGCACCCACCGCCGGCACGGTGGCGCGGCACGGCTTGCTCGAACGGATCACCGGGCTTGCCGCCACCGGCGGCGCCGACGACAGCACCTTCCGGCCCGGCGCCCTGCCCGACAAGCCGCTGACCCAGCTGATCGCCGAGCTGGACACCCGGCCGCCCGGCGACATCGACCGCCAGCTCCGGGACAGCCTCGCCGCCCTCGGCTGCGAGCTGCGCCCGGACGACACGGCAGGCAGGTTCCTGCGCGAGATGCTGGAACGGCTGCCTGCCTATCCGGGGCTTGCCACGGTAGGCCAGCGCCAGTGGTTCAAACGATCTTTGGGCCTGGCGCTGGTGCGCCTGCTGCATGGCCGGGTCGATCTGCTGGACCGCCTGATCGGGGCGATCGGCGGCAGCGCCAAGCCGGCCGAGCAGTTGCAGCAGCTGCAGATCTTCCTGCCCGGCGACGCCCGCGGCCTGTGCGACGCCGCGGCCAGCGAGCTGCGCCAGGGCGGGGAGGCCGCGCCGGTGCTGCGGCGGCTGCGCGAGCACATCCTCGACGCCTGGGACCCGGCCGGCCGCGGCACCGGCGAGCGCCTGCGGCTCGGCAGCGACTTCTGGTATGTGCCCATCGGCGGCGGCAATGCGCTGCTGAGCGTGCTGCTTGCATCGAACTTTCCCGGTCAGCAGCCCCAGGGCGTGGTGCTGCAGGCGCCAGACGACGGCGCCACCGGCGCGGAATTCGTCACCTACGAATTTCCGAAAATCCGTTTCGGACGCTGGCTGCACATCGCCCAGGCGGATGACCGGCAGTGCACCCTGCATGCGTTCAACCAGCTGATCGCCGCCCTGGGCTACAAGCTGGGCTTCATGCTGTCGGCGCAGGCGCTGAGCGCCGAGATCCAGCGCCTGGGCGGCGGCGATCAGACCGAGAACTTCGACACCGGCCTGACCACCCGCGCCTTCAACAAGCTGCACGGCCATCGGCTCGGCCTGTGGCATGCGGCCGGCGGGCTGCGTGGCGACGGCATCCGCTGGGCCGAGCAGATGCTGGACAGCGCCACCGTGGCCGCGGACGTCGATCGCGCCACCGCCATCGTCCTCACCACGGCGATGCCGATGACCCACTCGGTGACCCTGTGTTTGACCTCGCCCGGCCACTACATGGTGCTCGACCCGATGCGGGATCCGGCCGGCGACGGTCCGGGCCGGCGCAACCGCGCCACCCTGCAGGCGGCCGGCATGTGCGAGGCCATCGTCCGCTTCGTGCAGGGCCATGCGGCCGAGGGCCACTGGGCGGGCCATTTCGAAATCGTCTGGTCCCGGCAGGAGACCCTGCTGGCGGACGCCAAGGCCGCATCGAGCTGAAGCGCCCCAGCGCGGGCCGCGGCTTCACGCGGACTTTGCAGAGCGATACCGAAGCCGCCACGGCCAGTGCCTAGAATGCGTCGGCCATGCCGATGCCCTGCCGCACCCTCCTCGCCAGCCTCAGCCTGTGCAGCCTCGCCGCCTGCTCGGCGCTGGCGCCGGCCAAGCCCTTCCAGTTCGAGCACGAGGGCTTCGACAACGTCGGCACCTATTCGCGTGAGATACCCGCGCCGGCCGAGCGGGCCTGCGCCGCCGCCCAGCGCGCCCTGCTGAGCCAGGGTTATGTGGTGACCGCCGCCGCCACCCGCACCGACGTGGTGGCCCGCAAGAACTTCCAGCAGAACACCGAGCAGCATGTGGAGGTCGAATTCCATGTGGTCTGCACCCCCAACGCCGACGGCACCAGCACCGCCTTCGCCACTGCGCTGCAGGACACCTTCGCGCTGAAGAAGACCAACAACTCCGCCAGCCTGGGCGTGAGTGCGATCGGCTCGCTGTCGATGCCGATCAGCTCGATCAGCGACTCCATGGTGAAGGTGGCCAGCGCCACCATCCCGACGGTGAGCATGTACGACCGCTTCTTCACCCTGATGCAGCGCTACCTGACCGCCTTCGAGCAGGAGGACGTGTCGCGCAGCCGCAAGGCCGGGCCCCGGCCAGCCCACGCCAAGGCGGTCGAGGAGCCTGTCGAGCAGCCGCTGGTCGAGCCAGCGGCGGGTCCCTAAGGCGCCCCGTCGAGGGCGGCCACGGTCAGGACATCCGGCTCGCCACCGTAGAACTGGCGCAGCATCGCCGCGAACACCGGCAGCTGCGCCGCGACCGCCTGGAACAGCGTCATGCACGAACGCAGCTTGAGCTCATCCGGCGTGCCGAGGATCTCCAGCGCCGTCCTGTCGCCATGGCCCAGCAGCAGCGCGCTGCACTCCAGCAGCCGGGCGCCGAGCAGCGGATGCGCCAGATAAGCCAGCGCCTCCGCACGCCCGGCGATGCCGTAGTGCCGCGCCGTAGAACTGCGGCCCAGCGACTTCAGCTGCGGAAAGATGAACCACATCCAGTGGCTGCGCTTGTCGCCCGCCGCGAGTTCGGCGAGGACCTGCGCGTAGACAGGCGCCTGCGCGTCCACGAAACGTTGCAGTTGCCAGGGGTCCGATGGCATGGGGCTGATCCTTTCATTGCTGGTCTACCCGACGAGTGGTAGCAACTCAAGCTTTTTTGTTATTACGATTTTCTTGCCATCCACCCAAATCGTTCATACATTTTGAGCTTTCTGATCAAGTTCGATCGAGCCAAGAACGGCAGCAACATCGCCAAGCGCGGCTTGCCATTTGAACTCGCCGCAGACTTCGACTTCGACACCGCCTACGTTTGGCAGGACGATCGCAAGCCCTATCCCGAAAGCCGTTTTCTGGCGTTGGGCTATTTGAGGAACCGCTTGCACGTGCTCTGCTACACGCCAATCGATGGCGGGATACGAGTGATCAGTTTTCGCAAGGCCAACGAACGTGAAGGAGCAAGACATGGTTTCCCGCTTACCCGTGATTGACGACGACGGCGAAGTCGGCGATCTCTCCGAGGTCGACCCCTCCCTGTTCAAGCCGGCGCATGAGGTGTTGCCCCGCCAGCTGCAGGAAACGCTGGGCATGCGCCGGCGCGGCCCGCAGAAGTCTCCCACCAAGGTCGCCACCACCATCCGCATCGACGCGGATGTGCTGGAGGCCCTGAAAGCCACCGGGCGCGGCTGGCAGACACGTGCCAACGACCTGCTGCGCGCCGACATCGAGGCGGGGCGACTCTAGAAACCTGGGCAGCCTCAGCGGTTGACGAAACTCGCATTGCCCAGCCCCGTGCCCACCGTCAGCACCGCCCAGCGCCGCACGTCGGCCATATAGGGCAATTCGGACAGCCCCTGCACCACCGCGTCGTTGTGCATCAGCACCTGGAAGGGCTCGCCGCGCCACTTCGGCAGGCGCGACTCCAGGCCGCTGGGCATGTGGAAACGCTCGCTCTCCCAATTGCCGGGCAGGTTCTGGGCGCCGTCGGCAATCGAGCCGTCCGGGCAGATCAGGCCGGGGCAGGACACCCCCACGAAAGGCGCCAGCGCGATGCGCCTGCGCCGGGCCACCGCGATCAGGCGGTGCAGCATGCCGGCGATGCCTTCGAGGACATGTTCCCGCCGGGTGACACCGGCATCGTCGGCATGCTGCCATTTGTCGCGCTCGACCACCTCGGCGGCCGAATAGTCGGGCGCGCGCTTGCGGTGGGCGCGCACGATGCCGCAGCGCACATTGGTGCCGCCGATGTCCACCGCCAGCAGGGCGTCGCGGCCCTGCAGCAGGGCGGTCGGGATCACATGCACCCAGCCGACCAGGCCGCCTTCGTCGGGATGATGGTGCAGGGTGCGCAGGTAGGCGCCGACCTTCTCGCGCGCCAGCAGCTCGCCGGCGCGGCCGATGGCCAGGCGGCCCACGGCGCTGTCCTGGAAACCGCCGCCGACGACGATGCGTTCCACGCCGCGCCAGCCCTTTTGGCGCAGGAAGCGGCGGGCCACGTCGGCGAACTGCTGGGCGTAGTCTTCCACCGCCGCGCGCAGCACGGCCGCCGCCGGGCCGCCCTGGTGCAGCAGGGCGTCGAGACGGTCCTGCCGGATGTGCTGTGTGTGCTGACGGCCGAAGGGGTGGATGCCCATGGCGGCGAACTGCTCGCGCCAGGCCTGCAGGCAGGCGCTGAAGGCCTGGCGCCGCACCCGGTCGCCCAGGTGGCCGCCGCTGAGCGGGTCGGCCACTTCCAGGCTGTAGCCGGTGATGCGGGTGGCAGGCAGCTCCAGGCGGCCGTGCCAGAGGGGTTCGTCGAGATCGGGTTTCGGGGGCGATGGCATGCCGTCCATTAGGACCGCAGGCCGTGGCAATGCTGTTTCAAGCCGCTGCCGCAAGCACGCCGAAGCGCTGCGCCAGCCGCGACGGCCCGGCCGCCATGGCAAAGAAATCGTAGGCATCGCCGGGGCGGCTGGCGCAGAGGTATTGCTGGTGGAGTTCGTGCTGGTTCATGCGCTGGCGCTGCTGCGGGCCGGGCCGGTACAGGCTCAGGAAATGCGGAGAGCGCACCTGCGGATGGCCGGGCCGCGCAGCACGCAGGCCGGCGGCCGCCACCGGGTCCACGCCGCCGAAGCTGTAGGCATCGATCGGGTCGCTGAAGTCCACCCAGCAGAGATCGGCCGCCTCGGCCAGCGTCCGCAGTTCGTCCCGGAAGCGCCGCGCGGAGGGCAGGTTGGACAGCATGGGTGTGCAGTGGCCCAGCGTCAGCAGGCCGATGGCCGGGCCGTGGCGCATCAGGGCCGGATCCTGGCGGATCGCGCGGGCCATCACCGACACCGCCAGCGCCGTGCCCAGGCTGTGGCCGATCACCAGGATCTCGTCGTCCTCCCGCGCCTGGGCCTGGCGCACGAGGGCCGCGGCCATGCCGTCGAGCCGCTCGTCGAGTGCGGTGACACCCACGGTGCAGACCCGTGCGACAAAGCCGTAGCCGCGCAGGATCCAGCGGGTGTACCAATGCCGCCGCGCCCAGTAGGCCCACCAGCCGGCCGCCACCAGGCCGCCGGCCGCCAGCGCCGCGGGAATGCCCAGCGGATGCCCCTTCAGTCCGGCATGCGCCAGCGCGCCCACCGCCCAGAGCAGCGCCGCCGCGCCCGGCAGCAAGGTCATCACCAGGAAAAAAGGCGCGAACACGGTGATGAAACCCAGCCAGGTCTGGCCCAGCATCGTCCACAGCGCGCCGGTGCGCAGATAGAGCCAGGAGGTGCCCAGCAGATCGAAGAGCTGCGGCCAGAAGCCGCGCAACCAGTGCTCGCGCACGATGGCGTCCCAGCGCGGCAGGACGTAGCGGGTGTCGGTGACATGGCCGTGCTGCTCGTAGCGCACCGCCCAGGCCACGGTCTCTGCATCGACACGCTGACGGGCGCCGACCTCGATCGCGGCGCCGCTCATGGCCGCCTGCTGGCGCGCGCCCTCGCTGAAAAGACGGTGGTAGCGCCCGGGACTGTTGGGATCGAAGCCGCAGATATAGAAGACATGTCGCCGGGACACGGGTCGCTTGGGTGTCATGAGGGAAGTCGTGATTCGCAGGGTCCGGCGTCTGCGGGGCCGGGGCCTGTCCACAGAAGAGGCGTATTTATATCTCGCGCACTTACATGGAGGCTACAAAGCACCTCGCCCCAGGCGCTGCGCCAGCGTCAGCGGCCCGGCCACCATGGCGAAGAAATCGTAGGGGTCGCCGGCCCGGCTGGCGCAGAGGTATTGCTGGTGGATCTCGTGCTGGTTCATCGGCTCGCGCTGCTGCGGCCCCGGCTCGAACAGCCGGTCGAAGCGCGGCGACAGCAGCCGCGGATGCCCGGCGCGCGCCGTGGCCAGGCCCGCCACGGCGACGGGATCGACGGCGTGGAAGCTGTAGGGATCCAGCGCATCGGTGTAGTCGATCCAGCAGAGGTCCGGCGCCTGCGCCAGCAGCGCCAGCTCCGCACGGAAACCGGTGGCGCCCGGCAGGTTGGACAGCATGGGGGTGCAATGCCCCAGCGTCAGCAGGCCGATGGCCGGGCCATGGCCGAGCAGGCCGGGATCCTGCCGCAGCGCCCGCGCCAGCACCGATACCGCCATGGCCGTGCCCAGGCTGTGGCCGACGACGAGGATCTCGTCGTCTTCATTGGCCTGCGCCTGGCGGCAGACGGCATCGGCCATGGCGTCCAGCCGGCAGTCCAGCGCCGGCACACCAACACTGCCGACCCGGCCGGCGAAGCCGTAGCCGCGCAGGATCCAGCGGGTGTGCCAGTGGCGCCGTGCCCAGTAGCTCCACCAGGCGGCCACTGCCAGGCAGACCAGGGCCACGGCGACGGGCGGGGCCAGGGCCTGCCCGCTCCAGCCGGCATGCGCCAGCCAGCCCAGGCCGCCCAGCAGCATCAGCCAGACGGGCAGCAGGCTCATCACCAGGAAGAAGGGCGCGAAGAGCGTGATGAAGACCAGCCAGCTCTGCCGGTACATGCGCCACAGGGCGCCGGTGCGCAGGTACAGCCAGGAGGTGCGCAGCAGAGCCAGCAGCTGCGGCCAGAAGTCGCGGGTCCAGTGATCGCGCACCACGTCGTCCCAGCGGGGGAAGAGGTAATCCGTCTCCACCGCCTCGTCGGCCGCGCCGCCGTGACGCACCCGCCAGCCCACCGTCTGCCCGTCGCGTCGTTCACGCGGCCCGACCTGGATGGGCGCGCCTCCGAACACCTCCTGCTGGGCCGCGCCGTCGCCGAACAGGCGGTGGTAGCGGCCGGGTCCGTTGGGATCGAAACCGCAGACGTAGAAGACATGCCGACGGCGAACGCTGCGCGGGGTCGTCATGGGGCCGGAGGCTTCCTCTGGGACGGGGCGGCGGATCCTGCCGGGCCGCTCGGCCGCCAGGGTTGGAAGCCCTTTATACCTGTCGGCGAATTTTCTTGCTACACGTGTCCATTACGCTCCAGGCCTCGAAAGCGCCTCGGGCGGTCCTGCTGGCTCAGGCGGCTTGCGGCAAGGCTTGTTCGGCTGCGGCGTCCTGCTGGATCCGGGCGATGTGGCGGCAGGTATCGCAGTGGCCGCAGGGCGCGGCATGGGCCTCGGGCGCATGGCCCACGCCTTCTAGCAGCAGCTGCCAGCGGCAGCGGCCGGACTGGGCATAGTCCACCATCTGCTCCAGCGAGGCGCGGTCGCTGGCGCGTTTGTCGCGGTAGGACTGGAGCAGGCCATCGAGCAGGCGTTCGTCCGTGTCAGGCCTGAGCTTCTTCAGCACGCCTTGCCGGTCGAGCGACACCATCCTGTGCCGGCGCAGCAGGCTGGCGCACACCTTGAGTTTGGCCAGCGGCTTGCCGGTGGCCTCGGCCAGCGCGGGCAGGGTCCAGCCGCCGTCCGGCGCGGGCGACGACAGTCCATGCCACAGGGCCAGCAGATCGTCCTGCTCGGGGTAGCGCCCGGCCAGGAAAAACTGCTGCACCGCCCGGTCCTTGCGCAGGAAGAGCAGCGTGCAATCCGAGCGTTCGCCATCGCGGCCCGCCCTGCCCGTCTCCTGGTAATAAGCCTCCAGCGAGCCCGGCATCTGGTGGTGGATGACGAAGCGAATGTCCTGCTTGTCGATACCCAGCCCGAAGGCATTGGTGGCGACCACCACCCTCAACCCGCCCTCCCCGCTCTCCATGAAGGCCTGCTGCACCGCCTGCCGCTCGGCCGCCGGCAGCCGGCCGTGGTAGAGCCCGACGCCGGGCACGTCCGCGCAGCGCAGGGCCTCCACCACCGCCTCGGCCGCCCGCACCGTGGCGGCGTAGACCAGGCCGGTGCCCTGGCTCTCCCGCACCAGCGCCACAGTGCGCGCCATCCGGTCGACGCCGCTGGAGAGCGCCTCGACGGCATAGTCCAGGTTGGCCCGGTAGCTGCCGGTATCGACCATGCCGCTGGCGGGAATGGAGAGCTGCTTGCGGATGTCGTCCGCCACCGCGCCGGGCGCCGTGGCGGTCAGCGCCAGCACCGTCGGCTGGCCCAGGGCCTTGCGGGCGGCGGCGATCTCCAGGAAAGCCGGCCGGAAGTCATGGCCCCATTGCGAGATGCAATGCGCCTCGTCGACCACCATCAGCGAGACCGGCGCACCCTCCCGCACATGGCGCTGGAATTCCGGATCGGCCAGGCGTTCGGGTGTGGTCAGCACGATGCGCGCCGCGCCGCTGGCAATCGCCGCGAAGGCGGCCTGCAACGCCTCGCTGCCCAGCACGCTGTTGACCTGGAAGGCCGGTATGCCCAGTTCGTTCAGGGCCTGGCATTGGTCCTGCATGAGGGAGATCAGCGGCGACACCACCAGCGTCAGCCCCGGCAGCAGCATCGCCGGCAACTGGTAGCACAGCGACTTGCCGGCGCCGGTGGGCATCACCGCCAGGGTCGGCTTGCCGGCCAATACCCGGTCTATCACCTCGCGCTGGCCGGGGCGCAAGGACTTGAGTTTGAAGGTTTTGCGCAGCGTCGAGGCGATGCGGCTGGATTGGGCGGGTTCGGGGTGTTCGGGCATCCGAACAATGTGCCGAGCATGTGCCGGCCGCACCGGTCGTCCGGCGTCGGCTGTGCGTGTCGGCGGGAATCGGCCCGCTCGTGCAAGAAAGTGCCGACAGATCGAGAATCGGGATCCCCGCCTGCACGGAGTTCCCGTCCCATGTCCGCATCCACCGACCTCATCGCCGCATTCGCACCCCAAGGCCATCTTCGGGCCTCCATCAACCTGGGCAATCCCATCCTGGCCGGCCGCGACGGCGCGGGCCAGCCGGCCGGCGTGTCCATCGACCTGGCCCGCAACCTGGCCGCGCGGCTGGGGCTGGAGATCGAGCTGGTGGTGTTCGACACCGCCGGCAAGTCGGTCGCCGCCGTGAAGGCCGAGGATGCCGACGTGGGCTTCTTCGCCATCGATCCGCTGCGCGGCGAAGGCATCGACTTCACCGCCGCCTATGTGCTGATCGAAGGCGCGTACGCCGTGGCCGAGGCTTCGCCGCTGAAGGCCAACGAGGAAGTCGACCGCACCGGCCACCGGGTGGTGGTGGGCACGGGCAGCGCCTACGACCTGTACCTGAGCCGCGAGATCAAGGCCGCCGAACTGGTGCGCGCCGAAAGCTCGCAGGCGGTGGTCGACACCTTCATCGCGAACCGCTACGAGGTCGCAGCCGGCGTGCGCCAGCAACTCGAAGCCGACCTGCTGCGCCACCCCGGCTACCGGCTGCTGCCGGGCCGCTTCATGGTGATCCAGCAGGCCATGGGCCTGCCCAAGTCGCGCGGCGATGCGGCCACGCGGTACCTGCGCGCCTATGTGGAGGAGATGAAGGCTTCGGGCTTCGTGGCCCAGGCGCTGGCGCGGCACGGCATCCAGGGCGCCTCGGTGGCGCCCGCGGCCTGATCCTTCAGGCCGCAGGCGAGGGACGGACGCTGCGCCGGCGCACCAGCGCGGCGACCAGGCCGCCGCCGGCCAGCAGCAGGGCCGGGCTGTCCGGCTCGGGCACCGGCTCCAGTGCCGACACCGACACATTCGTCATGTGGAAGGCCGCCGGATCGTTGCGGAAGGAAAAGGCGATGTCGGTGGAGGCCGCGCTGGCCGTCACTTCGAACACATAGGGCGTGGCGCCGAAGGCAGCGGCATCCATCAGGTTGAGCACGCTGTTGCCGTTCCAGCTGACATTGACCGCATTGCCCGCCGAGCCCATGTTGGCCAGCAGGAAACTGAAGCTGTAGTGCATGCCCGCCACGGTGGGCAGGCTCTGCCGGATGCCGCGCGATGCGCCGTAGTGGCCGAAATAGGCGTAGTGGTAGCTGCTGGTGGCGTTCACGCCTTCGCTGTAGGTGGGGCCGAAGAGGGTCCAGCCGTCGAAGTTGCCGGTGCCGAAATCGCCGTTGGCCACCAGGTTGGAGGCCCCGTGGGCCGATGCCATCGCCAGACTGGCCGCCATCGCCGCGGCCGTCCTTGTCGCAAACAGAACCATGTCCATGTCTCCTGCTGTTACGCATGTCAATCGAAGCGTCGAGCGTGGGACGGACCATGGACACATGCAATAGGCGAGAGGCACGAACTGCCTGGTTCGCGGAGCCGATTGAAGAAGGACGTATATCGCGGCGTGCTGCGTTGGCGGGCTTCAGGACTGGGTCGGCGGCACCTGCACGGTGAGGCCTTCGAGGGCCTCGGTGAGCTGGATCTGGCAGCTGAGGCGGCTGCCGGGCCGGCGTTCGGCGGCGACGAAGTCGAGCATGGCTTCTTCCTCGCCATCGGGCGCCGGCAGGCGGGCGATGCAAGCCTCGGCCACATAGACATGGCAGGTGGCGCAGGAGCAGAGGCCGCCGCATTCGGCGTCGATGCCGCGCACATTGGCGCGGATGGCGGTTTCCATCAGGCTGGCGCCGGCCTCGGCCTCGACCGCGCGGGTGCTGCCGTCCTGGAGGATGAAGTGGATCGTGGGCATGGGCTCTAGAACATATCGAAGTATTCGCGGTGCTCCCACTCGGTCACCTCGAGGTTGAAACGCGCGATCTCGGCTTCCTTGATGTGGCAGAAGTAGTCGATGAAGGCTGGGCCCATCTGCTCGCGCAGCAGGGCGTCGGCGCGCAGGCAGGCCAGGGCCTCGCCGAGCGAGCGCGGCAGCGGCTCGGCGGGGCTTTCGTAGGGCGCGTCGGCCGAGGGGCCGGGGTCGATGCCCTTGCGCATGCCGTCGAGCCCGGCGAAGAGCTGCGAGGCCAGGTAGAGATAGGGGTTGGCGGTGGGCTCGCCGACCCGGTTCTCGATGCGGGTGGCGCTCTGGCCCGGTCCGCCCAGCACCCGCAGCATGGCGCCGCGGTTGTCGCGTGCCCACAGGGCGCGGTCAGGCGCCAGGGACATGGGTCGGTAGCGCCGGTAGCCGTTGATCGTGGGGCTGGCCAGCGCGGCCGCGCCGCAGGCATGGGCCTTCAGGCCGCCGAGGTAGCCCATGCCGATGGCGCTGAGGTCGGCGCCTTCGGCCTCGGGCATGAAGGCGTTCACACCGTCGCCCTTGCGGCGCAGCGACTGGTGCAGGTGCCAGCCGCTGGACATCACGTTGGGGATCTTCGGCCGGCACATGAAGGTGGCGTGGTAGCCGTGGCGCTGGCAGACCTGCTTGATGGCGCTGCGCAGCAGCACCATGGTGTCGGCCGGCAGCACGCCGGCCGTGGGGCCGAAGGTCAGTTCGAACTGGCTGGGGCCGAACTCGATCTCCAGCGAGCGCAGCGGCAGGCCGAGCGCCACCAGGTTGCTGCGCAGCAATTCCAGCAGCGGCTCGGCGCGGTCGTAGCGCAGCTCGGTGAGGTACTGGTAGCCGTGCGAGAGCAGCGAGACCTCGGGCGGCCGGCCGGGCTGGCCCGAATCGGCCAGGGCCAAACGTGCATCGTCGATCCTGAAGACATGGAATTCCACTTCCAGCCCGGCGATGAAGTCCAGCCCCAGCGCATCGAGCTGGCCCACCGCCCGCTGCAGGATCTGCCGCGTGGCGAAGGGGCAAGGCGCGCCGCTGGCCATGTAGGCATCGCAGAGCAGCCAGCCGGTGCGCGGCGACCAGGGCAGCACCTGGAAGGTGGCCGGGTCGGCCACCACGGTGAAATCGGCGCCGCCCTGGAAGCCCTCCATGGCGAAGCCGCCGCCCGCGCTGAAGACCGGGAACACGGTCTTGTGCGAGGTGTCCTTGGCCAGCAGGGTGGAGGTGAGGTTGACGCCGTCCCACAGCGCGGCCTTCGCCTCGACAGCGACCAGGGTCTTGCCGCGCAGAATGCCGTGCTGGTCGGGGAAGGCGAAGCGCACCGTGTCGATGTCGCCGCGCTCCAGGCGCTGGGCGAGTTCGCGCGCCTGGCGCTGCTGGTCCTCGGACCAGAGTCCGAAGCGGTTGACGAAACTGGCCATGGCCCGCCTCGCCTCAGGCGCCGAGCCGCGCGGCGGCCCAGCTGGATTTGACGCGCCGTTCGCGGTCGGCCGCGCGCCAGTAGGTCTCCGCTTCGGTGCCCTGCCCGGCCGTCTCGTTGACGCCGTCGATCGAGGGCGGCCCGGTCATCGCGGCGGCCTGATCGGCGGCGATCACCATCGGCACGGCCTGGCCCTGCTGCGTGGCCTCGATCGCCTTCACCAGCAGGCGGCGGAAGGCGACGATGCCCTTGTCGGTGCTGCCCAGGTGCTCGCGGGTGCGGTCCTGGATGGGGCCTTGCGATTCCACCGCCCACTGGTCGTGCACATTGATGTCCTCGCCCATGCCGGTATAGGTCTGGGTGAGCTGCTCCTGCACGTCGTAGCCGTAGTCGTTGCGCTTGTTGCGGCGCGAGGTGTAGTCGGGCAGTTCGTAGAGCTGCAGGCGCTGCTCGCGCATCTGCTGCTTGTCCACCGGTCCGGTGAAGCTGGTGAAGATGGCGTACCAGTAGCAATGGGTGTCGTCCACCGGCACATGCCATTGCGAGATCGTCATCTCCGAACTCATGGGGATGACGAAGGCCTGGGGGAAGACCACGTTGGTCACCCGCACATGGGTTTGTTCGTCGCTGACCTTGCGCAGCGTGGTCAGGCGCATGCCGTAGTCGGTGCCGGCCACCTGGATCTCGGGCAGGTCGAATTCGCGCAGCACCTTGGTGATCGGCAGGTCGGAATCGGCCGAGGCGCCGCGGAACTGCTTGCCGTAGCTCTCGGAGGTGTCCTCGTCCTCGAAGAAGCGGTGCAGGTAGGAGGCATGGGCCGGATCGATGCCCACCTCCAGCGCCTGCAGCCAGTTGCATTCGAACAGGCCCTTGAAGGCGAAGGTGTGCGTTCCCGGCGCGACGAAGCAGTCGAACTCCGGAAAGGCCGGCGGCTCGCCCTCGCCGATGTAGGCGAATATCACGCCGCTCTTCTCCACCACCGGATAGGCACCCTGGCGGATGCGGCTGCACAGCTTGCTGCCGGGCGGCTCGGCGGGGGTCTCCAGGCACTTGCCTTCGGCATCGAACAGCCAGCCGTGGAAGGCGCAGCGGATGCCGCCGTTCTCCAGCCGGCCGAAGGCCAGGTCGGCGCCGCGGTGCGGGCAGTCGCGGTCGAGCAGGCCGAGCTTGCCGGCCTCGTCGCGGAACAGCACGAAGTGCTGGCCCATGAGCTGCACCGGCCGCACCGGCCGCGGGCCCTGCAGTTCCTCGGAGATGGCCACCGGCTGCCAGTAGCGGCGCAGCAGCTGGCCGGCGGGCGTTCCGGCGCCCACGCGGGTCATGAAATCGTTCTGTTCGGCGCTGATCATCGCGGGCCTATCGATAAGTCTTCAAACACAGGTCAGGCGCATCAGACGATCACGCCGCCGTCCACCACGATCTCCTGGCCGGTGATGTTGCGGCCGCCCTCGCCCACCAGGAAACGCACGGTGGCGACCACGTCGGCCGTCTCGTTGGGCCGCTGCAGGGCCATGCCCATGGCCTGCACATAACGCTCCAGCACCACGGATTCGCTCACGCCCTCCTCCACCGCCTGGTCGGCCCAGCGCTGGCGCATGCGCTCCACCGCGATGGCGCCGGGCGCCACCACGTTGGCGGTGACGCCGTGCGCGCCCACCTCCAGCGCGGCGCTGCGGGTGAGGCCGCGCAAGGCCCACTTGGAGGTGGCGTAGCTGGCCCGGCCGGCGCGGCCGCGCATGCCGTGGGTGCCGCCGATGTTGACCACCCGGCCATAGCCCTGGCCGCACATCACCGGCAGCAGGCGCGACATGGTGAGGAAGGGGCCGCGCAGGTTGGTGGCCATCACCGCGTCGAAGTCGGTCAGCTGCAGCTGGCCGACGTTGTCGCCGAGCGGACCGGGGATGCCGGCGGCATTGACCAGCACATGCACCGCGCCGCCGGACCAGACGAGGAACTGCTCCAGCACGGCGCTCACAGAGTTCTCGTCGCACACGTCGGCCGTCAGCACGCAGGCCTCGCGGCCCAGGGCGCGTATGCGTTCGGCGGTGGCCTCCAGGGCCGCCGTGCGGCGGCCCAGCAGGCCGACGTTGCAGCCGTCCTCGGCCAGGGCGATGGCGATGTCGCGGCCGGTGCCGCTGCTGGCGCCGGTGACCAGGGCCACGGGGCGCAGGGGTTCGCTGGCGGGGGCGTTCATGCGGTCGCCTTGTCGGTGTCGAAATAACGGGCGCGGGCGTTGGCCTGGGCCTTGTAGATCGAGAAGCCCGAGCGCGAGGGGAAAGGCAGCTTGATGCGGTTGGGCTCGCAGCGCACCTCGCTGGTCGGCGGGCCGCTCAGCAGGCGCGAGTCGTACTCGCCCCAGTCCACGTCGTAGAAGAGCGGATAGGCGTCGGAGGCGGCGTACTCCAGGAACAGGATGCGGCGCTGGCGGCCCGAGCGGTTGGCGCCGGAGCCGTGCATCAGCATGGGATGGTGGATGGACACGGTGCCGGCTGTGCCGACCAGCGAGGCTGTGTTGGACAGATCGACCTTCTGCGCCGCGATGTCCACCGCGCCGATGAAGCCCTGCTCCGGGTCGTGGTGTTCGTAGAGCGGGCCGTCCTGGCTGCCGGGCAGCACCTGCATGGCGCCGTTCTCCAGCGACACGTCGTCGATCATCACCGAGGCCACGCAGGTCGACATATTGGTGTGCGGCGCGAAGGCCCAGTCCTGGTGCCACTCCAGCGGCGAGCCGGCGCGGGCGGCCTTCATGTTGATCTTGCTGTGGTTGAGCCGCACGTTCTCGCCGCAGATGCGCTGCACCAGCTCGAAGATGGCCGGGGTGCGGGCCAGCTGGAAGTAGAGCGGGTCGATGTTGTGCGGCTTCTTGATGCGCTGGACCAGGGGCGTCTGGGCGTTGTGGCCGGCCTCGAAGTCGAACATGGCGTTGTCCTCGGTCTGGCTGCGGCCCTGTTCGGCGATGCGGTCGGTGGTGGCCTGCAGTTGGCGCAGCTCCTCGGCGCTGAGTGCGTCGGGCAGCAGCACATAGCCGTTCTGGCGGTACTGGGCGTGGAGGTCTTCGATGGAAGGGTTCATGGTGCTTGGGCTTTGTCCGTGTTCGGTGGAAGGATCAGGCGGGCAGGCGGTCATCCACCGGCAGGTCGGTGACCACCATGTGCGCCTTGTGGTGGGTGATGCAGAGCGGCAGGCGGGCCTGCAGGGCGGCCATCTGCGCGGTGGCGCCGCAGGCCCAGAAGACCGGCAGTTCGTCCTCGTGCAGCTGCGTCAGGCCGTGGCCGCCGTAGCTTTGCGACAGGTCCTCGATGCCGATCAGGCCGGGCGCGCCCAGGTGAATCGGCTGGCCGTGGAACTGCGGGAAGTGCTGCGAGACGGTGATGGCGCGGATCGCATCGGCCGCGCGCAGCGCGCGCATGGACACCACCAGCGGGCCGCCGAAGGGGCCGGCCGGTTTCGTCTGCACCGCAGTGACGTACATGGCCGAGACATTGCCCTCGTCCAGATGGCGCAGCCGCACGCCATGGGCCTGCAGCACCGCCTCGAAGGAGAAGGAACAGCCGAGCACGAAGGCGACCAGGTCCTCGCGCCATTCGCCGGCGATGTCGCGCGGTGTATCCACCAGCTCGCCGTCGCGGAACACCATGTAGCCGCCCACGTCGGTGCGCAGGTCCAGGTCGGCCGCGATGGCGCGGATGCGCGGCGAGCCCGGCTCGCCCCGGCCGATCAGCGGCAGGGCCTGCGGGTTGAGCCGGCAGTACTCGGCGAAGTCGTCGGCATAGGCCGCCGGCACGATCATCAGGTTGCCCTGCACATGGCCGCGCGCCAGCGCATTGGTATAGCCCCGCCAGGCGCCGCTGCGGATGGCGGCCCGCACGGCGGCGGGCGATTGGGTGTCGAAGTCCGGCATGGCGGTCATGGCGCGGAGAACGCCACGGTGACGGTGAACTCGTGCTCCGGATTGCCCGGCCAGGAATCCGCCGGGAAGGCCGGGTACTTGCCGCCGCGCACGATCACCAGCGCCTGCTTGTCGAGGATGGGCGAGCCGGAGGTCTTCTCCAGCTCGGCCGTCTTCAGCGAGCCGTCGCGGGTGAGCACGAAGCGGACCACGCTGGAGCCTTCGGGCCGCATACGCCGGGCGTCGCCCGAGGTCGGGTATTCGGTGATGCCGCGGATGTAGCCCTTGAGGCGTCCGAGGTAGCCGTTCTCCTGCGCCACGATGGCGGCGGCCGAGGGTGCCGCCGGCGCGGCGGGTGCCGGCGGCGTGGGTGCGGGCGGCACCGGCGCGGGTGGCGTCGGGGCCGGTGGTGTGGGCGGCGGTGGCGGCACCGGTGCGGGCGCCGGGGATGGCGAAGGCACGGGCGCGGGCGCCGGTGCCGGCGGGCGCGGCGGTGGCGGCGGTGCCTTGGGCGGCGGTGGCGGAGGGGGCGGCGGCGGCGGCTTGGGTGCGGGCGGCGGCGGCTCGTCCGCAGCCTGCAGGGTGATCACCGGCGGGTCTTGGGGCGGTGGCGGCGCGGGCGCGATGCTGGCATGCGGCATCAACGCCGCGGCCAGCAGGGCCGCCGCGGTGCCGGCCACGGCGATGCCGGCCGAAATCCGCTCGTAGGGGTCTCTTCTGTTCACGGCAGGCACTCAGGGGGCGCGCTTGGTCACGATGGACGCGGCCGGCATGCCGGCGGACTTGAGCTGGTCGAGCACGTCGACCAGGTTCTGCAGCTTCGAACTGCCGTCGCCCGCGATGATCACCTTGGCCTGGCGGCTGCCGGCCAGGGCCTTGAGCTTCGTCGCCACCTGGTCCATGGGCGTGGCCTGGCCGTCGACATAGACGGCGCCGCCCTGGTCCACGGTGAGGGTGATGCGCAGCGGCTCGTCCTTGATCGGGTCGGGCTGGGCCGAGCCCGGCAGGGCCACGTTCAGGCCCAGCGCCGGCAGCACGTTGGTGCTGATGAGTACGAAGAAGACCAGCAGGAACATCATCACGTCGATCATCGGAATGATCTCGATGCGGGCCTTGCGCTGCTTGCGTTGGGGAAAGGATCTCATCGCCGGGCCCTGCTCACTTGGTCGTCTCGAGCAGGAAGCTCTTGAAGTCCTCGGTGATGCATTCGCCCAGGCGGTGCAGCACGTTGTGGCCGATCAGGCCGTAGAGCGCGGTGCCGATGCCGATGGCGGTGGCGAACAGCGCCGAGCCGATGCCCCGGCTGACGGCCGAGGGGTCCGACACCCCGCCGGCCGACAGCGCATGGAAGGTGTCCATGATCCCCAGGATCGTGCCCAGCAGCCCCAGCAGCGGGGCCGCCGTGACGATGGTGTCGAGGATCCACAGGCCGCGGTTGACCGCGCCGTCCACCCGCAGGAAAAGGGCCGAAGACAGGTCCTCGATGCGGCTGCGGGCGATGCTGCCGCCGCGCTGGGCATCCACGTACTCCTGCATGCAGGTGGTCAGCAGATCCTTGCCGGCCGGCAGCACCGGCGTGGGCTCGGCGGCGTTGAGCTTCATCGCCTTCTCGATCGAATTCGCGATACGGCCCCGGCTGCGCAGCAGGTAGAGGTAGTAGACGAAGCGCTCGATGATGACGAGCGTCAGCAGCACCACGCTCGCGTACAGCGTGTTGATCGAGATCGCATGGAGGGTGTCTTGGCTGATCATGGGGAAGCGGGGTTCAGAAGGCGGCGGAGAACGTCAACATGACGGCGAGCGGGTTGGCGATGAGGTAGCTGGGCGCGCTGGCGGCGATGGTCGAACCGTTGGTGCCGGTGGTCGCCTTGGCGTTGGTGGTGGCGCTGTAGACACCCGAGAGGTACTTCACGTTGCCCACGTTCATGATGTTCAGGCGCAGCTCGGGCTTCCTGATGCCGTTGAAGGACGCGAAGCGGTAGCCGACGGCCACGTCGCCGGTGACGTATGAGGGGATCTTCTCGTCGTTCATGAAGGTCGAGTACTGCTCGCCGACGTACTTGATGCCCACGTTGGCGAACCAGCGGCCCACGTCGTAGTCCACCGCCACGGCGGCCTGCACCTTGGGTGCGCGCACCGCGTTCTTGCCGGTGGTGGGCAGGTAGTCGCCGGCCACCGCGATGTCGCTGTCGATGCGGGTGTGCAGCAGCTCCAGCGAGGCGTAGGGGCGGAAGTGGTTGATGGGGCGCAGGCCGGCTTCGAAGTCCACGCCGGTGCCCGACTGCTTGCCGCCGTCGATCGGGGTGGTGACGCAGCCCGGATCGCACACCGCGGCCGAGATCTGGCGGTTCTTGAACTGGTAGTGGAACAGGGTGCTCGACAGGCTCACCAGCTCGTCCTGGTAGCGGTAGCCGGCTTCGACGGTGGTGGAGGTTTCCGAAGGCTGGTTCGGGTTGGCCGCGGTGGTCAGGGCGCCGGTGCTGGCGCTGTAGCGCGGGTAGAGCGAACCCTCGGGCAGGATGCGGTAGCCCTTGCTCAGGCTGGCGAAGACGCTGTTGCGGTCGTCGAACTTGTAGCGCGCGGCCAGGGACGGCAGGAAGGGGTTGTGTTTGGCCTCGTTGTAGGTGATGGGGCTGGGCACTTCGTTGTAGCCCTCGCGCTTCAGGAACATCTGCTTGCCGCCGATGTCGAAGGCCAGCTTGTCGCCCATCAGGTTGATGGTGTCGCCGATGAAGATCGAGCCGAACTTGTCCTTGGTGTGCTGGTACCACTGGTTGACCACGGCACCGCTGGTGGTGCGGATCAGGTTGGTCTCGCCGCTGGCGTCGGCCGGGGTGCCGTCGGCGTTGACGGTGCTGTAGGGGCGATAGAGCTTGTCCACCGAATACTGGTACCAGACCCCCGCGGTGAGGGTGTGGTTGTCGAGCTGGTAGGTGCCCTTCAAGGTGCCGCCGACGCGGGTGTTGCGCTCGGGAATCGGGTTGTAGAAGATGACGTTGCGGTCGGTGGTGGTGCCGTTGTTGTTCAGGTCCACCGCGTTGACGGTGTTGCCGTAGCCCACCGAGTTCTCGTTGAGCACGCTGGCCGAGCCCGATGCGCCGTAGCCGTAGAACAGGTAGGGCGTGAAGTTGAGGGCCAGCTTGTCGTTGACCTTGATGTCGGTCGGCAGCGAGACCAGCAGGTTCTCCCAGGGGTTGGACAGCAGCTTGTAGTAGCTGGTGTCGCCGGCGGTATAGGTGCTGGAGTAGTTGGTGGCCGCGCCCTTGACGCCGCCCGCGTTCCACTGCGCGAGCGTCGGGTTCTTGTAGGTGTCGCGGTCGATCTTGGTATAGGTCAGGGCCAGCTTGGTGCGGCTGCCGCCGCCCCACTCCTGCACCGCGCCGAGGGCGAAGTGGTCGCGGGTGTCGCTGCCGGGGCCGCGGAAGTGGTCGGCGTCGATGTGCGAGAAGGAGGCGAAGGCACGCAGGCCGGTCTGGCCGATCTCGCCGGTCTCGCCGCGCACGAAGACCCGCTTGGCATTGTTGGAGCCGCCGGACACGCTGATCAGGCCGCCGCGTTCCTTCGAGGGGTTGTGCAGGTAGATGTCGACCACGCCGCCGCTGGCGTTGACATCCGGGCTGCTCAGGTCGGCCGAGCCCTGGGTGAGCGAGACGATGTCGGTGTTCTCGGTGTCGATCCACTGGCCCGGGAAGGCCGACCAGTTGGAGGACACGCTCATCGGCATGCCTTCGAAGTGAAAGCCCAGCTGGCCGCCTTCGAGGCCGCGCACCGAGATCACGCCCTGGTTGATGCCCCAGGCATCGCCCGCGGCCGCGGTGGCGCCGGGTGCGTACTTCAGGATCTGGAACACGTCGGCCGAGCCCTGCTGCTTCTGGATGAAGTCGCTGGTCACCGAGCTCTTGGACTTGGCGCCGCTCTCGTCGATCATCAGGCCGCCGCCCAGCTCCTTGCCGGTCACGCCGGTGGCGGACGGGCCGTCGTCGGGCGAACGTGCGGGGCCGTCGGCGACGCCAGTGGCGTTCACGCTGCCGATGTCGGTGGTCTTGGCGGCGGTCTGCGCCTGGACGAAACCCGGAAGCGCCGCGGAGGCGACCAGGCAGGTGACGAGGAGTTCAGTTTTCACATTGCGCTTTCTGTGCTGCTGAAAACGTTGAGGTGGTGTGGGGTCCTTGCGGAGCCCGGCGTGGGTTTGTGGAGAACTTGCCAGCGCAATTTATCGAGAGGGGGCGTTGCCCAGAATTGCTTTTTTCGTCCGCGCTCGTTGCGTTGACGGCTACATGCCGTCGGACACCGCCTACAAGGCTTCATCGGGCTGCGACGAGGGCGAAAAGCCCGGTTTTCGCCCCGCGCGGTGCCATAAGCGGAACGCGCGGCGCACAAAACGGCAACGCCCGATGGGCGGTCGTGGCGGGCAAAACAACAGCCTTAGAGTTCTGCCCCATGTTCGCGGCACCCGTTCCGAGGGTGCCCGACTTGCCATTTATCCGCAGCTACATTAAATTCATGCGCTACACCTGCGATCCGGCCAAGCTGGCAGCCAACGTTGCCAAGCACGGGATCTGGTTCACCGCCGCGGAGGACTTCGACTGGGAGACCGCCGTCGTCGAAGTCGTACATCGCAACGGTGAAGCCCGCCTGATGGCGCTGGGCCTGATCGGCGAGCGGGTACACGTCATGGTCGTCACCTTGCGCGAGACCTGCGTGCGAATCATCAGCCTGCGCAAGGCCAGCAAGAAGGAGGTTCGGTTCTATGCAGAAACTCAAGACTAGGAGCGGCAGGACCATCGTGCTGCCGACGGACGAGGAAGATCGGCAGATCAACGCGGGCATCGCCGCCGACCCCGACACCGAAGAGCTGGGCGAGGACTTCTTCAAAAGGGCGCGTCCGGCACGGGAAGTTCTGCCCGCCGCCGTCTTCGAACAGCTCGTGGCCCTCAAACGACCGCGCGGCCGGCCGGTGGGCAGCGTCTCGCCCAACACCAAGAAGCTGGTGTCGATACGGCTGGATCCCGAGGTGATCGCCGCCGCCCGCGCCAGCGGCGAAGGCTGGCAGACACGGGTCAACGAGATCCTGCGCCGCGAGTTCCTGAAGGCCTGAAAAAAAACGGGGCCCCGCGCTGCCGCAGGGCCCCGAATCACACCCCCCGGTGCGCAGGTTTCCTCAATCGTGCTGGATCCACAGGCCCTTCACGTTGAGGTATTCGTCGAGTTGCTGCACCCCTGATTCCCGGCCGTAGCCGCTGGTCTTGTAGCCGCCGAAGGGCATGGAGGGGTCCATCTGGTTGTAGCAGTTGACCCAGACCGAGCCGGCCTGCAGCCGCCTGGCGATGGCGTGCGCCCGGCCGACGTCGCGGGTCCACACGCCGGCGCCCAGGCCGAAGGGGGAATCGTTGGCGCGCCGCACCACCTCGTCCAGGGTGTCGAAGGGCATGACGGAGGCGACGGGACCGAAGATCTCCTCGCGGGCGATGCGCATCGGGTCGGCCACGTCGGCGAAGACGGTGGGGCGCACGAAGAAGCCGGCGGGGTCGTCCAGGCGGTGGCCGCCCTCGACCAGGCGGGCGCCCTCCTCCTTCGCGCTGTCCACATAGCCCAGCACCCGCTCCATCTGCCGCGCGGAGATCAGCGGGCCGATGTCGCTGGCCAGGTCGGTGCCGGCACCCACCTTCAGGCCGGCGCCGACACGGGCCATGGCCTCGACCACTTCGTCGTAGATGCCGCGCTGCACGAAGACCCGGGTGCCGGCGCTGCAGATCTGGCCGGCGTTGGCGAACACGCCGATGGCGGCGGCCGGCGCGGCGCGGGACACATCCGCATCGTCGAACAGGATGTGGGGCGACTTGCCGCCCAGCTCCAGCGACAGGCGCTTCAGGTTGCCGGCCGAGGTCCGCACGATCTCCTGGCCGGTGCCGACCGAGCCGGTGAAGGACACCTTGTCCACGCCCGGATGCGCGGCCAGCGCCGCGCCGGCACCGCGGCCGAAGCCGGTGACCACGTTGATGACGCCGGGCGGCACGCCGGCTTCCAGCGCCAGTTCGGCGAAACGCAGCGGCGTCAGCGGCGCGTCCTCCGCGGGTTTCAGCACCAGGGTGCAGCCGGTGGCCAGCACCGGCGCGGTCTTGAAGATGCAGGCCCACAGCGGCCCGTTCCACGGGATGATGGACCCGACCACGCCCACCGGTTCCTTCAGCGTGGCGGCGAACATCGAGCCGTTGACCGAGGTCTGCGCCGTCTGCCCATAGAGCGCCGTGGCCTGGCCGGCGAAGAAACGCAGCAGCCCGACCAGGTGGCGGCGGCTGCCGCGGGTGTGGCGGATGGGCGCACCCATGTCCAGCGAATCCAGCCAGGCCAGTTCGTCGAAATGGGCATCGACCAGGTCGGCGAACTTCAGCATCAGGGCCTGGCGTTCGTCGGGCTTGAAGCGGCTCCAGGGGCCTTCGAAGGCGGCGCGCGCGGCGGCCACCGCGCGGTCCACGTCCTCGCGGTCGCCCTCGGGCAGCACGGCCAGCAGCTCGCCGGTGGAAGGGTTGCGGCTCTCGAAGGTCCTGCCGGAGGCGGCCGGCACCCAGTCGGCGCCGATCAGCATGCGTTTGGGCCGGCCATCCAGGAAGGGATGGCGCAATTGCGATACGTCCTGGGTCATGGACAGAGCCTCAGGCCGCCGCGGCCAGGCGCGCGAAACCGCGTTCCAGGTCGCGGATCAGGTCGTCGGGGTCTTCCAGGCCGGCATGCAGGCGCAGGGCCGGGCCGGTGTCGGTCCAGGGGCGGGCGCTGCGCAGCGTGGCCGGATAGGTGGGCACCACCAGGCTCTCGTAGCCGCCCCAGGAGTAGCCCATGCGGAACAGCTCCAGGTGGTCGAGCATGGCGGCGAACTGCTTTTCGCTGCAGGGCTTCAGCACCGCGCCGAACAGGCCGCTGGCGCCGGTGAAGTCGCGCTTCCAGAGGGCGTGGCCGGGGTCGTCCGGCAGCGCCGGGTACATCACCCGCGCCACCTCGGGCCGGCCCTGCAGCCAGCGGGCCACCGTGGTCGCCGTCTCCTGGTGGCGCGGGATGCGCAGGCCCAGGGTGCGCAGGCCGCGCAGGGCCATGTAGACATCGTCCGGGCCGCCGCAGTAGCCGGAGCCGGAGGCGGTCTTCTTCACCGGGATGAAGGTCTCCTCGTTGCAGACCGCGATGCCCAGCATCAGGTCGGAATGGCCGGAGATGTACTTGGTGGCCGCATGGATCGAGATATCGACACCGTGCTTCAAGGGCTGGAAGCACAGCGGCGAGGCCCAGGTGTTGTCCATGATGGTGACGATGCCGCGCGCCCGGGCCACGGCGGCGATGGCCGGCACATCCATCATCTCGAAGGTCAGCGAGCAGGGCGATTCGAGGTAGATCACCTTGGTGTTGGGCTGCACCAGCTCGGCGATGCCGGCGCCGACCAGCGGGTCGTAGTAGGTGACCTGCACGCCGAACTTGCTCAGGAACTCGTCGCAGAACTGGCGCACCGGGCCGTAGAGGCTGTCGAGGATCAGCAGGTGGTCACCGGCCGACAAAAACGCGGTGAGCGATGCGCAGATCGCCCCCAGCCCGCAGGAGGTGACCACCGCGCGGAAGCCCCCTTCGAGCTGCGTCACCGCGTCTTCCAGCGCACGGGTGGTGGGCGTGCCTTCGCGGCCGTAGGTGAACTGCTCGAAGGCACCGCTGGCGCGGTCGCGGCGGGTCTCCAGCAGATGCTCCACCGACTTGAAGATGAAGGTGGAGGCGTGATAGACCGGCGGGTTGACGATGCCGTTGTAGGCATCCGGGTCGCTGCCCATATGGACGATCTGGGTGTCGCGCTTGAAGCTGTCTGGCGTTTTCATGGGTGTCGTTGCAAGGTCATTGCAGGGGTTAGACCAGCGTGCCGGCATCCACCACCAGGTCCTGCCCGGTGATGAGGCGCCCGCCCTCGGAGAACAGATGGATGACGGCGGCTGCCACGTCGTCGCCGGTGACCAGGCGGCCGAGTGCGGCCTTGGCGGTGAAGCGGCCCAGCACCTCCTCGTAGGGCAGGCCCTCGCGTTCGGCCGAGGCCTCGAACAGGCGCTTCAAGCGCGGCCCGGCGATGCCGCCCGGCGCCACCACGTTGCAGGTGACGTTGAAGGGCCCGGCATCCAGCGCGGCCGACTTCACCAGCCCGCGCACCGCCCATTTCGAGGCGGCGTATAGCGCCGACTGCGCCACGCCCTTGTGGCCGTAGGTGCCGCCGATCACCACCACCCGGCCTTCGCGCTGGGCGATGAGTGTGGGCATCACCGCGCGCAGGGCGTTCAGCACGCCGAGCAGGTTGATGTCGAAGCAGGCGCGGTAGTCGTCCGCCGTGCTCTCCCACACCGGCTGGCGCGGGCTGCCCACACCGGCGGTGCAGAGCAGCCGGTCGATGCGGCCGAACTCGGCCAGGGCGCGCTCGCTGGCGGCCTGCAGCGCGGCGGCGTCGGCCACGTCGGCGGCCAGCACCAGGGCCGAGCTGCCCACCGCACGCACCGCCGACGCCACCGCCTCGCCGGCTTGCGCGTCGCGGCCGACGATGGCGATGTGCGCGCCCTCCCGCGCCAGGGCCAGGGCGAGCTCGGCCCCCAGTCCCTTGGTCGCGCCGGTGGCGAACACCACCTTGCCTCGCAGAGCATCCATGAGCAGTACGGCCGCCTCAGCGGCTCCAGTCGTGCACCGCGCGTTCCAGCGCGATGGTGAAGGTGAAGAAGAGATAGGACACGGTGGTGCCCACGCCCACCGCCGCCCACATCAGGGCGAAGTCCTGCCGCGAGTTGGCGTCCAGGATCAGGCTGCCCAGGCCCGGCGCGCCCGACAGCCATTCGGCGAACATGGCGCACAGGATGGCCGAGGCCGAGGCGATGCGCAGGCCGGTGAAGAGATGCGTCAGCGCGCAGGGAATGCGCAGCTTGAACAGCGTCTGCCAGAAGCCCGCGCCGTTGCAGTGCATCAGCTCCAGCATGTTCCGGCTGGGCGCCTCCAGGCCCTTGCGCGCGGCCAGCATGATCTGGAAGAAGGACAGCAGCGCCACCATGCCGGCGCCGGCCCAGCGGTCGCGGCCGAAGACCAGCACCAGCACCGGCGCGATGGCGATCATGGGCACGGTGCGCACCAGCACGATCAGCGGATGCAGGGCGGCGTCCAGCCAGCGCGAGGCCATGAAGAGCAAAGCCAGCAGCAGCGCCACCACGGTGGCGGCCACCATGCCGATGACGGTGGCCTGCACGGTCAGCAGCGTGGCGCCGCCGATCTCCGAATGATGGGCCAGGAAAGCCTGCGCCGCCGCGCCCGGGCTGGGCAGCAGATAGGGCGGCAGGCCGAAGCCCCAGATGGCCAGCTGCCACAGCAGGGCCACGCAGGCGATCACGGCGACATAACCCAGCAGCCGGCGCAGCGTGAGGGCGGCGGCGCCGCCCAGCGGCAGGCCGCGGACGATGGAAGAAGACGGGTTCATGCGGTCATCCCGAATGCGCGCCGCCGGAGCGGTCGTAGCCGGCCACCCGCTCCAGCAGGCAGAGATAGGCATAGGCCAGCGAGGACACCGCGCAGGCCACCAGCACCGTGGCCCAGAGCCGCTGCACCTGCAGGCCGAACATGGCGTTGAGCATCAGCACGCCCAGGCCCGTCTCGGCGCCGTTCCATTCGCCGATGAGCGCGCCCAGCACCGCCAGCGGCGCCGAGATCTTCATGCCCACGAACAGCAGCGGCATGGCGCTGGGCAGGGCCAGCAGCCGGAACCGCTGCCAGGGCGTGGCGGCCATCACGGTGAAGAGTTCCTGCTCGGCGGGGCGCGATTCGCGCAGGCCCTGCACCACCGAGACCAGCATGGGGAACACGCAGATCACCACCGTGATCAGCACCCGGGTGCCGATGCCCAGGCCCAGCCACACGCTGAGGATGGGCGCGATGGCGATCAGCGGAATGCTGCTGAGCACCGCGCCCACCGTCAGCACCGAGCCCTCGATGCGCGGCGCCGCATAAACGCAGAAGGCGATGGCCAGCGCCAGCAGCAGCGCCAGCAAAAAGCCGTAGGCCGCCGTCAGCACCGTCACGCCCAGCTGGTGCAGCAGCTCGCCGTGGTCCTGCCACAGCAGCAGCAGCACGGCCGAGGGGCGGGGCAATGTCATCGGTGCCGAGCCGCCGGCCACCCACCATTCGGCCAACATAGCCAGCACGGCCACCACCGCCACGGGCAGCAGCAGGTGCAGGGCGGCGCGGCCGACGGAAGTGCGATCAGCCATGCAGGGCCTCGGGTGCGGCCTGGTGGTCCAGCGCGTCGGGCAGTTGCCCGAAGAGCGCGCGGCGCACCCGGTCCACCGTGCGGTTGAAACGCGGGTCGTCCATGGTGGCCAGGCGGCGCGGGCGCGGCAGGTCCACCTCCACCGTCTCCACGATGCGGCCCGGTTTGGCGGCGAAGACGAAGATGCGGTCGGCCATCAGCACCGCCTCCTCGATCGAATGGGTCACCATCAGGGCGGTGGTGCGGGTCTCGGCGCGGATGCGCAGCAGCTCGAAGTTCATGCGGTAGCGCATCACCTCGTCGAGCGCGCCGAAAGGCTCGTCCAGCAGCAGGATCTTGGGCGAGGCCACCAGCGCACGCGCGATGGCGCAGCGCTGCTGCATGCCGCCCGAGAGCTGCGAGGGCCGGGCCTGCTCGTAGCCCGCCAGGCCGACCAGTTCGACCAGGGCCTCGGCGGACCGGGTGGCCTGGCCGCCCTTCTTGCCCAGCATCTCCAGCGGCAGCCGCACGTTGTCGAGCACGCTGCGCCAGGGCAGCAGGGTGGCCTCCTGGAAGACGAAGCCGATCTGGTGCGCCAGCCGCGCCTGGCGGGGCGCGGCGCCGTCCACCAGGATCTGGCCGGCGGTCGGCGAGAACACATCGGCCACCATGCGCAGCAGCGTGGATTTGCCGCAGCCCGAGGGCCCGATCAGCGCGCCGAACTGGCCGGCCTCCAGCGCCAGGCTGACGTCGCTGAGCGCGGGCACGGCGCGGCCGTCCAGCGCGAAGGACTTGGAGACATGTTGGATGGACAGGCCGGACATGGCGCGGGTTTCCTGGAACGTGGGCATGGAAGATGGAACACCCCGACGCTACCCAAGGCGGCGCTCGCCCGGGGTGCTGTTTCGGTCGGGGGCCGGTGCGTGAATCGCTACGCGGCGGGCTTGGCCAGGCTGGCCTGCGCGGCGCGCACCACGTCCTGCGTGACCATGCGCGACATGTCGATGCGTGCATCGGCCGGCACGCTGCCGGATTCGCGGCCCATGGCCACGGCGCGCTCGAAGACCCCGGGGTCTATCCACAGCAGGCCGTGCGTCTTCGCATCGCCCGAGGTGATGAACTCCCGCATCATCTCGGCCTGGATGATCTGCTCCGACAGGTCGGTGCCCGGCGGCGCGTACTTGCGCACCACCATCTCGGCGGCCTCCTGGGGGTTATGCGCCACCCAGTCCCAGCCGCGGATCAGCGCCCGGGTGTAGCGCACCAGCATGTCGCGGTCGTGGGCCAGGGTGTCGCGCCGGGCGATCAGCACCTGGCCGTAGCCGGGCACGCCCAGGTCGGAGATGGGCAGCCAGAAGGGATCGAAGCCGATCTTGCGCAGGGCCGGCACCGCCGTGGTGGACCAGCTGTAGTAGCCGTCCACCTGGCCCGAGGCCAGCAGGGACGGGTCGCTGCCCACCGGCACCAGGCGGATGCTGTCGGGGTCTATGCCGGCATGGCGGATCAGCGGCAGCAGCTGGGCCCTGACGCTGTTGGGCACGCCCAGCGTCTTGCCGACCATGTCGTGCACCGAGCGGATCGGCGTTCTGGCCGGGCTCATGATGGCGCCCGGGTCGCGCTGCATCACCGCCGCGAAGGCCACCAGGGGCTGGCCGCGCTGGTAGCCGTCGATCATGCCGGCCACATTGCTTTCGCTGACCATGGCGCGGCCGCTGGAGACCAGGGTGCGGTAGTCGGTGCCGGGGCCGCCGGCGACGAAATTCACGTCCAGCCCCTCCTCTTCCAGATAGCCACGGTCCAGCGCGGCGAGGTAGCCGCCGAACTGGATGCCCTTGACCCAACCGAGCTGGTGGTCGAACTTCATGAGGCCCTTTCCCTGGGGGTTGTGCGCCACCGGCGCCAGCACCTGGCGCGACAGCAGGCCCAGCCCCAGCAGGGGCGCGGCGCCCAGCGCCGCCAGGGCGGTGCGGCGGCCCGGCCGTGCGCCGGAGCCCGGTTGACTCGGTGATTGCATGGCCGCCATCTTGCCGCCGGACGGCCCCGGGCTTCGTAGCTGTTTCCGCAATCCGCCCTGACGCAAAGAGCACCCCGCCGCGCGCCTGTTTTCGCTACGGTTGCGGCCTGATGCGTCCGAGCCGCCAGGTCCGGACCCCTCACAGCACAGACGAAAAGCACAGCGAAAGGAATGCTCACCATGAGCCGCAGCAGCGCCGGAGTAGAAGACCGCATCGTCGCCAGGACGGTCGATCTCGCCGAGATCCCCATCATCGATTTCACGCCCTTCCGCCATGGCGGCGAAGCCGGCAAGAAGGCGGTGGCCGAGGCCATCGCCCGGGCCTGCACCGACATCGGCTTCTTCTACCTGAAGGGCCACGAGGTGCCGGAGCGCATCCTCTCGGACGCCTTCGCGCAGAGCGCCCGCTTCTACCACCTGCCCGAGGACGAACGCCAGAAGGCCGCCGCCACGCTGAAGTGGTACCGCGGCTGGATCCCCATGCCCTACCGCGGCGGCGCGCTCGACCGCGACAGCCGCCTCTTCGAGCAGTACCGCATCCAGGCCGACTTCTCCGACCGGCCCGACCCGGACCCGGTGTTCCACCGCCCCAACCGCTGGCCCGAGGACATGCCCGAATTCCGCGCCGCCTGCGAGGCCCACTACGACGCCATGCTGGCCCTGTCGCGCGACCTGCTGCGCGCCTTCGCCATCGGCCTGGGCCTGCCCGAGGACCGCTTCGACGGCTACTTCGACCTGCCGATCTGCCAGCTCAGCCTGCTGCACTACATCCCGATTCCCGAGGGCTCGGACGTGGAGGTGTCCAACACCGTCTCGCACACCGACGAAGGCCCGCTGACCATCCTGGCGCAGGACGATGTGGGCGGCCTGGAGGTCAAGCGCCTGGACGGCAGCTGGATCGCCGCGCCGCCGGTGCCCGGGGCCTACACCATCAACATCGGCGACATGATGATGTGGTGGTCCAACGGGCGTTTCCTGTCCAACTACCACCGGGTGCGCAACAAGGCGGGCGTGGAGCGTTTCTCCATCCCCTTCTTCCTCAACCCCGATGCGGACACCGTCGTGGCGCCCCTGCCCGAACTGGTGGAGCGCGACGGCGGCGAGGCCCGCTACGAGCCGGTGCATGTCGGCACCCACCTCAAGCGCTTCTACGCCCGGCTGGAAAAGCAGGCCGGCGACTTCCTCTGACCCCACCCCAGTCTGGATCTACACGTGAGTCATTCGACGGCCGCAGGCCTGGCGCGCATAGGCGCGGACATTGGCGGCACCTTCACCGACGTGGTGCTGGAGACCCCCACCGAGCGTTTCTCCACCAAGGTGCTGACCACCTACGACGCACCCGAGCGCGCCCTGCTCGAAGGCGTGGCCACCCTGCTGCGCCAGGCCGGCCTGGCGCCGGCCGACGTGGGCCTGGTGGTGCACGGCACCACGCTGGCCACCAACGCGCTGATCGAGCGGCGCGGCGCGAAGACCGCGCTGCTGACCACCGAGGGCTTTCGCGACGTGCTGGAGATGGGCACCGAAAGCCGCTTCGACCAGTACGACATCGCCATGGACAAGCCCCAGCCCCTGGTGCCGCGCACCCTGCGGCTGCCGGTGGCCGAACGCATCGCCGCCGACGGCAGCGAGCTGCTTGCGCTGGACGAGGACGGCGTGCGCCGCGCCGCCGCCTTCTTCGCCGAACAGGGGGTGCAGAGCGTGGCCGTGTGTTTCCTGCACAGCTACGTGAACCCGGCCCATGAGCAACGCGCGGGCGAACTGCTGCGCGAGCTGCTGCCGCAAGCCACCGTGTCGCTGTCCTG
Source organism: Xylophilus rhododendri (assembly GCF_009906855.1). Taxonomy (NCBI): domain Bacteria; kingdom Pseudomonadati; phylum Pseudomonadota; class Betaproteobacteria; order Burkholderiales; genus Xylophilus; species Xylophilus rhododendri. The sequence continues at coordinate 1,422,039 of NZ_CP047650.1, forward strand.
CGAGGTCTCGCCCGAGATGCGCGAGTACGAACGTTTCTCCACCACCGCCGCCAATGCCTATGTGCAGCCGGTGGTGGCCAGCTACCTGGGCCGGCTCGACGAGCAGCTGCAGGCGCTGGGCTTCGCCTGCCCGCTGTTCCTGATGCTGTCCTCCGGCGGCCTGACCACGGTGCAGACGGCCGCGCGTTTCCCGGTGCGCCTGGTCGAATCGGGCCCCGCTGGCGGCGCCCTCTTCGCAGCCGGCGTGGCCGCCGAGCGCGGCATCGGCCGCATGCTGGCGCTCGACGTGGGCGGCACCACCGCCAAGATCTGCTACATCGACGACAGCCAGCCGCTCAGCTCGCAGGTCTTCGAGGTGGCGCGGGTGCATCGCTTCCGCAAGGGCAGCGGCCTGCCGCTGCGCATCCCGGTGGTGGAGATGGTGGAGATCGGCGCGGGCGGCGGCTCCATCGCCCGCATCGACGGCGCCGGCCGGCTGGCCGTGGGCCCGCGCAGCGCGGCCTCCGAGCCCGGCCCCGCCTGCTACGGCCGCGGCGGCAGCGAAGCCACGGTGACCGATGCCGACCTGGCCCTGGGCCGCATCGCCGCCGATGCCTTCGCCGGCGGCAAGATGCGCCTGGACACCGCCGCCTGCGAAGCCGCCCTGCTGGCCCTGCCCGGCCTGGGCCAGGCGCCGGCCGCCACCCGCGCCCTGGGCATCAGCGAGATCGTGGACGAGGCCATGGCCAGCGCCGCCCGGGTGCATGCGGTGGAGCTGGGCCTGACGCTGGAATCCCGCACCCTGGTCGCCTTCGGCGGCTGCGCGCCGCTGCATGCGGCCCGGGTGGCCGAGAAGCTGGGGCTGGACGAGGTGGTGATCCCGCGCAGCGCCGGTGTCGGCTCGGCCGTGGGTTTTCTGCGTGCGCCCATCGCCTACGAGATCGCCCGCAGCCTGCGCCAGCAGCTCGACACGCTGGACGTGGACAGCGTCAACGCCCTGCTCCACGCCATGGCCGAAGAGGCCCATGCCATCGTGCGCCACGGCGATGCCGCCAGCCCGCGCACCGAACGCCGTACCGCCTTCGCCCGCTACCGCGGCCAGGGCTACGAGATCGCCATCGAGGTGCCGGCCCATCTGCTGCGCGCCGAGGATGCCGCCGTGCTGGCGCGCAACTTCGAGAACGCCTACCGCGCCCACTACGGCGGCCTGGCGGTGGAGCTGCCGATCGAGATCCTGACCTGGCGTGTCTCGGTCGCCACGCTGATGCCCGCCGTGCCGCCCGGCGGCGACATCGCGCCCATCGGCGCGGCCCAACCCAGCGGCCACCGCGACGTGCTCGACCCCGGCGAAGGCCGGGTGCGCAGCCATGCCCTCTACCGCCGCCCCGACCTGCGCCCCGGCCACACCCTGCAGGGCCCGGCGCTGATCGTGGAGGACGAGACCACCACCGTCGTCTCGCCCGCCTTCGACGCCCATATCGACGGCCACGGCTACATCGTGATGACCCGCCGCGCCGCGGCAAAAGCATGAAACGAGACATGAACCAAGCCCTGCCCGACGACGCCCTGGCCGGCCTGCGCCTGCAGGTGATGTGGACCCGCCTGATCTCGGTGGTGGAGGAAGCCGCGCAGGCGCTGATGCGCACCGCCTTCTCCACCACCGTGCGTGATGCCGGCGACCTCTCCGCCGCCGTGTTCGACACCCAGGGCCGGCTGATCGCCGAGGCGGTCACCGGCACGCCCGGCCACGTCAACTCCATGGCCGAGGGGGTGAAGCATTTCCTGGCGCGCTTCCCCGCCGCGACGATGGAGGAAGGCGACCACTACATCACCAACGACCCCTGGCTGACCGCCGGCCACCTGCACGACATCACCGTCGTCAGCCCGGTGGTGATGGACGGCCGGGTGGTGGGCCTCTTGGGCTGCTGCTGCCACCAGCTCGACATCGGCGGGCTGGGCCAGGGGCCGGACGGGCGCTCGATCTACGAGGAAGGTTTGCAGATCCCCCTGCTCCAGCTGGCCTCACGCGGGCGGATCAACGAGACGCTGCTGGCGGTGCTCAAGCAGAACGTGCGCACCCCCCTGCAGGTGGAGGGCGACGTGCTCTCGTACATCGCCAGCAACGACACCGGGGCGCGGCGCCTGAAAGCCATGCTGCGCGAGTTCGGGCAGCGCGACCTGGACGCCCTGGGCGACTACATCCTGGCGCAGTCGCTGCGGGCCACGCGCGAGCGCATCGCCGCCCTGCCGCGCGGCAGCTGGCACAGCGCGCTGACCATCGACGGCTACGACCGGCCGATCACGCTGCGGGCCACGCTGACGATCTCGGAGGATCTCGTCACGGTGGACTACGCCGGCACGGATGGCGCCGTGCCGCAGGGCATCAACGTGGTGCTGAACTACTGCCGGGCCTATACCGTCTTCGGGCTGAAGTGCCTGATCTCGCCGGAGGTGCCCAACAACCACGGGGCGCTGCTGCCCTTCGTGGTGACGGCGCCGGAGGGCTCGATCCTGAACGCGCAGCGGCCTTCTCCCGTGGCCGCGCGGCATGTGATCGGGCAGATGCTGCCGGATGTGGTGCTGGGGTGCCTGGACCAGGCGCTGCCGGGGCGGGTGCCTGCGGAGGGGTCGTCCTGCCTGTGGAGCGTGCAGCTGCGGGGGCGGGTGGCCGGGTCTGCGGCCGCCACCTTCGATACGGTGTTCTTCAACAGTGGCGGGGCGGGGGCGCGTTCCGGACAGGATGGGCTGGATGCGACGGCGTTTCCCAGCGGGGTGCGGGCGATGCCTGTGGAAGTGTCCGAGCACTCGGCGCCCATCGTGATCTGGCGCAAGGAGTTGCGGGCTGACAGTGGCGGCTCCGGGGAGCACCGGGGGGGCCTGGGCCAAACGGTCGAGGTCGGGACCCGGGATGGGTCTGCCTTCGAAGTGCTGGCCATGTATGAGCGTGTGGATATGCCTGCTCGGGGCCGTTCTGGTGGCGGTGATGGGGCCCCTGGGGTTGTCCGGCTTTCTTCCGGCGCTGCGATGCGGGCCAAGGGCTTGCAGGGGATTCCTGCCGGGGAGCGGCTGGTGCTGGAGTTGCCTGGGGGGGCGGGGCTGGGGGATGGGCTCTTGCGCGATCGGGGGCTGGTTGCAGCGGAGGTGGCTGCGGGGGTGCTGTCTGCTGAGGTGGCTGAGAGGGAATATGGGTTTTTCGGCTAAGTTTTTCTCCTTCGCGGAGGAGAAGAAAAACCAAGCCGAAGGCAGGAAGCCATCCGATAAATCACCCCTTCTTACCCCTCCGAGCCAGCATATTGAGCATCTCGACCAAAGTGGAAAACGCCATCGCCGCATAGATGTACCCCTTGGGCACATGCACCCCAAACCCATCAGCGATGAGCACAGCCCCGATCATCAACAGAAAGCCCAGCGCCAGCATCACAACCGTAGGATTGCGATTGATGAAATTGGCTAAGGGGTCAGCAGCCACCAGCATCACGGTGACAGCAGCGATCACAGCGATCACCATCACCGCCAGGTTCTCGGTCATGCCTACCGCCGTGAGGATGGAGTCGATAGAGAACACCATGTCCAGCAGGATGATCTGCACGATGGCCGCGGAGAACCCGATGGAAGCAGCCCCCCGCGTCTCGAAGACATCCCCAGTAGGCGCAGGATCGACCGCATGATGGATCTCCTTGGTCGCCTTCCAGATCAGGAACAGTCCCCCCGCGATCAGGATCAGGTCGCGCCACGAGAACTGCGTCTCGAAGCTAGGCACCCCCGCCGCGTCGGCAGGCCCCTGCCACCCCAGATCGAACACCGGCGCCGTCAGCCCCACCAGCCAGGCGATCATCGACAGCAGCAGCAGCCGCAGCCCCAGCGCCAGCCCGATGCCGATGCGCCGCGCCTTCTTGCGGTCCTGCTCGGGCAGCTTGTTCGACAGGATGGAGATGAAGATCAGGTTGTCGATCCCCAGCACGATCTCCATCACCACCAGGGCGGCCAGGGCGGCCCAGGCCGTGGGGTCCGAGAACAAGGCTTGAAGACTTTGCATGGCGGCGATGGGGCAAGGATGGAACAGGCCCCGATCATGCCCAGCCGGCAAGCCCGTGCGGCGTAAGACCTCGTCGGTTTCCGGGTCCGGATGAACCCGCAGGGTGCCGGCCTTTATGGAATCTTTATACCGGCCCGCGCATTCTTGACGGCACTTTTACGGCCTCAATCCTAGGCTCCAGACATCGTTTGCTGGAGCCGTCATGGACTTGCTTTTTATCGGGGGCATCGCCCTTTTCTGGGCCGCAACCGCGGCCCTGGTGCTGGGTGTGGACCGCCTGCGCCCGCAGCGCACGGCACAGGGAGAACGGCCATGATCGACATGGAAGTCCTCTACGGAGCGGCCGGCCTGCTGGTCGTGCTGCTGCTGGCCTACCTGGTGTATGCGCTGCTGCGCGCCGAGGAGTTCTGAGATGGACAGCTCCGCCTGGACCCTGCTCATCGTCTTCCTGCTGGCCCTGCTGCTGCTCGGCCTGCCCCTGGGCCGCTGGATCGCGGCGCTGTGCCAGGGCAACCATCCGCTGTGGATGCGCCGCGCAGAAACCCCGCTGCTGCGCCTGGCCGGCGTGGACGAAAAAAACGGCGGCGGCTGGAAGGCCTACGCCATGGCCTTGCTGGCCTTCAATGCCCTGGGCGTGTTCTTCGTCTACGGCATGCAGCGCCTGCAGGCCGTGCTGCCGCTGAACCCGGACGGCATGGCCGCCGTGTCGCCGGACTCGGCCTTCAACACTGCGATCAGCTTCATGGCCAACACCAACTGGCAGGGCTACAGCGGCGAAGCCACCATGGCCCATCTGACGCAGATGGTGGCGCTGAGCGGCCAGAACTTCTTCTCGGCCGCCACCGGCATCGCCGTGGTCTTCGCGCTGTTCCGCGGCTTCGCGGCACGCTCCTCGGGCCAGGTCGGCAACTTCTGGGTGGACCTGGTCCGCATCACCGCCTGGCTGCTGGTGCCGCTGTCGCTGGTGCTGGCCCTCGCGCTGGCCGGACAGGGCGTGATCCAGAACTTCCAGCCGGCGCATACCGTCGCCACGCTGGAAGGCAGCCAGACGCTGGCCATGGGCCCGGTCGCCTCGCAGGAGGCGATCAAGATACTGGGCACCAACGGCGGCGGTTTCTTCAACGCCAACTCGGCCCATCCCTACGAGAACCCCACGGCCGTCAGCAACCTGCTGGAGATGCTGGCCATGTTCCTGATCCCGGCGGCGCTCTGCTTCGCCTTCGGGCGGGTGGTGGGCGACAGGCGCCAGGGCTGGGCGGTGCTGGCGGCCATGACCATCCTGTTCGTGGCGGCGGTCGTCGCCATCGTGCCGGCCGAGCAGGCGGGCAATCCGCGGCTGCAGCCGCTGGGCTTAGACCAGGCCGCCAGCGCGCTGCAGGCCGGCGGCAATATGGAAGGCAAGGAGGTGCGGTTCGGCATCGGGGCATCCGCCCTCTTCGCGGCCATCACCACCGCTGCCTCCTGCGGCGCGGTCAATGCCATGCACGACTCCTTCACGCCGCTGGGCGGCATGGTGCCCATGGTGCTGATGCAGCTGGGCGAGGTGGTCTTCGGCGGCGTGGGCAGCGGGCTCTACGGCATGCTGGTCTTCGCCATCCTGGCCGTCTTCATCGCAGGGCTGATGATAGGCCGCACGCCGGAATACCTGGGCAAGAAGATCGAGGCGCACGAGATGAAGCTCGCCTCCATCGCCATCCTGGTCACGCCGCTGCTGGTGCTGGTGGGCACTGCCGTGGCGGTGCTGGCCACGGCTGGCAAGGCGGGCATCGCCAACCCCGGCGCGCATGGTTTCTCCGAGATCCTCTACGCGCTGACCTCGGCCGCCAACAACAACGGCAGCGCCTTCGCGGGCCTCTCCGCCAACACGCCCTTCTACAACACCCTGCTGGCCATCGCCATCTGGTTCGGCCGCTTCGGCGTGATCGTGCCGGTGCTCGGCATCGCCGGGGCGCTGGCCGCGAAGAACCGGCTGCCGGCCAACGCCGGAACCATGCCCACGCACGGCCCGCTGTTCGTGGTGCTGCTGATCGGCACGGTGCTGCTGGTCGGCCTGCTGAATTACGTCCCCGCCCTGGCGCTGGGCCCGATGGTCGAGCACCTGGTGCTGTGGGCCGGCCGTTGAAAGCGCAGGAGAACAAGATGAACGATTCCATGAAATCCCTGCCGGCCGAAAAGGCCGGCCCCCAGCTGGCCCTGATGGACCGCAGGCTGATGCTGCCCGCCCTGCGCGACGCCTTCGCCAAGCTCGATCCGCGGGTGCAATGGCGCAACCCGGTGATGTTCGTCGTCTATATCGGCAGCATGCTCACCAGCCTGCTCTGGCTGCATGCGCTGCAGGCGCCGGCCGATGTGGCGTCGCCGCCCTGGTTCATCCTGGCAGTGGCGGTCTGGCTGTGGTTCACCGTGCTGTTCGCCAACTTCGCCGAAGCCCTGGCGGAAGGCCGCAGCAAGGCCCAGGCTGCATCCCTGCGCGGCCTGAAGAAAAGCACCTGGGCCAAGAAGCTGAAGAGCCCCCGCCACGGCGCCGACTGGCTGCCCGAGCAGGCCGAGAACCTGCGCAAGGGCGATGTGGTGCTGGTGGATGCCGGTGACCTGATCCCGCTGGACGGCGAGGTCATCGAAGGCGTCGCCTCGGTGGACGAGAGCGCCATCACCGGCGAATCCGCCCCGGTGGTGCGCGAGTCCGGCGGCGATTTTTCCTCCGTCACCGGCGGCACCCGGGTGCTGTCCGACTGGCTGGTGGTGCGCATCACCGTGAATCCGGGCGAGTCCTTCCTCGACCGCATGATCGGCATGGTCGAGGGCGCCGAGCGCAAGAAGACACCCAACGAGATCGCACTCACCATCCTGCTGGTGGCGCTGACCATCGTCTTCCTGGGCGTGACCGCCACCCTGCTGCCCTACTCGCTGTTCAGCGTGCAGGCCGCGGGCACCGGCACGGTGGTCAGCCTGACCGCCCTGGTGGCCTTGCTGGTCTGCCTGATCCCGACCACCATCGGCGGCCTGCTGTCGGCGGTCGGCGTGGCCGGCATGAGCCGCATGATGCAGGCCAACGTGATCGCCACCTCCGGCCGCGCGGTGGAAGCCGCCGGCGACGTGGACGTGTTGCTGCTCGACAAGACCGGCACCATCACCCACGGCAACCGCCAGGCCGCCGCCTTCGTGGCCGCGCCCGGCAGCACCGAACATGCCGTGGCGGTGACCGCCAGCCTGGCCTCGGCCGCCGACGAAACGCCCGAGGGCCGCAGCATCGTCGCCCTGGCCTCGCGCCGCGGTTTCGCCGCACCGGCCGCACCCGCCGATGCGGTGCCCGTGCCCTTCACCGCCCAGACCCGCATGAGCGGCCTGGACCTGCCGGCCGCCAACGGTGTCGGTGCCCGCTCGCTGCGCAAGGGCGCGGTCGACGCGGTGCGCCGCCACGTCGAATCGCTGGGCGGCGACATGCCCGCCGACCTGCTGCGCGCGGCCGACGAGATCGCCCGCCGTGGCGGCACGCCGCTGGCCGTGGCCGAGGGCCGCACCGTGGTGGGTGTGGTCGAGCTGAAGGACATCGTCAAGACCGGCATCAAGGAGCGCTTCGGCGAGCTGCGCCGCATGGGCATCCGCACGGTGATGATCACCGGCGACAACAAGCTCACCGCCGCGGCCATCGCCGCCGAGGCCGGCGTGGACGATTTCCTGGCCGAGGCCACGCCGGAGGACAAGCTGCGCCTGATCCGCCAGTACCAGTCCGAAGGCCGCCTGGTCGCCATGACCGGCGACGGCACCAACGACGCGCCCGCCCTGGCCCAGGCCGACGTGGCGGTGGCCATGAACTCCGGCACCCAGGCAGCCAAGGAGGCCGGCAACATGGTGGACCTGGACTCCAACCCCACCAAGCTGCTGGAGATCGTGGAGACCGGCAAGGCGCTGCTGATGACACGCGGCTCGCTCACCACCTTCTCCATCGCCAACGACGTGGCCAAGTATTTCGCCATCATCCCGGCGATCTTCGTGTCCACCTATCCGCAGCTGGGCGCGCTCAACGTGATGGGGCTGGGCAGCCCGTCCTCGGCCATCCTGTCGGCCGTGATCTTCAACGCGCTGATCATCGTGGTGCTGATTCCGCTGGCCCTGAAGGGCGTGGCCTACCGCGCCGTGGGCGCAGCCGCGCTGCTGCGGCGCAACCTGCTCATCTATGGCCTGGGCGGGCTCATCGTTCCCTTCATCGGCATCAAGGCCATCGACCTGGTGCTGGTCGCGTTCGGCCTGGTTTGAGGAGCTGTCATGACTTCCATCGTTCGTCCCTGCCTCGTGCTGTTCACCGCCCTGACCGTGGTCACCGGCGCCTTCTATCCCCTGGTCGTGACCGGCGCCGCCCGGCTGGTGTTTGCCGACGAGGCTGCCGGCAGCCTGGTGATGAAGGACGGCAAGGCCGTGGGCTCTTCGCTCATCGGCCAGTCCTTTGCCGACCCCGGCCACTTCTGGGGCCGGCCGTCGGCCACGGCGCCCGCGGCCTACAACGCGCAGGCATCCGGCGGCTCCAACCTGGGGCCGCTCAACCCGGCGCTGGCCGATGCGGTCAAGGGCCGCATCGAGGCACTGCGCGCGGCCGATCCGGGCAACCATGCCGCCGTGCCGGTCGACCTGGTGACCGCTTCTGCCAGCGGGCTCGATCCGCACATCAGCCCGGCGGCCGCGGCCTGGCAGGTCGCCCGGGTCGCGAAGGCCCGGCACCTGCCGGCAGAGGGCGTGCAGAAGCTGGTCGACCAGCACACCGAGCAGCCCGTGCTTGGCTGGTTCGGCGAGGCGCGCGTCAATGTGCTGGCGCTCAATCTCTCGCTGGACGCAGCGAGATAGCATGGCCCGCGCTGGCAGTCTTCGCCTCGCATGCTCCAATTGGCTTATCGTCATACAATCAGCCAAATAAAAGACGGAGACACGACGATGGCCCCATGCGCCCAGCCGCGCCTATTGCGCTACTTCCCTGCCCTGCGGCGAAAGCTGCTTGCCGCGTCCGCCCTGCTCCTGCTGAGTGCCGGCCATGCATCGGCCGCCGACGAAGCGGCCAACTACCCCTCCCGCCCGGTGCGGGTGGTGGTGGCCTTCTCGGCCGGCGGCGGCGCCGACGTGGTCGCGCGGCTCGTCTTCACCCGGGTGTCGGCACGGCTCGGCCAGTCCTTCGTGATCGACAACCGGGGCGGCGCCGGCGGTATCGTCGGCACCGACGCGGTGGCCAAGGCCGCGCCGGACGGCTACACCCTGCTGCTCGGCCAGACCGGGCCGAACGCACTCAACCCGGCGCTCTTCGCCAGGATCCCCTACGACGCGGCGGCCGACTTCGCCGGCGTGATCCAGCTCACCGCCTATCCCTACGTGATCGCGGTGCATCCGACCTCGCCCCTGAAGAGCCTGCGCGACCTGGTGGACAAGGCCAGGGCCGAGCCCGACACCGTGGGCTTCGGCACCGCCGGCACCGGCAGTTCGGCCCAGCTGGCGGCAGAGCTCTTCATGCGCACCACCGGCACCAGGCTGGTCCATGTGCCGTACAAGGGCGCGGGGCCGGCCCTGCTCGATACCGCGGCCGGCGTCACGCCGGTGGCCTTCGGCGACATCGCCGGCGGCACGCCGCTGGTCACGGCGGGGCGGCTGCGCGGCCTGGCCGTGACCGGCTTCAAACGCACCGCCCTGCTGCCCAACGTGCCCACCATCGCCGAGGCCGGCTACCCCGGCGCGGAGGCCCTGGCCTGGCACGGCGTGTACGCGCCGGCGCGCACGCCGCCCGCCATCGTCGCCAAGCTCAACGCCACCGTCGCCGCCGTGCTGGCCGAGCCCGCCGTGCGCGAGCGGCTGCAGCAGGACGGGCTGGAGACCGTCGGCGGCAGCCCGGCGGCCTTCGATGCCTACACCCGCGCCGAGATCCGCAAATGGGGCGACATCGTGCGCGCCGCCGGCATCCGCATCGACCAGTAGCGCGGCAGCGGCGGGCCTCAGCGCCGCAGCTGGGGCACGTATTGCAGAAAGGCCTTGAGCGTGGGTGAATCGTCGTCCCTGCGCCAGGCGGCGCCCACCTCGACGACCGGCGCCTCCCCGCGCAAACGGCGGTAGACCACCCCCTCGCGCTGGATCACCTGCACGCAGTCCGGCACCAGCGCCAAGCCGAAGCCGGAGGACACCAGGCTCACGATGGTGTGCTGCTGGCGCGCATGGAAAAGCCGCGGGCTGAAGCCGTGCTGCATGCAGGCGGCCACCACCTTGTCGAACATCAGCGCGCCCTGCTGGCGTTCGAACAGCAGGAAGCGGTCGTCGGCGAGTTTTTCCAGCGGCACCCGCGCCCGCTTGGCCAGCGCGTGGGACGCCGGCAGCGCCGCCACCAGCTCGAAGCGGTTGGTCGCCACATAGTCCAGCGAGGGATAGGAGACCGGCGAGGCGAACATCAGGCCCAGGTCCAGCGCGCCGGCCTCCAGGTCTTCGAGGATGCGGTCGGTGCTGTCCTCGTGCAGCGACAGGCGCACGTCCGGATGGTCGCTGCTGAAGCGGCGCATCAGCTCGGGCAGGAAGGAATAGGTGGCCGTGCTGATGAAGCCCACCGACAGCGAACCCGACAGCCCGCTGGCCGCCGTGGCCGCATGCTGGCGCATGGCCTCGGTGCGGGCCACGATGTTGCGTGCGTCGCGCAGCAGCTCCTGGCCGCCGGGCGTCAGCGCGATGCGGCGCGAGTTGCGCTCGAAGAGCCGCAGGCCCAGTTCGTCCTCCAGCTCCTTGATCGCCAGGCTGACCGGCGGCGGCGAGAGGTTGAGCCGGCTGGCGGCGCGGCCGAAATGCATCTCCTCGGCGACGGCGATGAAGGCCCGCAGATGTCTCAGTTCCATGCCCACTCCATTCCGGCTTTCAGAACGATCGATCCAAAGATCAAACTTCCCCGAATGATGCCCGGTTTCTAGACTCGACCTTCCGTCGAAAAACAGGGAATGACATGTCGGTCGAGTCGAAAGAACACAAGCGATACGGGGCGGGCAGGATAGCCGCCATCGTCGTCGGCGCCATCACGGCGCTGCTGGGGGCCTATCTGGCCTATGGGGGCCTCGAGCTGCTGAAGCTCGGAGGCTCTTTTTATTACCTGCCCGCCGGCCTGCTGATGCTGGTCTCGGGCATCCTGCTGATCCGCTCGGACCGGCGCGGCGCCTGGCTCTACGGCCTGACCTTCGTGCTGACCCTGCTGTGGTCGTTGTGGGAAGCCGGCCTGCATTTCTGGCCCCTGGCCGCCCGCCTGGGCCTGCTGGCCGTGATCGGCCTGCTGATCGCCCTGGTCACCCCCGGCCTGCGCGGCAATGCCGGACAGGCGCCCGTGCGCCGCGCCTCCTACGGCCTGGCCGTGGTGCTGGGCCTGTGCCTGATCGGCGCCTTCGCCGGCGCCTTCCAGCCGATCTGGCTGGTCAAGGCCGGTGAAGCACCCGCCATCGCCCAGGGCTACAAGCCCGGCGACGACGGCGCCAACTGGACCAACTATGGCCGCACCACCGACGGCAACCAGTTCTCGCCGATCGACCAGATCACGCCGCAGAACGTGGGCGACATGAAGGTCGCCTGGACCTTCCGCACCGGCGACTTCGCCTACGGCGGCGCCGAGAACCAGAACACCCCGCTGCAGATCGGCAAGGTGATCTACGCCTGCACCCCCGCCAACAAGGTGTTCGCCATCGACGCCGACAGCGGCAAGCAGGTCTGGAAATACGACCCGCAGGTCAACCCCGGCTACAGCCCGACCTGGCTGCGCTGCCGCTCGCTGGCCTACTACGAGGTGCCCAAGCCCGCCGCGCCCGCATCGGCCGACGCGCCGGTGGCCTCGGCCCAGCCCGCCGCCTGCCAGCGCCGTATCTACCTGACGACCGCCGACTTGCGCCTGATCGCGCTGGACGCCGCCACCGGCGAGCCCTGCGCCGACTTCGGCGACAAGGGCCAGACCTCGCTGGCCAAGGGCATGGGCGAGCTGGTGCCCGGCTTCTACAACCCGACCGCCGGCCCGGTGATGGCGGGCGACCGCATCCTGGTCGGCGGCTGGATCATGGACAACCAGGCGGTCGACGAGCCCTCCGGCGCCGTGCGCGCCTTCGACCCGGTCACCGGCAAGCTGGCCTGGGCCTGGGACATCGGCCGCCCCGGCGTCACCACCGAGCCCGGCCCCGGCGAGCACTACACCCGCGGCACGCCCAACACCTGGGCCGCGCCCACCTACGATCCGCAGCTGGGCCTGGTCTACCTGCCCACCGGCAACGGCACGCCCGACATGTACGGCGGCCAGCGCACCGCTGCGATCAACCGGGTGAACTCCTCCATCGTCGCGCTGGATGCCAAGACCGGCGCCGAGCGCTGGGTGTTCCAGACCACCCACCACGACGTGTGGGACTACGACCTGCCCTCCAAGCCCGTGCTCTACGACGTGCCCGGCCCCAACGGCGAACGCATCCCCGCGCTGATCCAGACGACCAAGCGCGGCGAGATCTTCATGATCGACCGCCGCACCGGCAAGGCCATCGCCGACGTGGTCGAGAAACCCGTGCCCACCGACGGCCTGCCCGGCGAGAAGCTCTCGCCCACCCAGCCCTATTCCGTGGGCATGCCGCAGATCCGCCAGGGCGTGCTGACCGAGGCCGGCATGTGGGGCATCACCCCCATCGACCAGCTGATGTGCCGCATCGCCTTCAAGGAACTGAAGTACGAGGGCGACTTCACGCCGCCCAGCACCAGCTGGTACATCCCGCATCCCTCGCCCTTCGGCACCATGAACTGGGGCGGCATCTCGATCGACAAGGTGCACGACTACCTTATCGTGAACGACATGCGGATCATGATGAAGGCCAAGCTGCTGCCCCGCCCCGAAGCGGACAAGGCGCTGATGGCCTCCGGCAAGACCACGCCCAGCGTGGCCGGCATCGTGCCCATGGCCGGCACGCCCTACGGCGTGAACCGCGCGATGGTGACCTCGGCGCTGGGCGTGCCCTGCACCGATCCGCCCTTCGGCACCATGACCGCGATCGACCTGAAGACCCGCAAGATCGCCTGGCAGCGGTCGCTGGGCACCGTCGAGCAGCTCGGCCCCCTGGGCATGAAGACGCACCTGCCCATCCCCATCGGCATGCCTTCGCTCGGCGGCCCGGTGGCCACGGCTTCCGGCCTGATCTTCTATACCGGCACCGCCGACTACTACCTGCGTGCGATGGACGTGGCCACCGGCCAGGAGATCTGGAAATCGCCGCTGCCGGTGGGCGCCCAGTCCACCCCGCTGGTGTTCAAGTCGCCCGAATCGGGCAAGCAATACGTGGTGGTGACGGCCGGCGGCGGACGCACCGCGCCGGACCGCGGCGACTACATCATTGCCTACGCCCTGCCGGGCAAACCCTAGGTCTCAGGTTTACCCGGGCTTCACCGAAGGCCGTCAACAGCGGCCTTCGGGCCGGCGTTGTACACGCATGGGGCCAGCCGGCCTCATGTGTGAAAAACCCGAGGAGCCCACCATGTCGAAGCGCCAGATCCTGAAGTCCGCCCTGCTCCTCTGCGCCGCCGCCACGCTGGCGACCGGCGCGATGGCCGAAACCCCGTTCCAGCAGACCCATCCGCGCCGCGCCGAGGTCAATGCCCGCCTGGCTCACCAGAACCAGCGCATCCACAACGAGGTCGCCAAGGGCGAGATCAGCCGGCCGCAGGCCGCCGCCCTGCATGCCGAGGACCGGCAGGTGCGCACCGAGGAGCGCGCCATGGCCAGCCAGAACGGCGGCCACATCACCCGTGCCGAGAAGCAGGCACTCAACCAGCAGGAAAACGGCATCAGCCGCCAGATCGGCAAGTGATGCCCGGCCGCCCGCCCCGCGGGGCGGGCGCCGTCAGCGCTGCGGCATGTCCTTCACGGAGTAGCCCAGGCTGACGGTCGCGTCGGCCGGAATCGGCGGCATGGTCGCGTTCCAGGCCTCCCAGGCGGCTCGCAAACGCAGCAGCCGCTCTGGTTCCACCCTGGCCTTGTTGGCGCGTTCGCGTTCGTCGGCCGAGAGGTCGAAGAGGTAGTCGTTGCCATCTACCCGCAGGTATTTCCAGTCGCCCTCGCGCAGGGCCTGCTGGCCGCGGTGGTTCATGCGCCAGTACATGGGCCGCTGGAAATGGTGGCCCGCATCGCGCAGCACCGGCAGCAGCGAAACACCGTCCAGCGCGTACGCCGGATCGGCCGCCACACCCGCCGCATCCAGCATGGTGGCCGACCAGTCCATGGTCAGGCAGTGCTGCCGGCTCACGCCGCCCGGCGCGATCAGCGCCGGCCAGTGGGCGATCCAGGGCACACGAATGCCGCCCTCGGTCAAATCCATCTTGCCGCCCACCAGGGGCCAGCTGTCGGAGAAGCGTTCGCCGCCGTTGTCGCTGGTGAAGACGACGAGTGTGTCCTGGTCGATGCCGTTTCGCTCCAGCGCCGACATGATCCGGCCTATGCCCTCGTCCATGTGGTGGACCATGCGGCGGTAGGTGTGGATGTTGCCGCCCGACAGGTCGAACAGGTTGTCCTTGACCTGCGGCGCGCGGCCCTCGTCCTCGCGGGTCTCCCAAGGCCAGTGCGGCGCGGTGTAGTGCAGGCTGAGGAAGAAGGGCGCGTCCTGCGCGGCCATGCGGTCCAGGTAGTCGATGGCGCGTTCGGTCAGCAGGTCGGTGAGGTAGCGCTCCTCGTGCCTTTCTTCCTCGCCGTGCCAGAGGTCGTGGTTGCCGCGCGAATCGCAGTGGGTGAAGTAGTCCACGCCGCCCGAGAGCGGACCGAAGAACTCCTCGTAGCCCGATTTCAGCGGCCCGAAATGCGGCGGATAACCCAGGTGCCATTTGCCGATCAACGCCGTGCGGTAGCCGCTGTCCTTGAGCAGCGAGGGCAGCGTGGGATGCTCCGGCGGCAGGCCCAGCGTGGTGCTGCCACGGTCACTGCGGATCGGCTCCTCGGCCGCGCCGCGCAGCCGGTACTGGTAGCGGCCGGTGATCATGGCGAAGCGGGTGGGCGAGCACACCGGCGAGTTGCTGTAGCCCTGGGTGAACTTCAGCCCCCGTGCGGCCAGGCCGTCGAGCACCGGCGAGACCGGGCCGAATTCCGCATCCCGGCCGCCATAGCAGCCCAGGTCGGCGTAGCCGAGGTCGTCGGCGACGATGAAGACGATGTTGGGCCGCTTCATGGCTGGTAGCCCGATTTCTGCACCACCGGCGCCCATTGCGCGCGGTAGGCCTGCAGGCCGGCGCTGGTCTGGGCGGGGGTGCTGACCACCGGCACCATCAGCGAATCCTTGAAGCGGCGTTGCGTGTCGGGCTCGCGCATCACCTCGTGGATGGCGGCGGCGATGCGCTCGCGGCGCTCGGCCGGCAGGCTGGCCGGGGCGAAGAAGGTGTTCCAGCCGACGGCGGCCAGGTCCAGGCCGGCTTCCTTGAAGGTGGGAATGGTCGGCGCGAAGGGCGAGCGCCTGGACCCCGACAGCGCCAGGATGCGCAGCTTGCCGGCCTCGTGCTGGGGCAGCAGCACGTCGGCGGTATCGATGGCGATCGGCACCTGGCCGCCCAGCAGGTCGTTGAGCAGCGGCGCGGAGCCGCGGTAGCCGACGACCTGGGTCTCCACCCTGGCCTTCTCGCCCATCATCAGGGCGAAGAAATGCGGCAGGCTGCCGGTGGCCGGCACACCCACGTTGGCCTGTTTGGGATTGGCGCGCATCCAGGCCAGCAGGTGGTTCAGTTCGCGCACCGGCAGCGTGGGCGACACGGCCAGGGCGAACTCGTATTCGTTGACCTGGGAGACGGGCACGAAGTCGCGTTCGGCGTCGTAGTTGTTGTCCTTGAAGACCAGGGGCGCGACGACCATCACGGCGGGGTTGGCCAGCATCAGCACGTTCTGGTTCGCGGGCGTGGCCTTGACCTGCTGCGCGGCCAGTCGGCCGCCGGCGCCGGGCTTGTTGTCCACAAGGACCGGCACGCCCAGGCGCTGGGCCAGCTTGTCGCCGACGATGCGGGCGCAGCGGTCCGTGGCGCCGCCGGGGGCATAACCGACGACGATGTGCAGCGGGCCGTCGAGCTGCGCCGGCTGGGCGCGCAGCAGGGGGCTGGCGACGAGGCCGCCGAGGGCGATCAGGCCGCCGCGGCGGCTGATGGGGGAAGCAGAAAGCATGGGCAAACGGAAAGAAGCGGGGTCGGACAGGATTCTGTCCGCCGCTTCAGACGCCCTGGCCATATCCTTATCCGCATTTACCCGCGCATGCCGGCCACCGAGAAGGCCACGGTGGTACTGCCCGCCTCCGATCCGGCGCGGGTCTGCCCGCCGTGCATGCGGGCGATGGCCGAGACGATGGCCAGGCCCAGGCCGTAGTGCGGCCCGCCCCGGCTGCGGTCCACCCGGAAGAAACGCTCGAAGAGCCGCTCGCCCATGCCTTCCGGTATGGCCGGGCCCTGGTTGGCGACCTCGATCCAGGTCAGCGCGCCGCGGGTGCGGATGGCGATGCGGATGGCCGAGCCGGCCTCGGCGTAGCGGATGGCATTGCCCAGCAGGTTGGAGATGGCCCGCTTGATGAGGGCCGCGTCGGCCTGCACCTCGGCATCGCCCAGGATGTCCACCCGCAGCGCCTTGCTCTCCAGCAGCGCCTCGTGGAATTCGACCACGTCCCGCACCGGCTGGGACAGGGCCTCGATCCGCTCGGTGCGCGCCGTCACGCCCCGGTCGGCGCGCGAGAGGAACAGCATGTCCGAGACGATGGCCGAGAGCCGGCGCGCCTCCTCCACGTTGGACAGCAGGGTCTCGCGCAACTCGTCCACGCCGCGCGGCTTGGACAGTTCCACCTCGGCCTCGCCGATCAGGTTGGCCAGGGGCGTGCGCAGCTCGTGGGCCACGTCGGCATTGAAGGCTTCCAGTTGCCGGTAGGCCTGCTCGTTGCGTTCCAGCATGCGGTTGAACTGGTGCACCAGCGGCTCCATCTCCGCGCCGAAGCCGCGCTCGTCCAGGCGCTGGCCCGACACATGCGGGCCGACCTGGCGGGTCTCCCGGGCCAGCGCACGCAAAGGGTGCAGTGCCCGCCGCACCAGGCGCGCGCCGGTCAGCGACACCACCAGCGAAACCGCCAGCGAGATCACCACCAGGGCCAGCGCCAGGGTGTGCAGCACCCGGCGGTCGGAGCGCACGTCGATGCCCAGGCGCAGTCCGAGTTCGGGGGTTTTGTCCGATACGGGCAGCAGCTCGTGCCGCCAGCCGGGGCTGCCGGCGTCCGGCCCCGAGACGAAGAAGACCTGGCCATCACGCGTGAGCCGCACCGCGAACTCGTCATGGGTGCGGAAGAACTCGGCCAGTTCCGTCTGCAGCCCGCCCCAATCGCCATCGCCCCGCGCATGGCCGTACATGGCGCGGATCATGGTCTCGTGCCGGGCGATCTCGGTCTGCTGGCCTTCGTCGAAGGCATGGCGCACCACCAGGTAGATGAGCAGCGAGGTGGCGGCCAGGCAGCACAGGGTCTGCAGCGCCAGCCGCCAGGACAGCGAGCGCTGGATCGATCGCGAGGCCATCAGCCGCCCCGGTCCTCCAGCACGTAACCCATGCCGCGCACGGTGTGCAGCAGCCGGGTCTCGAAGGGGTCGTCGATCTTGCTGCGCAGGCGGCGCACGGCCACCTCCACCACATTGGTCTCGCTGTCGAAGTTCATGCCCCAGACCTGCTCGGCCAGCAGGGTGCGCGAGAGCACCTGGCCGGTGCGCCGCATCAGCAGGGTGAGCAGGGCGAACTCCTTGGCCGTGAGGTCCAGGCGCTGGCCGTCGCGCAGCACCTTGCGCGCCACCAGGTCGAGCCGCAGGCCGGCGAGCTGGAACTGCGTGGTCTCCTGCAGCTTGCCGCGGCGCAGCAGGGCATGCAGGCGGGCCAGCAGTTCGGAGAAGGCGAAGGGCTTCTGCAGATAGTCGTCGGCGCCGGCCTGCAGGCCCTTGACCCGGTCGTCCACCTCGTCCTTGGCGGTGAGCATCAGCACCGGCACCGCCTTGGCCGCGCGCACGCCGTGCAGCACCGCGAAGCCGTCGATGCCGGGCAGCATCACGTCGAGCACCAGCACGTCGTAGTCGCTGTCCAGGGCCATGGCGCGGCCCTGCAGGCCGTCGCGGGCCAGGTCCACCTGGAACCCGTTCTCCGACAGGCCCTTGCGGATGTAGTCGCCCATCTTCTGTTCGTCTTCGATCACCAGTGCTCGCATGCGGCCGATCATAGGAAGCACGGGCGCGGCGGCGATTACTTATTTGTAATCCCGCTGTCGGCTGCCGCGCGGGCTGGCTGCCTAGAGTTGGTTCACCCCGGCATGTCGCCGGGACTCGACACCAAGGAACACAGACATGACCAGCATCCGTACCCTCGCCATCGGCACCGGTTTCGCCGCAACCCTGTTCGCCGCTCCCGGCCTGGCCCTGGCGGCCGGCGAATTCCACCCGGCCGGCGGCGAACTCGGCTGGACCCAGCACAGCCAGCACCGCGTGGCGACACGCGAGCGCGCCGATGTGGTGGCCGAACGCAATGCCGCCCTGCGCCCGCAGGCCCGCGCCGCCATGCCCAGCGGCGAGGCCATGGAAACGACGATGCGGCAGGCGGCGGGCATGGGCCTGACACGCGCCCAGGTCGAACGCGAGGCGCGCCGCGCGATGCAGGCCGACGAAATTCCGGAAGGCAACGGCTGAGGCTCGCTAGACCCGGAAGGCGCCGTCGTCCCAAGCCTGGTTGAAGCCGGCCGCATCGGCCAGGGTCTGCTGCGCCATCTGCCGCGCGGCGGCCTGCAGTTCGGCCTGCCATGCGCCGTCGGCGCCGAAGGCCATCAGTTCATCGGCGATCGCCGAGCCCTGCCGGCCAGCGCTGCGCAACTGGCCCCAGGCCACCAGCTGGCCCATGGTGGCGATGGCGTCGCGGATGTCGGCGTGGCGCTGGCGTGCGCCGTCGAGCGTGATGCGGTCCTCCGAAGGCTGCAGCCCGCGCAGCACATAGGGCCGGCCCTCCATCTGCACCGCATGCAGGAAGGCCATGGAAACGGCCTGCACCCGCCGCTGCACCGCCACCACCCGTTCGGCCTCGCTGGCCCAGGCGGGCTGGCGGGTGGCGACGCGGCCGGCCAGCGAGGACGGCAGCGCCTGCTTCAGGTCCAGCAGGTAGTTGCCGTCGGGCGAGCCCTTGCCTTCGACCAGCACGGCGTAGCGGTCCACCCCCAGGCTGCCGGTGCCGGCGATGCGGCGGGCCACATCGAGCACGCGAAAGAAGCCGGGGTTGGTCTGTGTCTGCGCGAAGCCGTCCATGAAGGCCGTCACCTGCGCGCGTTGTTCCTCGCTGGCCGGCAGGGCCTTGCGGCCATCGGTGCGCAGCCTGCGTTGCCGGCCCTTGAGTTGCGTCCGGCCGTCGAGGAAGGCCGGCCGCTGCCGGTCCTTCAGGCCGTCGAGCAGCTGCCCGACCAGGCCCTGCGCGGTGCGCGGCTCCAGCCAGTAGGCCTTGCCGGCGGCCAGGGCGCGGGCGTAGCTGGCGAGAAAGGCCTGGCAGAGTTCATCGGCCGCATCCGGCTTCAGGCCCAGGCTGGCGGCGCCCACCAGCAGGCTGGTCGACAGACGCACCAGGTCCCAGCTGGCCGGGGCCAGCATGGCTTCGTCGAAGTCGTTGAGGTCGAAGTAGGCCAGGCGGTTGTCGCCCTTGTAGCTGCCGAAGTTCTCCAGGTGCAGGTCGCCGCAGCACCAGACCGGCGGCGCCGACTGCAGCACGCCCTGCACCGGCAGCCGGGCATAGAAGAGGTGGCAGGCGCCGCGCAGGAAGACGAAGGGGTCGGCGCGCATGCGCTGGTACTTGAGCTGCAGGCGCTCGGGATCGCGTCCGGCGTTGTAGCGGCTGATTTCCTTGACGATGTCCATGGGGTGGCGGGCAGTACCGGGCAGTGGCGACCGGTCGATTCTGCGCCGGTGCCGCTGCGGAGCGCATCGCCCGGAAGCGGCTGCTTCTTACATCGGCTGTCACGGTCCTCGGGCAAGCTTGGCGGCACAACGAGGAGAGCCCCATGACAAACAAGGACGAGCCAGGCCGCGACCCGCTGGGCGCCATGCCCACCACCAATACCGCGGACTACGCCAACCATTCGAACCTGCTGTTCCTGTTCGACCGCTTCGCCTCGCGCGCCACGCGCTCGGCCGGCTCGCCCGTGGCCTTCGCGCTGGCGGCGCTCAGCGTGGTGGTCTGGGCGCTGTCGGGGCACCTGTTCCACTATTCGGAGACCTGGCAGCTGGTGATCAATACCGGCACCACCATCGTCACCTTCCTGATGGTGTTCCTGATCCAGCAAAGCCAGAACAAGGACAGCATCGCCCTGCACCTCAAGTTGAACGAACTGATCGCCGCGACCCGGCAGGCCAGCAACCGCATGATCGGCATCGAGGACCTGGACGAGCAGGACCTGCGCGAGGTGGCCCAGTTCTACGTGCGCCTGGCCGCGCGCGCCAAGGACGGCGGCAAGGGCAAGGAGACGCATTCCATCGACGAGGAAGGCATGCCCTCGGACAAGCCCGGGCTGAAGTCCTAGTCCGCGGCGCCCCATCGTCGGCATACTCGCGGTCTCGACGAATACAAGGATTTCCCATGTCTGCAGGCGGTTACCACGTGCATGGCCCCCACGACCACGAACTCGAACACGCCGCGCACGGCGACTCGCATGCGGGCGGTTCGCACTCCGGCGGCAAGAGCATGACCAGCCAGATCGCCGTCTTCACGGCCATCATCGCGACGGTGGGCGCCATCTTCGCCTACATGGCGGGGCTGACCCAGGCCAATGCCGGCCTGCTCAAGAACGACGCCGGCATGAAGAAGACCGAGGCCTCCAACCAATGGGCCTACTTCCAGGCCAAGAGCACCAAGCAGGCCCTGGCCGAGTTCGCGCTGGACATGTCGCCCGAGGAACGCAAGGCCGGCTGGCAGACCAAGATCGCCCGCTACGAGCAGGAGAAGAACGATATCGCCACGGCCGCCAAGAAGCTGGAGCACGAGTCGACCGAATTCGACGAGGAATCCGAGGCCCAGATGCACATGCACCACCGCTGGGCACAGGCCACCACCGCGCTGCAGGTCTCCATCGCCCTGGCCGCCATCGCCCTGCTCACCCGCAAGAAATGGCTGGAATGGGGCATGTTCGGCGTGGCCGGCATCGGCGTGCTGATCGGCGTACTGGCGGCGATGCACATCTGAAAGCGGCCGGCGGCATGACGGAGCCCGGTTCGGCGACACCCTCTACTCCTCCACAAGCCATCGGGCTGGGCAGCGCGGCGCGCGACCTGTACCGCGCCCTCTGGCTGCATGCCCGCGGCGTGCGCGGGCAATTGCTGGGCGCCGCCGGTCTGCTGTCGGCCGCGCAGCTGCTGCGCCTGACCATGCCTTGGCTGGCGGCCCAGGCGATCAACGCCCTGCAGCAGGGCAGCCTGAGCGGGGCCGGCCGCTGGATCGTCTACCTGATCGGCATCTACCTGCTGTCCTGGTTCCTGCACGGCCCGGGCCGGGTGCTGGAGCGCAACGTGGGCGTGCGGGTGCGCGAGCGCCTGGCCGACCAGCTCTATGCCCGCATCGCCTCGGCGCCGCTGGCCTGGCGCGACGGCCGGCATTCGGGCGAGCTGCAGCACCGGGTGACCCAGGCCAGCCGGGCGCTGTCGGACTTCGCGCAGAACCAGTTCGGCTACCTGCAGAGCGCCTTCAACTTCGTCGGCCCCATCGTGGCGCTGGCCCTGCTGTCGCGCACCAGCGGCGCGATCGCGGTGACCGGCTATGTGGTGATCGCCCTCATCATCCTGCGCTTCGACCGGGTGCTGATGCAGCTGGCCCGCGCCGAGAACGACGCCGAGCGCCGCTATGCCGCCGCCCTGCTCGACTTCGTCGGCAATGCCGGCACCGTCATCGGCCTGCGGCTGCAGGCGGCCTCGCGCAAGCTGTTGGGACGGCGCATGGATGCGGTGATGGCGCCGCTGCGCCGGGCGGTGATGGTCAACGAGGGCAAGTGGTTCGCGGTGGATCTGATGGGCATGGGCCTGACCTGGATCCTGGTGGTGGTGTATGTGCTGCAGTCGCGCCAGCCCGGCCAGGCGGTGCTGCTGGGCACCATCTTCATGATCTACCAGTACGCGCAGCAGGCCGCCTCGGTGGTGGGGGCGATGGCCTCCAACTTCCAGAGCTTCGCGCGCATGCACACCGATTACGGCAGTTCCGAGCCGATCTGGCAGGCTCCGGGCGATGCCGATGCCGCCGTGCCGGCGGTACTGCCCGATGCCCCCTGGCAGGCCCTGGAACTGCGCGGCGCCACCTGGCGTTATGCCGACGACGCGCGTGGCGGCCTGCAGGGTGTGGACCTGCTGCTGCGGCGCGGCTCACGCGTGGCACTGATCGGCCCCAGCGGCGGCGGCAAGAGCACCCTGCTGCGCACCCTGGCCGGCCTCTACCTGCCGCAGCAGGGCGAGCTGCTGCGCGACGGCATCGTGGTGGACTGGGCCGAGCTGCGCTCGCTGGCCACCCTGATCCCGCAGGAGGCCGAGGTGTTCGAGGCCAGCGTTCAGGAGAACCTCACCTTCGGCGAGCCGGCCGACGCGGCGGCGCTGCGGCAGGCCGTGCACACCGGTGTGTTCGACGAGGTGCTGGACGGCCTGCCCGAAGGCCTGGCCAGCGCGGTCAACGAGCGCGGCGGCAATTTCTCCGGCGGCCAGCGCCAGCGGCTGGCACTGGCGCGCGGCGCGCTGGCCGCCCGTGGAAGTTCGCTGCTGCTGCTGGACGAGCCGACCAGCGCGCTTGATCCGCTGGCCGAAGCCCGGGTGTTCGACCGCATGGACGCGGCCTTCCCTTCGGCCTGCATCGTCGCTTCGGTGCACCGGCCCAGCCTGCTGGCGCGCTTCGACACCATCGTGGTGCTGGAAGCCGGGCGGGTGGTGGATGCCGGCCCGCGCGAGGCGGTGCTGGCCCGTCGCGGGAGCTGAGCCCGGTCGGCTCAGGCCGCGCCGTGCTTCTCGCAGTAGGCGAAGAACTCGTCTAGCTGGCTGGACTTGTCGAAGAAGGCATCGGCGCCCAGCTCCAGGCAGCGGCGTTTCATGTCCGGTGTGGCGTAGTTGGTGAGCACCACGATGCGCGAGCCCGGCTTGCGCTCCCGGCAGGCGCTGATGACACCGAGGCCGGAGCCCTCCTTGAGGAACAGGTCGACGATGGCGAGCTGCCACTGCGCGTCGTGGTGCTTGAGCCAGGCCAGGGCCTCGGCCTGGCCTTCGGCGAAGGCGACCACACTGACATCGCCGAGTTCGGCCAGCGTGGGGATGAGGTTGCTGCGGATCAGCGCGTTGTCTTCGACGAGGAATGCGGGAACGGTCATGGTGATGTGGGTTTGACCATTACCTTAGGGCGAGCTGTCTCCGCGAAAACGGTACGGTTGCGCCCCGCTGTCGTAGGACAAGGCCTATAACCCGCGCTCGGCCGACGCACCGGCCGCATCCGATACGGCAGGCGCCGCGTATTCATGGCAGCCGCGCACATTCTTGACGCGGCCCCATCCGCTCAGGAGTTCTCTCATGCAAACCCGAATCAAAAGCCTCGCCTCCGTGACCCTCGCAGCTGTCCTGGCCGCCGGCACCGTATCGGTCCATGCCCAGGTGATGGTCGGCGGTGCAGCCATGTACCCGACCAAGGACATCATCGACAACGCGGTGAACTCCAAGGACCACACCACCCTGGTGGCCGCCGTCAAGGCCGCTGGCCTGGTCGAGACCCTCAAGGGCCCGGGCCCGTTCACTGTTTTCGCGCCCACCAACGCGGCCTTCGAGAAGCTGCCCGCGGGCACCGTCGACACCCTGCTCAAGCCCGAGAACAAGCCGATGCTGACCAGCATCCTCACTTACCACGTGGTGCCCGGCAAGATGGACGCGGCCACCCTGCTCAAGCAGATCCAGATGGGCAACGGCATGGCTTCGCTGAAGACCGTCCAGGGCGGCACGCTGATCGCCAAGACGAGTGGCGGCAAGGTCATGCTCACCGACGAGAAGGGTGGCACCGCCACCGTCACCATCGCCGATGTGATGCAGTCCAACGGCGTGATCCACGTCGTGGACACGGTGCTGCTGCCCAAGTGATCGCGGCGGGCCGTGCGCCCGCTGCCTTCAGCCGCCGCGATCGGCAGGCCCGGGCGGCGGTACCGCCGCACCGAAGAACTGGCTGGGCGTCTGGTCGAACTGCTTGCGGAACATGCTGGTGAAGGCGCTCGGGCTCTCGTAGCCCAGCGCCAGGGCCACGTCGATCACCTTCTCGCCGGTGGCCAGCAGCTCCAGCGCCCGCAGCAGCCGGGCCTGCTGGCGCCACTGGCCGAAGGTCATGCCGGTCTCCTTGAGGAACAGGCGCTGGATGGTCTTCACATCGACCGCCAGGTGGCGCGCCCAGTCGGCCATGGTGGAGGGATCGTCGAGCCGGCGCTGCAGCGGTTCGCAGATGCGCAGCAGGCGCGGGTTTGTGGGCATCTGCAGGTGCAGCGGCAACACCGGCAGGGCGCGCAGCTCGTCCAGGATCAGGCGCATCACCCGGCCGTCGCGGGTGGCGGGCGCATAGGGCTGGGGCACGTCCATGGCGGCGCGGATCAGTTCGCGCAGCAGCGAGGAGATGCCCACGGCCTGGGTCTGGTCCAGCAGCCGGGGCGCGGCGCGCGGCGCCACCAGCAGGCTGCGCATGTGCACCTCGCCGATGCAGCGGATCTCGTGGGTGGTGCCGGCCAGCATCCAGATGGCGCGGGTCGGCGGCACCACCCAGCGGCCGGCGTCGGCCTGCACCACCATCACGCCGCGCACCGCATAGATCAGCTGGTGCTTGGCATGCGCATGCGGCTCGATGAACCAGCCGGCGGGATAGTCGGTGGCGCGGCAGCTGATGGGCGCGCGCTGCGCGTCGATCTCCTGCAATGCCTGGTTGAGGGCCTTGGGGGCGCGGTCGGCCGTCATGTCGTTTTTGCGATATTGGCTGGTGGATTGGCGCGAGACAGGCGCGCGGTCGCTTTCGATAATTCTGGCACGCCGGGCCCATGCACCGGCGCGGGCGGCCCGCGTCTTCCTGTCGCGGGCCGCTCCCATTCCAAGACGAAAGCCATCCGACATGACGACTCCCGCCGCTACCCTCGGCACGGGCGGTGCCGCCACCGCCGCGCCGTCCCGGGCCAGACCCGCCTACGGCATCCTGGCCGCGATCAGCAGCTCGCACCTGGTCAACGACATGATGCAGTCGCTGATCCTGGCGATGTATCCCATCCTGAAGGGCGAGTTCTCGCTGAGCTTCGGCCAGATCGGCCTGATCACCCTCACCTACCAGCTGACCGCCTCGCTGCTGCAGCCCCTGGTGGGCCTGTTCACCGACCGCAAGCCGCAGCCCTATTCGCTGCCCTTTGGCATGACCTCCACGCTGATCGGCCTGCTGCTGCTGGCCTTCGCGCCCAGCTTCGGCGTGGTGCTGCTGGCGGCGGCCTTCGTGGGCATAGGCTCCTCGGTCTTCCATCCGGAATCCTCGCGCATCGCCCGCCTGGCCTCGGGTGGCCAGCACGGCTTCGCGCAGTCGGTGTTCCAGGTGGGCGGCAATACCGGCACCGCCATCGGGCCGCTGCTGGCCGCAGCCGTCATCGTGCCCTACGGCCAGCGCAGCGTGGCCTGGTTCGGCCTGGCCGCCCTGCTGGGCATTGCGCTGCTGCTGCAGGTGAGCCGCTGGTATGCCGCGCACCATGTCGCCAACGCGGGCCGCAAGAAGCCTGCCGCCGTCGCGCCCTATCCACGCAAGGTGGTGCTGGGCGCGATCGGGGTGCTGCTGGTGCTGATCTTTTCCAAGTATTTCTACATGGCCGGCATCAGCAGCTTCTACACCTTCTACCTGATCGACCGCTTCGGCCTGTCGGTGCCGGATGCGCAGCTGCACCTCTTCTACTTCCTGTTCGCCTCGGCCGTGGGCACCGTGATGGGCGGCCCGGTGGGCGACCGCATCGGCCGCAAGCCGGTGATCTGGGTCTCCATCCTGGGCGTGGCGCCCTTCGCCCTGCTGCTGCCGCATGCCAACCTGTTCTGGACCACGGCGCTGACCATCCTCATCGGCCTGGTGCTGTCCTCGGCCTTCTCGGCCATCCTGGTCTATGCGCAGGAGCTGATGCCGGGCAAGGTGGGCATGGTCTCGGGCCTGTTCTTCGGCTTCGCCTTCGGCATGGGCGGCCTGGGCGCGGCGGTGCTGGGCCTGTTCGCCGACCGCACCAGCATCGGCTTCGTCTACCAGGCGATCGCCTACCTGCCGCTGCTGGGCATCGTGGCGGTGCTGCTGCCAAAGGGCATGCGCCGCGCTTGAAGCCCTGGGTGAGGCAAAATTCCGTACTTACACAAGTACACAAGGGCGGGCATGGAATTGACGGATGACCCGGCGGAGATCGCCCGGGATGTCGCTGCGGTCGGCCGCATCGGTGCGGTGCCGACGCTGCTGAAGATCATCTGCCAGAACACGGGCATGCGTTTCGCGGCCGTGGCCCGGGTCACCGCCGGCACCTGGACCGCCTGCGCGGTGCAGGACGACATCGCCTTCGGCCTGAAGCCCGGCGGCCAGCTCGAAGTCAACTCCACCCTGTGCGTGGAGGCGCGGGCGGCCGGCACGCCGATCGCCTTCGACCACGCCAGCACCGACCCGCTCTTCGCCACCCACCACACGCCGCGCATCTACAACATCGAGAGTTATGTCTCGGTGCCCATCGTGCTGCCCGACGGCACCTATTTCGGCAATCTGTGCGCCATCGATCCGGCGCCCAACGAGGTGTCCAAGGCGCAGACGCTCTCCATGTTCACGCTTTTCGCCGAGGTGATCGCGATGCAGCTGCAGCTGGAGGACAGCCACCAGGCCTCGCAGGCCGCGCTGGCCACCGAACGCAGCACGGCGCAGCTGCGCGAGCAGTTCATCGCGGTGCTGGGCCACGATCTGCGCAACCCGGTGTCGGCGGTGGCCGGTGCCGGCGAGCTGCTGGCGCGGCGCCACGACGCGCCCGATCTGATGCGCCTGGGCGATCGCCTCAAGCGCACCGCCCGCCGCATGGCCGGGCTGATCGACGATGTGCTCGACCTGGCGCGCACCCGGCTGGGCGACGGCATCGGGCTGGAGGCCGAGCGCATCGAGGACCTGGGCGCCGCCTGGACGGACGTGGTGGGCGAGCTGGTGCAGGCGCATCCCGACCGCGACATCCGCCAGAAGCTAATGGACATCTACGCGCCGGTGCGCGCCGACCGCGGACGGCTGCAGCAGCTGCTGTCCAACCTGCTGGGCAATGCCCTGGCCCATGGGGCGGCGGATGAGCCGATCACCGTGTCGGCCCATACCGAGGGCTCCGACGTGGTGCTGTGGGTGGCCAACGGCGGGCCTGCGATTCCCGCTTCGGAGCTGGACAAGATCTTTCAGCCCTATTGGCGGCCGGCGCACAGCAAGCCCGGCGGCGGGCTGGGGCTGGGGCTGTACATCTGCGCGGAGATCGTGCGGGCGCATGGCGGGGTGATCCGGGCGCGCTCCTCGGCCGAAGAGGGCACGGTGTTCGAGGTGCGGCTGCCCATCGTTGCCGGCTGAGGCCGGCAGACTCCAGGATCTTGCGACAAGCCCGAGTCGGGGTTTCAGGGTGGGATGCCGGCCCTCAGGCGTGAGCCAGTTTTTCGCGGGAGGCGACGGCGAGAAACGCCGAGCGGCTCATCTGGTGCGCGTTGGCGAATTGGTCGATTTCATGGACCAGCTGCTCGGACATGCTGACGTTGATGCGGATGGCCTTCGGATTGATCCTGCTCAGGTCGATCTCCACCAGCATCCAGTAGCCGCCTTCGAAGCGCTCATCGCCGACCCAACGCTCCGGCGCAGTCGCCTTCGGGATGGCAAAGGTTTCGCCCTCGAAATGCGCCTGCACCGCGTCCTGTGCGGCCTGGGGCAGATCCTGCAGGCTGTCGGCTGCGGCAAAGCAGCCTTCGAAGTCGGGGAAGGTCAGCCCGTAAGAGCTGTCTTCATCCTTGTGTACGTAGGCAGGGAAAAACATCTTCACTCCTTCCATTGCCATCCGGCTTGTCGGTAGATGCTGCGGACGGTGCCGATGGGCAGGTCCTTTTTAGGGTGGGGGACAACAACATGGTTCATGCGGCCCGGCAGCTTGAACTTGGTGTGGCTTCCGACGACCGCCACCTTGACCCAGCCTTCGGCCAATAAGCGCCTGACGATTTGCTTGCTGTCCACTTGCGCAACCCTACACAAGAGCAATGACTTGCGCAAGTCTACACAAGATGTCCGTTCCGGCTCACCCGCCTAAGCCGGCTCCGGCCTGCGCCACAGCCACACGAGCACGATCGCCATGCTGCCGATGGCGATGCACGCGCCCCAGCGGCGGTGCGCGGTCAGCAGGATCACGGCCGCGCACACCGACATGGTCGCCGTGGCGCTCCACTTGGCCCGCCGGCTCACGAAACCGCCGCGCTGCCAGTTCACCAGCATCGGCCCGAACACCCGATTGCGCCGAAGCCAGGCATGCAGCCGCGGCGAGCTGCGCGCCGCCGCCCAGGCCGACAGCAGGATGAACACCGTCGTCGGCATGCCCGGCACCACCGCGCCGATCAGGCCCAGCACCAGGCAGAGCACCGAGAAAGCCAGCATCAGCCAGCGTGCCACCCAGGGCAGCGGCGGGCGCGGGACAGGTTGGGACGGGGAATCTGGCTCGGTCGGCATGGACCGGCGATCTTCACACATGCACGAAGCCATGGCCGTTCGCACGAAAGCCCCAGCCGACTTGGGTCAATGCTTATTTTTCAGGCAGAAGGTAGGATATTTCCTACAATTCGCGGATTCCCTCCCTCTCCCGCGTGCCACCCGCCGCCGGCCTCCATGAAGCAGACTCTCTTGCGTTTTCTCAAGACCCGGCGTGCCCTGGCGGCCCTGGCGGTGCTCCTCGTCGCGGTGTGCGTGGGCGGCTGGATGGCCTGGCCGGCCGCGGCACCTGCCGATGCCGGCCTGCTGCCCGCCGGCGCCGTCGGCCGCGAGATGGCGCAGGACGCCACCCCCTGGCAGGAACAACAGCGCGACGGTTCCGCCCTGCTCGCCGACCTCAAGGCCGGTCAGGTGCAGGCGGTGGGCATCACGCCGAACGCGCTGCTCATCAGCAACAAATCGGGCGAACGCTATTTCGTGCTGGACGGCCGCGGTGCCTTCGCCGGCTTGGTGATCGCCCAGGCGCAGGCCGCCAACGCATCGCCCTTCGAACTCTCCATGCTGCCCCGGCTCAAGGTGGGCGTGGACGGCGCGGCCAAA
Source organism: Xylophilus rhododendri (assembly GCF_009906855.1). Lineage (NCBI taxonomy): Bacteria > Pseudomonadati > Pseudomonadota > Betaproteobacteria > Burkholderiales > Xylophilus > Xylophilus rhododendri. The sequence continues at coordinate 1,451,366 of NZ_CP047650.1, forward strand.
TGGGACCGCGCCTTCGAGATCATCCGCGTGCTGCTGAGCCTGCTGCTGCCGGTGGCTCTGATCGGCGCGGTGCTCTTCGTGATGCGCCAGGACGTGTTCTCCATGGCCAAGCTGGTGCAGCGCCCGCGCGACATCCGCTTCGCCGACGTGATCGGCGCGGGCGAGGCCAAGGCCGCCCTGTCCGACGTGGTGCAGTTCCTGCAGCAGCCCGAGCGTTTCGCCGCTCTTGGCGCCCACGCACCGCGCGGCGTGCTGATGCTGGGCGGCCCGGGCGTCGGCAAGACCCTGCTGGCCAAGGCCCTGGCGGGCGAGGCCGGGGTGAACTTCATCGCCACCAACGGCAGCGAGTTCACCTCCAAGTTCTTCGGCGTGGGCGTGGCCAAGGTCAAGCAGCTCTTCGCCACGGCACGCAAGAACGCGCCCTGCATCCTGTTCATCGACGAGATCGACGGCCTCTCCAAGCGCAGCCAGGGCAACGGCGCGGCCGAGTCCGAGGGCAACCGCATCATCAACCAGGTGCTGGTGGAGATGGACGGCTTCTCCGACAACGCCGGCGTGATCGTCATCGGCGCCACCAACCTGGCCGAGAACCTCGACGAAGCCCTGCTGCGCGAAGGCCGCTTCGACCGCCGGGTGCATGTGAAGCTGCCGGATGTGCGCGACCGCGCCGACATCCTGCGGCTCTACACGAAGAAGCTGCCTTCCGTGCCCGCCATGGATTTCGACCAGCTTGCCCGCATGACCACCGGCCTGGCGCCGGCCGCGCTGGCCTACATCGTCAACCACGCCGCCCTGGTGGCCGCCCGCGAGGATGCGGGCGAGGTCACCATGGCCCACTTCATGGAATCGGTGGAGACCGCCCGCATCGGCGAACGCAACGGCGCGCAGCGCGCCCTGTCGCGGCAGGAGCTGGAACGGGTGGCGGTGCACGAGGCCGGCCATGCCATCGTGGCCTGCGCCCTGCGCGCGGGCAAGGTCGAGAAGGTCACCATCCTGCCGCGCGGCGGCGCCCTGGGCGTCACCCTGGTCACGCAGGAAGAGGACAAGGCGCTCTACCCCAAGAGCTTCATCGAGGCGCGCATCCAGATGCTGCTGGCCGGCCGCGGCGCCGAGCTGCTGCTGCTGGGCGAGGCCTCCAGCGGCGCGGCGCAGGACCTGCAGGAATGCTCGCGCCTGGCGCTGGACATGGTGGCCAAATACGGCCTGTCGCCCACCGCCGGCCTGTTCAGCCTGGCCGCCGTGCCGGCCCAGCATGCAGGCAGCCTGATGGGCGATGCGGTCAAGGAAGCCAACAACCTGCTGCAGGACCAGGAAGCCCGCTGCGCCGAACTGCTGCAGCTGCACCTGCATGCCCTCAAGGCGCTGACGGCCGAACTGCTGGAGCAGGAAACGGTCGACGGCGCCCGCGTCGAAGAGCTGGTGCACCCCGCGCTGCGCCGCGCCGCCTGAGCCTGGTTTTGTAGGACGGCATCCCGCCTTGGATTTTTTCGACAGGCGGGTGCATCCAGATCGCCGTCTCCCCGGTAGTGCTGAACGGAAGCCTGGAAAAACAGGCTCCGATTCATCAATCTTCCGTGGAGATATTCATGACCGCTTCGACCCTCCGTATCGCCGCCGCCGGCGCCGCTGCCACTGCCCTGCTGGGCCTCGTCGGCTGCGGCTCCATGTCCGCACCGATGGGCGGCATGCCCTTCTCGCAGGCCAGCCTGCCCGCCACCATCCAGGTGCCGGCCGGCCACAAGGTGGCCTGGGAAACCGTGGGCAAGGGCGACATCAGCTACGAATGCCGCGACAAGGCCAACATGCCCGGCCAGACCGAATGGGTCTTCGTCGGCCCCAACGCCACGCTGAGCGACCGCGGCGGCAAGCCCGTCGGCCGCTACTACGGCCCGCCGGCCACCTGGGAAGCGGCGGACGGCTCCAAGGTCACCGCCACCCAGCTGGCCGTGGCGCCCGCGGGCGAGGGCAACCTGCCCTACCAGCTGGTCAAGGCCAACCCGGCCATGGGCAGCGGCGCGATGACCGGCGTGGCATATATCCAACGCGTGGCCCTCAAGGGCGGCGTGGCGCCGGCCGGCATGCCCTGCAGCATGGCCACCAAAGGCCAGAAGACCACCGTGCCCTACCAGGCCGATTACATCTTCTGGAAGGCGATGTAAGCCGAAAGCCCGGCTACGATGCGGAGATGCGACCATCTCCGGACGGCATCTCCGCCCCGCCCGCCTTCGACTACGAGTCCGCCTTGACTGCCTGCGCCCAAGGCGACCGCCAGGCCCTGCAAGGCCTGTACGGCGCCGAAAGCCGCCGCCTGCTCGGCATGGCGCTGCGCATCGTGCGCACCCGTGACCGTGCGGAAGACGTGCTGCACGACGCCTTCGTGCGCATCTGGCAGGGCGCCGCCAGCTTCGACGCCGCCCGCGGCTCGGCCCGCGGCTGGATGTACAGCGTGCTGCGCAACGTCGCCCTCGACCACGCCCGGCGCCAGCAGCGCGACGTGAGCCTGGACGAGGACGCCACCGAAGCCGCCGAGGACGCCGCCGCCCTGGCCGAACACCAGGACGCCCGCAGCGGCGCCGCCGAACGCCGGCTGGAACTCGGCCGCCTCGACGACTGCCTGGCCCTGCTGCCCGAGGCGCGCCGCGACTGCATCCTGCTGGCCTACCTCGACGGCTGCACCCACGGCGAGATCGCCGAACGCCTGGCCACCCCGCTGGGCACGGTGAAGGCGTGGATCACACGCAGCCTCAAGTCGCTGCGGGAGTGCCTGGCATGAGCCCCCCGAACACCCCCTCCGTCCACGACGACGACGACCTGCAGGCCCTGGCCGGTCGTTATGTGCTGGGCCTGCTGAGCGCGCACGAACGCGCCGAGGTGCAGGAAGGCCTGGACCACGACGAAGCCCTGCGCCAGGCCGTCGATGCCTGGCAGGAACGGCTGCAGCCGCTCAACATGCTGGTCGACCCGGTCGATCCACTGCCCTCGACCTGGGCGCGCATCGAACGCAGCCTGGACCCCGCCACGCCATCCGCGGCCGCGGTGCCGACCGGCAGCCGTGGCGATGCCTTCGCCCGCTGGTGGCAGAGCCTGGCGCTCTGGCGCGGCCTGGCCGGCGCGGCGGGCCTGGCCGCGGTGGTGCTGGCCAGCCTGCTGGTGCTGCAGTCGCAGCAGCCGGCGCAGGCGCCGGCCTTCATGGTGGTGCTGGTGGCGCCGCAGGACCGCTCGCCCGGCTGGGTGGTGCAGGCCAGCGCCAGGGTCGGCGAGGTGCAGCTGATTCCGCTCGGCCAGACCGCGGTGCCGGCCGGCAAGTCGCTGCAGTTCTGGACCAAGGCCGACGGCTGGAAGGGCCCGGTCTCCCTCGGCCTGGTCGAGCCCGGGCACGCGATTCGCGTGCCGCTGAAATCGCTGCCGCCGCTGCAGGCCCAGCAACTCTTCGAACTGACGCTGGAGCCGCCGCAGGGCTCGCCGCTGGATCGGCCGACCGGGCCGGTGCAGTTCATCGGCCGCGCGGTTCCGGTGTCCTGATCCCCTGCCTCCGAAATTTTCATGAAGACCCTGCACAACGACCCGCTGAAGATCCTGATCGTGGACGACCAGGATTCGGTCCGCCGTTATCTGCACCAGGAGCTGCGCAACATGGGCGCGCTGGAGGTGATCGCCGCCGCCACCGCCGAGGACGCGGTGGCGCAATTCAAGCAGCACAAGCCCGACCTGATCCTGCTCGACATCGAGATGCCCGGCCGCAACGGCTACTGGATCGCCGAGCAGATCCGCAATGCCGAGGGCGGCAACTGGACGCCGATCATCTTCCTGACCGCCCTCGACCGCGACGAGGACCTGTGGGAAGGCATCCGCGTGGGCGGCGACGACTACCTGATCAAGCCGGTGCGCCCCACCGTGCTGGCCGCCAAGATCCGCGCCATGCAGCGCCTGCTGGGCATGCAGCGGCGGCTGACGGCCGTGACCGAGGAGCTGTTCCAGGCCAACAACATGCTCAACCTGCTGGTGGAGCGCGACGGCCTCACCGGCCTGATCAACCGCCGCGGCTTCGACCGCCTGCTGCACGAGCAGATCGCTTACGCCCACCGCGAGGTGCTGCCGCTGACGCTGATGATCTGCGACATCGACTACTTCAAGCAGTACAACGACACCCTCGGCCACCCCGAGGGCGACAAGTGCCTGCAGAAGGTCGCCGCCCTGCTCGGCGGCGTGTGCCGGCGCCCGACCGACTCGGCCTGCCGCATCGGCGGCGAGGAGTTCGCGCTGATCCTGCCCAACACGCCGCGCTCCGGCGCCATGGTCTTCGCGCGCACGCTGGCCGAGCTGCTGGCCTCGCAGCGCATCGTGCATCCCAAGTCGCCGATCGGCGAGCACCTCACGCTGTCGGCCGGCATCACCACCTGCATTCCCGACGCCGCCACCACCATGCTGGGCATGGTGACGCGGGCCGACGAGGCGCTCTACGCGGCCAAGGCGCGCGGCCGCAACGACTTCTTCAGCTACGAACTGCAGGTCACCGCGCGGGAGCAGCTCGCGCCCCGCAAGCCGGCGGCGCCGGCCGAAGGCACGCGCTCCTGAAGCCGCCGAGCGCGTCCGGGGCCTGAGCCCAGGTTCAGCGCTTGCGCGCCGGCTTCAGCACGGCTGCATCGAGCGAGAAGGACTGCAGCGCCTCCTGCAGCACCTCCACCAGCGCGCCGGCCGCGCGCGACACCGGCTGGCCCAGCGGCGTCAGCAGCACCAGGTCCACCGGCAGGTCGGGCTTGAAGGGCCGCGCCACCAGCCCCGCCTGCAGCAGCGGCGGCACCACGAAGGGGCTGACGATGCCCACGCCCAGGCCCTGCAGCGCCAGCAGGCAGATGGTGATGGCGTAGGTGGTCTCCACCGCCACGAGGGGTTGCACCCGCTGCGCGGCGAACACCTTCTCGATGGCGGTGCGCATGTTGTCGTTGCGGTCGGGCCAGATGAAGGCCTGGCCGTGCAGGTCCCTGGCCTGGATCACTTTCTTGCTGGCCAGGTGGTGGCCCGGCGCCATCACGCAGACCGCGTTGACGCTGGGCAGGGGCTCGGCATGGGTGCCGGCCGTGTCGACCTGGCGCATGGTGATGCCCAGGTCCAGCCGGCCGGAGGCCACGCTGTCCTTGACCAGCGTGGAGCTCACCGTCTTGATCGACACCTGCACCGTCGGATGCCGGTCCTGGAAGCGCCGCAGGATCTCCGGCAGCACCCCCATGCCCAGCGAGGGCAGGCAGCCCAGCTCGATGCGGCTGGCATGCATGCCGCGCAGCTCGCTGATGGTCTGCCCGATCTGCTCCAGGCCGATGTAGCTGCGCTCGACCATGTTGAACAGCCGCCGCGCCTCCGGCGTGGGCATGAGCCGGCCCTTGCGCAGCTCGAAGAGCTTCAACCCGCTGACCGCCTGCAGCCGCGCGATCAGCTTGCTGACCACCGGCTGCGAGGTGTGCAGCAGCACCGCCGCCTCGGTGGCGGTGCCGCGGATCATCACCGCCCGAAAGGCCTCGATCTGGCGGTGGTTGAGGGCGGGCACCAGCGGCTGCGGCGCGATGGCCGGCGGGGCGGTCCTGGGCATGGGATGGATCTCCGGGAACATTCACCAATGCGGTGAGGGGCACCAAAAACGGGCCGCAAAGAGTATATCGATCCGGAATAGACAGGGGTGTTTAAAACATTGGTAAGGCATGGCAGCGCGCCGCAGAATTTGCGGCATGCGGTGGTCGCCCAGGCCGCCGGCCCCGAACCCCAGCCGATAGAAAGCCCCCGCCCATGGCCCCCCGTTTCGACGCGATCACCCTCGAACTGCTCTGGACCCGCCTGATCTCCATCGTCGACGAAGCCGCCGTCGCCATGGTGCGCACCTCCTTCTCGACCAATGTGCGGGAGTCCAACGACTTCGCCTGCGTGCTGACCGACACCCGCGGCCATTCCCTGGCCCAGGCCACGCACAGCATCCCCTCCTTCCTCAACACCGTGCCGCAGACGGTGCGCCACTTCATCGCCGAGTTCGCCGAGGGCGAGCTGAGCCCGGACGACGTGCTGATCACCAACGACATCTGGCAGGGCACCGGCCACCTGCCCGACATCACCGTGGCCAAGCCGATCTTCCACCGCGGCCGCATCGTCGGCTGGGCCGGCTCGGTGGCGCATGCGCCCGACATCGGCGGCCGGGTGCGTTCGGCCGATGCCCGCACCGTCTTCGAGGAAGGCCTGCAGATCCCCATCATGAAGGTGATGCGCCAGGGCGAGATGGACGCCACCTTCGAACGCATCCTGCGCAAGAACGTGCGGGTACCCGACCAGGTGATGGGCGACCTCTACGCCCAGTTCACCGCCCTGCAGCGCATCGAGAGCCGGGTGCTGGCGCAGCTCGAAGAGCACGGCCTGGACTCGCTCGACGGCCTGGCCCAGGAGATCCAGGGCCGCTCCGAGGCCGCCATGCGCGCCGCCATCCGCCGGGTGCCCGAGGGCGTCTACAAACAGAGCGCGGTCACCGACGGCATCGGCCAGCCGATCCGCCTGGAGATGACCATGACCGTCAAGGACGGCGCCATCTCGGTCGACTACAGCGGCACCGATCCGCAGGTGGCCGCGTCGATCAACGTCTGCCTGGCCTACACCAAGGCCTACACCTGCTACGGCGTGCGCACCGTGCTGCTGCCGGACGTGGCCGGCAACGAGGGCGTGATCGCGCCGATCGAGGTGACGGCGCCGCCGGGCTGCATCCTCAACGCCCTGCCGCCGGCGGCCGGCGGCGCGCGCGCCCTGGTCGGCCACATGCTGCCGATGATGGTGGTGCAGGCCCTGGCCGAGGCCATGCCCGACCGCGTCATCGCCGGTGTCGGCTCGCCCCTGTGGTGCGCCAACGTGGCCGGCCAGCGCGACGACGGCAGCACCTACGCCAACATGTTCTTCATGAACGGCGGCTATGGGGCGTCCGCCCATCGCGACGGCATCAACGTGCTGTCCTGGCCGAGCAACATCTCCTCCACCCCGGTCGAGATGATCGAGCAGATGCTGCCCATCCACGTGCACCACCGCCAGCTGCGCGCCGACGGCGGCGGCCAGGGGCAATACCGCGGCGGCACCGGCCAGTCGATCAAGTTCGAGAACCGCGCCTCCACCGCCATGACGGCGAGCTTCATGGCCGAGCGCACCCGCCCTGAGGCCGCGGCCCCGGGCCTGGCCGGCGGCGCCAGCGGCGCGCCGGGCGAGGTGCTGATCGACGGCCAGCGCTGCATGAACCCCAAGGTGCAGCAGGTGATCCAGCCCGGCAGCGTGGTCGAGATGAAGACCCCCGGCGGCGGCGGCTACGGCCTGGTCGCCCGACGCAGCGGCGAACGCGCCGAGGCCGACCGCCGCGACGCCTACACCGCCGCCTGAGCGCGCCGCCCTCCCCTCTTTCGAACCGACAGCGAACATGACCTCCTCGACCTACTCCCTCGGCATCGACATCGGCGGCACCTTCACCGACATCGTGGTGTACGCCCACGAGACCGGCCGCGCCGTCTCGCACAAGGAACTCACCACCCCCGCCGCGCCGCACAAGGGCGTGCTGGCCGGCGTGTCGCGCCTCTTCCAGCGGGAAGGCCTGGACTACGCCTGCGTCACCCGGGTGATCCACGCCACCACGCTCTTCACCAACGCGCTGATCGAACGCAAGGGCGCCCGCACCGGCCTGATCACCACCGCCGGTTTTCGCGACACGCTGGAGATGGCGCGCGAACACAAGTACGAGCTGTACGACCTGCACATCGAGCTGCCCAAGGCCCTGGTGCCGCGCCACCTGCGCCTGGAGGCGGCCGAGCGCATCGGCCCGGACGGCAGCGTGCTCACCCCGCTCGACGAGGCCGGCCTGCTGGCCGCCGCCGACCAGCTGGTGGCCGAGGGCCTGCAGTCGATCGCCATCGTCTTCCTGCATGCCTACGCCAACCCGGTGCACGAGCTGCGGGCGCGCGAACTGATCGCGGCGCGCCATCCCGGGCTCTTCGTGTCGATCTCCTCGGAGGTCTCGCCGCAGATCCGCGAATACGAACGCAGCGTGACCACCGTGGCCAATGCCTACGTCAAGCCGCTGGCCGACGGCTACCTGGACCTGATGAGCGAGCAGATCCGCGGCCTGGGCATCACCGCGCCGCTGTTCATGATGCTGTCCAACGGCGGCCTGACCCATGTGGAAGAGGCCAAGCGGGTGCCGATCCAGCTGCTGGAATCCGGCCCCGCGGCCGGCGCCCTGGCCGGCGCCTTCTTCGGCGAACGTTCGGGCATCGAGGACGTGCTGGCCTTCGACATGGGCGGCACCACCGCCAAGCTGGCCATCGTCGATGGCGGCGAGCCGCTGATCGCCCACCAGTTCGAGGCCAGCCGCGAGAAGCGCCTGACCGAGGGCAGCGGCCTGCCGATCAGCATCTCGACCATCGAGCTGATCGAGATCGGCGCGGGCGGCGGCAGCCTGGCGCAGCTCGATGCCATGGGCCTGCTCAAGGTCGGCCCCGAGAGCGCGGCCTCCGACCCCGGCCCGGTCTGCTACGGGCGCGGCGGCAAGCAGCCGACGGTGACCGATGCCAACCTGATCCTGGGTTTCCTCGACCCCGAAGGCTTCGCCGGCGGCACCATCACCCTGGACACCGCCGCGGCCGAGGCCGCCATGGCGCCGATGGCGGCGCAGGCCGGCGTGTCGGTGCCCGAACTGGCCTGGGGCATCCACTCCATCGTCAACGAGAACATGGCCGGCGCCGCCCGGGTGCATGTGGCCGAGCGCGGCCACAACGCTGCTCGCTTCTCCATGCTGCTGACCGGCGGCGGCGGCCCGCTGCACGGCTGCGAGGTGGCGCGCCGCCTGGGCACGCTGAAGGTGGTCTGCCCGCCCGGCGCGGGCGTGGCCTCGGCCCTGGGCCTGCTGATGGCGCCGGCCCGGGTGGACCGCATGGCCACAGTGGCCAGGCGCCTGTCGCGCATCGACTGGGCCGAACTCGACGCCGCCTTCGCCGTGCTGGAGCAGGACGCGCTCGGCGTGATCGCCGCCACCCTGTCCGATCGCAGCCAGCCGGCACGCATCGTGCGTTCGGCGGACTTGCGTTTCGTCGGCCAGGGTTTCGAAGTGGTGACCGAACTGCCCGCCGGCCCCTACGACGCCGGCACGGCCCGGGCGGTGGTCGAGGCTTTCGACAGCCTCTACCTCAAGACCTTCACCCAGACACCGCCCAAGGGCGAGGTCGAGATCGTGAACATCCGCGTGGCCGTGTCGGCACAGGCTTCGGCCTCGAAGCTCGATGCCGGCGCCGCCGCCGCGCCGGCCGCCGGCCAGGCCGTGGCCAGCAGCCGCCGCCGCATCTGGGTGGGCGCGCACAAACGCTACGAGGAAGTGCCGGTGTTCCAGCGCGAGGCGCTGCCGGTGGGCTTCGAGATCGCCGGCCCCGCCATCGTGCAGGAAGCCTCTTCCACCCTGGTGCTGCCCGCCGGCTCGCTGACCCGCGTGGACGGCTCCGGCAGCCTGATCGTGGACTTGACGAATTCCATTCAAAAAGACGCCTCGACGGCGCAACACAAGAACAAAGCATCCGAAGCAACGGAGAGAGACAAGCAATGCGCCTGAACGCCTGCACCACATCCTCCCTGAACTTAGGAATGCCCCATGTACAAACGTTCGATGCTCCTGGCCCTGCTCGCGGCCGCCGGCCTGTTTTCCTTTGGATCGGCGTCGGCCGCTGAAGCCTGGCCTACGAAGCCGATCCGCTTCGTCGTGCCCTTCACCGCCGGCGGCGCCGCCGACATCCTGGGCCGCATCGTCGGCCAGCAGCTCTCGCTGAAATACGGCCAGCCGGTGCTGGTGGACAACCGTCCCGGCGCCAGCGGCCACGTCGGCGCCGAGCAGGTCGCCAAGTCGGCACCCGACGGCTACACCATCGTGCTGGGCACCACCGGCGTGCATGCGGCCTACACCATGTACCCCAAGCTGAACTACGACCCGTCGAAGGCGCTGCAGGTGGTCTCCATCATCGGCGAGTTCCCCAACCTGCTGGTGGTCAACCCCGCGGTGCCGGCGCAGAACATGAAGGAGTTCCTGGCCCTGGCCAAGGCGAAACCGGGCGAGCTGTTCTTCGGCTCGGCGGGCAACGGCTCCTCCACCCACCTGTCGACCGAGCTGCTCAAGCAGGTGGCCGGCATCGACCTGAAACATGTGCCCTACCGCGGCAGCTCGGCCGCCATGAACGACCTGATGGGCGGCCAGATCCAGCTGATGGTGGAGAACCTGCCCGCCGTGCTGCCCATGGTGCAGAGCGGCCGGGTGCGGGCATTGGCGATCACCAGCAAGACGCGTTCGGACGTGATGCCCGGCATCCCGACCGTGGCCGAGTCCGGCGTGCCCGGCTACCAGTTCACCGCCTGGTTCACCGTGGCCGTGCCGGCCGGCACGCCGCAGTCCATCGCCAAAAAGCTCAATGCCGACATCGACGCCATCGTCCATTCTCCGGAACTCGCGGCCAAGTGGAAGGAGCTGGGCGTGAACCCGATCGGCGGCACGCTCGATGCCGACACCGCCTTCATCTCGTCCGAGAAGAAGAAGTTCACCGCGCTCATCCAGGAAGCGCACCTCACCGCCGACGACTGAGACAAGAACCCCATGACATCAAGCACCGAATTCCTGCTGGCCCGCAAAGAAGGCGCCATCGGCTGGATGACTTTCAACAACCCGGCCAAGCACAACGCCATCTCGGTGGAGATGGCACGCGCGGTGCCCGCCGTGATGGCAGGCTTCGATGCCGATCCCGAGATCCGCGTGGTGGTGGTCAACGGCATGGGCGAACGCGCCTTCGCCGCCGGCTCCAACATCTCGGGCTTCGGCGAGGTGCGCACCAACCCCGAGCAGAACCGGGCGTACCACGACATGAACGAGGACTCCTACAACGCGGTCTACGCCTGCAGCAAGCCGACCATCGCGATGATCCACGGCTACTGCATCGGCGGCGGCCTGGACTTCGCCAGCAGCTGCGACATCCGCATCTGCGACGACCGGGCGCAGTTCGCCATCCCCGCCGTCAAGCTCGGCCTGGGCTTCAGCTGGGAAGGCCAGGTGCGCCTGTCGCGCCTGCTGAGCCCGGCCATGGCGCGCGACCTGTTCTTCAGCGGCCGGCGCTGGGATGCCGAGCAGGCCCTGCGCACCGGCCTGGTCCACCAGGTGGTGCCCACCGCCGAGCTGGAAGACGCCGTGCGCGCCTATGCCGCCGTGATCGCCGCCAACGCGCCGCTCACCTTGCGCGCCTTGAAACGCGGCTTCCTCGAACAGGAAAAGCCTGCCGGACAGGTCGACATGCAGGCCGCCCAGGACCTCATCGACGCCTGCTACCGCAGCCAGGACTACCTGGAAGGCCGCGATGCCTTCGCCGCCAAGCGCAGCCCGAACTTCAAGGGGAACTGAGATGTCCGCCACCACCACCGAAGGGCGCCCGGCCCCGGCCGATGCTTCAGCCGCAGCGCCCCGCCAGGGCCCCCTGGCCAACATCCGCGTGCTCGACCTGACCCGCGTGCGCGCCGGCCCCACCGCCATCCGCCAGTTCGCCGACTGGGGCGCCGACGTGATCAAGATCGAGAGCCCGCAGTACATGGAGGTGAGCGACGGCTGGGGCGGCCTGCGCGACGGGCCCGACTTCCAGAACCTGCACCGCAACAAGCGCTCGCTGACCATCAACCTGAAGGATCCGCGTGGCCTGGCCATCTTCCGCCGGCTGGTCGAGCAGGCCGACGTGGTGGCCGAGAACTTCCGGCCGGACGTGAAGTTCCGCCTGGGCATCGACTACGAATCGCTGAAGGCGATCAACCCGCGCATCGTCTACGCCAGCATCTCCGGCTTCGGCCAGGACGGCCCCTATGCCAAGCGCCCGGGCTTCGACCACATCGTGCAGGGCATGGGCGGCATGATGTCGGTCAACGGCCATGCCGACAACGGCCCGACCCGCGCCGGCATCGCCGTGGCCGATGTGGCCGCCGGCCTCTTCTGCGCGCTGGCGGTGATGACCGCGCTGCTGGAGCGCGCCAGCTCCGGCCAGGGCCAGTGGGTGCAGGTGTCGCTGCTGCAGGCCATGATCTCGATGCTCGATTTCCAGGCCGCGCGCTGGCTGATGAACGGCGACATCCCGGTGCAAGCCGGCAACGACCATCCCACCTCGATCCCCACCGGCGTCTATCCCACGGCCGACGGCTGGATCAACATCGCCGCCGGCGAGCAGGCCATGTTCGCCCGCCTGGTCAAGGCCATGGGCTGCGAGGAGCTGATGGCGGTGCCGGAGTACTCGACCGAGGAAGGCCGCTCCGAACACCGCACGGCGCTCAACGCCGAGCTGTCGCGCCGCACCCGCGAACACGGCTCGGCCCACTGGCTGGAAGTGTTCGAACGCGGCAGCGTGGCCGCCGGCCCGATCAACCGGATGAACGAGGTCTTCGAGGACCCGCAGGTGCGGCACCTGCAGGTGGCCCAGACGCTGCAGCACCAGACCCTGGGCGCCATCCAGGTGGTGGGCCAGCCCTTCCAGCTCAGCCGCACGCCCTCGCAGATGCGCAGCGTGACGCCGCTGCGCGGCGAGCACACCGACGAGATCCTGGCCGAGGCGGGTTATTCGGAGCAGGACATCGCGGGCTTCTACGCCGACGGCGTGATCTGAGCCGATGCCGAGTCTGCGCGCCTAGTAGTGAGGCGGCAGCTCGTCCTGCGGATTGCGCGGCGCGCCGCCGCTGTCGGGCGACTGCTGCCGCAGCGACGCCACTTGCCGGATCAGGGCGTCGATCTGTTCCTGCTGCCGGTAGATCGTGAGGTTCAGCTCATCGAGCAGATCCTCGGTGTAGCTGAGCTTGATCTCGACTTCGTTGAGCCGCTGTTCGGTGTCCATGCGCGATTAGAGCATCCGCAACAGGCGGCCCCGCCCTCTTCTTACAGCGCCATGTCCCGCGCCGGAACACTCTTGTTGCCGGCCGGCTCGCCACGCACGGCGGGTTGCGGTGCGGGGCCCATGTCGATGGCCGGCGCCGGGGTCAGCTGCAGCACTTCGCCGGTGTAGGCCCACTCCTGGACCACCCGTGCGGCGCTGTCGTTGAGGTGGGTGCCGTAGCTGGGCACGATCTGGCGGATCTTCTGCTGCCACTCGGGCGTGGCGACCTTGTCCTTGAAGACCTTCTCCAGCACGCTCAGCATGATGGGCGCGGCGGTCGATGCGCCGGGCGATGCGCCGAGCAGGCCGGCGATGCTGTTGTCCTTCGACGCGACGATCTCGGTGCCCAGCTTGAGCACGCCGCCCTTTTCGGCGTCGCGCTTGATGATCTGCACCCGCTGGCCGGCCTGCCACAGGCGCCAGTCTTCCTTCTTCGCCTGCGGGAAGTACTGCTTCAGGGCATTGAAGCGGTCGTCGTCCGACATCATCAGCTGGCCGGCCAGGTACTGCACCAGGTCGAACTGGTCCACGCCCACCTTGGTCATCGGCCACACGTTGTGCGGCGTCGTGCTGGTCAGCAGGTCGAGGTAGGAGCCTTCCTTGAGGAACTTGGTCGAGAAGGTGGCGAAGGGGCCGAAAAGGATCACGCGCTTGCCGTCGAGCACCCGCGTGTCCAGGTGCGGCACCGACATCGGCGGCGCGCCGGTGGAGGCGATGCCGTAGGCCTTGGCCAGGTGCTGCTGGGCCACCGTAGGGTTCTCGGTGACGAGGAAGGAGCCGCCCACCGGGAAGGCCGCGTAGTCGCGCGCCTCGGGGATGCCCGACTTCTGCAGCAGGTGCAGCGCGCCGCCGCCGGCGCCGATGAAGACGAACTTGGCATCCGTATCGGTGCTCTCGCCGGTCTTCAGGTTCTTGTAGCTGACGCGCCAGCTGCCGTCGTTGTTGCGGTGGATGTCGCGCACCTCGCTGGAGAGCTTCATCGAGAAGTTGGGCCGCGACTGCAGGTGGGCCGCGAACTGGCGCGTGATCTCGCCGAAGTTCACATCGGTGCCGATGGGCGTCCAGGTGACGGCGAGCTTCTGCGCGGGGTCGCGGCCCTGCATCATCAGCGGCACCCATTTGGCGATCTGCGCCGGGTCTTCCGAATACTGCATGGGGCGGAACAGCGGGCTCGCCTGCAGGGCGTCGTAGCGCTTCTTCAGGAAGGCGATGTTCGAGTCGCCCCAGACGAAACTCATGTGCGGCGTGGAGTTGATGAAGGAGCGCGGGTTCTTCAGCACGCCGTTCTTCACCTGCCAGGACCAGAACTGGCGCGAGACCTGGAAGGCCTCGTTGATCTCGATGGCCTTGGCGATCTGCACCTTGCCGTTCTTGTCTTCCGGCGTGTAGTTCAGCTCGGCCAGGGCCGAATGGCCGGTGCCGGCGTTGTTCCAGCCGTTGGAGCTTTCCTCGGCGACCTGGTCCAGGCGCTCGACCAGTTCCATCGACCAGCCGGGTTCCAGCTCGCTCAGCCACACGCCCAGCGTGGTGCTCATGATGCCGCCGCCAATCAGCAGCACATCGACCTTGCGCGGCTCGGCCGCATGCGCCGGACCGAATGCCAGGGCCGCGGCCACACCCAGCGCCGCCGCCGGGAACACTCTTCTCTTCATCACCTGAGGAACTCCTGAATACGGGTAAACCCGCCTCCAGCGCCGCGGGAGGCGGCATTCTAGGCGGGTCCAAGTCCCTGTCCTCCGAGGGGGATTGCGCTATCCGGCCTGGGTGAGGGCGCGGGTGGTCAGGATCATCTTGCCGATCACCTCGCCGGCCTCCAGCGCGCGGTGGGCATCGGCGACCTGCTCCAGCGGCAGGGTCGCGCCGATCTGGGCCTGGAGCGCGCCGCTGGCCACCCAGGGCCAGACGCGGCGTTCGATCGCCTCGGCCAGCCGGCCTTTTTCCGCGACCGGGCGGCGGCGCAGCGAGGCGCCGGTCACCGAGATGCGTTTCTGGATCACCGGCAGCAGGTCCATCTGCACGGTGCGGCCGGCATCGCCCGCCAGGTAGCAGAGCCGGCCCTCGATGGCCAGCAGCTTCAGGTTGCGGGCTACATAAGGGGCGCCGACGATGTCAAGGATCACGTCCACGCCGCGGCTGCCCAGGCGCCCGGCCAGCACCTCGGCGAAGTCCTGCTCGTGGTAGTTCACCGCCAGCTCGGCGCCCAGCGCCACGCAGCGCGCGCATTTCTCCGCGCTGCCGGCGGTGGCGAAGACGCGGGCGCCGGCCAGCTTGGCCATCTGGATCGCCGTGGTGCCGATGCCGCTGGCGCCGCCGTGCACCAGCACCACCTCGCCGGGCTGCAGCCGAGCCTGTTCGAACAGGGCCATCCAGACGGTGAACACGGTCTCGGGCAAGCCGGCCGCTTCCACCCAGCCCAGGCCTTCGGGCAGCGGCAGGCACTGCACCTCGGGCACCACGCAGTACTCGGCATAAGCGCCGCCGATCAGCAGGGCGCAGACCCGGTCGCCGAGGGCGAACCTCGACGACCCGGCGCCGCGTGCAGCTACCTCGCCCGACACCTCCAGCCCCGGCACGATGGAAGCGCCCGCCGGCATGTCGTACACGCCCTCGCGCTGCTTCACATCGGCCCGGTTCACCCCGGCGGCGAAGACGCGGATCAGCAGCTCGCCCGGCCCGGGCACCGGCACCGGCCGCTCGACCAGCAGCAGGGCCTCGGCGGCGCCGGGCACCGGCACCTCCACACAGCGATGGGTGGACGGGATTTCCATGCGGGTAAACCTTGACGTGAGAATCGGAAAGCCCATAATAATTCCGAATCAAGGGAATGCATTTCCATTTTACGGGAATCCATGGGAATTTTGAACACCGCCACCGACGTGCTGCGCCTCTTCGCCCAGGGCCGGACCACGCTCGGCGTGGCCACGCTCACCGAGGCGCTGGACTGGCCGGCCAGCACCAGCTCCCGGGTGCTGGTGCAGATGGCCGAGGTCGGCTGGCTGGAGCGCGATGCCGTCACCCGCCAATACCGGCTGGGCCCGCTGGTGAGCGAACTGGCCGCCGCCCAGCGCCAGGGCGCCTCCACCCTGCAGGCGCAGGCGCACGACGCGCTGGTGGCGGTCTGCGCCCGCACCGGCCATGCGGCCCATCTCTCGGTGCTCGACGGCACGCATTCGGTGCTGGTGGAGCACTTCACCGGCTTCCAGCCGCTGCAGGTCATGTCGCCGGTGGGCTCGCGCCTGCCGGCCCATGTCACCGCCATGGGGCGGGTGCTGCTGTCGCGCCTGTCCGATGCCGAATTCGAGCTGCGCTACGCCGCCGCGCCTTGGCCCCTGAATCCGCCGGCCCCGCCCCGCTGCCCGCAGACGCTGGCCGAACTGCGCGCCCGCGTGGCCGAGGCCCGGCGCCAGCGCTTCGACGTGGCGGTGGACGAGGGCCTGCCCGGCATCGCCGCCGTCGCCACCACGCTCTTCGATCCGGTGGGCCGCAGCGTGATCGGCCTAGCCGTGTCCTTCGCCGCCCAGGTGGCCGCCACCGAAGTGGAACGGGTGCGGACCGACCTGCTGGCCACCGTCGCGCCCCTGGGCGAACGCCTGCAAGACCCCTGGTGGGCGCTCGCCGCACCGAACAAGGAAACCTGATGAAGAAACTGCTGCTGCTGAGCAACTCCACCGGCCCCACCGGCTATTTGGGCTATGCGCTAGACGCCATCGCCGAACATGCCAAGGGCGTGGAAGAGGCCGTGTTCGTGCCCTACGCCGGCATCACCCGCGGCTGGGACGAGTACGAAGCCCTGGTGGCCGGCGCCCTGGCCCCCATCGGCCTGCGTGTGAGCTCGCTGCACCGCAGCGCCGACCCGGCGCAGGCCGTCGATGCGGCGCAGATGGTGATCGTCGGCGGCGGCAACACCTTCGCCCTCACCCTGCACTGCCGGCGCCTGGGCCTGCTGCCGCGCATCCGCCGCCGCGTCGCCGCCGGCATGCCCTACCTGGGCTGGAGCGCCGGCGCCAACCTGGCCTGCCCCACCATCTGCACCACCAACGACATGCCGGTGGTCGACCCCATGGGCTTCGACGCACTCGACCTGATCCCCTTCCAGATCAACCCCCACTACACCAACGCCCTGCCCGAAGGCATACGCGGCGAGAGCCGCAACCAGCGCCTGGCCGAATTCACCCGGGCCAACCCGGCGATGCCGGTGCTGGGCCTGCCCGAAGGCAACTGGCTGCGCGTCAGCGGCGATGCCTTCGCGCTGGCCGGCGAAGCCCCCTCCTACTGGTTCAGCGAAGGCGCCGAGCCGCGTGCGCTGGTCGCCGGCCCCCTCACCCTGCCCGCCTGAACACAGGACCGATCACCATGGCATTGAAGCAAGTCCTGGAAGCCTTCGAGCTTCTCTCCAGCGCCCACATCGACGGCGAACAGGTCGCCGCGCTGCTGCGCTCGCGCGGCGTCGAAGACGTGACCGTCACCCGCGTGCAGGGCGAAACCACCGCCACCGACTTTCTCGCCTGTACCCTGCCCGGCCGCGACCCCACGCTGCCGGCGCTGGGCATCGTCGGCCGCCTGGGCGGGCTGGGCGCGCGGCCGGGCATGGTCGGGCTGGTGTCGGATGCCGACGGCGGCATCGTCGCTGTCGCTGCCGCGCTGAAGCTGGCCGACATGGCCGCCCAGGGCGACCTGCTGCCCGGCCCGATGCGCATCCATACCCATATCTGCCCCACGGCGGCCACCCGCCCCAATTCGCCGGTGCCGATGATGCGTTCGCCCCTGCCGGCCCGGCAGATGATGGCCCACGAGGTGCATCCCGAGATGGCCGCCATCCTGTGCGTGGACACCACCCGCGGCAACCGCCTGGTCAACCGCCGCGGCGTGGCGCTGACGCCGGTGGTGCGCCAGGGCTGGATCCTGCCCCTGCCCGACATGCTGCTGGACCTCATCGGCTGGGTCAGCGGCGAGCTGCCCGTGACCCTGCCCCTGACCATGCAGGACATCACGCCCCAGGAAAACGGCCTGACCCACATCAACTCCATCCTGCAGCCGGCCACCGCCAGCCCGGCCCCGGTGGTGGGCGTGGCGCTCACCGCGCAGACCACCGTGCCCGGCTGCGCCACCGGCGTGAGCAATGCCGGCGACATCGACGTGGCCACCCGTTTCTGCATCGAGGTGGCCAAGGCCTTCGGCGCCGGCCACTGCGCCTTCTACGACGCCGCCAACGCCGAGGCCCTGATCGCCCGCTACGGCCCCATGACCCATCTGCAGACCCTGGGAGCCACCCCATGAGCACGCCGCGCCCCACCCGCATCGGTTTCGCCACCATCGGCCAGAGCCCGCGCGACGACGCGGTACCCGCCATCGTCGCCGCCCTCGGCCGCCCGGTCGAGGTGGTGGAGGCCGGCGGCCTCGACGGCCTGGACGCCGCCGCCATCGCCGCCATGGCGCCACAGGCCGGCGAATACAGCTTCGCCACCCGCATGGCCGACGGCTCGCAGGTGGTGCTGGGCAAGCCGGCCGCCGAAGTGCGCCTGGCCAAGGTGATGGAGCACCTGGACGGCCAGCAGCTCGACATCGTCGTGGCCCTGTGCGCCGGCACCCAGATCCCGCCGCTGAAGAACGCCCTGCTGATCGAGCCGCAGCGCATCGTCGACGGCCTCACCGAAGCCATCGCCGCCAACGCCCGCCGCATCGGCATCGTGCTGCCGCTGGAGCGCCAGCTGGCCAGCTTCCACCTCGAAGCCGAGGTGGCGGCCGAAGTACAGCTCGCCCACGCCTCGCCCTACGAAGGCGACCGTTTCGCCGAGGCCGGCCGCGAGCTGGCCGGCTGCGACGTCATCGTGATGCACTGCATGGGCTACACCGAGGCCATGCGCGCCAAGGTGGCCACGGCCTCCGGCCGGCCGACGCTGGCCGCGCCCGCCCTGGTGGCCGGCGTGCTGCGCCAGCTCATCGACATGCCCGCCACGGCCTGAAGCGCCGCCACCCCAGATACCAACATCCAACAAGCACGCAGGCACGGCACAGGCCGGCACAAGCGGCGCGGAGACAGCGACAGCCTTCCACCCACCCAACCCATCAGGTACGCCATGTCTCACCCGATCGCTCCCCGCCGCCGCGCCATCGCCGCGCTGCTCTCCTGCCTGACGCTCGCCAGCGCCCCCGCCTTCGCGCAGCAGCCCTGGAAACCCACCAAGCCGATCCGCTTCATCGTCGGTTTCTCCGCCGGCGGCTCGGCCGACGCGCTGGCCCGCCTGCTGGCCATTCCCATGGCCGAGCGCCTGGGTGTGCCGGTGGTGGTGGAGAACATCGCCGGCGCCGGCGCCAACATCGCCATGGCCAACCTGGCGCACTCGGCGCCGGACGGCTACAGCATCGGCATGAGTTCGCCCGGCCCGCATGCGATCAACCCGGCCATCATGGGCAGCAAGCTGCCCTTCAAGGTGCCGCAGGACTTCACGCCGATCACCCTGCTGGTGACCCAGCCCAATGTGCTGATCGTCAACAAGGACGTGCCGGCCAACACCCCGGCCGAATTCGCCGCCTGGATGAAGGCCAGCAAGGTCGAGGTGCCCTTCGGCAGCGCCGGCATCGGCACCTCCAACCACCTGACCGGCGAACTCATCGGCCTGCGCCTGGGCGTGAAGACCACCCACATCGCCTACAAGGGCGCCTCGCAGGTGATCGCCGACCTGATGGGCGGCCACATCCCGATGACGGTGGATGCCATCACCACCTCGGCGCCGCTGGTGCGCGAAGGCAAGGTCAAGGCCATCGCGGTGACCACCGCCCAGCGCTCGCCCCTGCTGCCCAGCGTGCCCACGCTGTCCGAGACCATCCTGCCCGGCTTCGACCTGGCGTCCTGGCAGGGCCTGTTCGCGCCGCACGAGCTGCCCGCGCCCATCCTGGCCACGCTCTACGACGCCGCCACCTTCGCCCTCAACGACCCGCGGGTGAAGGCCCAGCTGGCCGAATACGGCTCGGTGCCCGGCGGCATGCCGCCGTCACAGTTCAGCAGCTTCCTGCTGGGCGAGCTGAAGAAGTGGGGCGACATCGTGAAGGCGGCCAAGGTCACGGTGGACTGATTCGCCACGGGCTGCACCGACATGCGCAGCCTCGAGAACAACGCGGATGATCCCCATGGAGCCCCTCAACGGCTTTAAGAGGCCTCAGGGGACCTCTAAACCGACACCGTTTCAGTTTCCCTCGCCGCAAGACACTGAACCTGACGGGCCGCCAGCTCTCGCCAGGCCGGTATAAAGCCGGGATGATCCTCCGCGCCGACCGCAAGCGGGCCGCCACCCTGCGCGACGTATCGCAGGCGGCCGGCGTGTCCACCGCCACCGTCTCCAAGTTCCTCAACGGCATCCAGCGTTTCACCGCCGAGGTGGAGGCGCGCATCGCGCAGGCGGTGGACGAGCTCGGCTATTCGCTCAACCCGATGGCGCGCGGCATGATCACCGGGCTGAGCGGCAATGTGGGCATCGTCGTGCTGGACATCCGCAATCCGCATTTCACCAGCCTGATCAAGGGCGCCTCGCGGGTCGCCTCCGGCGCCGGGCTGAACCTGATCATCGCGGACGCCGCCGAGAGCACCCTGCCCGAGCTGCGTGTGCTGCAGTCGCTGACGCGGCGGGTCGACGGCCTGATCGTCAGCGCGCGCCTGCCCGCGCCGGTGATCGACGCCCTGCTGGCCAGCGGCACGCCGGTGGTGTTCTACGGCCGGCCGTCCGCCTACGCGGGCAGCCACAGCGTGGGCTGCGACAACGTCGATGCCGGACTGCGGCTCGGCCGCCATCTGCGCGAACTCGGCCACCGGCGCATCTGCTACCTGGGCTTCTCCGGCGCGCGCTGGAGCCACGACCGCGCCCGGGGCCTGGCCCAGGCCTTCGAAGGCACCGACACCCGGCTGCGCATCGTCGATGCCGCCGCGCCATCCACCGAGGAGGCAGAACGCCTCGCCGCCACCCTGCTACAGTCGCCGCGGAAGGACGACGCAATCGTGGCCTACAACGACCTGATGGCCCTGGGCCTGCTGCTGCAGGCCAGGGCGCTGGGCGTGCGGGTGCCGCAGCAGCTGTCGGTGGCCGGTTTCGACAACATCGCCTACGGCCGCCTGGCCAGCCCCGCGCTGACCAGCGTGGACATGATGGGCGAGGCCACCGGCGAGCTGGCCATGCGCAGGCTGATCGGCGTGATCGAGGGCCGGGCCGCGGACATGGGAGACGGGCCGCTGGCCAGCCAGGTGGTGGCCAGGGAGTCCACCGCGCCGCGCCGCTCAGGGTAAACGCCGGGCCTTCCGGTGCGCATGGCGCCTCGTATCTGGGGTACAAAAACAGCCCCGGGTTAAACGCTTACCTTCCATGCCTGTTTCCACGAATTTCGGCGCGAGCGCGGCCGAGCTGATCCTCGACGCGCGCAACGGCACGGGGGAGAGCCCGGTCTGGCATGTCGGGGAGCAGGCGCTGTACTGGGTCGACATTCCGGGCCGTGCCATCCATCGCTGGTCCGCCGGCCAGGGCCACGCCCGCTGGGGCACCGAGGAAATGCCGGCCTGCATCGCCGCCACGGCCAGCCCGGGCCGCTGGATCGCCGGCATGGAAAGCGGCCTCTTCGAGCTGACCCTGGGCCAGGCCCCGCAGGCGGCCGCGACACCCCTGGCGGCCGTCACCCACGCCGCGCCGGCCATGCGCTTCAACGACGGCCGCTGCGACCGCCAGGGCCGCTTCTGGGCCGGCACCATGTGCCAGGACATGGCAGCGGCCCTGCCCGCAGGCGCCTGCTACCGCTATGCCGCGGGCGATGCCGCGCCGGCCCTGCGGCTCGACGGCTTCATCGTGCCCAACGGCCTGGCCTTCAGCCCGGACGGCCGCACCATGTACCTGTCGGACTCGCATCCGCGGGTGCAGTCGGTCTGGGCCTTCGACTACGACACCGACAGCGGCACGCCCTCGCGGCGCCGCCTGTTCGTCGACATGCACGCCCTGCCCGGCCGCCCCGACGGCGCCGCCATGGATGTGGACGGCTGCTACTGGATCTGCGGCAACGACGCCGGCCTGGTGCACCGCTTCACGCCCGACGGCCGGCTGGACCGCTCGCTCGCGCTGCCGGTGAAGAAGCCCGCCATGTGCGCCTTCGGCGGCGCGGGCCTGGACACCCTCTTCGTCACCTCGATCCGGCCGGCCGGCGATCTGTCGGAGCAGCCGCTGGCCGGCGGCGTCTTCGCCCTGCGCCCCGGCGTGCAGGGCCTGCCGGAGCCGGCCTTCGGCGCCTGAGCCTTTCTTCACCCCCGCCAAAAAGAGAAAGAGACAAGCCATGAAACCCCATCCCACCCTGCTGGCGGCCGCCCTGGCCGCCCTGCTGGCCGCACCGCTGGGTGCCGCGGCCACCGAATTCCGCTCGGCCGACATCCATCCGGACGGCTATCCCACCGTCGAAGCGGTGAAGTTCATGGGCGAGCGGCTCAAGGCCCTGTCCGGCGGCAAACACACGGTGAAGGTCTACAACAACAGCGTGCTCGGCGGCGAGAAGGACACCATCGAGCAGACCAAGCTCGGCGCGCTGGCGATGGTGCGGGTGAACGTCGGCGCGATGAACAACATCTGCCCCGAGACGCTGGTGCCCACCATGCCCTTTCTCTTCCGCTCGGTGGACCATCTGCACAAGGTGCTCGACGGCCCGGTCGGCGAGGAGATCCTGAAGGCCTGCGAGAAGGAGGGCCTGGTCGGCCTGGCCTTCTACGACAGCGGATCGCGCTCGGTCTTCACCGCCCGGCGGCCGGTGCGCACCCTGGCCGACATGAAGGGCCTGAAGGTGCGGGTGCAGCAATCCGACCTGTGGGTGAGCACCATGGAGGCCATGGGCGCCAATGCCACGCCGATGCCGCAGGGCGAGGTCTACACCGGCCTGAAGACCCGGCTGATCGACGCCGCCGAGAACAACTACCCCACCTACGAAAGCTCGCACGCCTTCGAGGTGGCCAGGTATTACAGCCGCACCGAACACTCGATGGCGCCGGAGATCCTGCTTTTTTCCAAGCGCGCCTGGGACCGCCTGTCGGCCGAGGAACAGAAGCAGGTGCGCCAGGCCGCCAGGGAGTCGGTGCCCTACATGCGCAAGCTCTGGGCCGAGCGCGAGATCAAGTCCTATGAGATCGCCAAGGCCGGCGGCGCCGAGTTCATCGACGTGGACAAGAAGCCCTTCCAGGCGGCCATGCAACCTGTCTACGACAAGTTCATCACCGACGCCAGGCTCAAGGACCTGGTCCGGCGCGCGCAGGAAACACCCTGAGCGCGCCGGGCCAGCCTCAGTAGCCCACCGCCATGCCGTCGCGCCGCTGGTCGGAGCCTGCCACGTAGGCGGGCGCGGCGGGGTCGCAGCCGTCGATGCGGCGGATCAGCTGGGCGCTGCCGAAATCCAGGCTGTCGGCACCCGCCACCTGCGGATCGTGGCCGAGCTGGCGCAGGCCTTCGACCACCTCGGCCGGCATGGCCCGCTCCAGCGTGACGGCGCCGCTGTCGTCGATGCGCCAGCGCGGCGCGTCGCTGCAGGCCTGCGGGTTCAGGTCTTCCACCGACTCGCGCAGCGTCATCTGCAGATGGCCCTGGGCCTGCATGTTGCCGCCCATCACGCCGAAGGCCATGTGCGGCTGGCCGCCCCGCATCATGAAGGCCGGGATGATGCTGTGCATCGGCCGCTTGCCGCCCGCCACCTGGTTGGGATGGCCCGGCGTGGTGACGAAACCCATGCCCCGGTTGTGCAGCGCGATGCCGGTGCCCGGCACCACCACGCCCGAGCCGAAGCCCTTGAAGTTGGACTGGATGAAGCTGACCATGCGGCCCTGCGCATCGGCCGCGCACAGGTAGACGGTGCCGCCGCTGGGCGGCTGGCCGGGCTGGTACTGGCCGGCACGGTCGGCGCGAATGCCCTGCGCCCGTTCGCGCAGATAGGCCGGGTCCAGCAGCTGGGCCGGTTGCAGCCGCATGTGGGCCGGGTCGGCCACATGGGCGTACAGGTCGGAGAAGGCCATGCGCATGGCCTCGATCTCCAGGTGCACCCGCTCGGCCGAGCCGGCACGGGTCTCGCGGTAGGGCAGGTGCTCCAGCAGGCCCAGCGCGATCAGCGCCGCCAGGCCCTGGCCGTTGGGCGGAATCTCGTGCACCGTGCGGTCGCCGAAAGCGGTGGAGATCGGCTGCACCCAGTCCGTGCGGTGGGCCGCCAGGTCGGCCATGGAAAGCGCCGCGCCATGCTCGGCCGCGAAGCCGGTGATGGCCTGCGCCAGCCGACCGCCGTAGAAGGACTGGGTGCGGCTGCGGGCGATGTCTTCCAGGGTGTCGGCCTGATCGGGAAAGCGCCAGATCTCGCCGGCCGTCGGCGCACGGCCCTTGGGCATGAAGGCGTCGAAACCGGGCTTGCCGCCCAGGTCCACCACCGCCTGCGCCCACTGGCGTGCGATCACCGGGCTGACCGGAAAGCCGTCGCGTGCATGGCGGATGGCATGGGCGAACAGGTCCTCGAAAGGCAGCGCGCCAAAGCGCTCCGACAGCGCCAGCCAGGCGGCCACGCCGCCGGGCACGGTGACCGTGTCCCAGCCGTTGCGCGGCATCTGGTGCAGGTGGGCGAAACGCTCCGGCGTCCAGGCCGCGGGTGCGCGGCCGGAGGCGTTGAGGCCGTGCAGTGCATCGCCGTCCCAGACCAGCGCGAAGGCATCGCCGCCGATGCCGTTCATGGTGGGCTCGACGACGGTGAGGGTGATGGCCGCGGCCAGCGCCGCATCGATCGCATTGCCGCCGCGGGCGAAGGCGGCGGCGCCGGCCTGCGCGGCCAGCGGCTGCGAGCAGGACACCACATTGCGTGCCAGCACCGGCTGGCGGCCGGCGGGATAAGGGAGATTCCACTGCATCGAAGAAACCGTTCCTGTGGGGATCAGATGGAGACGTTGGCGGCCTTGATCACCTTGCCCCAACGCGCGTAGTCCTGGGTGGCCACGCTGGCCAGGCGGGCGGCGTCGCCGGGGGTGACGACAAAGCCCTTCTGCACCAGGCTGTCAATTGTGGCCGGTTCCTGCAGCACCTCGATGGCGGCCTTGGCCAGCACCGCGACCGCATCCGGCGGCGTGCCCTTGGGGCATACAGGCCGAACCAGTTGTCGATGTCGTAACCAGCGATGCCGCTCTGGCTCACCGTGGGCAGGTCCGGCACCGCCGGCACCGGCCGCGAGGCGGCCACCGCCAGGGCACGCACCTTGCCGGCCTTCACCAGCGGCGTGGCGGCGGCCACGCTGTCGAACATGAAGGACACCGCGCCGCTGATCAGGTCCGGATAGGCCAGCGAACTGCCCTTGTAGGCCACGTGCGTGGCCTTCAGGCCGGTCTGCTGCAGCAGCAGCTCGGACTCCAGGTGCGACAGCGTGCCCACGCCCTGCGAGGCGAAGTTGAGGTCGCCGTTCCTGGCCTTGGCCCAGGCCAGGAACTCGGCCATGTTCTTCGCCGGCACCTCGCTGTTGACGATCAGCATGTGCGGCGCGGTGGCCAGCAGCGCGATCGGCACGAAGTCGCGCGCCAGGTCGGACTTGGGGCTGGCATAGAGATAGCTGGCGATGGCCTGGCTGGTCACGCCGCTCAGCAGCAGGTTGTAGCCATCGGCCGGCAGGCGCGCGGCGATGTCCATGCCCAGCGTGCTGCCGGCGCCGGGGCGGTTGTCCACCACCACCGACTGGCCCAGCCGGTCGGCCATCTTCTGGCCGAGAAGGCGAGCCAGGATGTCGGTGGCGCCGGCCGGCGGATAGCCGATCACGATCTTCACCGTGTGGGCGGGATAGCCCTGTGCGAAGGCCGGAATTGCGGTGCTGGCGAGTAGCGGCGCGGCCAGGCCGGCCAGGGCCTGGCGGCGGTTCAAGAAGGTGGCGATGCGGGCGGAGGTGGGCATGGGCGGTCGGTGGCGCGAAGGCCTGCGGTGGAGTGGGATGACCACGTCCGGGACGCAAGAAGCAAGCCATCAGGCCCGCGGCGAGGTCGGGCCGTGCCGGTTGTCCTGCGGGCGAACCACGAGTCATTTACCTGGGCACCCATGAAAAAATCGCATCGGCTTTACTGCCTGTCCAACACCACTACAACAGAGACGATCACGCCATGGCTCTCAAGAAACTCCTCCTGTCCGCAGCGGCCGCCGCCCTTTTCGCCGGCTGCGCCGCCCAGCCGGGCCTGCCCGGTCCGGGCACCCAGGCCGAGGTGGCCGCGGCCGCCGAGAAGCTGCGTGTGGCCATGGTCGACCCGACCGGCCCGGCCCTGTCGGAGCTGGTCGCCGACGACCTCAGCTACGGCCACTCCGGCGGCAAGGTGGACACCAAGGCGAGCTACATCGCCGACCTGCTCAGCGGCGCCTCCGACTTCCTCAACATCACCATCAGCGAGCAGACCGTGAAGGTGGTCGATGCCAACACCGCCATCGTGCGTCACACCCTCACCGGCGACACCATCGATGGCGGCAAGCCGGGCAAGGTCGCGCTCAAGGTGCTGGGCGTGTGGCAGCGGCAAAACGGGCAGTGGAAGCTGCTGGCGCGGCAGGCCGTGCGCGTCTGAGCAGAGCGCAGGGCGGGGGCAATACGCGGCGGCAAGACACCGTCGCGCCCTCTGCCTAGACTGGCGGCATTCCCACTCCGAGGCTTTTGCCATGGCCGACAAGATCCCCGCAAGCGCCCTGCAGCTCCATTCGCTGGTCAAGCCTGATGGCGAGCTGGAAGTCAGGCTCGCCGAGTTGCCGGTGCCCTCGCCCCGCGACCATGAGGTGCTGGTGCGTGTGCAGGCCGCGCCGCTCAATCCCTCGGACCTGGGCCTGCTCTTCGGCGCGGCCGACCTGGGCACCGCCCGCTACGGCGGCACCGCCGACCGGCCGGTGCTGAACGCACAGGTGCCCGAAACCGCCATGAAATCCATGCAGGGACGCCTGGGCCAGTCGCTGCCGGTGGGCAACGAAGGCGCGGGGCTGGTGGTGCGGGCGGGCGCCTCCGCGGCGGCGCAGGCCCTGCTCGGCAAGACCGTCGCCCTGCTGGGCGGCGCCATGTATGCCCAGTACCGCTGCGTGGCGGCCGAAACCTGCCTGGTGCTGCCCGAAGGGGCGAGCGCGGCCGACGGCGCCTCGGCCTTCGTCAACCCGCTCACCGCGCTCGCCATGGTGGAGAACATGCGGCGCGACGGCCACCGGGCGCTGGTGCATACGGCGGCGGCGTCCAACCTCGGCCAGATGCTGCACCGCATCTGCCGCCAGGACGGCGTCGCGCTGGTGAACATCGTGCGCAGGCCCGAGCAGGCCGCGCTGCTGCGTGGGCTGGGCGCGCAATACGTCTGCGACATGAGCGCGCCGGATTTCGAGTCGGCGCTGACAGACGCCCTGGCCGCCACCGGCGCCACCATCGCCTTCGACGCCACCGGCGGCGGCCGGCTGGCCGGCCGCATCCTGGGCTGCATGGAGGCCGCGCTGTCGAGGACGGCCGTCGAATACAGCCGATACGGCTCGACCACCCACAAGCAGGTCTTTCTGTACGGCCGGCTCGATGCGGCGCCCATCGAGTTCGCCAACACCTTCGGCATGGCCTGGGACATCGGCGGCTGGCTGGTCTTTCCCTATCTGCAGAAGATCGGCGCGGAGGCCACGCAGGCCCTCAAGCAGCGTGTCGCGGCCGAACTGAAGACCACCTTCGCCAGCCATTACGCGGCGGAGATATCGCTGGCCGACATGCTGCGGCCCGATGCGGTGGCGGCCTATGCCGCCCGCACCACAGGCAACAAATACCTGGTGAATCCGGACCGGGGCATGGCCCGGTCCTGAGGGCTTCTAGCCGGCCAGCCCCACGTACATGTTCTGCACATCGTCGTGGGCATCGATGGCGGCCAGGAAGGCTTCCACCTCCTCCAGCTCCGCGGCGCTCAGGCTCGCCGGATCGATCGGGTTCTTCGGCTTGTAGCCCAGCTTGGCCGACAGCACGGTGAAGCCCTGGGCCGGCAGCGCGCGGCTGACCAGGTCGAGGTCGGTCGCATCGGTGATGAAGAGGGTGCTGGCGGCATCGCCGTCCTCCTCGGCCTCGCGCTGCTCGAAGTCCTGCGCGCCCGCCTCGATGGCGGCCAGCTCGGGGTCGGCGTCAGGGGTGGCCGGCTCGGCCACGATCATGCCGACATGGTCGAAGTCCCAGGAGACCGAACCCGCCGTGCCCAGCTGGCCCTTGCGGAACAGCACCCGCATCTCCGGAGCGGTGCGGTTGAGGTTGTCGGTCAGGCATTCGACCAGCACGGCCACGCGGTGCGGCGCGAAGCCCTCGTACATCACGTGTTCGAAGTGGACCGCCTCGCCGGTCAGGCCGGCGCCTTTCTTGATGGCGCGCTCCAGCGTCTCCTTGGGCATGGAGACCTTGCGGGCCTGCTCCAGCACCAGGCGCAGCCGCGAGTTGCCGGCCGGGTCGGCGCCGGCACGCGCGGCCACCATGATTTCCTTGGCCAGCTTGCCGAAGATGCGGCCCTTGGCATCGGCGACCAGCGCCTTGCCCTTCGATTTCCATTGCGCGCCCATGTGCGGAGTTTCCTTGTTTCGATTCGGCTCGGACCGGGGATTTTCCACGCATTCAGGCGACCCGCCCCTTCCTTCGATGCGCTAACGCAATCGCCCCGGCCGAGGAACGATGGAAAACCCGTGTGTGCCGATGCGCCACAAGGCCGATGGAGCGCGACCGCTTCGGTTTCAATCGGAAACATCACTGGAGCGCGCATGAAGCTGAACCGTTTGCGAGTAGGGACCCGTCTGGCCGCGAGCTTCGCGATCGTCCTGTTGTTGCTGGCCCTGATCCTGCTGGTGGGCATCTGGCGGCTCGACGGCACCGCCGCCGACGTCAAGGCCATGATGGCCACGCCCCTGGCCAAGGAGCGCCTGCTGTCCGAACAGCTGCGCAACGTCGCCATCGGCGTGACCCGCGGCAAGGCGATCGCCAAGAGTTCCGACCCCAGCCTGGAGGCGTTGTTCACCGACGAAGTGAAGGCCTCGACCGCACGCGGCAACGAGATCCTGAAGCTGCTGGCCGACATGCCGCCCTCGCCCGGCGAGAAGGAACTGCTCGACAAGTTCGCCGCCTCGCGGGTGGGCTACATCCGCTCGCGCGACGCGATGATGGCCGCCAAGCGTGCCGGCAACGCCGCCGAGGCCGACCGCATCTACGAAAGCGATTTCGCGGTGGCCGCGCCCGCCTACGTGGCGGCGCTCAAGGCCATGCTGGACTACCAGAGCCGCAACATCGACGGCATGAACCAGGCCATCGCCGACAAGTCCGCCAGCGGCAAGACCGGCCTGCTGCTGCTGGGCGGCCTCGCCCTGCTGCTGGGCGCCTGGCTGGCCTGGCTGCTCACCCGATCCATCACCCGGCCGCTGGCCGAGGCGGTGACGGCCGCCAATGCCTTCGCCGATGGCGACCTGACCTCGCCGATGCAGGTCGAGGGCCGGGACGAACCCGCCCTGCTGCTGCACGCCATGGAACGCATGCGCGGCAACCTGTCGGACGTGGTGGCCAACGTGCGCCGCGGCTCGGAAGGCGTGGCCACCGCCAGCGCCGAGATCGCCCACGGCAACAACGATCTCTCGGCCCGCACCGAGCAGCAGGCCAGCGCCCTGGAGCAGACGGCGGCCAGCATGGAAGAGCTGGGCGCCACCGTCAAACAGAACGCCGAGAGCGCCCGCCAGGCCAACCAGCTGGCGATGGACGCCTCCACCGTGGCCGTGCAGGGCGGCGAGGTGGTCGGCCAGGTGGTGGAGACCATGCGGGGCATCAACGAATCGAGCCGCCGCATCTCCGACATCATCGCCGTCATCGACGGCATCGCCTTCCAGACCAACATCCTGGCGCTGAACGCCGCGGTGGAAGCCGCCCGCGCCGGCGAGCAGGGCCGCGGCTTCGCGGTGGTGGCCTCCGAAGTTCGCTCGCTGGCCGGGCGCAGCGCGGAGGCGTCCAAGGAGATCAAGAACCTGATCAGCGCCAGCGTGGAGCGGGTGGGCAAGGGCTCGGCGCTGGTCGACCAGGCCGGCCAGACCATGACCGAGGTGGTCAGCGCCATCCGCAACGTCACCTCGATCATGAACGAGATCTCCTCGGCGAGCAGCGAGCAGAGCGACGGCGTGGCGCAAGTGGGCGAGGCGGTCGTGCAGATGGACCAGGTCACGCAGCAGAACGCGGCGCTCGTGGAAGAGATGGCGGCCGCCGCGTCCAGCCTGCGCTCGCAGGCCCAGGAACTGGTGAAGGTGGTGGGCGTGTTCCGGATCGACGGGACGCAGGGCATCGCCGGGCATCCGGCCCTGATGATCGCCTGAGGGGTCTCTGCCGCCCCCGGCCGCCCCGGGCAGGGCGGCCATGCAATATTTGCGCGCGTCGAACGTCTTCATTGCATGAGCCCGACGCCACGCGCCCTCCATGACTGAGCAGAACAGCGACATCGCCGCGGTATTCCTGCGCGAGCGCTCCCGGCTGGGCAACTTCATCCTGCGCGAGGTGGCGGACCCGTCCGCCGCCGAGGACATCCTGCAGGACGTGTTCCACGAGTTCGTGCAGGCCTGGCGGCTGACCACGACCATCGAACAGGCCGGGGCCTGGCTGTTCCGGGTGGCGCGCAACCGCATCGTCGACCGCTTCCGCAAGAAGAAGGAACTGCCGCTGGAGCAGGACGGCGAGGACGCCGACGACACGCTGCGGCTCGACCTGGCCCTGCCCTCCCAGGAGGCGGGGCCGGAGGCCCAGTACACCCGCTCGGTGCTGCTGCAGGCCCTGCAGCAGGCGCTGGAGGAACTGTCCACCCCGCAGCGGGAAGTCTTCCTGGCGCACGAGCTCGAAGGCCGCAGCTTCAAGGAGATGGCCGCCGACAGCGGCCTGCCGGTGAACACCCTGCTGGCGCGCAAGCGCCAGGCGGTGCTGCACCTGCGCGCCCGGCTGCAATCCGTTTACGACGAACTGGAAAACTGAAAAGGAAAAACCATGCGATCCAAGAAAAGATTCCTGGGCAAGGCCGTGCTGGCCGTGGCGGCCGTCGCCGTGTTGGGCGGCGTGGTGATGCTGCTGTGGAACGCGGTGGCGCCCGCGCTCTTCAGCAGCGCCCATCCCATCGATTACCTGCATGCGCTAGGCTTGCTGCTTCTCTGCCGCATCCTGTTCGGCGGTTTTCGTGGCGGCTGCGGCTGGCGCGGCGGCCGGATGCGCGAGTGGCAATGGGAGAAGTGGCAGGCCATGACCCCCGAGGAACGCGAGAGTTTCCTGCAGCGCCGCGGCCCCTTCGGCCGCCCGCCGCGAGAGCGCTCATGAACACACCGACAACCGCAGGGCCGAGTGCGCCCTCCTCCATGACCACCGCCGTCGCCCCCACCACCCCGTTTTCCCGCTACCAGAAGCTGGCCGTCGGCATGCTGGCCTTCCTGCAGTTCGCGATCATCCTGGACTTCATGATCATGGCGCCGCTGGGCGCGCTGATCATGCCCGGGCTGCAGATCAGCCCCAGCCAGTTCGGGCTGGTGGTGTCGGCCTATGCCTTCAGCGCCTGCGTCTCGGGCCTGCTGACCGCATCGTTCGCCGACCGCTTCGACCGCAAGAAGCTGCTGCTCTTCTTCTACAGCGGCTTCGTGCTGGGCACCGTCTGGTGCGGCCTGGCGCAGAGCTTCGAGAGCCTGCTGCTGGCGCGCATCGTCACCGGCCTGTTCGGCGGCGTGATCGGCTCGGTGGTGCTGGCCATCGCCACCGACCTCTTCGCCCCGCAGCAGCGCGGCCGGGTGATGGGTTTCATCCAGACCGCCTTCGCCGCCAGCCAGGTGCTGGGCCTGCCCGCGGGCCTGTACCTGTCCAACCGCTGGGACTGGCATGCGCCCTTCCTGGCCATGGCGGCGCTGGGCCTGGCCGGCGGCCTGGTGGTGGCCTGGCGCATGCAGCCGGTGGCCGAACACCTGAAGCTGCCGCAGGAGCACAGCCCGTGGATGCATCTGTGGCACACGGTGACCGAGCGGCGCTACCTGCTCTCCTTCGCCACCACCGCGCTGATCACCACCGGCGGCTTCATGCTGATGCCCTTTTCCAGCGCCTTCCTGGTGAGCAACCTCGGCATCCCGCTGGCCCAGCTGCCCACCGTCTACCTGGTCACCGGCCTGTGCACCATCGTCGTCGGCCCGCTGATCGGCAAGGCGGTCGATGCCTTCGGGCAGCTGCGGGTGTTCCTGTTCGGCACCGGCATGTCCATCGTGATGGTGCTGGTCTACACCCACATGGGGCCGGTGCCGCTGCCGGTGGTGGTGCTGGTCAACGCGCTGATGTTCGTCGGCATCTTCTCGCGCCTGATCCCCTTCCAGGCCCTGGCCTCGACCATCCCGAAGCCGCAACAGCGCGGCGCCTTCAATGCCATCGGCGCTTCGGTCCAGCAGCTGGCAGGCGGCATCGCCTCGGTGGTGGCGGGCCATATCGTGAGCTTCGGGCCGGATGGGCGGCTGCGGCATTTCGAGGTGGCGGGTTATGTGGTGGTGGCCACCTCGCTGGCGGCGGCGGGGCTGCTGTTCGCGCTGGTGGCGATGCGCAAGCGGGCCAGCCAGGGCCAGTGATCGGCGCGATCGCCGGCCCGGGTGAACGCCGGGCTCAGGCCCCGAACGCCCCGTCGATGGTGTGCATCGCCCCCGTCACGAAACCCGCCTCCGGCCCCGCCAGCCAGGCAACCATCGCCGCCACTTCCTCGGGCCGGCCATGGCGCTTGATGGCCATGAAGCTGTGCATCAGGTCCTTCATCGGACCGTCTTGCGGATTGGCATCCGTGTCGATAGGACCGGGCTGCACGATGTTGATGGTGATGCCGCGCGGACCGAAATCGCGCGCCAGGCCACGCGCCATGCCCTGCAGCGCCGACTTGCTCAGCGCATAGGAAGCCATGCCGGGCACCGGCATGCGGTCGCCGTTGACCGAGCCGATCACGATGATGCGGCCGCCCTCGGGCATGCGGCGCGCGGCCTCCACCGAGGCGTGGTAGGGCGACTGCACGTTGATGCGGAACAGGCGGTCGATGGCATCCGGGTCCTGCTCCAGCGCGTCGCCGAAGATGGCGATGCCGGCGTTCACCACCAGCACGTCGAGCGGACCGCTATCCTTCACCCGGGCGATGACCGCGTCGCGGTCGGAGCTGTCGGTCTGATGCGCGGTGGTGCCGGTTTCCTTCCCAGGACCTGGGCCGCATCCGGTGAGCCGGAATAGGTGAAGCTCACCTTGGCGCCGTCCGACACGAAGCGCCGGACAATCGCGGCACCGATGCCCCGGCTGCCGCCGAGCACCAGAACCGACTTACCTTCGAACACTGACATGGTCACTCCTTGGGAGTAATGTAGTGCATGATACATAATGCACCGTGCTCGCCGTCAAGAATTTTGTAATCATGACTACAGAAATTTCCCGCACCCGTGGCCGGCCGCGCCGCTTCGATCCCGACGAAGCGGTGGCCACTGCCCAGCGGCTGTTCCATGAAAGGGGCTACGACGCCCTGAGCGTGGCCGACCTGACCAAGGCCCTGGGCATCAATCCGCCCAGCTTCTATGCGGCCTTCGGCAGCAAGGCCGGGCTGTACGCCCGCATCCTCGACCGCTATGCCGTCAACGGCGCGGTACCCCTGGCGCAGATCCTGCGAGCCGACCGGCCCATGGCGGAGTCGCTGGCCGAGGTGCTGGAACAGGCTGCGCGTGCCTATGCCGCCGACCCGACGGCCTCCGGCTGCATGGTGCTGGAGGGCACACGCAGCCACGACACCGAGGCACGTCAGGCGGCCTGCGTCTTCCACAACGCGGCCCAGGACGTGATCCGCGGCTTCATCGCCGAGCGCCGTCCCGAGGATGCCGACCGGCTGGCCGACTTCGTCTGCACCACCATGGCCGGGATGTCGGCCAGCGCCCGCCACGGGCAGGGACTGGACCGCCTGCTAGCCACGGCGCGGCTGGCCGGGCTGGCGCTGACGCAGGCCGCGCCCGGCTGATTCCGCCCGCTCAGCCGGCCACAGCCTCGGGCAGCGGCGGCGCCCGATACACCAGCACTTTCAGCGACCGTTCCTCCGACACATCCGCAAACGTGGCCGGATTGGCCAGCCGCTCCACAAAAACCAGCTCCGGCGCCAGCGCTTGCATCTGGTCCTGCAGGAACGCCGGCCCCAGCTCCGGCGCGTTGAGGCACAGCAGCACATGGCCGTCCGGCGCCAGCAGCTCGGGCAGGCGGCGGATGAGGCGCGCATAGTCCTTGGTCGCCACGAAGCTGCCCTTCTGGTAGCTCGGCGGATCGACGATCACCAGCCCGTAGGGCCCGCCGCGCGTGACCTTGCCCCAGGAGCTGAACAGGTCGTGCGGCAGGAAGCTGACATTGCCCGCCAGCTCGTTGGCGCGGTGGTTCTGCTGGCCGATGGCCAGCGCGCCCTTGCTCATGTCCAGGTTGGTCACATGCCGCGCCCCCGCCTTCAGGGCGACGACCGAGAAGGCGCAGGTGTAGGCGAACAGGTTCAGCACCCGCACCCGGTCGTGCGGCGCAGTGCGGGCTGCCACGTGATCGTGCACCCAGCGCCGGCCCTCGGCCATGTCGAGGAAGAGGCCGTGGTTCTGGCCGCTGCCCAGGTGCACTCGGTAGCGCAGGCCGTCTTCTTCCACCCAATGCGGATCGGGCACGGCGCCGGCCATGGTGCGGGTGCTGCTCTGGCCTTCATGGCGGCACTGGAACACCCAATTCAGCGGCTGCTCCGGCGCCAGCTGCGCCCAGCGGGCTTCCAGGGCGCTGCCGATGGCGGCCAGTTCCTCGTCGGCCAGCGGCTGGAAGCTGGTCAGCAGCCAGACCGGCGCGAAGAAGTCCAGCGAGAGATGGACGCAGCCGGGGTGGAGGCCGCCGCGGCCATGGAAGATGCGCCGGGCGTCGGTGGGCAGGGCCATCGTGGCGATGGCGTGGAGCAAGGGCTGCATTCGGGCGGGTCGAGGGATCGGACAGGGGATGCGATTCTGGCCCATCGGCCGATGGAGACCACGACGCGGACGGCTTCTGCAACATCATTTCCATCATTATCGAAATATCGTAGGATCGCCCCATGGATGAATCCGACGTCGTCACCGCCCTGGCCGCCCTGGCCCACCCCGTGCGCCTGCAGATCTTTCGCGCCCTGGTCGTGGTGGGCGAAGCCGGCCTCACGCCCGGGGTGATGGGCGAGGCACTGCAGATGCCCAATGCCACGCTGTCCTTCCACCTGAAGGAACTCACCCGCTCCGGGCTGGTCACGCAGGAGCGCGCCAGCCGCAACCTGGTCTACCGGGCCGCCTACGAGCGCATGAACGCCGTGCTGGGCTTCCTGACCGCCAACTGCTGCGCCGGCCAGGCCTGCGCGGTGACGGCGCCGCCCTGCCCGTGCTGAGCCCCTTCGCGACCGCCGCAAGCGTCTTCCTCGCCACGCTGCTGCTGGTGATATGGCAGCCGCGCGGGCTGGGCATCGGCTGGAGTGCCTCGGCCGGCGCGCTGGCGGCGCTGGCGCTGGGCGTGGTGCAGCTGGCCGACATCCCGGTGGTCTGGGCCATCGTGTGGAATGCCACCGCGAGCTTCGTGGCGGTCATCGTCATCAGCCTGCTGCTCGACGAGGCGGGCTTCTTCGAATGGGCGGCGCTGCATGTGGCACGCTGGGGCGGCGGCGGCGGACGGCGGCTGTTCTCGCTGCTGGTGCTGCTGGGCGCCTGCGTCTCGGCGCTGTTCGCCAACGATGGCGCCGCGCTGATCCTCACACCCATCGTGATGGCCATGCTGGCGGCGCTGGGCTTCTCGACAGCGGCCACGCTGGCCTTCGTCATGGCGGCCGGCTTCATCGCCGACACGGCCAGCCTGCCGCTGGTGGTGTCCAACCTGGTCAACATCGTCTCGGCGGATTTCTTCGGCCTGGGTTTTGACGCCTATGCCTCGGTGATGCTGCCGGTGGACCTGGT
The DNA here is from genome assembly GCF_009906855.1 of Xylophilus rhododendri. Taxonomy (NCBI): domain Bacteria; kingdom Pseudomonadati; phylum Pseudomonadota; class Betaproteobacteria; order Burkholderiales; genus Xylophilus; species Xylophilus rhododendri. The sequence goes on from NZ_CP047650.1 coordinate 1,487,262, forward strand.
GGCCGTCGCCGCCAGCCTGGCGGTGCTGCTGCTGTTCTTCCGCCGCGACATTCCCCGCGCCTACGACCTGGCCCGGCTGCGGCCGCCGCACACCGCCATCCGCGATGCACGCACCTTCCGCGCCGGCTGGCTGGTGCTGGTCCTGCTGCTGCTCGGCTTCTTTGGCCTGGAGCCGCTGGGTGTACCAGTGAGCGCGGTGGCGGCGGCCTGCGCGGCTGTGTTGCTGCTGGTGGCCGCGAGGGGCGAGGTCATCGCCGTGCGCCGGCTGCTGCGCCATGCGCCCTGGCAGATCGTGGTGTTTTCGCTGGGCATGTACCTGGTGGTCTACGGGCTGCGCAACACGGGCCTGACCGGCCAGCTGGCCGGGCTGCTCGACGCCTTCGCGCATGGCGGCGTGTGGGGCGCCGCGCTGGGCACGGGCTTCGTCTCGGCGGCGCTGTCCTCGGTGATGAACAACATGCCGACGGTGCTGGTGGGCGCGCTGGCCATCGACCAGTCCGCGGCCTCGGGGCTGGTGAAGGAAGCCATGGTCTACGCCAACATCATCGGCTGCGACCTGGGCCCCAAGATCACGCCCATCGGCAGCCTGGCCACCCTGCTGTGGCTGCATGTGCTGGCAGGCAAGGGCACCACCATCGCCTGGGGCTACTATCTTCGGACGGGCCTGGTCCTCACCCTCCCCGTGCTCGCGGCCACCCTGGCCGCGCTCGCCCTGCGCCTGAACCTGGCGCAGGCCCTCTTCCCCTAGGAGACTCCGCATGAGCCGCATCACCATCTATCACAACCCCGCCTGCGGCACCTCGCGCAACACGCTGGCGATGATCCGCAACAGCGGCGAGGAGCCGGCCGTCGTCGAATACCTCAAGACCCCGCCGGACCGGCAGACGCTGACGCAGTTGGTCGCCGACAGCGGCCTTCCGGTGCGCGAAATGATGCGCCGCAAGGGCACGCCCTACGACGAGATGGGGCTGGACGAGGCGCGCTGGTCCGACGAGCAATTGATCGACCTGATGCACGAGCAGCCCATCCTGATCAACCGCCCCATCGTGGTGACGCCGCTGGGCACACGCCTGTGCCGGCCGTCGGAGCTGGTGCTGGACATCCTGCCCGGCGCTCAGCAGGGCGCGCTGGCCAAGGAGGATGGCGAACTGGTCATCGACGCGCAGGGCAAACGCGTCGCCCAGCCTTGAGTCAGAGACCGGTTACGGCACCAGTACAAACCTGAGCGTGCCGGTGCGGCTTGGCTGCAGGCGTAAGGTCCGAGCACTCCAAGAACCACCGCGGCCGCCCGCGGCGCACCTCCATGACCAGTCCCCCCAGCCTTCGCCGCCCAGCCACCGACTACTCGCAGCAGGCCGGCGGCGGACACCCAGGCATCACGCGGCGGCAGCTGGGCATGGGCGCCATCTCGCTGGTGGTGATCGGCGCGGGCCTGCGCCATCTGCAGACGGCGGGCGCCGCGTCCAACCCGGCCGAAGGCGCCGTGCACGCTCCCGCAGAGACGGCCGACTTCCTCGCCTTCTCCACCGCCATCACCGGCCACAAAGACCTCGACAGCATCACCGCCGGCCGCATCTGCGCCGCCATGCTCAAGGCCTCCGCCGAGTTCGCGGGCCAGCTCAAGACCCTGTCCGCATTGGCCACGCCCGGCCTGGAACCCAAGGCCGTGCTGGCCCAGGCCGATTCAGCCGGCCTGCGTGGGACAGCGCTATCCATCGTCGCGGCCTGGTACACCGGCACGGTCGGATCGGGCCCCGGCGCCACCATGGTCGCCTATGCCAAGGCCTTGATGTACCGGCCGATCGCCGACGGCATGACGGTGCCCACCTACTGCAACTACGGCCCCGGCTGGTGGACGGCCGCGCCGCCGCCGGTGGGCGTCTCGCCACCGGTAGAGCCCAAGCCGGTGGCGGCCCCGCCGACGACCGGCACCCCCACACCCGCATCGAATCCCCCGAAGTCCCCCAAGACCACCCCCAGCGCCACCGGCGCCGCCCGCTGAGCCCCGCCAGAGAAAGAACAAGAACATGAAAACAGCTTCCTTCGATGCTTCCGGCGATGCCATCGCCGACGTGGTGGTGGTGGGCTCCGGCGTGGTCGGCGCGATGATCGCGGACCAGCTCGCGGCGCAAGGCCATTCGGTGCTGATCCTCGAAGCCGGCCCGCGCATCGAGCGCGGCCAGGCGGTGGAGAACTGGCGCAACATGCCCTTCGAGAACCGCGCCGGCTCCGACTTCCAGGGCCTGTACCCGCAGTCACCGCTGGCGCCCGCGCCGCTCTACTTCCCCAAGAACAACTACGTGGGCCTGAGCGGCCCCAGCGGCAGCGGCTACCAGCAGGGCTATCTGCGGGTGGTGGGCGGCACCACCTGGCACTGGGCGGCCTCCTGCTGGCGCCACCTGCCGGTGGACCTGAAGATGAAATCCACCTACGGCGTGGGCCGCGACTGGCCGATCAGCTATGAAGAGCTGGAGCCCTACTACTGCCGCGCCGAGCAGGAGATGGGCGTATCGGGCCCCAACGACCCGGCCCTGCAGTCGCCGGTGGAGCGCAGCAAGCCCTATCCGATGGACATGATCCCCTGGGGTTATGCCGACAAACGCGTGGCCGAGATCGTCAACCCGCACGGCTACCGCTCGGTGCCCATTCCGCAGGGCCGCAACGCCCAGCCCTGGGAGGGCCGGCCCGCCTGCTGCGGCAACAACAACTGCCAGCCGATCTGCCCGATCGGCGCCATGTACAGCGGCATCCTGCACGTCACCAAGGCCGAGGCCCGGGGCGTGAAGGTGCTGGCCGAATCGGTGGTCTACCGCGTCGATACCGACGAGAGCAACCGGGTGACCGCCGTGCACTGGTACGACAGCGAGAAGAAGTCGCACAAGGCCAGCGCCAAGGCCTTCGTGCTGGCCTGCAACGGCGTGGAGACACCGCGCCTGCTGCTGATCGCCGCCAACGAACGCAACCCCAAGGGCATCGCCAACCGCTCCGACCAGGTGGGCCGCAACATGATGGACCACTCGGGTTTCCATTGCACCTTCCTGGCCAGCGAGCCGATCTGGACCGGCCGCGGCCCCGCCCAGAGCAGCTGCCTGGTGGGCCCGCGCGACGGCGAGTTCCGCTCGGAATACTCGGCCAACAAGATGATCCTGAACAACATCAGCCGTGCCGCGCCCGCCACCTCGCAGGCGCTCAAGCTCGGCCTGGTCGGCAAGGAACTCGACGACGAGATCCGCCGCCGCGCGGTGCACGGCGTGGACTTCTCGATCAGCCTGGAGCCCCTGCCCGAAGCCGACAACCGCCTGACCCTCAGCCCCGACCGCCGCGACCCGCTCGGCCTGCCCTGCCCGGACATCCACTACGACGTGGGCGACTACGTGAGAAAGGGCGCCGAGGCCGCGCACCAGCAGCTGGAGCACATCGGCAAGCTCTTCAACGCGGTGGAGTTCAACATCACCACCGCACTCAACGCCAACAACCATGTGATGGGCGGCAACATCATGGGCGCCGACCCGCGCGACTCGGTGGTGGACGGCAACTGCCGCACCCATGACCACGCCAACCTGTGGCTGCCGGGCGGCGGCGCGATGCCTTCGGCCAGCGTGGTCAACAGCACCCTGTCGATGGCCGCGCTGGGCCTGCGGGCGGCCGACGACATCGGCCGCATGCTGGCGAAGGGCTGAGATGAAAACCAAGCTCAAGACCCTGGCCGCCCTGGCCGTGCTGGCCCTGTCCGGCATGGCGCAGGCCCAGTCCGCCTCCGCCTCCGCCGCCGATACCGACGCCCTCGTCGCCAAGGGCCGCTACCTGGCCGTGGCCGGCGACTGCGCCGCCTGCCACACCGCCACCACGCCCGGCGCCCAGCCCTTCGCGGGCGGCTACTCCATCGAGTCGCCGCTGGGCACCATCTACGCCACCAACATCACGCCGAGCAAGACCGCTGGCATCGGCAGCTACACCGAAGAGCAGTTCGCCCGCGCCCTGCGCCAGGGCGTGCGCGCCGACGGCCAGCATCTCTACCCGGCCATGCCCTACACCGCCTACACGGTGGTGAGCGACGAGGACACCCACGCCCTCTACACCTACTTCATGAAGGGCGTGGCGCCGGTGGATACCGCCCCGCAGCAGACCGCCCTGCCCTTCCCCTTCAACATCCGCGCCTCGATGGCGGTGTGGAACACCCTGTTCCTGCAGGACCGGCGCTTCGTGCCCGACGCCGCGCTGAGCCAGGAGGTCAACCGCGGCGCCTACCTGGCCAACGGCCCGGCGCACTGCAGCACCTGCCACACCGCCCGCAATGTGCTGATGGCCGAGGACCATGCTGCCTTCCTGGGCGGCGGCCCGCTGGGCGCCTGGTACGCGCCCAACATCACGCCCGATGCCCGCGCCGGCATCGGCAGCTGGAGCGATGCCGAACTGCTGCAGTACCTGCGCACCGGCCACACCGAACACGCCCAGGCCGCCGGCCCCATGGCCGAAGCGGTGGAGAAAAGCTTCCAGCACATGGAGCCGGCCGACCTGAAGGCCATCGTGGCCTATCTGCGCACCGTGCCGCCGGTGGCCGAAGCCAGGCAGGCCCAGCCCGCCACCGCCTTCGGCAAACCCCGGGACGATGAAGCCACCCAACGCGGCGCCGTCGGCCCCAACGAACGCAAGGGCCTGCATGCCGGCGCGGCGCTCTTCAGCGGCTATTGCGCCAGCTGCCACCAGGCCAACGGCGCCGGCAGCCAGAACGGGCTCTACCCGGCCCTGTTCCACAACACCGCCACCGGCCATGCCCAGCCGGCCAACCTGGTCGCCGCCATCCTCTACGGCGTGGACCGCGAGGTGGACGGCCATCACGTGCTGATGCCGCGTTTCGATCAGCAGTCGCAGGTGCAGCCCCTCACCGACGAGCAGATCGCCTCCGTCTCCAACTACGTGCTGGCGCGCTATGGCAACCTGGCGGTGGAGGTGCAGCCGCGCGACGTGGCCGAGGCGCGCGCCGGCGGGCCACGCCCCTTGCTGGCGCGGCTGCAGCCGATGATCCTGCCCCTGATGGTGGCCGGCGTGGTCGTGGTGCTGCTGCTGATCGCGTTCCTGGTGATGCGCTGGCGGGTGAAATAAACCCCTAGGCCCCGCCGTGATGGCAAGATCCGCCCCCAGTGGTTGGACGATTTGCACATCTGGCGGGAAATCCATGGCGCGCAGCTTGGTTTTGGGCATTGCCCTGACGGGTCTCACGATCCTGGGCGGATGCAGCTCACTCATCACGGAAGGCAGCACCGCGGGCGCCGGCATCGCCGGCACCGCCGTGGCGACATCGCTGACGAACAGCGCGAGCGCGGCGGCCGGCATCGGCCTGGGCGTGCAGGCAGCCGCCCGCGCCGCGGTGCAGTACGGCCAGCGCCGGGTGCATGCCGAGACGCAGGACCAGATCGCCGAGATCGCCGGCCCGCTGGAGGTCGGCCAGGTCACCCGCTGGAAGGCCTGGCACCAGATCGCCCTGGAGCCCGACGAGGTCGGCCGGGTCACGGTCAGCCGCACCATCAGCACCGGCGAACTTCAGTGCAAGGAGATCGTGTTCTCGGTGGACGAGGCGGCCGACGGCAAGGCGCATGCGATGGACGCCTCGATCGCCAGCGGCTTCTATGTCGCTTCCATCTGCAAGAGCGGCTCGCGCTGGCAATGGGCCTCGGCCGAGCCGGCGACCGCGCGCTGGGGCGGCCTGCAATGAGGTGCGCGCTGCCTGCCGCGCTGCTGGGGTTCGCGGCCCTGCTGGGCCTGGCGGGCTGTTCCTCGGTCGGCAGCGTCTCGGGCGCGGCGGCTGGCGTGGCCTCCGGCGGCCTGAGCGGCAATCCCGCGGTCGGCATCGCGGTGGGCATCGGCGTGCGTGCCGTGGTGGACGAATCGGTGGACCGGCTGTCCCGCCGCTGGAGCGACGAGGAGCAGCACAGCATCGCGCTGGCCGCCAGCACGCTGGAGGTGGGCCAGCGCGCCCCTGGAGCGTGCGCCATGCCGTGGCCTTCCGCGATGCGGACGGCCAGGTGCAGGTGGTCCGCGCCTTCCGCACCGCGCTGGCGGACTGCAAGGAGGCCGCCTTCACCGTGTCCGAGAGCGACCCCGCCCTGGCCGCGACCTGGTTCACCACGACCATGTGCCAGGGCCCCCGTGGCTGGCAGTGGGCCGCCGCCGAACCGGCGGTCGCGCGCTGGGGCGCCTTGCAGTGATGCCCTGCGGCCGCCAGCCGCAGCCAGAGGTATTTCGGCAGGCCGGGGCCGCGAAACCCCGGTCAGCGTGCGTCCGCGTTTTCGACGGCCTGGGTTCTCACGTAGCGGGCGATGGTGGCGATCAGGCGGTCGAGGTCGCCTTTCAGGGCCTGGAAATGGCTGTTTCGCTCGCGCGTGCGCTCGTCCATGTAGAGAGGCCTGCGGATCTCGATCTGCATGCTGTGGCGCCGCAGCTGCGGCCTGCCGATCTGCGCTAGCAGCTCCACGCCCTTGTAGGGGTCGTTCAGCGCGACCGTGTACCCCATGGCGGCCAGCGTGCTGCGCACCAGCTCCACGAAGGCGGGCTCGCAGGTGCTGCCGTCGCGGTCGCCGAGCACGAAGTCCGCGAGCGGGCCGCGGTCGTGCATCTGCAGCCGCTCGTAGGCGTTGCCGGGCATGGAGTGCAGGTTCAGGTGCCAGACGGCGCCGAAGCGGGCATGGGCCTGCTCGATGGCGCTGGCCAGGGCCTGGTGGTAGGGCTTGTAGCAGCGCTCGATGCGGTTCTGCACCTCCGCCACGCCGAGGCGGCGGTCGTAGATGGGCGTATCGAGATGGACCGTGCGCCAGATCAGCCCGCTGCCGATGCGGCTCTTCTCGCTGGGCCGCGCCAGGCCCGGCCATGGCGCGTCGAGCAGCGCGGGGTCGATGTCTTCGAGCTTGCGGTTGGGGTCGATGTAGCTGCGCGGGAAGTCGGCCGAGATCAGGGTCGCGCCCTGTTGCGCGAGGCCGGCCCAGAGCGCATCGACATGGGTGTCTTCGGCGCTGCGCAGAAGGGCCAGCGGCACGGCGGCCCGGAAGTCGTCGGGATAGCGGGTGCCGCTGTGCGGCGAATCGCACACCAGGGCGATGGGCGGGGCCGCGGGCGGCAGGAGCGTGAAGCTGGGATGAGGGGTGGGGGCCATCGGACGACAGGACTGGAGGAAGGGCCCGCAGTCTGTGCCGCAGCCCGGGCCATGGCCAAACGACAAGCTGTCATTCGGCCATGACGGCTGCTCATAGGCCTTCAGCCTTCGCCGTGTCCGGACATGGCCATGGCGGCGATTTCTCCCTTCGCGGTCTCGATCAGCCAGCTGCGGAAGGCGGCCACGCCCGGCTGGTGGCGGCGATGGGCCGGGGTGCAGAAGTAGTAGCCGCGCTGGGACAGGATCGGCAGGTCGAACGGTACTGCGAGCCGGCCGGCATCGAGCTCCGCCTGCACCAGGAAACGCGGGACCAGGCCGATCCCGAAATCGGCGATGGCCGCCTGGATCACGCCCGCGACCAGGTCGTAGGACTGCCGCAGGTTGGGCGCCGTGGCGCGCGCGCCCGCGGCACGCAGCCAGTGGGTCCAGGCGCCGGGCGAGGTGGTGTGATAGAGCAGCGGCTCGCCGGCCAGCTCGTCGGGCGTCTGCCAGCGGCCCTGTTCGTGGCGCGCGGCGGCGCGCGCCGGGCTGCACACCGGCACCACTTCGCGGCCGATGAGGTACTCGCAGGCCAGGGCCGGCCACTGCTCCTCGCCCAGCCCGGTGAGGATGGCGCAGTCCGGCGTGCTGCCCGAGAAGTCCTCCTGGCTGCGGTAGGGCACGAAGCGCAGCTGCACATCCGGGTAGCGCGCATGGAAGGCCGCGAGCCTGGGGATCAGCCAGACATGCGCCAGGGTCGGCACGACCGCCGCCGTGATGTCGTGGCCGCCATCGTTGCCCAGCCGCAGCCGCACGCTGGCGGCCTCGATGGCGGCCAGGGGCTCCTGGATTTCATCGAGGAACTGCCGGCCGGCAGGCGTCAGGCCGAGCTGGTGCGAATCGCGCTGCAGCAGCTGTTTGCCGTAGTGGCTTTCCATGCGCGCCACCGCCCGGCTGATGGCGCCCTGGGTCACCAGCAGCTCGGTCGCCGCACGCGAGAAGCTGCCGGTACGCACCACGGCCACGAATGCATGGAGCTCTGACATGGAGGCGGAATGCAGTCGCATGGTGCAACCATACCGCAGCTATGAGCGCTGGTAATTGTCTTATCCCGGTTTGTCGATTGCGGCGGCGCGCGGCTGGCGGGAGACTTGGTTCCACCTTGTCGCAGCCCTCCACGAAGAGTCCATCTTGAAAACGTTCATCCCGCTCATGTCCAGGCGCCGGGCCTTGGTCGCAGCCTTGCCTGCGCTTGTGTTGGCCGCCGGCGCGCAGGCCCAGGGCGGTCCGTATCCGGACCGTCCGATCAAACTCGTCGTGCCCTTTTCGTCCGGCGGCTCCACCGACCTGGCCGCACGGGTGATCGCCGAATACGCGGGCCGCGAGCTCAGGCAGCCGGTGATCGTCGACAACCGGGCCGGCGCGGGCGGCTCCCTGGGCATGGAGATCGTCGCCCGCTCGGCGCCCGACGGCTACACCCTGGGCATGGCCACCATGAGCACCCACGGCTCGAACCCGGCGGCCTATGGCAGCAAACTCAAGTACGACGCGCTGCGCGACTTCGTGCCCATCACCAATGTGGCCAGCGTGCCGACGGTGTTCATGATCAATCCCGGCGTGCCGGCGAAGTCGATGCAGGAGCTGATCGCCCTGGCCAAGGCCAAGCCCGGGAAATACAGCTTCGCCACCCCGGGCACCGGCTCGCTGGGCCATGCCAACATGGAGTACTTCCAGAACCTGGCCGGGATCCAGCTGCTGCACATTCCCTACAAGGGCGCCGGTGCCGCGCTGACCGACGTGCTGTCGGGCCAGGTCGACATCATCAGCGACAACCTGCCCTCGGCCCTGCCGCAGATCAGGTCCGGCAAGCTGCGCCCGCTGGCGCTCAACGGCGAGAAGCGCTCCCCGCAACTGCCCGACGTGCCGACGTTCGGCGAGCTGGGCTTCAAGGAGATCAGCGCCGGCAGCTGGTTCGGCATCGTGGCGCCGGCCGGGACTTCGCCCGCCATCGTGGCCCGGCTCAACCAGGCGATTCACAAGGCGATGCTGCAGCCTGAATTCCTGAAGAAAATGGATGAAGCGGGCGCCACGCCCACACCCACCACGCCCGAGCAATTCGGCGAGCAGATCAGGCTGGCGATCGGCCGCTACGCGCATGTGGCGAAGATCGCCAGGATCGCGGTCGATTGACCGATCAGGCCGCCGCCAGCGCCTGGCTGTCGAACTGGATAGCGAATGCCGCGCTGTGCCGCGCCGTGCAGCGGTCCACCCAGGCATCGATCACCGGATCGCCCGGCTTGCCCTTCCAGGCATAGGCCGAACTCAGCAGCAGGTCGGCGGCGGTGAAACGTTCGCCGAAGAGGAAGTCGCGGCCTTGCAGCGCCTCGCGCAGCCGGGCCTCTGCCTCGGCCGTGGTGCGAAAGGTGCGCACCAGCGCCGGATGCTGCAGGCCGGCGGATTCCAGCGTGAGCAGCGGCTCCATCACGCCCGCATACCAAGCGAACCAGCTGAGGTAGGCGCCGCGCTGCGGATGGTCCGGCGGAATGCTCAGGCCGGCGGCGGGAAAGCGGTCGGCCAGGTACTGGACGATCGCGGCCGACTCCCGGATCTGCACGCCGTCTTCCAGCAGCAGCGGCACCTTGCCCTCCGGATGCGGATTGCGGGCGTCGCGGGCGCCGGAGCCGTCCAGGCGCTCGATGGTGACGATCTCGATGTTCACCTCGTCGAGCGCGCCCAGCTCCTGGAGCAGGGCCAGCACGCGGGTGGAACGGCTGCGGGGGGAATGGAACAGTGTCAGCACAGGAGACTCCTTCTTCGGGTGGTGGGAAGCTGCTAATCTAGCCAGCCCTCCTGCCAGAACCTGTCAGCTGAACCATGCCCCGCCCGGACCGCCTTTTCCGCCTGCTGCAGGCCCTGCGCCAGCTGCCGGCGCCGGTCACGGCGGCGCGGCTGGCCGAGGAGACGGGCGTCTCGGTGCGCTCCATCTACCGTGACATCGACAGCCTGCGCGCGGCCGGCGCCGAGATCGGCGGCGAGCGCGGCTTCGGCTACTGCCTGGTGGAGGACGGCACGCTGCCGCCGCAGATGTTCAGCCGCATCGAGATCGAGGCCCTGGTGCTCGGCATGGCCGAGGTGCGCCAGAGCGGCGACCCGGCCCTGGCCCAGGCCGCCGCCTCGGTGCTGGCCAAGGTGGCCGCCACCCTGCCGCAGGCGCGGCAGCAGCAGGTGGTGCATGCGGTCTCGCAGGTCTACCGGCCCGAGACGCGTTACCCGGACATGCCCTGCCTGCCCGCCATTCGCGAGGCCTGCTGGCGCGAGGAGGCCCTGGTCATCGCCTACCGCGACAAGGACGACCGGCCCAGCCAGCGCACCATCTGGCCGCTGGCCGTGGTCTACCTGGAGCAGAAGCTGATGGTGCTGGCCTGGTGCTGCCTGCGCGCGGACTTCCGCATGTTCCGCCCCGACCGCATCGCCAGCACTTCGCCCGAGGGCAGCAGCTTCCGGCCGCAGCGGGTGGGGCTGCTGCGGCGCTACATCGCCAGCATGTCGGCGGCCTGAAACGGCGGCTTTGCAGGATTGTTGATGATCGTTGCACGATCCTCCGCAGCTGGGCCCGGGGTGCAGACAAACGCGGTGCCGGCGCCTTAAGCTTCGTCCCATGCTGACATCCGCCCGGCCCCCTCTGCGCACCGAACCCGCCATCGACCAGATGCAGGTCACGGTGATGCGGGCCGAGCTGGCCGCGATGATCGAGCGCCGCACCGGCACCGACGGCTCCCACGACACCGCCATCGCGCGCCTGGGCTTCTCCCGCACCACGCAGGTCCATCACCCGGTGCATTCGGTGTGCGAGCCGGCCTTCTGCATCCTGGCCCAGGGCAGCAAGCGGATTCTGCTGGGCGACGAGGTCTACATCTACGACAGCAACCAGTACCTGGTGGCCTCGCAGAACCTGCCGGTGTCCGGCCAGGTGATCGATGCCTCGCCCGAAGCGCCCTACCTGGGCCTGCGGATTTCCTTCAGCGTCAAGGAGATCGCCGAACTGGCGCTGGAGTTCGGCCTGGCCGACGCCGCCCCCGGGGCGCGGCGCAGCGCGGCATCTTCACCGGCGCCCTGACCCCCGTGCTGCTCGACCCGGTGCTGCGGCTGATGAAGCTGCTCGACACCCCCGAGGACGCGCCCGCCCTGGCGCCGCTGATCTCGCGCGAGATCCTCTACCGCCTGCTGAAGTCGCCCGACGGCTGGCGGCTGGCGCAGATGGCGGTGGTCGACAGCCACAGCCAGCGGGTCACCCAGGCCATCGCCCTGCTGTCGCAGCACTACCGCGAGCCGCTGCGCATCGAGGACCTGGCGGCGGCGGTGCACATGAGCGTGTCCTCGCTGCACCACCATTTCAAGGCCGTCACCTCGATGAGCCCGCTGCAGTTCCAGAAGCAGCTGCGGCTGCAGGAATCGCGCCGCATCATGATCGGCGAACACGTCGATGCCGCCACCGCCGGCCACCGCGTGGGCTACGAGAGCCAGTCGCAGTTCAACCGCGAGTACAGCCGGTTCTTCGGCATGCCGCCGGTGCGCGATGTGAAGCGCCTGCGCGAGCAACAGCTCGGCCAGGCCAGCCCGGCCGCCACGCCGGGCCGCTGACGGCCTGGCGAACCCATTCCCGTACCGCCCGATGCGCGGCGCCCTTGCCGGGCGCCGCGGGGCGGCGTTCGGCCCCGTCGCGGGCCCTGCCTGAAGAGGTCAAGCATGAAGATCCATCTGAAATTCGATGGTCAGGTCGTCACCGCGACCCTGGCCGATACCGCCGCCGCGCTGGCTTTCATCGCCATGCTGCCGGTGCGCATCACGCTGCACGAGCTGTTCGGGCGCGAGAAATTCGGCGCGCTGCCCCGGCCCGTGGGCCCGGCACCGCTGCGCTCGCAGGCCTGCACGGCGGGCGACCTGATCTGCTGGTCGGCCGGGCCCGACCTGGCGGTGCTGTACGGACAGGAGGCGTATCCGCTCAGCGGCGGCTTCCATCTGCTGGGACGCATCGACGAGGGTGCGCAGGCCTTCGCGGTGCCGGGGCCGCTCGACGTGAGCATCGAGCTTGCGGACCGGCGCGGCAGCGAACGCACCCGTTCCCACACTGCGCTCGCCGGCTAATTGACCGAGATATGCGCCTCGCGGATCAGCGGCTGCAGCTGCCTGGACTGCTCCTGCACGAACTCCGCGAAGGGCTTGGGCGCGCGGTAGATCGGCTCGTGTCCCGGCACCCGCAGCTTGCGCTGCAGGTCCTCGTCGCGCAGGGCGGCGGCCAGGGCTTCGGTGAGCTTCTTGACCACCGGGGCCGGTGTTCCGGCTGGCGCATAGAGCCCGACCCAGGTCGTGGCTTCGTAGTTGCCCAGCCCGGCCTCGTCCACCGTCGGCAGCTTGGGAAACACCGGTGAGCGCTGTGCGCCCGTGGTCGCCAGCACCCGCATGCGGCCGGTCTTGACCAGGGGAATCGCGTCCGGGAAATTGATGATCGCCATGTCGATGTCGCCGTGCACCAGCGCCTTGGCCGTGGGCGGGCCGCCTTCGTAGGGCACATGCACCATGGCGGGCAACCCGAAGGTGCGCTTGAACTGCTCGCCGGCCAGATGCGACATCGTGCCGTTGCCGGTGCTGCCGAACCTGGCGTTGGCGCCCTTGGCCTTGAGTTCGGCGATCAGCTCGCGCAGGTTGGTCGCCTTGGTGTTGGCACCGAGCGCGAGCAGGTGCGGGCTGTCGCTCACCATGCCGACCGGCTCGAAGGACTTCACCGGGTCGTAGGGCAGATGGCTGTAGAGCAAGGGCGCCGAGACATGGCTGGCCGTGCCGCCGAGGATCAGGGTGTAGCCATCCGGCGGCGCCGCGGCCACATAGGCAGCGGCGAGCGTCGCGCCGGCGCCGGGCCGGTTCTCCACCACGATGGTCTGGTCGAGCAGGGTGGCCATCTTGTCGGCCAGCTGCCGGCCCAGCACATCCACCGCGCCGGTGATCGGGTAGGGAATCACCAGGGTGATGGGTTTGACGGGATAGGTGCCGGACTCCGCCGCCGCACCCAGGCTGCAGGCACAAAGGACCGCGGCCAGGACTTGCTTGATGGACTTCATGTGCCTGCCTTGCGTTTGCCGTAGGACATTTTCGCCCTGGCGGTGACAGCAATTCTGGCGGTACGGCTTGACCGCAGCCTGACCTCCGTTCAGGCGCCCAGGGCCTGCGCCATGCGCACCAGGTCGGGCTGCATGAGATCGAAATAGGCCTCCGGCCCGATATCGACCTTGCCGCGCGGGCCGTATTCCAGCGGCCGCGGGAGAAAGCCCACGCTGAAGCCGAATTTCTTCGCCGCTTCCAGGTCGTATTTATGCGCCGCGACCATCAGGATCTGTTCCGGGCGCAGATTCAGGGAATTGGCGGCAAGCGCATACACCTTGGGATCGGGTTTGGCGGATTTCACCAGCTCGGCCGTCAAGATGCAGTCGAAAGGCAGATCCGCCGATTTGATCATCTGCACCAGCGAGGCCATGCTGCCGTTGGACAGCGTCGATAAAGTGAACCGGTTCTTGAGCCGTTCCAGCCCTGGCTTGGTATCTGCCCAGGGATCGATCTGGTACCAGAGATAATTCAACTGGTCTCTGTCAGCAGCATTGAGCCTGGTGCCCCATTCGTAGGAAACCAGTGTCTTGTCCAAGGCCTCGCGGTACACGAAATCGGCCGAGCGCCAGGGCGATTTTCCTTGGGCGATTTCATCCGTCAATTTTCGCCACTCCGCGCGCCACTGGTCCAGCAGCTGCACCCAGTCCACCTGAATACCGAGGGACTCGGTGAATGCAGCGCCCTTTCTGGTGATGGACCCATAGGTATCCAGCAACGTGCCGACCGTGTCGAAAACAATGGCCTTGATCTGGCCCGGATTGAAATCCATCTTGATGCTTCCTGTATTTTCGGCGGCCACCGCGGGCAGTACGATAGTCGTGGCAAGCGCCGCACCGACGGCTTTGACGAAGGCTCTTTTATTGAAAAGCACCGGATCGAACGATGTTTGCATGATTTGTTCCATGGCTTGTTAATCGAGCTTGGCGCCGGACACCTTCACCACCTCGGCCCATTTCGTGGTTTCAGCGCGGACAAGGCTGCGGAATCCTTCGGCCGATTGCGGCGTGAGATAAACACCGAGCGCCTGGCATTTCTCCGCCATGCCCGGCGCGGCCAGGGCCTTCTGGATCTCCGATTCGAATCGTTTGGCGATGGCGGGCGGTAATTTCGCCGGCGCCACCATGCCGGCCCAGGCCGTGACCTCGTATCCCGGCACGGTTTCATTGACCGCCGGCACCTGCGGAAAATCCGGCTGCCGTTTCGCCGAACTGACCGCCAATGCCCGCACCCGGCCGGCCTTCACCATTTCGGCGACGACGGAGGAATTGACGAACATGGCGTCGATCTGCCCGCCCAGCAGATCGGTGATTCCAGCGGTCGATGCCTTGTAGGGCACATGGACCATTTTGGCCCCGGTGAGATGCTTGAATAACTCCATGCCCAGGTGCGCGGAAGTACCGTTGCCATCGGAGGCATAGGACAGTTTGTCCGGGTCCTTGCGCAGGGCCGCGATCAGATCGGCCACGGTCTTGTACGGACTGGCCGGATTCACCACCAGGAAATTCACGGTTTGCCAGGTTCCACCCAGCAGCGTCAGGTCTTTTTCGGTGTCGTAGGGAATATTGGGCAGCAGGGCCTTGTTGGTGGAGAGCGCAACGAGATTCCCATAACCGATCGTGTAGCCGTCCGGCGACGAATGCACCACATCCATCATGCCGATGACCTGCGAGGCACCGGGCTTGTTCTCGATCACGAAGGCCACACCGAGCTGCCGGCTCAGCTGGTTGCCCAGCATGCGGGCCATGACGTCCGCGCCGCTGCCGGCCGCCGAGGACACGACCAGCCGAATCGGTTTTTCCGGCCACGCGACCTGCGCCGAGGCTGCGAGCGGCATGACACCGAGCGAACAAGATGCCAAACCCAGCGCTAGAAGTAATCGAAGACGCATACAGTTCCCTCCGTCGAATTGAAATAGTGAAAATCGGCGCCGTGCCCGGCTCATTGATCGACCATGGAGCCATCGACATGCGCGCGCATGGCCACCGACAGCGACTTCCCGGGGAATCTTCCAGGGACATCCTCGGGAATGAAAACACCGAGCCCCGGCGCCTGCGGAATGGCCAGGAATCCATGCTCCGGTGCCGCCAGCCCTTCGACCACATTCGCGCCGCGCAGGCCGTCGCGGCCTTCATAATCGACGCTTTCGTACACATACTCTTGGATCGCGAAATTGGGGATGGCCGCATCGAGTTGCAGGCAGGCCGCCAGATTGACCGGCGACAGCGGGTTATGGAAGACGACCTGCGCGTCGCAGGCCTCCGCCAGGGCCGCGATTTTCTTGCCGGCCGTGATGCCGCCGCACACGGAAATACAGGGCCGCACGAATTCGGCACCGCGCCGCGCCAGCAGCGTTTGAAACTGCTGGAGATTGGTGAACCGTTCTCCCGTGGCGATCGGCACCGGCATATGGTCCGCCACCCAGGCCATCGCATCCGGATTACCCGGCCGGATCGGATCCTCGATATACATGGGCAGATATTCTCGGATCATGTGGCCGAAAGTGATCGCTTCGGCCGGCGACATGCGGTTGTGCAGTTCGATGCAGATATCCACCGAACTGCCCACGGCATGGCGTACCGCCGCGATATTCTGGGTGGCATCGCCGATTTTGTCCGCATGCGTCTTGAACCAGGGCTTTGCATTACCCTCTTCCAGCAGCGGATTCAGATAACCGAGCGCATTGAAACCCATGCCCTTGAGTATGCCGGCTCTTTCCAGCAGATGCTCCGGCGTCTTGCCCTTGCAATGGCTGTAGAGCCGCACCTTGTCGCGCACGGCGCCGCCCAGCATTTCATAAACAGGCACGCCATGGTGCTTGCCCTTGATATCCCACAGCGCCACATCGATCGCCGAAATGGCGCCGCCGATCGCTGCGCCGCTGAATTGCTGGAAGCGGTACATCACATTCCAGTGGTGCTCGATTTGCCGCGGATCCTTGCCCACCAGATATTCCGCGAATTTCCGGATGGCTTCGGCACTGGCTTCGAGATGGCCCCATGCACCGGATTCTCCGAGTCCCACGATACCATCCGAGGTGGTTATTTTCGCGAACAGGAACTTGTCCACGAAAAGTGGCTCTACACTGGCAATCTTCACATTTTCCCTTCGGAGTTTATCGGCGCATGCAGCGGTGTCGCGTCGCCATTCTCCAGGGACGGCCATGCCATGTGAAATTCACGATCCGTATAGGGTATGCAAGCCTTCGTGGCGGGAAAGAACATGGAACTGAGCTGGCTGGAAGACCTGATCGCCCTGCATTCGAGCCGCAGTTTTTCGAAAGCCGCGGAAATCCGGCATGTGACCCAGCCCACGCTGAGCCGAAGAATCCAGAGCCTGGAGATCTGGCTGGGCGCACCGCTCATCGACCGGCGGGTCTTTCCCATCGTGCTGACCGAGCAGGGCAAATCCTTCATCAAGGCGTCGGAGGACATCGTGCAGTCGCTGTACCGCGAGCGCGATATCTGCAGGGGCGTCACACGCCCGGTGCGGGGCACCATGTCCTTCGCCATGGTGCAGTCGATCGCCACGGACTTCTTTCCGGACTGGATCAAGCTCGCCGAATCGAAGATCGGCCCGCTCAAGCTCAGCGTGGCGTCACGCAGCCTGCATGACTGCGTGCAGGCCCTGATCGTGGACAGCTGCGACCTGATGTTGGCCTACGCGAGCAAGGGCTCGCCGCAGATCCTGGACGCATCGCGCTTCCAGACCCTCACGGTGCTGGAAGACCTGCTGGTACCCGTCTGCGCGGTGGACGAGCACGGCAGCCCCGCCTTCGCGCTGCCCGAGGTGCTGACGACGCCCATCCCCTACCTCGCCTACTCCTCCTACGCGTCCCTGTCCGGCGCGGTGAGTTCGATCATCGAGGCCCACGCCAGGCGCGAAATGCTGGACCAGTGCTACGAGTCCGACTTGGCCAGCGCCTTGAAATCCATGGCCCTGTCGGGCCGCGGCGTGGCCTGGCTGCCGCACTTTTCGGTGAAGGCCGAGATCGCGGACGGCCTGCTGGCGGTGGCGGGCAGCATGCGCTGGGCGGCGCCGATCCAGGTCAACGCCTACCGGGCGATCGAGACACGCAGCCAGGACGAGGAAGCGCTGTGGGCCTGGATGCAGGCCCATCCACTGGGGCGCAACGCGATGCTCGACGGGATCACCGGCCCTGCGGGCGCCGCCAGCGCCGTCGATCCCCGGTCCTCGAATTTCCGCCGCGACTATCCCTCGATGAGCGGTCGCCGCACCCGCAGGCGCTGATCCGCCGTCCGGAAAGTCACCGACCAGCGCGGGACCAGCGGCGCGGATACGCTGAGCTGCCAGTCCATGCCGGCCTCACCCGAGATGCGGTAGACCGAGCGCGGCGCGACTTCGAGATGGAGGCTGGCCCTGCGCCCAGGCTTGCCGGCAGAACCGCCCATCGAAGAGGGCCGCAGCTGCAGCATCGCGGGCGCCCCCAGCGAGACCTGGGCGCCCAGCTCGCCATCGGGCTCGTCGCCATGACGGTCCGAGGGCATGCCGGGCCGGTATTCGGCGACGACCGTCTCGACCAGCCGGTCCGGGCCGATGCGAAGCCA
This sequence comes from Xylophilus rhododendri, assembly GCF_009906855.1. Lineage (NCBI taxonomy): Bacteria > Pseudomonadati > Pseudomonadota > Betaproteobacteria > Burkholderiales > Xylophilus > Xylophilus rhododendri. The sequence goes on from NZ_CP047650.1 coordinate 1,505,112, forward strand.
GCCGGCGGCCCGGTGCCGCAAAGGTTCCAGCACTTCGGGCAAGGGCCCTGCAGAAGGCTGGCGATTGTCGTCGTTTTCCGTGCTGCCGCCGTAGCGGATGACCCGGCGGCCCGCACCCGCCGACCGGTGCTGCACTTCCACGAGCGGCAGAGTGCCCAGGACCGCCAGCCAGTGGCGCTCCTCCGCGGGCGTCAGGAAATCCGGCTGATAGACCATGCCCGGCGGAAGCACCGGCGGCGCCTGCGCGAAGCTGAAAAGGCCGGACTGGCGGGGATCCTGGAGTTCGGACGAAGGACGGCGGGCAGGCATTGCCGCGAGATTACCTCGCGGCCGGCGAAGTCGACGGCGGTCTCTAGCGGATGAAACGCTCGATGTAGTTCTCCGGCAGGCCCAGCTGCCGGTAATGCCGGCGCGCGGCTTCGAGCTTGGTGAACACATCCTCGTAGCCCACTGCCACGCCCTGCGGGTCCACATAGGTGTAGCCGCCGGTCACATGGAACCAGGTGATCATCTCGGTGACGCCCTCGGGCACCACCAGGGTATGGGTCTCGCCGGCCGGCTCGTGGGCATAGGAGCCCTCTTCCGCGATCCAGTCGTGTTCCAGGTACTGCCAGCGGCCCTTGAGCACCAGCGCATGCACCGGGCCGGAATGGCGGTGGCGCGACAGCACGCCGGCCTTTTGCACCCGCAGCAGGTTCACGTAGTAGCCGCCGCTGGTGCACAGCAGCAGCGGCTTGAAGGAGACGCTCCGGGTCACCGGCACCCACAGCTCGTCGTTCTCCAGCCAGCGGTCCAGCACGTTGAGGTGGACCAGGTCGGGCGACATGTAGGGCACCTGGGGCAGTGCGTAGGGAATGGCCAGTTCATCGGGCCTGGCGGCGGGGGCGGCGGCATGTGGGGTGTTCATGCCGGGCAGCTTAGGTTCGGGATGGCCGGATGCCCAGGCCCCGTGGCGATCAGGGGGTGTTCCGCGCTGGAACAGCCTAGTAGGTCGGCGGGGTCACCGCGCTGATGATCTCCGCCGTGCCGGGCCCGACATTGCGAAAACGGTGCGGCATCTGGCTGTCGAAGTAATAGCCCTGCCCCGGCCCCAGCACCCGGGTCTGGTCGCCCACGGTCACCTCGACCTGGCCGCTGAGGATGAAACCGGCCTCCTGCGATCGGTGCGAGAAGGCCTCGCCGGTGTCGGCGCCCACCGCATAGCTTTCCTTCAGCATGAGGATGTGGCGGTTGGGATGGTTCATGCCCAGCATGCGGTAGGAGATGGTGTCCTGGTCGCCGATCTCGACCAGGTCTTCCTCGTCGTAGAAGGGCGAATAGGGCAGCGTCGTCTGCAGGCCGTCGAAGAAGCCGACCAGGGTGGTGCCCAGGGCGTCGAGCATGGCCGAGAGGGTGTCGACGCTGGGGCTGGTCTTGTCGCGCTCGACCAGGGAGATGGTGGCGTGCGAGATGCCCGAGCGCTGCGCCAGCTCGCGCACCGACAGCTTGCGCCGCATGCGCAACTGCTTGAGATGGATGCCGACTTGGGCCATGGTGTCCTCGCTGCCGATCAGCCGGCATTATGGGCTTGGGCCCCCTCGCGCCGGCCCGGCCTTCAGCCCCCGGGCAGCCGGCGCCTGCGCACCGCCGTCACCGGCTGGTAGGCGATTTTGTCCACCGGATAGAAGGGGCGGGCCACGGTGAAGGGCTGTTCGGCCGGGCGGTAGGCGGTCATGCCGACGGTGTCGCAGGTCATGCAGTCGCCGCTGTCCGCATAGTTCAGGGTGAAGTGGTAGCCGGAGCGTGCCACGACCACCTGCTGCTCTGCGACCGGTATGCCCAGGGCTTCGTAGAAGCGGGGGTCGAGGTAGGTCAGCGGAAGCTCGGTCAGCGCGATCCGCACCTGGCCCAGCTGCACCACCGCGTAGGGGCCGGTCGCCACGGACACGCCACCCATGGCCGGGCCCTTGATCACCACGTCGACGTTCGAACCCCGGGCCAGCAGCCGGCAGGCGGCCGACACCGGCGGGGTTTCGGTGGAGTAACGGCCGCCGATGGACAGCTCCACCATGTCGCCGATCTCCGCATCCCTGCATCGCCGCACCGATGCCGCGTCGCGGATCGGCAGGGCGGCCCGGAGCGCGGGAAAGTCCGCCAGCAGCGTGTTCAGCACGAAGGTGCTGTCGCCCGGCCCGCCGGCCGCCACCCGGTCGCCCTGGTCGCCGATGACCACCGGGCGTGTGCGGCCCGGCTCGGCGGCGCGCGTCAGGCAGGTATGGATGTCGGGCAGCACGCCGACCAGCTCGTCGCGCGCGGCCCACAGGGCATCGGCGATCTCGTGGGCCGCGTCCCAGGCCGGCTCGGCCTGGCCGTTGCCGTAGGCGATCACCGTCTGGCCCATGTGCGCGACGTCCAGGAACTGCTGGACGTTGAAGATGCTGATGTCGAACAGCCCGCTGGTCTCCACCAGCGCCCGGACCCGCGCGTGCAGGCCCATCAGCGGCTCCTCGTCGGTGCGGTCCTGGCCCAGGGTCAGCATGGGGAAATGCACCGACACGCAGACCGGCTCGAAGCGGCCCGCCAGCATGGCCAGCGCGCCGCGCATGGCGCGCTCGCCGGTCTCGGCCATGTCGGCATGCGGGTTGGTCTTGTAGCCGGTGAGGAAGTCGCAGGCCGCCAGGGTGTAGGGGGTGACATGGGCATGCAGGTCCAGGCCGGCGGTGATCGGCACCGTGGGGCCGACGATGTCGCGCAGGCTGCGGATCAGGTCGCCTTCGGGATCGTCGTGCGCGGTGGTGACCATGGCGCCGTGCAGCGCCAGCACGATGGCGTCGAAACCGCCGTGGCGGGCGGCGTCCAGCATCGCCGCCTTGAATTCCGCATACACCGCGTCATCGACGATGCCCGAGGGAAAGGCCCGGAACGAGGCCGGCACGATCACCGAGAAACCCGCCGCCTCGGCCGTGTCGATCACGCCGCCCAGCACCGAGCGGGTGCCGCGGTAGGCGTCGAGCGCCTCCTGCCCGAAGGCGATCTGGAACTGGTCGCGGCCGGTCGGGATGGGGTTGAAGCTGTGCGACTCCTGGTAGAGGGAGCCGCTGAGGATGGTCTTGTAGCTCACGTGGCGGCCTCAATCGAGCTTGACGTTCACCGCCTTGAGCAGGGCGGCCTGGCTGGTGCGGTCGTCCTCCATGGTCTTGCCGAAATCCTGCGGCGTGCCGCCGGCCGGGAACACCGAGAGTTTCTCGATCGCCTCGCGGATGCGCGGCTCGGCCAGCGCATCGTTGGCCGCCTTGTTCAACCGCGCGATCACCTCGGGCGGCGTGCTGGCCGGCGCCACGATGCCGAACCACGAGAACAGGCCCAGCTCGGGCAGGCCCTGCTCGGCATAGGTCGGCACATCGGGCAGGCTGGGCACGCGCCGGTTGCCGGACACCGCCAGGGCCTTGAGCTTGCCGCCCTGGATGTAGGGCAGCGAGGACGGCAGGTCGTCGCTCAGCACATCGACCTGGCCGGCCAGCACATCCTGGATGACGAAGCTGATGCCCTTGTAGGGCACGTGCAGCAGCTGGGTGCCGGTGCGCAACTGGAACATCTCCATCTTGAGATGGCCGCCGCCGCCGGCACCGGACGAGCCGAAGGAATACCTGCCCGGATTGGCCTTGGCCAGGGCGATGAATTCGGTGAGGTTCTTCGCCGGCACCTGCATGCCGGCGGACCACACCGTGGGGCAGTTGGCGATGTTGACGACGGGCAGCAGGTCCTTGCGCACGTCGTAGTTGAGCTTGCGGGTCAGCGGCAGCACCGAGTGCGATGTCACGGTGGCGATGCCGAGCGTGTAGCCGTCCGGCGCCGCCCGCACCACCGCCTCGGAGCCGATGGCGCCGGCCGCGCCGGCCCGGTTGTCCACCACGATCGACTGGCCCAGGTAGCGGGCCATGCCGTCGGCCATGATGCGGGCCAGGATGTCGGTGGTGCCGCCCGGCGCGAAGGGCACGATGATCTTGATCGCATGGTTGGGAAACGCCTCGGCCGCGAGCGCCGGTGCGGCGGCCACGGCCAGCGCGGCCAGGAGGAGAAGGGATCGGCGGTCGGTGGCGGGCATGGGATCTCCGGTCGTGGCGGGTTGCGGGGCGGCCTCACTGTGCGTTCGTTTGCCGGGTGGCGAAACAGGGCCGGCACCGGGTGGTGAATATGTTTACCAAAGCCGCGCGCAGCCAAGGCCGTGAGCCCTCCACATCGGTGCGCAAACGCGGGCCGCCGCGCCCCGGCACAGGGCAGCGGCGCGCCCCCGTCCCGACGTCACGGCGATGCACCAACGTGCGGCCGCCCCGCGCATCGGCTTGCCGGCCAGTCCAGTTTTGTGGACGTCCCTCCCGCGCCCCCTGTTCGCCCCCGGCGCGAGTTCCTAGACTGCGCCGGCCGCAGCGAAACCTTTGCTGCCCCGAACCACCTCCCGACCTCGCCATGAAAAAACTCCTCCTGGGCCTGGCCCTCGCCGCCGCCACCGCCGCATCGCCGGCATGGGCGCAGACCGACGCCTGGCCCGCCCGTCCGATCAAGCTGGTGGTGCCCTTCGCGCCCGGCGGCACCACCGACCTAATCGCCCGCGCCATGGCCGACCGGCTGACCCGCGAACTCGGCCAGCCGGTGATCGTGGACAACAAGGCCGGCGCCTCCGGCGCCATCGGCTCCGACTTCGTCGCCAAGGCCTTGCCCGACGGCTACACCATCGGCATGGCCACGGTCACCACGCATGCGGTGAATCCCGCCGTGTTCCCCAAGCTCAGCTACAACGTGCTGCGCGACCTGGCGCCGGTCACCCAGCTGGTGTCGGTGCCCAATGTGATGACGGTCTCGCCCAACCTGGGCGTGAGCACCATGGCCCAGTTCCTGGCCCGCGAGAAGGAGCAATCCGGCAAGCTGACCTACGGCTCGCCCGGCCCCGGCTCCGAAGCCAACCTGATGGGCGAGCTGTTCAACCAGTCCGCCAGAACGCACATCCTGCATGTGCCCTACCGCGGCGCCGGCCCGGCCCTGCAGGACGCCATGGCCGGCCAGATCGACGCGGTGTTCGACAACCTGCCCTCCTCCCTGCCCTTCATCCAGACCGACAAGCTGCGTGCCCTGGCCGTGGCCGCGCCCAAACGCATCCCGCAGCTGCCGGCCGTGCCCACCTTCGAGGAAGTGGGCCTGAAGCCGGTCAACGACAGCTCCTGGTTCGGCCTGGTGGCGCCAGCGAAGACACCCGCCGCCATCGTCGACCGGCTGCAGGCCGCGTCGGCCAGGGTGCTGGCCACGCCGGACATGGTCGCCACGATGGAGAAGTTCGCCGGCACCGGCGTGGGCAGCAGGCCCGAGGCCTTCCGGGCGCTGCTGGAGAGCGAGCTGAAGAAGTTCAAGACCCTGGCCGACGCCGGCAACATCCGACTCGAATGAGCGACCTTCCCCACCAGACCGCCACCGGCCGCGCGCCGCGTGTGCTGGTCGGCCAGATCTTCCAGGAGGCCCACGGCTTCACGCCGCTGCGCACGCCGCTGGAGGCCTTCGCCATCGAGCGTGGCGAAGAGGTCATCGCGCAGAACCTGCAGGCCGATTCGGTGCTGGGCGGCATCCTGCGCACCGGGGTCGCCGCCGGCTGGGAGCTGGTGCCCTCCATCGCCGCGCGTGCCAGCCCGGGCGGCCGGGTGACCGACGCCGCCTACGACCACATCCTGTCCGCGCTGCTGCAAGCCGCGCGCTCCGGTCCGCTGGACGCCATCGCGCTGTGCCTGCACGGCTGCATCCAGACCGAGAGCCTGGACAGCGCCGAGGCCGACCTGCTGCATCGCCTGCGCGAGATCGTGGGGCCACGGGTGCCCATCGTGGCCGGCTTCGACCTGCACGGCCATGCCGGCGGCGGCATGCTCGAATACCTGGACTTCGCCTCCGCCTACAAGACCAATCCCCACGGCGATGCCGCCGCCACCGGCGAGCGGGTGGCGACGGTGCTGGCCGGCATGCTGAAGGGCGAGCTGCGGCCCGTGGGCATGCAGGTGCTGGTGCCCATGCTGACCGGCGGCAACGACGAGACCGGCAGCGGTCCGCTGCTGCGGCTGCACACCCTGGCGCGCGAACGGGTGGCTGCGGACCCGCGGCTGCTCGACGCCTCCATCTTCAACGTCAACCCCTTCATCGACGGCGCGGGTGTGGGGCAGACGCTGCTGGTCTATGCCACCGGTGCCGAAGGCCGTGACAGCGCGGCGGCCCTGGCCGAGACGCTGGCAGAAGGCATCTGGAGCGCCCGCGCGGAATTCACCCACGCCCTGCCCACGCTGGAAGAGGTGCTGGCACAGGCCCGGGGCCGCGTCGTGCTGGGAGACTTCGGCGACCGCGTGCTGGCCGGTGCACCCGGCGACAGCCTGTTCCTCGCCAGGCAGGTGCTGGCGCGGCACCCGGCCTTGCGTGTGGTGGCGCCGGTCACCGATCCCGCTGCCCTGATGCTCTGCCAGCAGGCCGGCGCCGGAGCGCAGGTCACGCTCCCGGTGGGCTGGAGCATCACGCGAGCCGAGGCACCGCTGCAGCTCGAAGGCACCGTGCTGGCCACCGGCGTGGGTGTCTACCGCAACCGCGGCGCCTTCATGCGCGGCGCCACGCTGCAGGTCGGCGAATACGCGGTGCTGCAGGCCGGCCGCGCCACCCTGCTCATCACCCGCAATCCGCTGATGAGCCAGGACCCGGGATGCTTCCTGGACCTGGGCATCGATCTGGATGGCGCGGATGTGATCGTCGTGAAGTCCGGCTACCACTTCAAGCTGGCCTTCGGCGACTGGGGCGATTGCGTGTGCATCGCCACCCCCGGGCTGACGGTGTTCGACCCCACCACGCTGGACCTGCAGAAGGCCCGTCCGCTCTATCCGCTGGACGCGCCGGAGTTCCATGCCCGGGCCGTCCCGGCCCGATCAACGCAGTTCGATTTCACGACAGGCCGACAGGACTTTGGGAATGCTTATGAGCAATCTGGTGGGTGATGTTTCCAGCTCGGCACGTGTGCTGCCCGAGCTGCATGGCGAAAAACTCTTCATCGCGCGCGGCCGGGGCGCCTATCTCTGGGACGAACAAGGCCGCCGCCATATCGACACCGCCCTGGGTTTCGGCGCGGTGCTGCTCGGCCATTCGCGGGCCGCCGTGCTGGAGCCGGTGGCCCGTGCGCTGCAGGATGCCGCCTCGCCCTCCTGGGCCCATGTACGCGAGCACCCGGCCGCCACCGCCCTGGCGCAGTTCACCGGCGCCATGAGCAAGGTGATGTTCACCAACTCCGGCAGCGAGGCGGTGCACCTGGCCTGCCGCGCCGCGAGGGCCTTCACCGGCCGGGGCCGCATCGCCAAGATGGCGGCGGGCTTCGACGGCTGGTTCGACGAAGTCACCCTCGGCAATGTCTCGACCGCCGAAGCAGCCTTCGCCGATGGGGCCAGGCCCGCCACCGAACGCACCACCGTGCTGCGCTTCAACGACTTCGAGGACGTCGAGCGCCTGTTTCAGGAAGACCGCGACATCGCCGCCGTGGTCATGGAGCCCATGCTCGCCAACGCCGGCTGCATCATGGCCGCGCCCGGCTACCTGCGCCATGTGCAGGACGTGGCGCGCCGGCATGGCGCTTTGGTGATCGTCGACGAGGTGCTGATGGGTTTCCGGCTCTTCGCGGGCCTGACCAGCCTGCGCGAAGGACTCACGCCGGACATCGCCACCGTCGGCAAGGCCATCGGCAACGGCGTGCCGGTATCGGCCGTGGTGGGCCGGCCCGAGGTGCTGGCCGGCTTCGAGCGCGGCACCGTGCTGCGCGGCGGCACCTTCAGCGGCAACCCCATGGCCTGCGCCGCGCTGCTCGCCACCCTGCAATGCCTGCGCGAGAGCGACTACGAAGCGCTCGCTGCCAAGGGCGATGCCCTGCGTGGCTTCATCGAGGCCGAGTTCGCCCGCCAGGGCATCACCGTGAGCACCAGCGGCTTCGGCACGGTGTTCAGCGTGTGGCCCTGCGCCACCGCACCGCGCAGCTACGAGGAGGCGAGCCGGGCCGCATCGCCCGCGTTCTCGAAGGCGCTGCACCTGGCGCTGCGCGAGGCGGGGCTGCTGGTCATGCCCTCGCCCTACGGCCGCATCTATCTGTCCTTCGACCATGACGATGAGGTGCTCGGGGAAATGAAAACCGCCTTCGCACAGGCGGCCGCCCGTATGGCCGCCGACTTCGGCAGCACCGCACCCGCGCGAGCCAAGGCCATCCCCGCATCGGCCTGAGGGCAGCGTTCGCGCGATGGACTTCTACACCCAGCTGCGCATTTTCCTGTGGGCCATCGAGGCGGGCAATTTCTCGTCGGCCGCACGTGAACACGACCTGGCGCCCTCCACCGTCAGCAAGGCCATCGCGGCGCTGGAGGCCAGGCTGGGCGTCAAGCTGTTCCAGCGCGGGCCGCAGGCCCATCGCGTGACCGCCGAGGGCGCCGCCTACCAGCCCAGCGCCCGGGCGGTGATCGACGCGATGGCGGTGGCCGAGTCCGCCGCCGGCACCTTGGCGCAGCGGGTGGCCGGCGTGCTGCGCATCCACGCCCTGCCCACCTTCGCCAAACACCAGCTGCTGCGCTGGCTGCCCGAGTTCCTGGCCCGCTATCCGGAGCTGCGGGTGGAGCTGTCGGTGGGTGCGCAGTACGTGGACCTGTTCGACCAAGGCGTGGACATCGCGATCCACAGCGGCGTGCTGCCCGATTCGCCGCATCGGGCGCATCGCATTGGCGCCTCGGACTGGCTGGTCTGCGCCGCGCCCTCCTATCTGGCACGGCACGGCGAACCCGCCGTGCCGGAGGACCTGCTGCGCCACACCTGCTTCAACTTCAGCTTCGCGAGCCCATGGAACAGCTGGTCGTTCCGGCGCGGCGAAGGTGTGGTGGTGGTGCCGGTCGAATGCCAGGCTTCCTTCACGCAGGGCGACATGCTGCGCGAGCTGGCGCTGGACAGCGCCGGCATCGTGCGGCTGGCGGCCTTCCATATCGGCGAGGACCTCGCGGCCGGGCGGTTGGTGGCCCTGCTGGGCGACTTCCACCTGCCGATGCCGGAGCCGATCTACCTGGTGCATGCGCACCGCGAGCAGCACAGTCCGCGGGTGCGGGCCTTCGTGGACTTCCTGAAGGCGCGGGTGGATACGCAGGCCTGGGTGGTCAGGCAGGACTGATCCGCATCGAATCGAGGCCACGGCAGCACTTGCTGCCTCTGCTTGGCCACATGCTTCCCGATCGCCCTGGCGGCGGTCCCGCCGACGTTGCGCAAGGGCAAAATGGCGCCCAACGTGCATGCGGGCGCTTGAACCACGCAAGGATTCCAGTGAAGTGTGAAGATCATTGAGGACACCCAGGAAAATGAACACCCCTCCATTCGGGCTCCTCGCGCCGGTCCAGAAGGTCCACATCGAGAACTTTCGCGGCGTCCGAGACCTCTCCGTCGAATTGCATGAACATGTGACCGTGTTCTTCGGCATCAATGCCGCTGGCAAGACCACGCTGCTGGACGCGCTCGCCATCGGCCTGGGCGCCTATGTCACCCGTGTCCCGAAGGCCAAGGGGCTCACTTTCCAGAAGCACGGCGACATCCGCATTCCCTGGAAGAGCCACCCGCAGTGGAATGAGAAACGTGGCGTGGAGCGCGCTTACGCGCGAGTCACCGTCACCTGCGCAAACCGGCTCGAATGGGACGTCCACAAGCTGCGCTGGGCAGCGGACCGCGCCGGCGGCCCCTTCATCGGCCTGAAGCAGCTTCACGAAAAGTTCGACCCGCTTCTGAGAGAGGCCCTGGAAGCCGGCCAGGACGACGCCGGCACGGCGAGCGCGTTACCGCTGGTGGCCGCCTACGGCACGGAACGCGCGGTGGTAGCCCTGCCGCTGCGCAAGCGCGACTTCAAGAACGACTTCCATCGCCTGAACGCCCTCGACGAATCGCTCAAGACCAGCACCCGCTTCAAGAGCGTGTTCGAGTGGTTCGTGGTGGCCGAGGACGAGGAGCGCCGGGAGCGGGAACGCCGCAAGGACTTCGACTATTGCCATCCACCACTCGAATGGGTGCGCGGTGCCGTGATGCGCGCCGGCCTGCGCTGCCAAAGGCCGCGCATAGAGACCAGGCCCAATCTGCGCATGATGGTCGATCTGACGCACCCGGACGGCTCGCTGGAAGAGATCGACATCGCCTCGCTATCCGATGGCTACCGGACGCATTTCGCGCTGGTCGTCGACATTGCCCGGCGCATGGTGCAACTCAATCCCAGCGACAACCTGGCAGCGCCTGACCGAGGCACCAACACCGAGGCGCTCATCCTGATCGATGAAATCGACCTCCACCTCGATCCGACATGGCAGGCCCGTGTGGTCAAGGGCCTGCGCGATGCGTTTCCGCGCGCCCAGTGGGTGCTGACCACGCACTCCGAACAGGTCATCGGATCGGTGCCGGCCGCGTCGGTGCGCAAGCTGGTGGCCGGCGACGGGGAAGTGCTGGTCGAACCCGTTCCGTTTGCGGAAGGAGCGACCAGCGAACGCATCCTCATCGAACTGATGGGCGCGAAGGAACGCGCAGGCGATGCGACCGATGGCCCCAACACCATGCGCCTGAAAACGTACACGGACCTCGTGAGAAAGGGGCAAGGCGCGGCGCAGGCCGCCCAGGCCCTGCGTGAAGAACTCGAAACAGTCCTCCCGGGCGATGAGCGGCTGCACCAGGCGGACCTGGAAATGCAGAAACGCGAGCTCCTCCGCAAGATCACGGGGAACGCCCCGTGAAGCATGTGCGCGCGCTCGCGGCGCAGCCTCCCCTGCTTCGGGAATACAACACAAATCACCCGGACGAAGCGCTGCGCCCGGCCGATGAAGCCGCCGCCGCCTGGGAAGCATTCAAGGCGGACCGGGCCGCCCATGCACAACTGCTCGATCACCTGACCCGGGCACAACAGGGCCTGTGCATCTATTGCGAGCAGCGGCTGGTCAACGCCGCCGGGACGCTTGTGCCGATGGACTGCCAGGTGGAACACGTGTTGCCGAAGTCGGGCGCTGCCGGACGGGTACTGGATTGGCAGAACCTGGCGCTGGCCTGCTGCGGCGGAACCTGGCCACACCACGACGACCCATCCCGCCGATACCAGTCGAAGCAGAACACATCGTGCGGCCAGACGAAGGATGCGAGTGTGTTGCCCTGCGACCCGCGAAACCTGCCGCTGCTCGATCCTTTGGTGCAGGTGGCTATGGACGGCACGCTGGAGGTGGATGCAGCCTGCTGCACCGCGGCAGCGGTGCAGCAGGCCGATGTTCTACGGGCGATCGAGCTTCTGAACCTTGACTGCGAGCGGCTGCGCAAGACCCGGCAGGACATCGGGGACGACGTGCGGACAGCATTTGTCTCCTTGCTCCTGCAAATCCAAGCCATCCCACTGACGCCGCTGGAGCAGCGTCATGCGATCGAGCTGTTCGTCGCAGGCAGGCTTCAGCCCGACGTTCGGGGCAACTTGCTGCGTTTCTGGTCGGCGGAGCGCAGTGGGATCGGTGCTCCGGCTGAATCCTGGCTTGAGACAAGCCAGGCGCTATTTGTATGAACGGCGATGGGCTTCCGCCGCAAACGCCTCAACCCGCGCGATCCGGACCCGCGACCGGCCGCAGGATCCTGGCCGGATTGCCGGCCACCACCACCGCCGCCGGCACGTCCCGCGTGACGACCGCCCCGGCGCCGATCACGCTGCCCGGGCCGATGCTCACGCCCGGCAGCACCTGTACCCCCGCGCCGATCCAGACGTCGTCGCCGATCGTGATCGGATAGGCGTACTCCAGGCCCTGGTTGCGGCGCGCGGCGTCCAGCGGATGGCCGGAGGTGTGCAACCCCACATTCGGCGCGATGAAGACGTTGTGGCCGATGCGCACCCGGGCGGCATCGAGGATGACCAGGTTGACGTTGGCGTAGAAGTGGTCGCCGATCTCGATGTTGAAACCGTAGTCACAGAAAAAGGGGCCATCGAAGACCGGCCCCTCGCCCAGGCGGCCCAGCAGCGAACGCAGGATCTCGATGCGGGGCGCGCGCAGGTGCGCGGCCGTCTGGTTGAAGGCAAAGAGTTTGGCCTTGGCCGCATCCCTGTGCGCCAGCAACTCGGGATCGTGGTTGGCGTCGTAGAGCAGGCCGGCGGCCGCTTTTTCCATTTCGTTCAAGCTGGGTCCAGTGGGAATCGACAAGCCGCGGAGGCTACCGCAGCTTGCCCGGCGCTCAAGCCTGCGCCGGGAACCGGCCCAGCTGGAGGAACAGGCCGAACCAGTCCTCCATATGCCAGGTCGTGGCGACCCGGCCTTTCTGCAGGGTGTGGAACTCGTACAGGCGAAAGCTCACCTGCTTTCCGGTGGCGGCGATGCCGAACAGCGGGCCCTCGTGGGTGCCGGTGATCTCGCCGCGGACCGCGATCTTGCCCGGCTCCTGGACCGTGTCGTGAATGGTGATGCGCAGATCCGGAAGGGCCTCGCCCAGCATGCGGATGATGGCCTTGATGCCCTCCGGGCCGGCGGCCTGGCCGGGTGCCATCGGGATGTCCTGCCAGTCTGGTGTGAGGACCGTGTCGACAAGGTCGGGCTCACGTTCGCTAAAGGCACGGTAGAAGGTTTCGACGGCTTCGCGTTCGGCGCGAAGACGGGCGTTAGCTTGGTGTTCGGTGGCTGACAAAAGGGACTCGCATGTGTTGGTTGACGGGACGATTCTGGGCAGCTGCCTAAAATCCGTCCAACAAATCATCGATATATACGTTTATCAGCTCCATGGATTTTCACGGCATAGACCTCAACCTGCTGGTGGCCTTCGATGCACTGATGAACGAGCGCAACGTGACCCGCGCCGCGGCCCGGGTCGGCGTGAGCCAGCCGGCGATGAGCGCCGCGCTTTCGCGCCTGCGGCTGCTGCTGGCCGACCCCTGTTCCTGCGCGGCGCCGGCGGGCTGCTGCCGACCCAGCGTGCGCGGGATCTCGCCGAACCCCTGTCCCAGGCGCTGGCGCAGATCGAGGCCACGCTGGTGAAGCCGACCGGGTTCGTGCCGGCCCAGGCCGCGCTGACCTTCAACCTGGGCCTGCAGGACTACCCGACCTTCGTGCTGCTGCCCGCGCTCCTGCAGGCCTTGGGTGAACAGGCGCCGAAGGTGCTGCTGAACGTGCGCGCCTTCAACGACCGCGACCATGCGGTCGACCTGCTGGATGCCGGCGCCATCGATGCCGCCATCGGCGTGGCGCCCACGCAGACGGACTCGCGGATTTCCAGCCTGCCCCTGCTGCATGACGAGTTCGTCACCATCGTCGCGCGCCGCAACCCTGCCGCCAGTCGCGGCATGACGATGAAGAACTACCTGTCGCTGTCGCATGTGCTGGTCTCGCCGGAGGGAGACCGCCACGGCATCGTCGACCAGGCGCTGGCCCGGCAAGGCAAGACACGCAGGCTGGGCCTGACCCTGCCGCAGATGTTCGCCGTGCCCGCCGTGGTGGCGCGCACCGACATGACGGCCACGGTGCTGAAGCGGTTCGCCTCGGCGGCGCAGGAGGCGGCCGATCTCGTCCTGTTTCCGCCGCCGCTGGCCTTGCCGGAGATGACATTCCATCTGATCTGGCACCGGCGGGTGGACAACAGCGTGGCGCAGGCCTGGTTGAGGGACCTGATCGGGGCTACCGCCGCATCGCTGTGACTAGCCGGCCTGCAGCCGGCCCCACCGCTCAGAACATCGTGTTGTCGTTGGCCGATTTCTCCGGAATCGGCTGAACCGCATCCCAGTGCTCGACGATCTTGCCTTGTTCGAGCTTGAAGATGTCGATGATGGCATTGCCCCGTGTGCCCGGCTCGCGCACCGCATGGACGTGAAGAATCACCGTATCGCCATCCACGAACGACGCCTTGATTTCGCTGTGCGACTGGGGAAACTTCTCACGCAGGAACGCGATGAACTTGCGAAAGCCCTCGGGCCCGTCCTGGGCGCCCGGGTTGTGCTGCACGTAGCGCGGGCCCACGAACTGCAGTGCCGCATCGGCGTCCTTCTGGTTCAGGCCCTTCTCGTAGAAGGCCAGCACGGCCTGGCGGTTCGACTCCTCCTGCGCCGTATGCGACTGGGACCAGCCGATGGAAGGGACGAGGAAGATCAGGGATGCGATGCAGGTGGTGAGCCGAACGGTCATGGGAGCTTTCTCAGGGATGTCATGGTGCTGTCGCGGAGGGCCCGAGATAGGCCGGCGCCCGCTCGTCGTTTTCGTAGCCGCCGTAACGGGTGTCCGCCGGGTAGTACTCGGTCTGGAACTGGACCTTGCCCGCCATCTCCGGGCCGGCGACATGGGCGATGAAGGCCAGCATGAGGTCGATGCCGGCCGAGACGCCGGAAGATGTCCACACATCGCCGTCGTGGACGAAGCGTTCTTCGACGACCTCGACGTCTGCGAGGGCCCGCAGCCTGTCGAGCGAAGCCCAATGCGTCGTGGCCTTCCTGCCGCCCAGGAGGCCTGCCGCATGCAGCACGAACGCGCCGGTGCAGACGGACAGCATGGCCTTGCAGTCCTGGGCCCGGTCGGCCACGAACTGCACGAGCGCCGGGTTGTTCACTTCCTTGCGCGTGCCCTGGCCGCCGGGGACCAGCAGGTAGTCCAGCGGCGGGCAGTCGGCGAACGAGTGGTCGGGGTTGACCGACAGCCCCTTGGCGCAGCGCACCGGCCCTGCGGACTCGGACACCAGGATGCACCGGTCGGGGCCACCGGAAGACGCCTGGGCCTTCCACATGGTCAGCATTTCCCAGGGTCCGATGAAATCCAGTTCCTCGACATTCTCGAAGATCAATATGCCGAAGTTCATGACCGGGTCCTGCAAGTTGGCGACCCGCCATGGTAGCCAGGATGCGCGGCCGCTGCCGGGTCAGCGATCCGCCAGCATCCAGTCTTCCGCCCGCTCGAACATGCCCTGCTCTCCCAGCTGCCGCAGCGCCACATCGGCCACCCAGCCGACGCGCTCCAGCGCATGGCGCATCAGCAGGATGCGGTCTTCGCGGTCGTCTTCTTCCTGGTTGTCGGCGGTGGCCGTCCGGGGACGCGACAGGACGATCGCGTTGGTGGCCAGGGTGCTGACTTCACGCAGCAAGGCGCGGGTCTGGACGGTGTCGGTGTGCTCTGGTTGCGACTCCGGGTTCTCTGTCTTCATGCTTGCCTCCTGATCGATGGCTCCACAAAGGAACTCCGCCGACCGCGCTTCAACACATGAAGGTGGCGGCGGCCCGAACAGGTTGGCGTACCGGCAGTTTCCCCGCGGAGAACCCGGCAGGGCGTGAGCCCTCCCACTCGAGCCGCCATAAACGAATCGAATGAAAGCCGCAGGGTTGCGGTTGCTGGGTCTGCGGCTTTCGCCGCAGGGAAACTGCCAGGACGCCAATCCTGTCCGCGCTTTTTTTGCGCGAGGGGCAAATGTAGTTCAGGCTGGCCGAGGCACGCAATCCAGCGAGCGGATCACGAGGCATCCTCAGCCGCGATCGCTCAGTCGATCAAGCCGATCTGGATATAGCCCTGCGTCGCCGTGTTCGTGCGTGCACCCACGACCGCGCCGATCTTCGCGCCCTGGGTCACGAAGAACTTGTTGGCCGGGATCTCGCGCGAGGTTCCGCCGCGCATGCCCAGCGGGCCGATGCTGGCGAGCGTATTCAGGTCCAGGTTCACCGCATAGGCGGTGCCGGTGGTGTCCACGCCGGTCGATGCCAGGCTGGTCGAAGTGACGTCGGCCTTGCCCCAGGCGCCCAGCGTGTCGGCGCCGCGGGCGGTGACGTTGGCGAAGGTGGAGATGTCCTGCGGGCCGATGCGGAAGACCCGGGTGGGGCCGTCCGGCACCACGGCGCCGGCGCCGAAGTACACGTTCTGTCCGCCGATCACGGCGATGCGGAAGTTGCCGATGTCGGTGGCGTCGGCGTTGTTCACGATGTGCCAGCTGCCGGCCGTGGTGTTGGGCGTCACCGTGTAGGTGTTGAAGCTGCTGCAGCTGGCCATGGCGGTCACGGCGACGCTGTTGCAGGTCTCGAAGATGGTGCCGGCGCCACGCACCCGCACCTGGCGAATGTTGGAGTCGCGGCCGGTGGCGGTGATGTCGATGCCCAGGCGGTTGTAGACGCCGTCGAGCTGCGCCGCGGTGGTGACCAGCGCGCGCGATGCCACGAAGGCCGTCACCGCATAACGCACCGGCGAGGCGAAGGCGACCGCGAAGGGGAACGAACCGACGATGTTGTTGCCATCCGCCGCCACCCGCAGGCGCGCGGTGTTGGTGGTGTTGGGGTTGAGCGGGCTCGTGATGTCCCAGGTGCCGGCCTCGCTGGCATTGGCCGAGATCGTGGCGCTGGCGGCCACGTTGTTCTCGTCGGTCATGACCAGCGACTTCGTGTCGAAATTGATGGCCAGTTTCTGGTTGCTGCCGTTGGTGGCGAACACGCTGTAGCTGCCGTTGCGGCTGTCGCCCGCGCCCACCTTCAGCACCACGGCCTTGGTGTTGCCAGAGCCGTTGACCGAGGTGGCGGTGACGGTATAGGTGACGGCGCTGGTGGTGCCGTTGACGAGCTGGCCGGACCAGAGCTGGGTCGTGGTGCTGGCCTTGGCGACCGTGATGGCGCTGCTGTCGCTGGCGCTGGTGCTCCAGGTGCTGGCCTGGTCGGTGCCGATGGAGACCGAGTCGCCGGGTGCCACCGCCACCTCGCCCGAAGCGCTGGGCGTGACGGCCGCGCCGTTGACCTGCAGGCTGACGCTGATCGGCGCATAGACGGTGCCGCCGTTGCCTCCTCCCCCGCCACAACCTGCCATGAAGAAAGCCAGCGCCAATCCGCTGGTACCCAGGAACCTGCTCACCGAAACCATGTTTTGCTGTCCGTGTTGTTGTCGATACGGCGCCGTCTTTTTGCGGAGCCGCGAAATCGTAACACCGCACTTACACAGAAGATGCCGTGCTTTACGAACACGCAACCATGGCCGCGCGGGTGTCGGCCTATGCCCGCTCAGGCCCCGCGCAGGCTCCTGACGGCGGTACGCAGCGAGTCCACCGCGAAGGGCTTGGTCAGCACCTGCATGCCGGGCTCCAGGTGGCCGTTGCCGATGACGCTGTTCTCGGCATAGCCGGTGATGAAGAGCACCTTCAGCTCCGGCCGGCGCTCGCGTCCGGCGTCCGCCATCTGCCGGCCGTTCATGCCGCCGGGCAGGCCGACATCGGTCACCAGCAGGTCGATGCGCAGGCTGGACTGCAGCATCTTCAGTCCGGCGACGCTGTCGGCGGCCTCCAGGGCGGTGTAGCCCAGGTCGGCCAGCACCTCGGCCACGATCATGCGCACGGTGGGTTCGTCGTCGACGATCAGCACCGTCTCGCCCTGGGCCGAGGGGGCGGTGTCCGCGGCGCTGGCCGCGGGCTCCTCGCCTTCGGCCTCGCCGTGGTGGCGGGGCATGTAGAGGTAGACGGTGGTGCCCAGGCCCGGCTCCGAATAGATGCGCACCTGGCCGCCGGACTGCTGGGCGAAGCCGTGGATCATCGACAGCCCCAGGCCGGTGCCCTGCCCGATCGGCTTGGTGGTGAAGAAGGGCTCGAAGACACGGGCCACCACCTCGGGATCATGCCGGTGCCGGTGTCGGTCACGCTCAGCGAGAGGTACTGGCCGGGCGCCAGGTGATATTCCTGCGCGGCCTGCTGGTCCAGCCAGCGGTTGGCGGTCTCGATGGTGATGCGGCCGCCGTCGGGCATGGCGTCGCGGGCGTTGATGCACAGGTTCAGCAGCGCGTTCTCCAGCTGGCTCGGGTCGATGAGCGCGGGCCAGAGGCTGGCCGCGCCCACGGTCTCCAGCGTGATCTGCGGGCCGATGGTGCGGCGCACCAGCTCCTCCATGCCGCTCACCAGCCGGTTGACGTTGGTGGGCTTGGGCGTGAGTGTCTGGCGGCGAGAGAACGCCAGCAGGCGATGGGTGAGCGCGGCGGCGCGGCGGGTGGCGCCCTGCGCCACTTTCACATAGCGCTCCAGGTCGGCATGGCGGCCCTGGGCGATGCGGGCGTTCATCAGGTCCAGCGAGCCGGAGATGCCGGCCAGCAGGTTGTTGAAGTCGTGCGCCAGGCCGCCGGTGAGCTGGCCGACGGCTTCCATCTTCTGCGACTGGCGCAGCTGCTCCTCGGCACGCAGCAGTTCGGCGGTGCGCTCGGTCACGCGCTGCTCCAGCGTCTCGTTGAGGGCGCGCAGTTCGGCGGCGTTGCGGTCGCGCTCGGCGGCGACGGCGCGGCGGTCTTCCACGTCGATCAGCACGCCGGGGAAACGCAGCGGGGTGCCGTCCGCGGCATGCTCGACACGGCCGTTGGCCTCGATCCAGTAGTACTGCCCGTCCGCGCGGCGCACCCGGTACTGGTGGGCATAGGTACCGCCGTGGCGGATGGCATCGCCGATGGCCGCAGCCAGGCCCGCCTGGTCGTCCGGGTGCACGGTCGCCACCACCTGGGCCAGGCTGATGCCGCTGCGGCCGATGGCGGGGTCGAGGCCGAAGGCGACGGCGAAGGCTTCATCGACCGTGAACTTGTCCGTCGGCAGGTCCCAGACCCAGGTGCCGATGATGGCGCCCGCCGCCAGGGCCAGCTGCACCCGCTCGCCGTTCTCGCGCGCCACGGCCTCACTCACCCTCAGGCGCTCCTCGGCCGTTTTGCGGGCGGTGACGTCGTTGAAGAAGATGGCGATCTGCCGCTCCTTCGGATCGCCGACGCGGATGGCCCGCACGTCGAACCAGCGGCCGAAGGCCTCGGCATAACTCTCGAAGTTGGCGGGCTGGCCGGTGCGGGCCACGCCGCCGTAGGTGTCGAACCAGAACTGTTCCAAGTTGGGCGCGAACTCGGTGACCCATTTGCCGCGCAGGTTCACGCCGGACTCGCGTTCGAAGGCCGGGTTGGCTTCCACGAAGCGGTAGTCGATGGGTTTGTCCTGCGCGTCGAATTTCACTTCGACGATGGCGAATGCCGTCTCGACGGTTTCGAGCAAGGTCTTGAAGCGGTCCTGCGACTGGCGCAGGCGTTCGCCGGCTTCCTGCTGGTAGGTGCGGTCGCGCAGGATCTTGACGTAGCCGTAGTGCGTGCCGTCGTCGTGCAGCAGCGGCATCAGCTCGCCTGAGGCCCAGAAGCGCGTGCCGTCCTTGCGCAGGTGCCAGCGTTCGTCGCTGGCGCGGTCGTCGGTCCGCGCCAGCTGCATCTCGTGCTGCAGCCGGCCGCTGGCGCGGTCCTCCGGCGTGAAGAAGCGTTCCGAGGTGCCGCCGACCATCTCGTCGGCGCGCCAGCCGAGCACCCGCTCGGCGCCGGAATTCCAGTCGGTGACGATGCCTTCGAGATCGGTCACGATGACCGCGAAGTCGATCGCGCTCTCGATGACGTTCTGAAGGTGGGAAGAAGCAGCGGGCGAGGTTTTGCGCACAGGGGATTCTAGGGGGCCCCTGGCGCGGCGGATGCAAGCGGGTGAAGGCTGCGGCTCAGGCGGCCAGGGCCTGGAAGTTGCGGAAATCCCAGTGCCGGCCCGGCGCGGCGTCGATCAGCTGGCGGGTGTATTCGTGGCCGGGCTTGGTGAGCACCGACTCCGCATCGGCCGCCTCCACGATGCGGCCGGATTTCATGACCACGATGGTGTCGCAGATCTGCGCCGCCACCCGCAGGTCGTGGGTGATGAAGAGCACGGCGATGTCGGTCTTCGCCCGGATGTCCTCCAGCAGCTGCAACACCTGGGCCTGCACCGACACATCGAGCGCGGACACGGCCTCGTCTGCGATCAGGATCTCCGGCTTCAGCGCCAGGGCACGGGCGATGCAGATGCGCTGGCGCTGGCCGCCGGAGAACTGGTGGGGATAGCGTTTCATCGCATCGGCATCGAGGCCGACCACGTTCAGCAGCTCCACCGCGCGGGCATTCGCCTCGGCCGTGGAGGCGCCGAAGTTGCGCATGCCCTCGGTGATCGAATCGCCCACACGCATGCGTGCGTTGAGCGAGCGATACGGGTCCTGGAACACGATCTGGATGCGTTGCCGCAGCGGATGCAGCTGGGCACGCGAGGCCTGGGCGATCTCGGTGCCGGCGATCTTCACGCTGCCACTGCTGGGCGCGATCAGGCGTGCGATGCAGCGCGCCACGGTGGACTTGCCCGAGCCGGATTCACCGACGATGCCCAGGATCTCCTTCTTGCGCAGGGTGAAGCTCACCTCGGCCGCGGCATGCACGGTGCGGCCGGATTTGAAGAAGCCGCGCTCGGAATAGGTCTTGCCCAAAGCCTTGACCTGCAGCACCTCGCCGCCCTCGATCCGGTTCTTCGCGCCGGGCACCAGGCTGGGCACCGAAGACACCAGCATGCGGGTATAGGGCTCGACCGGCCGGGCCAGGATCGCATCGCGGCTGCCGGTCTCCACCACCCGGCCCCGGTTCATCACCACCACCCGGTCGGCGATGTCCGAGACCACGCCGAAGTCGTGGGTGATGAAGAGCACGGCCGTGTCGTTGGAGCGCTGCAGTTCCTGGATCAGCGCCAGCACCTGCTTCTGCGTGGTGACGTCGAGCGCGGTGGTGGGCTCGTCGGCGATCAGCAGGCGGGGCTTCAGCACCAGCGCCATGCAGATCACCACCCGCTGGCGCTGGCCGCCCGAGAGCTGGTGCGGATAGCTGCGGTAGATGCGTTCGATGTCCGGCAGGTGCACCGAGGCCAGCATCT
This sequence comes from Xylophilus rhododendri, assembly GCF_009906855.1. NCBI lineage: Bacteria > Pseudomonadati > Pseudomonadota > Betaproteobacteria > Burkholderiales > Xylophilus > Xylophilus rhododendri. Next base: position 1,525,821 of record NZ_CP047650.1, read on the forward strand.
CCAGCGTGCGGCGCCTGCGTTCGGCCGCGTCCAGCTTGCTATGGGCGCGCAGCACTTCCTCGATCTGCCAGCCCACGGTGCGCACCGGGTTCAGCGCCGTCATCGGCTCCTGGAACACCATCGACATACGCGTGGCGCGCAGGGTGCGCAGGCGCTCGGGCGAACATTGCAGGATGTCCTCGCCATCGAGCAGGATGCGGCCGGCGACGGGCTTCAGGGCATCCGCAGCCAGCAGGCCCATCACGGCGAAGGAGGTGACGGACTTGCCGGAGCCGGACTCGCCGACCACACACACCGTCTCGCCGGCGAAGACATCCAGGCCGATGTCCTGCACCACCTTGCGGGCGCTGCCGTCGGGCGAGCCGACCAGGGCGACCGACAGGTTCTCGATGCGCAGGACCGGCTGCGCCGTCATGGGGCTGGCTTCATACACGGCTCAGACCCTCCGCGCCATCTTGGGATCGAGCAGGTCGCGCATCGCATCGCCCAGCAGATTCACGCTGAGCACCGTCAGCGCCAGGAACACGCCGGGCAGCAGGATCAGTTCGGGCTTGAGCTGGAAGTACATGCGCCCCTCGGCGATCACATTGCCCCACGAAGGGAACTCGGGCGGCATTCCCAGGCCGAGGAAACTCATCACCGCCTCCGACAGGATGGCCGAGGCGAAGATGAAGGTGCCCTGCACGATCAGCGGCGCCAGGGTGTTGGGCACCAGGTGGCGCAGCATCAGCATGGGGGTGGAGGTGCCCTGGGCCAGGGCGGCTTCCACATAGGGCTCGTCGCGCAGGCTGAGGATGAGGCCGCGCACCAGGCGCACCACACGCGGGAACTCGGGCACGGCGATGGCCACCAGCACGGTGAAGATGCTCGCACCCGTCACCGCCACGAAGGCGATGGCCAGCAGGATGCTTGGGATGGACATGATGCCGTCCATGATGCGCATGACCACCATGTCGGCCGTGCGGAAGTAGCCGGCGACCACACCCACCAGCAGGCCGGGCACCAGCGCGAAGACGGTGGTGCCGGCGCCGATCATCAGCGACACCCGCGCGCCGTGGATGACACGCGAGAGCACGTCGCGGCCATAGGCATCGGTGCCGAACCAGTGGGCGGCGCTGAAGCCCTTCAGGCGGTTCATCGGATCGATGGCCATGGGGTCGGCCAGGCCGATCCAGTCGGCGGCCAGGGCGCTGGCCACGATCAGGACCAGCAGCACCAGGGCGACCAGAACGGGGCCGGTGGTCAGCGCCCGGAACAGCGGCGATCGCAGCCGGCGGACAGGCGGCAGCGCGGTGGCGGCGGGAACGGAACTCATGGGCACGGTCCTAGTAGCGGATGCGGGGATCGACCACCGAATACAGGATGTCGATCAGCAGGTTCACGGCGATGTAGACCATGGAGAACAGCAGCAGCAGGCCCTGGATCAGCGGATAGTCCCGCGCCAGCACCGACTCCACCACCAGCCGGCCCAGGCCCGGCAGGTTGAACACCGATTCGGTCACCACCACGCCGCTGATCAGCAGCGCGATGCTGATGCCGATCACCGTGATGATGGGCACCGCTGCGTTGCCCAGCGCATGGGCCACCAGCACGGCGCGCTCGGTGATGCCCTTGGCGCGGGCGGTGCGGATGAAGTCCTCGCCCATCACCTCCAGGATGCTGCTGCGGGCGATGCGCGCGATGAGGGCGATGAAGCCGGTGGCGAGCGCCACCGTGGGCAGCAGCAGGTGCTGGGCGAAGGGGCCGATGCCGGCCGACAGCGGCTTGTAGCCCTGCACCGGCAGCCAGCCCAGCTTCATCGAGAACAGCATGATGAGGGCGTAGCCGGTGACGAAGATCGGCACCGAGAAACCCAGCACCGAGAACGCCATCACCCCCCGGTCCACCCGGGTGCCGCGCCGCCAGGCGGCGAACACGCCCAGCGGCACCGCCACCAGCACCGACAGCACGATGGTGGAGACGGCCAGCGCGAAGGAGGGCCCCACCCGCGCCGCGATCATCGAGGTGACCGGCGTGCCGGAATGCAGGGACACGCCCAGGTCGCCCTTGAGCACCTGCGTGCCCCACAAGAGGAACTGGGTGGGGATGGACCGGTCCAGCCCCATGTGGGCGCGGATCTTCTCCAGCTGCTCCGGCGTGGCCGAGTCGCCGGCCAGGATCAGCGCCGGGTCGCCGGGCGTGAGCCGCAGCAGGCAGAAGACCATCACGGCCACGGCCAGCACCACCGGCAGCGTGGCCAGGATGCGGCGCAGGATGTAGCCCAGCATCGGCGTCTGTCCCGGGCTTACTTGGCGTCGGACTTCTTGATGTTCCAGAACACCGGGGCCGGCGATTCCAGCACGCCCGAGAGCTTGTTGCTGTAGGCGGCGGCGGTGACGATCTGGCCCAGGGTCACGGCCACGCCCTCGTCCAGCATCACGTCCTGCAGCTGCTCGGCGATGTCCTTGCGTTCCTTGTCGGTGCGGGCGAACAGGAAGTTCTCGCGCAGCGATTCGATGGCGGGCACGGTGGGCCAGCCGAACCAGGCCTTCTCGCCGTTGGCCGAGATGCCGTAGTTGCGCAGCGGGTCGGAGATCTCGCTGGTGTGCCAGGTGGTCACGAAGATGCTCCAGCCGCCCTTGGCCGGCACGTCGCGGTTGGCGCGGCGCGAGAGCATGGTCATGAAGTCCATGGCCTGCAGCTGCACGTTGAAGCCGGCCTGGCGCAGCTCCTGCGCCATCACCACCGGCAGGGCCGAGGCCATGGCGATGTCGGTGGCATGCAGGATGGCCACCGGCGCGCCGTCGTACTTGGCCTGCTTGAGCAGTTCCTTGGCCTTGGCGATGTTCGAGGGCACGATCATGTCGGCGTGCTTGTTGCTCGAATACGGCAGGTTGCAGCCGAAGACGGCCGCGCAGGTCTTGAAGTAGGCGGGGTCGCCGACCTGGGCCTTGAGGGTCTCGTCCTGGCCGATGGCGTACATGGCGGCCTGGCGGATCAGCTTGTTGTCGAAGGGCGGCTGCAGCTGGTTGAAGCGGTACATGGGCTGGTAGCCCAGCTTGTCGAGCGTGCGCACGGTCACGCCCTTGCTGGCCTTGACCATGGGCACCAGGTCGAAGGGCACGGTCTCGACGTAATCGACCTCGCCGCTGGTGAGTGCGTTGACCATGGTCATGGAGTCGGCCATGGCCACCCATTCCACGCGGTCGACGTTGACCACCTTGCCGCCGGCCACGCCGCTAGGCGCCTCCTTGCGCGGCACGTAGTCCTTGTTCTTCTCGTAGACCACCTTCACGCCGGGCTGGAACTCGGCCTTGACGAACTTGAAGGGGCCGGAGCCGGTGTAGTCGGTGATGGCCTGGGTCGCCGGTGTCATCGCCACCCGCTTGGGCATGATGAAGCTGGGCAGGCCGCTGGGGCGGGCCAGGGCGGTGAGCAGGTCGACCGGCTTGGAGAGCACCACCTTGAAGGTCTTGTCGTCCACCGGGGTCATCTCGGTGACCAGGGGCATGACCTGGCGGCCGATCTTGTCCTGCTGCGCCCAGCGCTGGATGGAGGCGATGCAGTCCTCGGATTTGACCGGGGCGCCGTCGTGGAACTTCAGGCCCTCACGCAGGGTGAAGGTGTAGGTCTTGCCGTCGGGCGAGATGGTCCACTTGTCGGCCATCTGCGGCTGGATCTTGTTGTCCAGGTCGGTCGCCAGCAGCGTGTCGTAGATCATGTAGCCGTGGTTGCGCGTCTGGTGCGAGGCGGTCAGCACCGGGTCGAGCACGGTGAGCTTGCTGGCCATGACCACCGACAGGGTCTGGGCGCCCGCCGGGTTGAACAGGGTGGCGACTGCCGTCAGCGCCAGCGCGGCGCCGGTGCGGCCCAGCCAGGACTTGCTTGTTTTGCCAATGGTCATCGCGTATTCCTCGAAAAAAGGGTTGCGTCGGTCAGACGAAGTCGAAGGAGAGGGGGGACATCTCGCTGGCGGAGCGGCCGGCCACCAGGTCGCGCTGGGGCACGAGTTTTTCGGCGCGGCGCTGGCCTTCGTCCACGGCGGCGGAGGCGGCGCGGTAGTCGAGGGAGCTGACTTCGCCGCGGTGCACCACCCGGTGGCCGTCCACATAGACGGTGTGCACGGCGCGGTCGGCGGCGGCATAGACGAGGCTGCGCACCGGGTCGCGCGAGGGGCGCATCAGGTGGTGCGTCATGTCCACCATGACCAGGTCGGCCTTGGCGCCGACCGCGATGCGGCCCAGGTCGTCGCGGCGCAGGGCGGTGGCGCCGCCGACGGTGGCGGCGTGGAAGATCTGGCCGGTGGTGACGGTGTGCGGCGAGTTGGCCATCAGCCGGGCCAGATAGCCCACGTGGCGCATCTCCTCGATCATGTTGTGCGGATAGGTGTCGGTGCCTATGCCCATGTTGATGCCGGCGCGGAGATACCGGCCGAAGTTGCGCAGGGCCATGCCTCGGCGCATGAAGACGGTGGGGCAATGGGCGACGGTGGCGCCGGTCTCGGCCAGGATGGGCAGGTCCCTGACCGTGCTCCAGCGGGTGTCCGGATGGTCGTCCACGAAGATGCCGTGGCCGACCACGCTGCCCTTGTCCAGCACGCCCAGCTTGTGCAGCCACTGCACAGGCGTGAGGCCGTGGCGGCGGGTGATCTCGTGGAACTCGGGCAGCGACTGGGCCGCATGGGTCTGCCAGCCGATGCCGCGCCTGGCGGCCTCGGCATGGCTGGCCTGCAGCAGCTCGGGCGTGCAGGTGTCGATCTGCGCCGGCACCACCATGCCGTCGAGCCGGCCGCAGGGATGGGCGCGGGCGGCGTCGATCAGCCGCAGCGCGTTCTCCATCGAGGCGATGCCGGCCTTCTCGTCCCAGTCGTATTCCACGACATGGCCGTTGCGGGTGTACCAGCGGGCCGAGCGGAACATGGGCGCGATGAAGGCGCGCAGGCCGCTCTTGACCATGATGTCCTGCCAGTGCTCGTGCGGGATGGACATGTCCACCACCGTGGTCACGCCCGACATCAGCAGCTCGGCCGCGGCCAGCGTGGTCTGGGCCGGAGCCACCTCGTCGTCCCCATGCATGGTGGGCATGTACTCGTAGAGGTTGCTGTTGTAGAGACCGGCCGAGCCGGTCTCGTCGGTGTAGCCCTTGTTGATCGGCTCGTGCACCAGGTGGCTGTGGATGTCCACCAGGCCGGGCATGACCATCATGCCGCTGCCGTCCACCACCTCGATGCCGGGCATGTTCGATGCGTCGAAGCCGGGCCCGACGTGGAGGATGCTGCCGCCGGAGAAGGCGACGTCCGCGCCGCGCATGTAGACATGGCGTTGGCTGGCGGCATCCCAGGCCACGACAAAGGCTGCGTTCTGGATCAGGGTGACGTTCATGACGGATACCTTCGCAAGGAGCGTGCCGGCGTCGACAATTTCAATCAAAAATGTGACGGCCGCCAGCGACAATGTCCTGAGTAAATGTAGACAATCGCATAAAAAGCTGTAGACATAGATAGAGTCAAACCCGGCAACCGCCCCGACGATGCACAGCCGCTGTGCACCCGCCCTACCCCTTGATGAACATGGCCACCTCCGAACGCACCATCGACGAGCCCTCGGAAAAAAACCGCGGCGCGCCCAGCGCCACGGACATCTACGAACGCATCTACGCCGCCATCCTGGACAACCGCCTGAAGCCCGGCGCCAAGCTGGCCGAGGAGCGCCTGGCCGAGATCTTCGAAGTGAGCCGCCCGCGTGTGCGCGAGGTGCTGGCCCGGCTGGCGCGCGAGCAGATCGTGGAGCTGTTCCCGCAGCGCGGTGCCTATGTGGCCAAGCCCTCCATCGAACGGGCGCGGGATGTGTTCGAGGCCCGCCGGGTGATAGAGCCCGCCGTGGTGCGCCGCCTGGCGCGCACCATGACACCCGCCAAGTTGGAGCGCCTGCGCGAGCACACGGTGCTGGAGGACGCGGCCCGCCAGCGCAACGACAAGCGGGCCATCATCCGCCTGGCCGGCGAGTTCCACATCGTGCTGAGCGAGCTGGCCGGCAATGCCGAGATGGCGCGCGCCATGCGCGAGCTGGCCACGCTGAGCTGCCTGGTGATCTTTCTCTACAGCCTGCCCACCACCACCTGCTGCCGCAACGACGAACACGCCGAGATCATCGAGGCCATGGGTAAGGGCGACACGGCGCTGGCCGAGCGCCTGATCCTGGCCCACCTCGACCACATCGAGGAGAGCGTGAAGCTGGAGACCTCCGACGAGATCGTCGATCTGGAGGACGTCTTCAAATAGCCCGGCCCCGGCCGCTCAGGTGCCCACACGCAGCGGCGCCGCGATCTTGCGCAGGGCGGCCAGCACACTCAGGGCGGTGATGCGGCCGGTCTTGGGGTTCTCGCTGGGAATGTTCTGGATCTCCATGGTGAAGGAGGCCGAATCCGCCTCCACCACGATCTGGTGGATGTTGCGCTCGGCATGCGGATCGGCCCACACCTCCAGCACCGTGCGGTCCGGCCCGATGCCGGCCAGGGACAGCGCCACCGCCACGTTCAGGTTGGCCGCGAAGCCCTTGGCCGCGCCGCGCGGCGAGCCGCGGTAGATGCACATCGGCTCGGTGATGCCCTCGATGACGATGTTGTTCTCCGCCAGGTAGGGCGCGCCGAGCAGGCCGCGCACCGGCTTCCTGGTCTTCATGGTCACCGAATGGATGGTGCCTTCGGCGGCGGCGCTCACCGCGTCCAGGCCCAGCAGCGCGCCGGTGGGCACGATGATCTGGCCGCCGTGCTCGCGCGCCAGCTCGATCAGCTCGGGGTGGAACAGCAGGGCGCCGGCGCTCAGCACCATCACCGTCTTGCCGGCCTGCAGCATGGGCGCGGCGATCTGCGGCAAGAGGGCCGAGGGGGCGCATTCCACCACCAGGTCGCAGTGCTCGACCAGGCGCTCGATCGCGGTGAAGACCGGCTCGCCCTGCAGGCTGATGGAGGCACGGGCCTTGGCCTCGTCGCGCACGCCGATGGCGGCCAGGGTCAGGCCGGGCAGCGTGCCCTGGTCCAGCGCCGAGGCGAGTTTCTTGCCGACGGCACCGAGGCCTGCGATACCGACGCGGAGGGGGGTCTTCACTTGGGATGTCCTTCTGGTTTTTCGAGTCGGGTGCGATCTTAGGAAGGCCCGGCCCGGGCTGACAAACGAATACGGCTCACCGCGCCATTGGTTTGGCTGATGCATGCGCCACCGGCGGGGCTTCGGCCTGCGCCATCAGCAGCACCCATTTGCGGAACTTGCGCACCGCCGCGTTGTCGACGCGGGACTCGTGGGTGAGCAGGTAGTACTCGCCGGCGCTGGGCACCTCGGCCTCGAAGGCGATCTCCAGGCCCGGGGCGCGCTCGGCATAGGTTTCGAAGAGCTTGCGCGGCACGATGGCGATGCCCTTGCATTCCTGCGCGGCCTGCAGCGCCATGAAGAAATGGCCGTATTCGGCCGAGGCCTTGCGGCTGCGGCTGGCGATGCCCTGGGTGGCCAGCCAGTCGCGCCAGGCGTTCTGCCGGCTGGCGGTGTGGATCAGGGCGTACTTCAGCAGGTCGGCCGCGGTGTCGATGGCCGCGCCCTGGTCCAGCAGCTTGCGGGAGATGACGGGCACCAGCACGTCGTCGAACAGGTAGTCGGCCTCGATGCCGTCCCAGCGGTCGGTCATCACCAGGTCGATGCCGGGCAGGCCGCGGCGGTAGTGGCGGCCGGGCAGCTTGCCCACCCGCAGGGCCACGTCGATGTCGCTGCCGCGCAGGTCGACGGCGGAGATGGAGGTGGCCACGCGCACCTCGATGTCGGGATAGGCGGAGGAAAACGCGCTCAGGCGCGGCATCAGCCACATGGTGGCCAGGGTCGGCAGGCAGGACACGGTGAGGATGCGGTGGTCGCGCTGGGCCAGCATCCTGCGGGTGGCGCGCTCGATCTCTTCCAGCGCGTTGAGGCAGGCGGCGTAGTACTGCCGGCCGTCCTCGGTCAGCTCGACCCGCCGCACCAGGCGTTCGAACAGGCGCTTGCCCAGCCAGGCCTCCAGGTTGCGGATCTGCAGGCTGACCGCGCCCTGGGTCAGGGCCAGTTCGTCGGCGGCGGCGGTGAAGGAGCCCAGGCGCGCGGCGGCTTCGAAGGGGCGCAGGGTGGCCAGGGGCGGGAGGGTTCGGCGCATGAAGGGGCTGGAGTCAATCCAGCCCGATTTTCGTCTTCTCGATCACGCCCTTCCACAACAGGTTCTCGGCGGCCACGTACTTCGCCATCTCCGCGGGAGACTTGAGCAGTGGATCCATGCCGCGCGAGGCCATGCCCTGGGCGATGGCCGGGTCGCGCAATGCGGCGTTGAGCGCCTCGGTCAGGGTGGCCAGCACGGCGGGCGGGGTCCTGGCCGGCGCGAACAAACCGAACCAGGTGCTGACCTCGAAGTTCTTCACGCCCAGCTCGATGAAGGTGGGCACCGTGGGCAGCAGGGGCGAGCGCTGGGCGCTGGTGATGGCGATCGGCACGATCTTGCCGCTGCCGACCTGGGCCAGGGTGGTGGGCAGCGGGTCCATCAGGAAGTCGATCTGGCCGCCCAGCAGGTCGGCCATGGCCGGGCCGCTGCCCTTGTAGGGCACATGCAGCATGGAGGTGCCCAGCTCCAGGTTGAGGAAGGACATCTGCGTGTGGTGCGAGGTGCCGGGGCCGGCCGAGCCGTAGGTCAGCTCGCCGGGCCGCTTCTTCAGCTCGGCCAGCACGGCGGCGAAGTCGGGGAACTGCGCCGGGTGGCCGGAGATCATCACGCTGGGCACCGAGGCCAGGCCGCCGATGGGCGCGAAGTCCCGGGTGGACGAATAGGGCACCGTCTTCATCATGTGCGGCACCACCGCCATGGTGCTGGCCGCCCCCAGCAGCAGGGTGTAGCCGTCGGGCTCGGCACGCGCCACCGCGGCGGTGCCGATGGTGCCGCTGGCGCCGGGGCGGTTGTCGATGACGAAGCCGATGTTGAGCAAGTCGCCCATCTTCTTGAGGATGGGCCGCGCCACCGTGTCGTTGATGCCGCCCGGCGGGAAGGGCACCACCACATGGATGGGCTTGGCGGGAAAACGCTCCTGCGCGACGGCGCCCTGGGGCAGGCCGGCCAGGGCGAGCAGCGCGCCCAGCGCGGCGCAGGCGCTCAGGCCGAATCGGCGGATCTTGGAGACGGGCATGCGGATGTTCCTGTGGGCTGTCCGGATGGAAAGCGAAGTGGATTCATCCTAGGGATGGGGCAGCCCGACCGGCAAGCGAGCATTTTTCGGACCACGTGCGAGTCCCGCTAATCCGTGGGGCGCCCCGCCCGCCCTGCCCCGGTTCAGGCCACGCGGGCCGGCTGGGTGGCGGCCCACGCCACGGCGTCGTCGCCGGCGGGCAGTGCCAAGGGGCTGGCCTCGTCGGTGGCGGCGCGCCAGATGGCCTCGGCCACCTGCGCCTCCCGGGTCACCGGGCCGCTGTAGTTCTGGAAGCCGGCCATCACCTGCTGCAGCATCGGCGCGTATTCGTCCGGCGCGGCCACCATGGAGCGCGGCATGGCGTTGGCGCCGAATTTCGTCGACTGGGCCATGCCCGGCAGCACCACCCGGGCGCGCACGCCCAGCGGCGCCAGCTCCAGCGCCAGCACCTCGGTGAAGGCCACCACCGCCGCCTTGCTGGCGGTGTAGACGGCCAGCAGCGGCAGGGCCTTGAGGGTGACGGTGGAGGCCACGTTCACCACCACGCCGGCGCGGCGCTCGCGCATCTGCGGCAGCACCGCCTGGGTGAGCGCCATCAGGCCGAGCACATTGGTCTCGAAGACCTCGCGGCAGACGCCGATCGCCTGCGATTCGAAGGCGCCGAGCAAGCCCACGCCCGCGTTGTTGACCAGCACGTCGATGGGCCCGGCGGCCGCGACGGCGGCGCGGATGCTGGCCTCGTCGGCCACGTCCAGCGGCAGGATGCGCAGATGCTCGGACTGCGGCAGCAGCGCCGCATCGGGCGTGCGCATGGTGGCGACGACCTTCCAGCCCTGGGCCAGGAAATGGCGGGCGGCTTCCTGGCCGAAGCCCGAGGAGCAGCCGGTGATGAGGACGGTTTTCATGAGAGTCGGTTCCTGGATAACGAGGTACAAGCCCGCACTCTAGGACGCCACAACCCGTCTATCTACAATAGAAAATCCTTTAATCATTCGAGATCGTCCGGACATGACCGATCCCCTGGCCGACGTGGTCACCCTGCTGCAGCCACGCATGACGTACTCGAAGATCGCGGTGGGCGCCGGCCGCTGGCGGGTGCGCTGCCCCGAGGGCCGCGACCCGATGTTCTTCGTGATGCTGCACGGCGCAGCGCGGCTGCTGCCGCAGGGGCTGGATCCTGTGACCGTCGAGACCGGCGACTTCGTGCTCATCCCCAACCGGCTGCCCTTCACCATGAGCAGCCTCGATCCCCTGCCCGAGGACGAGGAATGCGCCGACCCCGTCTGCATGCCCAACGGCGAGATGCGCATCGGCGAGCTGGAAGGCGAGGCCGAGCACCGCATGCTGATCGGCCACTGCGAGCTGGGCTCGCCCGACACCGCGCTGCTGGTGTCGCTGCTGCCGCGGCTGGTCCATGTGCGGGACGAGGCACGGCTGTCGGTGCTGGTGTCGGCGGTGGTGGACGAGGCGCGCAGCCAGCGGCCCGCGCGTGAGGTGGTGCTGGAGCGGCTGCTGGAGCTGATGCTGATCGAGGCCCTGCGTTCTTCCCGCGACGCCGTGGCCTCGCCCGGCCTGTTGCGCGGCCTGTCCGACGAGCGGCTGGCCCTGGCGCTGCGCGGCTTCCACCAGGCACCGGGCGACTCCTGGACGGTGGCCCTGCTGGCCCGCATGTCGGCCATGTCGCGCACCACCTTCTTCGAGCGCTTCAGCCGCGCCGTGGGCGTGCCGCCGATGGAATACGTGCTGGCCTGGCGCATGGCCCTGGCCAAGAAACTGCTGCGGCGCGGCGAGGGGCCGATCGCGGACGTGGCGGCGCAGGTCGGCTACAGCTCGCCCAGCACCTTCACCGTGGCCTTCACCCGGCATGTGGGTGTGGCGCCTGGGCGGTTCGCGCGTGCGCGGTAGCGGGTCTTCAGGCCGCTATGCGCACCGTGTCGCGCCCGGCCTGCTTGGCCTGCAGCATGGCCAGGTCGGCGCGGTTGAGGGTCTGGGTGATCGCCTCGCCCTCGCGCAGCGCGGCCACGCCGGCCGAGACGGTCAGCCGCCCGTCCGGCCGGGGTACGCTGGCCAGCAGGTGGCGCAGGCGGTTGGCCAGGGCGTGGGCCTGGGTTTCGTCCTGGTCGGGCAGCAGCACGCAGAACTCCTCGCCGCCCAGGCGGCCGAACAGGTCGCTGCCGCGCAGGGCCTGCTGCAGCACGTCGGACATGCCGCGCAGCACCGCGTCGCCGGCGGCATGGCCGTGGCCGTCGTTGAGGCGCTTGAAGTGGTCGATGTCGAGGTAGAGCAGGGTCAGCGGCGCGCCGGTGCTGCGGGCGACGTTGGCGGCGTTCTCGGCCTGCTGCAGGAACTCGGCGCGGCTGCGCGCGCCGGTGAGGGTGTCGGTGACCGACAGCTCGGCCAGGCGGCGCTCCTGGTCGAAGGCGCGGCGGGTGTTGTCCTGGATGCGCGAATGGCTAACGAAGCCGGTGACCACCGCCATGGTGGCGAACAGCAGGGCGAACAGGGTGTCGGTGCGGCCGGCCGTGTGGTTGAAGACAAAGGGCAGGAAAAAGGCGTAGCAAACCAGCGAGCCGCCGATCCACTGGGCCATGGTGATCCAGAAGAAGCTGGTGGCCAGCACGACCAGGACCGCGGCCGGCACGAAATACATCAGCGGCTGGTCGGTGCCCAGTGCGCCCAGGTAGCTGTTGAAGGCCACGGTGCCGATGGTCGCCATGCAGGCCAGGCCATAGGTGCGCACCGTGGGCGCCCGCACGATGAGGAAGGCGAACAGCGCGGTCAGCGGCAGCAGGGCCACGCGCAGCCAGACGTATTCGGGCGTGGGCATCAGCAGGCGCACCACCAGGGCGAGCGCGCTGCCCATGGTGGCCGTCACGCCCATCTCGATGGCGGTCAGTTGCAGGCGCCGCAGGGTGTGGTTGCGGTAGGCGTTCTCGTAGGCGCCCGGGGCGGCGATCCAGCGCTTCATCGCGGCTCGGGCGTGGCGCGCAGCGCGCCGTCGCGTTGGTGGCGTTCCAGCGCCAGCTCTATCAGGCGGGTGATCAGCTCGCCATAGGCCAGGCCGGTGGCCTCCCAGAGCTTGGGATACATGCTGACCTGGGTGAAGCCCGGCAGCGTGTTGACCTCGTTCAACACCGGCTCGCCGTCGGGCTTCAGGAAGAAGTCGACCCGCGCCAGGCCCTGGCATTCCAGGACTTCGTAGGCATCGACGGCGAGCTGGCGGATCCTGGCGCTGGCCGGCTCGCCGATGGCGGCGGGGATGGCCAGTTCGGCGCCGTCCGCGCGCAAGTACTTGGTGTCGTAGGCGTAGAAGTCGTCGTGCACGATCACCTCGCCGCAGACGCTGGCGCGCGGATCGTCGTTGCCCAGCACCGCGCATTCGATCTCGCGGCCGACGATGGCGGCTTCCACCAGCACCTTGTGGTCGTATTCGAAGGCGGTGGCGAGCGCGGCGGCGAATGCCTCACGGGTATCCACCTTGGCGATGCCCACGGACGAACCCTGGTTGGCCGGCTTCACGAACATCGGCAGGCCCAGTTCTGCGGCCAGCGCGTCGAAGTCGGCTGCCACGCCGCGGCGCAGGCAGACGAAGGGGGCGACCGCGATGCCGGCGGCGCGCAGCAGGCGCTTGCTGAAATCCTTGTCCATGGCCAGCGCCGAGGCGAGCACCGGGGAGCCCACGAAAGGCAGGCCGGCCATGCGCAGCAGGCCCTGCAGGGAGCCGTCCTCGCCCAGCGTGCCGTGGATGAGGGGGAAGACCACATCGACCTGGTCGAGGATGGCGGAGGCGGACTGCGAGGCATCGCAGGCCATGCGCAGCAGCTCGCTGCTGCTCGTCGGCTGCATGGCCGGCCGGCCGGTATGCCAGCGGCCTCGGGGATCTACATAGACGAGTCTCGGATCGAAACGGCCGGCATCCAGCCGCTGCAGCACATGGAACGCCGACTGGACCGACACATCGTGTTCGGCGGACTTTCCCCCAAAGATCAGACCGACACGCATCCTGCTCACTTGCAAATTCCTTCCCGCCGCGCGGGAACCCGACCGCCGATGGTAGCCGGCTCAGGCTTCGGGCATCGCGGCGCGCAGGGCGGTGGCGAGCAGACGCAGGGCGCCGCCAGGGGCCGAAGCCTCCGGACTGCGGCTGTGCAGCACCACGTCGGCGACCGGCAAGGCGGGCAATCCCAGCGCGGCGCCCACGTCGATCGCGCCCACCGGCGCGGCGCGCTGGCCGAGCGCGGCCACCGCCAGCCCGGCGGTGACGGCGGCGCGCAAGGCGGTCACGCCGCCGCCCAGGAAGACCTCGCGGTAGGCGATGCCCGCCTGGTCCAGCAGGTCCAGCGCCAGCGCCCGCACGCCGCAGGGCGGCGCCTGGGAGGCCAGGCGCAGCGGCTCGCCGTGCACCGCCTGCCAGTGCGGCGCGGCATACCAGCGGAAAGGTTCGGAGAAGAGCAGTTCGTTGTCCTGGCGCTTGTCGAGGCGGCGCACGATGACGGCGTCGCACTGGCGTTTGTCGAAGGCGCGCAGCAGGGGCTCGGAGCCGCCGATGCGCACTTCCAGCTGCAGGCCCGGATCGAAGGAGCCGGCCTGGGCCAGCAGCGCGGGCAGGTCGGTGCCGGCGAGGTGGTCGGCGATGCCGACGGTGAGGCGGCGTGGTGCGTCCTCGAAACCCCTGAGCGCCTGTTCGTGCGCCGCCAGCAGGCCGCGCGCATGGCCGAGGAAACGCAGGCCATCCGCCGACAGCCGCACCAGGCGCGGCGTGCGCTCCAGCAGGCGGCGCTGCAGGCGCTCTTCCAGGCGCTTCAATTTCAGGCTGACGGCCGACTGGGTGCTGCCCAGGGCCTCCGCGGCACGGGTGAAGCTGCGGAAGTCGGCCACCAGCACGAAGGCCTGCACGGCATCCAGATCCATGGGGCGGACGGCAACAGTCATTTCAATCCTCAATCACTGATATGCCCGGCGAGGCATTTACGCAATTATCGATCCTGCCTAGCATGGCCGGCAAGATGGACGCCAACACCCCCACCGATGCCCGCGCCGGCATGAACGCCCGCACCCGCCTGCTGCTCGAAGGCCCGATCACCCGCACCCTGCTGAAGCTGGCCGCGCCCAATATCCTGCTGATCGTGGGCCAGGCCGGCGCCGGGCTGATCGAGACCTTCTTCATCAGCCGCCTGGGCACCGATGCCCTGGCCGGCGCCTCGCTGGTGTTCCCGGTGGTGATGCTGATGCAGATGATGTCGGGCGGCGCCATCGGCGGCGGCATTGCCTCGGCCATCGCCCGGGCCCTGGGCGGCGGCCGTCGCGACGATGCCGACCGGCTGGCGGTGCATGCCCTGGCCATCGCGGCGGGCTTCGGCATCGCCTTCAGCCTGATCCTGCTGCTGGGCGGGCCCTGGCTCTACCGCAGCATGGGCGGGCAGGACGCCTCGCTGCGCGCCGCCCTCACCTACTCCAACGCGATCTTCGCGGGCATCGTGCTGCTGTGGCTCTTCAATGCCCTGGCGGCCGTGATGCGCGGAACGGGCAACATGACGGCGCCGGCCATGACCGTGTTCTTCGGCACGCTGGCGCTGGTGCCGCTGTCGCCGCTGCTGATCTTCGGCGCCGGGCCGGTGCGCGGCATGGGCATCGTGGGCGGGGCCATCGCCATGCTGCTGTATTACGCGGCGGGCTGCCTGGTGCTGGGCTGGCTGGTGCTGTCGGGCCGCAGCGTGGTCAAGCCTGCGATGGCGCACCTGCGGCTGCGCTGGCCGCTGCTGCGCGACATCCTGAAGGTGGGGCTGGTGGCGGCGCTGGTGACCTTGTCGACCAACCTCACCATCATGATCGCCACCGCCTATGTGGGCCGTTTCGGCACGGCGGCGATCGCCGGCTACGGCACCGGATCGCGGCTGGAATACCTGCTGGTGCCGCTGGTCTTCGGCCTGAGCGCGCCGGTGGTCACCATGGTGGGCACCAACCTCGGCGCCGGGCAGCGCGAGCGGGCGCTGCGTGTGGCCTGGACCGGGGCTGCCCTGGCCACCGGGCTGACCGAGCTGGTGGGTGTGCTGGCCGCGCTGTTTCCGATGCAGTGGCTGTCGCTCTTCGGCAGCGATCCGGCCATGCTGTCGGCCGGCGCGCAGTACCTGCGCACGGTCGGGCCGGCCTATGGGTTCTTCGGGCTGGGGCTGTCGCTTTACTTCGCATCGCAGGGCGCCGGGCGCCTGCTCTGGCCGGTGATGGCCAACGCGGCACGGCTGGCCACGGCGGCCATCGGCAGCGCGCTGGTGCTGCAGGCCGGCGGCGGGCTCGGCGCCATGTTCCTCACCCAGACGGTGGCGCTGATGCTGTTCGGGCTGGTGATCGCGGCTGCCGTCTCCGGTGGCGCCTGGTTCGGCCGGCCGGGCTTGCCGCGCACGCCCTCAGGGCTGATGTTGCGGCTGGCCGGCAAGAATCCGATGGCTTAGCTCGGCGCCGCGGCGGCACCGCCCTGGATCACCCGCTGCAGCTCGGCCTCGCCCGCGTCATGGGCCTCCTCGAAACTGCCGTAGTGATGGGCGGCCACCGATACCGGCCTGGAGATGCTGTCCACCAGCATCTCCACCACCACCCAGCGATGGGCCGAGGGGCCGTCTTCCAGTACCTGCAGGCCGAATCGCTTCATGGGATTTCCTGGTGGATGGCCGGATTTCAGCCGTGGGCTGCGCGGCCGACGTTCCAGGTCGCGGTTGCCGGCAGGCGGCGGCGCACGATGGCCAGCCGCGTGGCCTTGACCACCGCCGACACCAGGCGGCCATCGCGCGAACGCAGGATTTCCTGCTCGCCTGACAGTGTCGTCAGCACGATGGTGTGGCTCTGGAAGCTGCCCACCAGCCGCACCACCGCGGCCGACAGCAGCGCGAGCACGCCGGCGAAGGCGGCCATGCCCACATCGGCCGGCGAATTGATCAGCTCGCCGATGGCCCACAACACGAAGAGCACGGCGAAGGCGAAAGGCACCGACTTGCCGACATAACTGGATTCCGACTGCACCCGCACCTCCTGCGCGAGGCTCAGCGGATGGGCGATGCCATCGATGACGACGCGGCGTTCGGTGACCAGAACGTCGCCTTGCTCGAACAGAACGGTTTCCTGGGGGCTCATGGTGGGTGTTGCCGGGAAGCTGAAGGATTGCCGACTATGGCCACGCCCGCTCGCCCGCGCCTGTAGGCGATGGCCGCATAACAGACTCGGCCAATCCGCCCAGGCTCAGGCCGGATCGTCGGCCTGCCCGGCCTGCAGCGCGGCCATGCGGCGCTGCAGTTCCAGGGCCTGGGCCTCGGCCTCGCGCTGCCGGCGTGCCGATTCCTCGTCCGCCCGCCGCGCATCTTCCCCGGGCGGCCAGAGGCCGTGGCCGCTGGCGACCATCACGGCGAGCGCGCTGAGCTGCGCGCCGGCTTCCGCCTCCAGCTCATGCCAGGGAGACGGCGCGCTCGGGTCGGGGGTGGAAGACATGGGCGGCACCGTACGCAATCGCCGGGCCAGGGTCAATAGTCGGGCCGAAAGACCATGGCAAGCGCAGCAGGCCCGGCCCGCGCCGGGCCTTGCGGCGACTCCAGCACGGGGGTCCGGCCGACACGGCGGGGCGCGGCCGCGCGGGCATACTCGCTGTCCCATGCTCGAAGTCCCCGATGCGATCGTCTGCGAAAGCTGCGACACCGTCTGGCGCCGCACACCGCTGCGCCCGCGCGAGGTGTCGCACTGCCGCGTCTGCGGCGCCGAACTCGACCGCCATGCCGGCGCGCACCGGCGCCGCCTGCTGCCGCTGTCGGTGGCCAGCCTGATCACCTTCGCGGTGGCCAACCTGTTTCCCATCGTCGAGATCGAGTTGCGCGGCCGCACCAGCCAGACCACGCTGGCCGGCGCCGTGGTGGCGCTGGCGGCCGAGGGCCGCTCGCTGGTGGCGCTGCTGGTGCTGGCCACCACCATCGTGTTTCCGCTGATGCAGCTGCTCATCCTCATCTGGCTGCTGGTGCCGCGCGCCCCGCGCGAGTTGCCCGGCGGCTTCGCCTGGATGGTGCGCACCATGCAGAGCCTGCGGCCCTGGGGCATGGTGGAGGTGTTCCTGCTCGGCGTGCTGGTGGCGCTGATCAAGCTCTCTGGCCTGGCCAAGGTGCTGCCCGGGCCGGCCCTGTTCGCCTTCGCGGCGCTGACGGTGCTGCTGACCGCCGTGCTGTCCTTCGATCCGCGCGGCTTCTGGGATATGGTGGCCACGCCCTCCGCCCGCGCCGGCCGTGCCGGACGGCGCGGCCAGGACAGCGCCGCATGACGGCCGACCCGTCGCAGCCGCCCCTGCGCGCCATCGACGCCGGCCTGCTGCCCTGCCGCTACTGCGGCACCGTCTGGCGGCAGGCGCAGGAAGGCCAGGCCTGCGAACGCTGCGGCACCGTGCTGCATGCACGCAAGCCCGACAGCCTCAACCGCACCTGGGCGCTGCTGATCGCCGCGGCCGTGATGTACCTGCCGGCCAACCTGCTGCCGGTGATGATCACCCGTTCCCTCTTCGGCACGCAGAGCGACACCATCCTCAGCGGCATCATCTTCTTCTGGGTCAGCGGCTCCTACGGCATCGCCGCCATCATCTTCGTGGCCAGTTTCCTGGTGCCGCTGTTCAAGCTGGCGGCGCTCTTCGTGCTGCTGGTCAACGCCGGACGGCGCAGCGACTGGCGGCAAGAGGAGCGCTCCAAGCTCTACCACGTGATCGAGGTCATCGGCCGCTGGTCCATGCTCGATGTGTTCGTGGTGGCCCTGCTCAGCGGCCTGGTGCGCATCCAGGGCTTTGCCGAGATCACCGCCGGCCTGGGCATCGCCGCCTTCGCCTCGGTGGTGGTGCTGACCATGCTGGCCTCCCTGAGTTTCGATTCCAAGCTGACCTGGGACGGGCGTCCCTCTGCGAAAGGCAAGACAAATCCATGAATGGTGACGACACCCAGCCCCCGGCCGCGCCCCTGCCGGCAGACGCGCCGACGGCGCCAACCGCGGCCGCACCGCCCGCGCTGGAGGCGCCGCGCGTGGCGCGCCGCCGCAACTGGCTGCCCTCGCTGATCTGGCTGATCCCCATCGTGGCCGCGCTGGTCGGCCTGACGCTGGTGGCCAAGGTGCTGATGGGCCGCGGCCCGGAGGTCGAGGTCAACTTCAAGACCGCCGAAGGCCTGGAGGCCGGCAAGACCGCCGTGAAGTACAAGGACGTGCAGATCGGCGTGGTGCAGAGCCTGCGCCTGGCCAAGGACCGCTCCCATGTGCGGGTGGTGCTGCAGCTGTCCAAGGACGCCGACAGCTTCACCGCCAAGGACACCAGCTTCTGGGTGGTGCGGCCGCGGCTGGACACCAGCGGCATCTCGGGCCTGACCACGCTGCTGTCGGGTGCCTACATCGTCGCCGACCCCGGCGTGGCGGAGGAAACCGCCAGCGAGTTCACAGGCCTGGAGACACCGCCCATCGTCACCAGCGACGCCTCGGGCAAGCAGTTCTCGCTGCATGCCGACGACATCGGCTCGCTCGATGTCGGCTCGCCGGTCTACTACCGCCGCATCAAGGTCGGCCAGGTGGCGGCCTACGAGCTGGATCCGCAGGGCAAGGGCGTGAACCTGCGCATCTTCGTCAACAGCCCCTACGACCGCTTCGTCGGCACCAACACCCGCTTCTGGCATGCCAGCGGCATCGACATGCAGCTGGGCTCCGGCGGCCTGACGCTGCACACCCAGTCGCTGGCCACCATCGTGCTGGGCGGCATCGCCTTCCGTGCGCCGGACGACAACAACGGCGCGGAGGCCAAGGAGAACACCGCCTTCGCCCTGGCCGGCGACGAGAGCACCGCGCTGAAGCCGCCGGACGGCCCCTCCAAGACCGTGCTGCTCTACTTCAACCAGTCGCTGCGCGGCCTGCAGCCGGGCGCCTCGGTGGACTTCCGCGGCGTGGAGATCGGCGAGGTGAAATCGATAGGCGTGGAGTTCGACCGCAAGACCCGCGAGTTCCGCATGCCGGTGCTGGTGCAGATCTACCCCGACCGGCTGCGCCGCAAGGGCGACGACGCCGCGCCGGAATCCAAGTACACCCAGGACCAGCAGGTGCGCTACCTCGTCAGCAAGGGCATGCGTGCCCAGCTGCGCAGCGGCAACCTGCTGACCGGCCAGCTCTATGTGGCGGTGGACTTCTTCCCCAAGGCGCCGCCGGCCCAGATCGACACCGACAAGGACCCGATCGAGCTGCCCACCATGTCCGGCAGCCTGGATGCGCTGCAGTCGCAGGTGCAGGAGATCGTCGGCAAGGTCAACAAGGTGCCCTTCGACGAGATCGGGCAGGACCTGCGCAAGTCGCTGGCCGAACTCAACAAGACCCTGGCCGGCACCGAGAAGCTGACCCGCACGCTGAACAACGACGTGGCGCCCGAGGTGACCGCCGCCGTGAAGGATGCCCGCAAGACCATCACCAGCGCCGAGCGCACCCTGGCCCAGGACTCGCCCCTGCAGCAGGACGTGCGCGAGACGCTGGAAGAGTTGAAGCGCACCTCCGCCTCGGTGCGCACCCTGGCCGACTACCTGGAACGCCATCCCGAATCGCTGCTGCGCGGCAAACCGGACGACAAGAAATGAAGCTTCGCCACGCCACGCTCCTGGCCTGTGTATCGGCCCTGGCTCTGGCCGCCGCCGGCTGCGCCAGCAGCGAGAAAGAGCGCTACTACACCCTGGCCGCGCCGGCCCTGGCCAGCGCACCGGCCATCGCGGCCGGCGGCGCCCCGCTCTACATCGACATGGGCGCCGTCGCCTTGCCCGAACGCCTGGCCCGCCAGCAGATGCTGGTGCGCCAGGACAGCGACGGCGCCGAAATGCGCCTGCTGGAGAAGAGCCGCTGGGCCTCCTCGCTCGAAAACGAGATGCGCGATGCGCTGGCCGCCGGCGTGGCCGCGCGCCTGGGCGCCATCGACGTGACCCGCCAGCCGCGCGCCGGCCAGCAGCCGACATGGCGCATCGCCGTGCGGGTGCAGCGCTTCGACGCGGTGGAAGACAGCCGGCTCGACGCCGCCTTCAGCTGGAACCTGCGCCGCTCGGACCTGGACCGCAACCTCAACTGCGCCTGGTCCACGACGCAGCCGGTCGGCGCCGGCATCCCCGCCCTGGCCGAGGGAGCGCAGCGCGCAACGGCCCAGGCGGCCGAAGCCATCGCCCGGCAGATCGCCGCCTTGCAGGCCGATCCGGCCGCCGCCTGCCTTCGCTGAAAACCAAACAAGCAGCGCCGTTTTTCTTCGTTCCCGCAGGCCGGGGGCCGGCCTAACCTTCGTCGCATTCCAAGCGAAGGAGAAGCCCCCGTGACCACCCGCCTGCCCCGTCTCAAGAGTTCGCGTTCGGCCGCCGTCAAGGCGCGGCTGGACCATCCGGTGATCGACACCGACGTGCATGTCAACGACTACACGCCGGCGCTCGAAGACTATGTGCAGCACTACGGCGGCAGCGCCCTGGTGGATGCCTTGCGCAAGTCGCTCGGCGGCCGTTTCGCCACCCGTTCGGCCGCCGGCAAGGACTGGTACCAGCAGACCCCGGAGGAACGCCAGCACCACCGCACCCTGCGTGCCCCGTGGTGGGCCCGGGTCACCCGCAACACCCTGGACCTGGCCACCTACACCCTGCCCGAGCTGCTGGCCGAGCGCCTGGCCGAACAGGGCGCGGACTATTCCATCCTCTTTCCCAACGACGTGCTGGCCCCGGCCGCCGCCAGCGACGAATTCCGCCAGCCGCTGCACCGCGCGATCAACCACTTCCATGCCGATGTGTGGAAAAAGCATGCGCACCGCCTGACACCCGTCGCCGGCATCCCGCTCAACACGCCGCAGGAGGGCATCGAGGAGCTGGAGTTCGCCGTCAAGACACTCGGCCTGAAGGTGATCAACATCGCCGGCGGCGTGCGCCGGCCCATCCCTTCCATCGCCGAGAAATACCCCAAGGCCGAGCATCCGGACGTGGCGCGCCACGCCAGCTACACAGACTTCTACGGCATCGACAGCCCGCACGACTACGACCCCTTCTGGGCCAAGGTGGTGGAGCTGGGCGTGCCGGTCACCACCCACTACGGCAGCCAGGGCTGGACCGGGCGGCAGTCCACCAGCAACTACATGTTCAACCACATCGGCCACTTCGCGGACGGCTCGCAGGCCTTCGCCAAGGCCTTGTTCTTCGGCGGCGTCACCCGACGTTTTCCGCAGCTGCGGGTGGCCCTGCTGGAAGGCGGCGCGGACTGGGGCTCGCATGTCTACACCCACCTGGTGGACCGCTTCGAGAAACGCAACCGCCACGCCATCCAGAACTACAACCCGGCCCATGCGGACATCGAACTGCTGGCCGCCCTGTTCGAGGAATACGGGGGCGAACTCACCAAGGGCCGGCCGGTGGACAAGGCCACGCTGCTGCGCGACAGCCTGGGGGTGTCGGCCCTGCCGCACAGCCGCGATCCGGTGGGGGATGAACTCGACGACTTCCTGGCCGCCGGCATCCAGAGCGTGGAGGACATCCGCGAGCGCTGGGTGAAGCCCTTCTACTTCGGCGCCGAGGCCGACGACCGCACGGTGGCCGCCGCCTTCAACACCAAGGTGAACCCGCTGGGCACGCAGATCAATGCGATCTGGTCCTCGGACATCGGCCACTGGGACGTGCCCGACCTCACCGAGCCCCTGGCCGAAAGCTGGGACCTGGTGGAGCAGGGCGTGATCAGCGCGGAGGACTTCCGCTCGCTGGTCTTTTCCAATCCCTACCGCTTCTATACCGAGGCCAATCCGGACTTCTTCCGGGGCACCGACATCGCCGCCAAGGTGAGTGACCAGTCGCAGGTGCAGGGCGGCTGAGCCGGCCCCGCTTTTCCTTCCATCCATCTCCAGGCAGGCGCCGCATCCGCGCGGCGTCCGGCCGCTGCATTGCCCGAACAAAGGTCCTGTCATGACTCTCCCCGCCTCCTTCCCGCGCCGCGCCATCCTGGCCGCCGTCACCCTCTCCATCGCCGGCCTGGCCCAGGCCGCACCGGATGTCATCCGCATCGGCGTGGCCAGCGCCGGCGGCGGCGAGCCCGTCACCTGGGGCGGCTCGCCGGGCGGCGTGGTGCGGGTGAACAACTGGCTGGAAGACGCCTTCAAGGGCACGAACACCAAGGTCGAATGGCTGTTCTTCAAGGGCGCCGGTCCGGCGGTGAACGAAGCGCTTTCGAACAAGCAGATCGACTTCGCCTACCAGGGCGACCTGCCCGCCGTGGTCGGCCGGGCCAATGGCCTGAAGACCAGGCTGCTGGTGGCCAGCGGCACCCGCAACAACTCCTATGTGGTGGTGCCGCCGCAATCGGACATCCACGACATCAAGGGCCTGAAGGACCGCAAGGTCTCGATCTTCCGCGGCACCAACGGCCACCTGGTGGCGATCAATGTGCTGGCCGGGGCGGGCCTCACCGAACGTGACCTGAAGGCCGTCAACCTCGACTCCGGCAGCGCCCAGGCCGCCCTGGTCTCCAACGGCGTGGACGCGGCCTTCGGCGGCTACGAATGGTTCAAGGTGCGCGACCAGGGCCTGGCCAAGGTGATCTACACCACCCAGGGCAAGGACCCGGCACTGACCCGCCAGGCCGCGCTGCTGGTGCGCGAGGAATTCGAGAAGGCCAACCCGGCCGAGGTGCAGAAGGTGGTCGATACCTTCGTGCGTGCGGCCGACTGGGCATCGGACGAGAAGAACCGCACCGAGCTGTTCCGCATCTGGGCGCGCAGCGGCACGCCGCTGCCTTCGTGGGAAGCCGAGTTCGACAAGCAGACGCTGGCCGAACGCAATTCGCCGCTGCTCGACGACTTCATCGTGGCCCGCTACCGCGCCGTGTCGGAGGACGCGGCCAAACTCAAGCTGATCCGCCGGCCGGTATCGCTCGACGGCTGGTTCGAGCCGCGTTACCTGCAGGCCGCCCTGCAGCAGCAGGGCCTGCAGAAGCGCTGGACGGCCTTCGATGCCAAGGGCCAGCCCAAGGCGGGTTCCGCCGCCACTCCGCTCGCTTCGCGCTGATCCGCCATGGCCGCCGCCATCGCCAACACCGCCGCGAGGCGCATCGAACCGCTGCTGCTGCCCGTCGGCCTGCTCGCCCTCTGGGCGCTGGGCGCGGCCCAGGGCTGGATCTCCGAGCAGGTCCTGCCACCGCCGCGTTTCGTGTGGGAGACGCTCAGCGAACTGGCCACCAGCGGCGACCTCTGGCTGCATGCCAGCGCCAGCCTGCAGCGGGTGGTCGTGGGTTTCCTGGCCGGCAGTGCACTCGGCCTGGCGCTGGGCACGGCCATGGGCCTGTCGCGCAAGGCCGAGTCCTATCTGCTGCCCACTTTCAACGCCATCGTGCAGATCCCGGTGCTGGGCTGGATGCCTTTCGTGCTGCTGCTGGTGGGCATCGGCGAGCCGCTGAAATACATCCTGATCGCCAAGGCCGCCCTGGTGCCGGTGGCGCTCAACACCCTGCAGGGCTTCCGCCAGGCATCGCCCGCCTTGCGTGAGGTGGGCCGGGTGTACGGCTACAGCAAGCGCCAGGAGGTGCTGGAGATCGTGCTGCCCACCGCCCTGCCCACGCTCTTCACCGGGCTGCGGCTGGGCTTCACCAAGGCCTGGCTGTCGCTGGTGGTGGTGGAGCTGGTGGCGTCCAGCGAAGGGCTGGGTTATCTCATCGTGTACGGCCGGCAGCTGTTCCAGCTCGACCTGGTGATGGCGGCGGTGATCGTGGTCGGCGCGGTGGGATACGCCATCGACCGGGCACTCGACTTCGCGGAGCGCCGCGTGGCGCAGCGCCACGGCGCGACGACTGGAAAAGCATCATGAGCGCCACCCTGCCCTCCTTCGTCGGCGTGGCCGATGCACCCCTGTTGGCCGGCGAGCTGCCGCCCGAGCCGCGTGCCGCCCAGGCCGTGCGCAAGGCCGGCGCCGGCCGCTGGCGCGGCCTGGTCGTGCCGGCCGTCGCCCTGGTCCTGTGGGCCGTGGCCGCGCGGCTGGACTGGGTCAACTCCGCCCTGCTGGTCTCGCCCGCCCAGGTGGCCGCCACCTTCTGGGAGTTGATCGTCACCGGCCGGCTGTGGCTGGCGCTGCAGGCCAGCCTGGCGCGCGAACTCACGGGCCTCACCATCGGCGTGGCCAGCGGCCTGGTGCTGGGTGCGCTGCTGGGCCTGTGGCCGCGTTTCTCGCGCATCGTCGGGCCCAGCTTCAACACCTTCAAGCAGATCTCCCTCTTCGCCTGGATCCCGCTGATCTCGGTTTGGTTCGGCCTGGGCGACGTGGCCAAGGTGGTGTTCCTGTCGCTGGCCGCGCTGGTGCCGGTGGTGGTCAACACCGCCGACGGCATCCGCAACACGCCGGCCAGCCTGCTGGAGGTGGCGCGGGTCTACGGCTACACCCGTGCCCAGACCATCCTGCAGGTCGTGCTGCCCGCCGCGGCGCCTTCGATCTTCACCGGCTTCTACCTGGCCCTGGTCTATTCCTGGCTCGCCACCATAGGCGCCGAATACCTGCTGGTGGCAGGGCGCGGCGTGGGCAATCTGCTGATCGAGGGCAGCGAGCATTTCCAGATGGATCTCGTCATCGCCGGCATGGTCACCCTGGGCCTGGTCGGCTGGGCCATGAACGCCCTGGCCCGCGCGGCCGAACGTGCACTGGCGCGCCGGCTCGGCCGCTGAAACCCCATTCCCGAAAGACTCGCCATGAACACCACCCTCACCCGCGACCTGCGGATCCACGTCGCCGCCAAGCGCTTCGACAGCAGCCAGTCGCAAGACGGCAGCCTGAAGGTGCTGGAAGACATCCACCTCGACCTGCCGCCCGGCGAGTTCGTCAGCATCGTCGGCGCCAGCGGCTGCGGCAAGTCCACCCTGCTGCGCCTGGTGCTGGGGCTGGACACCGAATACGAGGGCCGCATCGAACTCGAAGGCGAACGCATCACCGGCCCTGGCCTGGACCGCGGCATCGTGTTCCAGGACCACCGGCTCTTCCCCTGGCTGACGGTGGAGCAGAACATCGGCGTGGGCCTGCGCAACGCCGGCCTCTCGCCGGCCCGCAAGCGCGAGCTGGTGGCCGAGCATGTGGCCCTGGTCGGGCTGGAAGGCTTCGAGAAGTCCTTCCCGCATCAGATCTCCGGCGGCATGGCGCAGCGGGTGGCGATCGCCCGCGGCCTGGTCAACCGGCCGCGGCTGCTGCTGCTCGACGAGCCCTTCGGCGCGCTGGACGCACTCACCCGTGCCCGGCTGCAGGCCGAGCTGCAGCGCATCTGGCAGAAGGAGCGCATCACCATGCTGCTGGTCACCCACGATGTGGAGGAAGCCGTGTTCCTGGGCGACCGGGTGGTGGTGATGCAGCCGCATCCGGGCCGCATCCGCAGGGTGGTGAAGGTGGACCTGCCGCACCCGCGCAACCGCAGCGATCCGGCCTTCATCCGCATCCGCGACGACGTGCTGTCGGACTTCCTCGACCCGGCCGAACGCGGCCGAGACGAGGTGCGCCCGGCGCCGATCCCCGAACCCTCTTTCGGCCAGCCCGGCTCGCGGCTGCGCTTCGCCTGGTGAATCCCTTTTCCGGAGAGACGACATGACCCAGAGACAGATCAAGCTCGGCGCCTTCCTGATGCAGACCGGCCACCACATCGCCGCCTGGCGCCACCCCGAGGCGCAGGCCGATGCCGGGGTGAACTTCCGCCATTACGTGGAACTCGCCCGTAAGGCCGAGGCCGCGAAGTTCGACGCCATCTTCTTCGCCGACGGCGTGGCGGTGCGCAACAGCAACCCGGCCGCCCTGGCCCGTATCGCCCGCAGCGACCAGTTCGAGCCGCTCACCCTGCTGTCGGCCCTGGCCGCGGTGACCGAGCGCATCGGCCTGATCGCCACCGTCTCCACCAGCTACCACGAGCCCTTCAACGTGGCGCGCAAGTTCGCCTCGCTCGACCAGATCTCGGGCGGCCGGGCCGGCTGGAACCTGGTCACCTCGGCCACCACCGCCGAGGCGCAGAACTTCAACCGCGAGCACCAGTTCGCCCATGCCGACCGCTACCGCCGCGCGGCCGAGTTCCACGACGTGGTCACCGGCCTGTGGGACAGCTGGGAGGACGATGCCTTCCCGCGCGACAAGGAAGCCGGCATCTACCTCGACACTTCCAAGCTGCATGCGATCGAGCACCGCGGCGCGCATTTCCAGGTGCGCGGGCCGCTCAACGTGGCGCGCTCGCCGCAGGGGCGGCCGGTGGTGGTGCAGGCCGGCGCGTCGGAGGACGGCCGCGACCTGGCGGCGCGCACGGCGGAAGTCATCTTCGTGGCGCACCAGACCTTCGAGGAGGCCCAGGCGTTCTACGGCGACATCAAGGCCCGCGCCGCGCAGTACGGCCGGCATCCGGATGCCGTCAAGGTGATGCCGGGCATCTTTCCCGTGGTCGGCCGCACCCAGGCCGAGGCCCAGGAGAAGTTCGAGCGGCTGCAGTCGCTGATCGACCCGCTGGTGGGGGTTTCGCTGCTGTCGGGCATCACCGGCGGCTTCGATCTTTCCGGCTACGACGTGGACGGCCCGCTGCCCGAGCTGCCGCCCACCGAAGGCCCGCAGAGCCGGCAGCGCCTGCTGCTGGACCTGGCGCGGCGCGACGGGCTGACCATCCGCCAGCTCTATCTGCGCATCGCCGGCGCGCGCGGCCACCAGCAGGTGGTGGGCACGCCGGGCAGCATCGCCGACCAGCTGCAGCAGTGGTTCGAGGAAGGCGGTGCGGATGGCTTCAACATCATGAGCCCCTGGTTTCCCGGCGGGCTGGACGATTTCATCGGGCTGGTGCTGCCCGAGCTGCGGCGGCGCGGGCTGTTCCGCACCGAGTACCAGGGCAGCACCCTGCGCGAGCACCTGGGGCTGGCGCGGCCGGAGCACCCGGCGGTGCTGGCGCGGCGTGCGGCCGCGGCGCCGCGGGCGGCTTGAACCTCTTTTTTCCCCCACCGCTTTTTTTGGAGCAGCAGACATGAGCATTCAGGCCATCAACGTACGCAATCAGTTCAAGGGCAAGGTTCGCGAGATCATCCGCGGCGATGTCGTTTCCGAGGTGGATGTGGAGACGCCCTGGGGGATCGTGACATCGGTCATCACGACCCGGTCGGTCGATGACCTGGGACTGGACATCGGCTCGGAGGTGGTTGCGCTGGTCAAGTCCACCGAGGTGTCTATCGCCAAGCTCTGAATTTAATTTTCTGCGGGGGCGGTTCTCCTGGCGGAGGGCGGAGCTGGGGCTGCGCGCCCCAGACCGCGCTCACTTTCTTTGCTTCGCTGTTTAGACCGGGGACATGGGAAACACCTGTGCGGGGACATAGCAAACACCTCGGCTCAATTTGCGCGCGGGCAGCCCGTAGCGCTCGAAGACTGCCTGGAGCTGGCTCTGCACCGTGGCGCTGTCGGTCCTGGCGCAGGCGGCCGCGGCCAGGTTGAAGCGCGAGTGGTCGTCGAGCAAGGTCAGCGGGTTGCAGCGCCCGGCAGCGGTCTCGAAGTGGCCCTTGAAGTCGAGCTGCCACAGCGCGTTGGGATGCTCGTGCTCGAAGCGCTGCCAGGGCTGGCTGGCAGCGCTGGACTCTGCGGGAATCAGGCCGTTGCGTCGCAGGATGTCGGTGACGGTGCTGGTGGCGGGCACCTCGCGGTGGCCGAGGTCCAGCAGCCTGCGGCAGATCTTGCGCGCGCCCCAGGCAGGATGCTCGCGCCGCATCGCCAGGACGGCCGACTACATGTCCGCGGGCGTCTGCAGCGGGCTGTGTACGGGGCGCCTGGAGCGCTCCACGAAGGCCGCTTGACCTTCCACTGCAAAACGCTTGAGCAGCGCATAGCCCGCCTTGGGCGTGATGTTGAAGCGCCGGCACAACTCGCGCCGATTAGCCCCTTCCTGCAGGGCCAGCTCCACGAACTCTTGCTTGGTGCTCATGAGGTCTCTCGGTTGCCAGGGCATGGGCTTCTCCTCGGCTTGACTGCCGCACAGAAGTGTTTCCCATGTCCCCGCACACCCGTTTCCCATGTCCCCGGTCTGAACACTTCGCCAAAGAAAGTAAGCAAAGAAAGGCGACCCGACACCCGAGGCCCTTCGGGCACCGCTGCGGTACTCGCAAAGGCGGGGTCCACGACAACTCGCTTCGCTCAAACAGGTCGTGGCCCTGATCCGCCTTTGCTTGTCCTGGTCAAATTTCCAAAGACAAGTCGATAGGGGATTCAAACCCCTGAGGACAACTGGAACATGACGAACCGCCTTCCCCGCCGCAGCTTCGACGAGGCCTTCAAGCTTCAAGTCGTCAAGATGATCCGAGAGCAGAACCTGAGCGTGCCGCAGGTCTGCAGAGACATGAGCCTGACCGACAGCGCGGTGCGCCGTTGGGTCGAGCAATACGATGCAGAGAGTGCAGGCCAGCCCGGCATTGGCAAGCCTTTGACCGAGGAGCAACGGCGTATTCGTCAGCTCGAAGCAGAGCTGCGGCAACTGCGCCAGGACAACGACATCTTAAAAAAAGCATCGGCCTTCTTCGCCCGGGAACTGAAGTAATCCACCGCGTGATTGCTCAGTGGCAGAAGAAGGCCGAGACAGTTGCAGTGAGCACGCTGTGTCGTGTCTTGAGTGTCAGCCGAGCAGGTTATTACGCAGCGCTTAAACGAGCAGCTCGGCCTGCCGTAATCGAGCCCATTGAGGTGCAATTGAAGGCCGCATTTACAGCGAGCGGGCGCAGTTACGGCAGCCGTCGGTTGCGTGCTGCGCTCGAGGTCCAGGGCATTGACGTTGGCCGCTGGCGCATACGCCGACTAATGCGCGAACACCGCCTGCAGCCAAGCTGGAAGCGCAAATTCGTTCACACCACCGACAGCCGCCACACGCTGCCGGTGGCTGCAAACGTGCTGCAGCGGCAATTCGCGCCAGCCTCGGCCAATCAAGCTTGGGTGGCAGACATCACCTATATCCGGACTCGCAGCGGCTGGCTTTATCTGGCTGCCGTCCTGGACCTGTATTCACGCAAGTTGATTGGCTGGGCTACTGCACCGAGCATGCCGGCAGAGCTGGTCTGTGCGGCTTTGGAGATGGCCATTGGCCAACGAAAACCCAGCCCCGGCTTGATCGTGCATACCGACCGGGGCAGTCAATATGCCAGCGAGCTTCATCGCGACGTACTGCAACGCCACGGCCTGCTGGCCAGCATGAGCGGCAAGGGCAACTGCTGGGACAACGCGGTGATGGAGCGCTTCTTCTTGAACTTGAAGATGGAGCGCGTCTGGCAGCGCGACTACGCCAATCACGCTGAGGCTGCTGCAGACATCGGCGACTACATCGTCGGCTTCTACAACAGCACTCGACTGCATTCGACATTGGGTTATCTGCCGCCCAACGCCTTCGAGCGAAAAATGGCAGCAACACGCCCTATCGAACTGTCCGAAAATTCTTGACCAGGACAGCTCCGTTCCTCGCTCTCGGGCTCACGGGACCCGGAAGCGGGAGCGGGGACAGCGGCTGCTTCGCAGCGCAACGGGCCGTCGCTGCGCTCGGCCTCCGATTGAATAACCCGCCCCTTGTCATCGGCCGCATTTCAGTGGAGGCCGAGCGAAGCGACGGCCCGTTGCCCTGCGAAGCAGTGGCTGTCCCCGCTCCCGGGTCCCGTCTGCGGGTGAGCGAGGAGCGCAGCAAAAGCGGGTCAGGGCCACGACCTGTTTGAGCGAAGCGAGTTGTCGTGGACCCCGCTTTTGCGAGCACCGCAGCGTGCCCCCTCCGCAGGAGGGGGACTCCCGCAGCCGGGTCGCCTTTCTTTGCTTACTTTCTTTGGCGAAGCAAAGAAAGTGAGCGCGGTCTGGGGCGCGCAGCCCCAGCTCCGCCCTCCGCAGGAGAACAGAAAAAAAAGCAAAGCCTACCCAGTAGCAAGGCAACAAAGAGCCCGAGCCTCAGCAACCCAGTGCGGCGAATGCCACCACGCCTCCCCAACCGCCAGCGGCACAGCAGCCACAGCAGGCACAGCCCCCGCAACGGCAGCAGTCTTCAATCCAGCAGGAAACGGCGCCAGCAAATCCTCCAAAGAGTGGTCAACCCCACCCACCATCACCCGCCGCACCTTCGCCGCACAGCCGATATCGGCAAGAGGATCCCCCTCGACACAGACCAAGTCAGCCAACTGCCCGACAAGCAAGGTCCCCAGGTCGTGCCCCAGCACACGCCCCGCGTTGGCAGTGGCAGTCCGCAGCGCATCCACAGCCGGCATCCCATGCCGCACCATGGCCCGCAGATTGAGATGCAGGCTCAGGCCCGCAGCCACGATCGGATAGTCGCTCCCGCACACCACCGTCACCCCCGCAGCCTGCTGCGCCCGCAGGGTCGCCACCTGGTTGGCCACCATGCGCACCGGCCGGCTGGGCCCGCCCCGCGCAGCGCGCTCAAGAGGCGCCCGCTCCGCATCCGGAAACAGCCGCTGCACGCGCACATCCTCAAGCACCTCCTCGGGATGGTCGCCCAACAGCCCCTCCAGCCCGAAGATCGTCGGCGTACGAAAACTCCGGCTAGCCCCCGCGATGGCGACCACATCCTGGTACCCCACCCCCAACATGCTCCCGGTGCGGGAATAGCCGAAGCGGCTGGTGCCGCCCATGTGCTCATGCCCCGGCGCCCCGAAGGCCACCGCCGGGAACAGGTAGTGCGAGGTGATCGGAATGCCCAGCCGCTCGGCCATGCGCACCGCCCGCTCCTGCAGGTCGGCCGGCAGCCGCACATAGGTCTTGAGCAGGTCGTAGTCCAGCGCCCGCGCCCGCTCGAACTCGCGCAGCAGCTGCGAGGCATGGCGGATCGGATGCATGCCGTCGTAGAACACACGCGAGCCGTCCAGCGCCTCGCCGGTGCCGAAATGCCGCGGCCCCACGCGCCAGCCGGCATCCACCGACTCCTTGTTCTCCAGCGCCAGGTAGGCGTTGTCCGCCAGCCCGCGGGTGGAGGTGATGCCGTAGGCCAGGAAGATCGCCGGATCGCGCGAGGCCAGCTGGTTGCCCATCTCGCGGTGGGTGTGCATGTCGATCAGGCCGGGCATCACCGTCTGGCTGCTGGCATCGACCCAGCGCACGCCCGGGCGGTGCGCGCGGTGCGGCTCGATGGCGGCGATGCGGTGGCTGCGGATGACGATGTCCACGTCCTCGCGCAGCGTGTCGGCCACGCCGTCCCAGAAGCGGCCGGCATGGACCACGGTGGTGCCGGCGGGGCGGGCCACGGACCAGCGCAGGTGGAAGGGGATGTCCTGTCCTTGCGGCAGGGCCGGGCCGTCGAGTTCGCGCAGCCGCAGCCGGCCGTTGCTCAGGTAGAGCAGTCGCCGACCGTCGGCGCTGAGGCTCAGGGCATCGGCCGTGTCCTCGCCCAGCGCCTCGGGCGCGCCCTGCAGGCTGCCGTCCGCGCCGATCGGCGAGCGCCACAGCGTGCCGCCGAGGGTGTAGATGAAATGCTTGCCATCGGGCGACCACAACGGCCCGTTGACGTTGCGCACGTCCAGCGACACCCCCGGCAGCGGCACCTGGTAACGCATGCGCCCGCTGGCCAGGTGCACCGTGAGGATGGCATTGACCGCCTCGCGGTAGCGCGCCGAATACGGCCGCACGCCGGCCAGCGACAGGTATTCGCCATCGGGCGACCAGCTGGAGCGGCCCGACCAGGCGGTCTGCCGCGCCACCTTCCGGATCGCGCCGCTGGCGGGGTCGACCAGGCAGAGCCAGCCATCCTCGCTGGCGCAGACGATGCGGCTGCCGTCGGGCGACCAGGCGGCCTGCTTGAGCGGCCGGTCGGAGTCGGTGAGCTGGCGTGCGTCGCCGGTCCGCAGCTCATGCACCCAGAGCTGCAGCATGCCGCTGCGGTCGCAGGCATAGAGCAGGCGCTGGCCATCGGGTGACCAGCAGGGGCCGATCTTGGCGGCCCGGTCGTGGGTGAGCTGGCGCGGCTCGGGCTGGCCCAGCGTCAGCAGCCAGAGCTGGCCGAGCGCACCGAAGGCCACCCGGCCGCCCTCCGGCGACAGGCTGGGAAAGGCGATGCCCTTGACCGGGCGCGGTGCGCGGCTGTCGAAGTCGCGGCGGCGCCGCAGCGGCGGCCGGTGGGCAGTGACACGCACCGTGGCGCTGAAAGGGATGCGGCCGGGCACGGTGGATGCCGCGCCGATGCGGCGGCGGCGGATCTCGCCATCGGCGGTGTAGAGCAGCTCGTCGGCCGACAGCCACACCGCCGGCACCGGGAACACATCCTCCGCATCGTCGCTGGCCGGCTGGCCGTCGACGATCAGGCGGCAGGCGGTGACGTCGCGCGGCGTGCCGATCACCTGCCGGCAGCTGATGCGCCGGCCATCGGCCGACCAGGCCGGCGCGCTGGCGCCGGGCCCGGCGAACTCCACACGCGGCGCGCCCACATCGGCCGGCACCGACAGGATGCGGCCGCTGCTCGAGAAGGCCACACGCGAGCCGTCCGGCGACCAGGCCGGCTCGCCGTCCTCGCCCTCGGTGTCGGCGATGCGGCGCACCTGGCCGGTGGCCAGCGCATAGGCATAGAGGGCGTAGTGCCCGCCGCGGTCGCTGGCGAAGGCGATCTCGCGGCCATCGGGCGACCAGGCGGGCTCGCGGCAATCGAACTCGCCGCGGGTCAGCTGGGTCAGGCCGCTGCCGTCGGGCGCGATGGCCCACAAATGGAAATTGCCGTCGCGGTAGGACTGGAAGACGATGCGGCCGCCGTCCGGCGACCAGTGCGGCCGGGCCATGTCGTGCAGGTAGCCGGTGAGGCGGCGGGCGCTGCCGCCTTCGGCCGGCATGGTCCAGAGGATGCCCTGCAGGTCCATCGCGATCTGCCGGCGGTCGGGCGACAGGGCGATGGCGAGGTTGGTGCCTTGGGTCAGCTCGACCGGGGTGTCGCCCCACTCCTGCTGCTCGGCCATGGCGGCGGCGGAGGTGGCGGCCTGCGGCTGCAGCACCCAGGGATCCATCGCGGCAGCCGCGGCCACGGCGGCGGTGAGGGACATGAAGCCGCGCCGGCTGGTGGCACGGCCGGGGCGGGAGTCGCGGGCATCGCCGCATTGGAGACAGTACAGGGACACGGCGGATGGGGCGATGAGGGCGATGAAACCGGGACACCCATGCTAGGTACCGGCCGCCCGCGCCGTGTCGCCTTTTGCGCAGGGCGGCGCTGCGCAAAAGGCCACGCGCCCTTGTCCGTCCGTCAGTCCTCCAGCTCGTCGGCGATGTCGTGCTCCATCACCGCGACGGGCGCCGGCTGCGGCGCGGCGATGGCCGCCTCCATCGGCAGCGAACGCATGTCGTCGAGCTTGCGCGCCAGCTGCTCGGCGAAACGCGCGGCCGGCAGCGGCAGGGTGCGGCCCTTCAGCTGGCCCAGCACCAGCGGGCCGTGGGCGCCGTCGGCCTCGTCGATGGGGCGCACCGCCAGCTGCGGATCGGCCCGCCAGTGCGAGGCGCCTATGTCCACCTGGAAGGTGATGATCTCGGTGCCCTTGACCATGTCGGCCAGCAGGTCGAAGGAGTTGGACTCCATCACCGGATTGGGCTGCATCGAGGAGCTGCGCGCCAGCACCTGGTCGATCAGGGCGCGGCCGGAGTAGCTGGGGTCGGGCAGCGCCAGGTCGTACATCACGCATTCGCGCACCCGCAGCTTGGGTTTGGCGGCCAGCGGATGGTCGTGCGCCATCACCGCCACCATGCCCTGGCCGATGGACATGATGGGCTGCAGCTCGGCCGACTGCTGGGGGCGGAACACCAGGATCAGGTCGGCCTCGTAGGCCATCAGGTGGCGCATGGCGGTGGCGTGGTCGCACAGGTTCACGGTGAGCTTGAGCAGCGGGTACTTCTGCCGGAACGCGTTCATCTCGTCCTTCAGGAAACCGCGCGCCACCGCCTGGCTGACCGAGATGCGGATCTCGCCGCGCCGCAGGCCGGCCAGGGCCTCGATCTGCGAATAGACGCGGCGCAGGTCGGCGTTCTGGTTCTTCACCCAGCCGATGAAGATCTCGCCGGCGGCGGTGAGCTGCACGCCCGAGGAGTTGCGCTCGAACAGGGCCGAGCCCAGGTCGGCCTCCACGTCCTGGATGCGCCGCAGCAGGGCCGAGGGCGTGACATGCAGGCGCTCGGCCGCCTGGCGCACCGAACCCACACGCGCCACCTCTTCCAGATAGCGCAGGACGCGCATGTTTCGCAAAGCCACGACACCACTCCTCGGACCGATAAGTCAACACAGCCACACGAATTCGGCACCTCCCGCTCCCCGGCCATCCACTAACGTGGAGCCGCGGGGACAGGGCCTGTTCCATGCGGGGATGGACACCATCCAAGCAAGCACGATGCCAATGGCCCCGCACGCACGAGTCGCTTTACTGTCTGGAAAACATCGATCTATGGACCTGGGTCTGCGCGGAAAAGTCGTCGTCATCACCGGACCGGCCAAGGGCCTGGGCCCGGCCATCACACGGGCCTTCGCCCAGGAAGGCTGCAAGCTGGTGCTGGCCAGCCGCGACCTCGAAGCGATCGAGTCGGTGGTGATGAGCGTGGAGGGCATGGGCGCCAGCGCCCTGCCGGTGCGCTGCGACGTCACCAACCCCAACGAGACCGACCGCATGGCCGAGCTGGCGGTGCAGCGCTTCGGCCAGATCGACGCGCTGATCAACGTGGCCAGCGATACCGGCCCGATCGGCGACGCCACCTGGAACACCTCGCCGATGGAGTTCGAGCACACGATGCAGGTCAACCTGCTGGGCTGCTTCAACACCATGCGGGCGGTGCTGCCGCGCATGATCGCGCGGCGCTACGGCAAGGTGGTGAACGTGGGCGGCACCTACGGCATGCGCGGGCGCGCCGGGCGCATGGCGTATTCGGCCTCCAAGTGGGGGCTGCGCGGGGTGACCAAGTCGGCCGCGCTGGAGGCCGGGCCCTACAACATCAATGTGAACTTCGTGGCGCCGGGCATGGTGGACGACGAGCATTTCCGCCGCAAGTGGATCCCCGAGGCGATGCAGAAGTTCGGCATAGACGCCCGGCAGGCCGAGGAGCGCCACGCCGAGGAATACGCCATGCGCCGCATCAGCACCGACATGGACGTGGCCAATGCCTGCCTGTTCCTGTGCTCGGACGTGGCGCGGCAGATCACCGGGGTGGACCTGCCGGTGGACGGCGGCTGGGCCGCGCTGTGAGCCTGCCGCTGCGGACGGTGGAGGTCGCCGGGGTGTATGCGCGGCCCGGCGTAGAGCCGCCGCTGGGGCCGTCGCGGCTGCATCTGCAAGACGGCCGCATCGCGCGCATCGAGCCCCTGGCGCAGCTGCCGCCCGAGGCCCGCCACCGCATCGCCCTGCCCGCCCCCTGCAACGCCCACGACCATGGCCGCGGCCTGCGCACCCTGGCCTTCGGCGCCTGCGACCAGTCCCTCGAACTGTGGTTGCCCGCGCTCGCGCGCGAGCCGAAGGTGGACCCCTACCTGCGCGCCGCCGTCGGCTTCGCCCGCATGGCCGAAGGCGGCGTGGCCCTGGCCAACCACTGCCACAACACGCAGGACGGCCGGGCCCTGCTGCAGGAGGCCGAGGCCGTCTCGCGCGCGGCGCGCGACGTGGGCGTGCGCATCGCCTTCGCCGTGCCCTTCGCCGGCCGCAATTCGGTGGTCTATGGCCCGCTGGAGCCCCTGCTCGCCCACCTGCCGCACGGCGACCACGAACGGCTGCGCCGCATGCGCCAGCCGACCCGCACGCTGGCCGAGAACCTGGCCCTGGTCGAGGCCATCGCCGCACTGGAGCACGAGGGCTTCCAGGTGCAGTACGGCCCGGTCGGCCCGCAGTGGGTGGATGACGAGGCCATGGCCGCCATCGCCCGCGCCAGCGCCGACAGCGGCCGGCGGGTGCACATGCATCTCTTCGAGACCCAGCGCCAGCGCCGGTGGGCCGATGCCGAATACAAAGGCGGCCTGCTGGGCCACCTCGATGCCATCGGCCTGCTCTCGCCCCGCCTCACCCTGGCCCATGCGGTGTGGCTGGACGAGGCCGACTGCGCCCTGCTGGCCGA
Organism: Xylophilus rhododendri; assembly: GCF_009906855.1. Lineage (NCBI taxonomy): Bacteria > Pseudomonadati > Pseudomonadota > Betaproteobacteria > Burkholderiales > Xylophilus > Xylophilus rhododendri. The sequence goes on from NZ_CP047650.1 coordinate 1,562,030, forward strand.
GCGCGGCGTGACGGTCAGCGCCAATGTGTCCTCCAACCTGCGCCTGCGCTCGGGCATGCCGGCCTTTGGCCGCTGGCTCGACGCCGGCCTGCGTTTCGGCCTGGGCCTGGACGGCATGAGCCTGGACGACGACGAAGACATGCTGCGCGAGACGCGCCTGGCCTGGCACCAGCTGCAGGCCAGCGACCGGCAGGACCGGTTCCAGCCCGCGCAACTCTTCCAGGCCCTGTGCGTGGACGGCCGCCGCAGCATCGTGGGCGAGGACGGCGGCGGTGTGCTGCAAACCGGTGCGCCGGCCGACATGCTGGTGCTGGACACGCAGCAAATCGTGCGCGACCGCATCGCCCCGGATGCGCCCGAGCTGCTGGAACTGGTGCTGGCCCGCGCCACCAAGGCCCACATCCACCAGCTGTGGGTGCGCGGCCGCTGCATCGTGTCGGACGCGGCCTGCGCCTCGGTGGACCTGCCCTCGCTGGAAGCCGCGCTGCTGGACGACGCCCGCGCCCGCCATGCCGCCGAGCCGCCCGACGCACCCGCCATCGCGCGGCTGCAGCGCGCGCTGCGCATGCACCTGGGCTGCTGCTAGATCGCCTGCAGTGCGTGGATCAGGTGCTGCGCGAAGGCATGCGCCGCCACCGGCATCTGCCGGCCGCGCAAGGCCGCCAGCATCAGCCGGCCGCGCGGAAAGCCCCGGTCCTCGATCTCCTTGACCACCAGGTCCTCCCGCTCGGTCACCGCGCCGATGCGGATCTGGAAACTCAGCGTGTCGTCATGGTGCAGGCAGGCGCGCAGGAACTCGAAGCTGTTGCTCTCGATGGCCGGCCGCAGCTTGATCGAGCTGCCGACCAGGAAGCGGTCCAGCATCTGGCGGCCGCCCAGTTCGGGGCTGGGCAGGGCGATGGGATAGTCGGTGCAGTCGCGCAGCCGCAGGCCGCCGGCACGCCGGGCCAGCGGATGGCCGCGATGCATCAGGCAGACCAGGCGCTGCTCGATCTCGGCCAGGCTTTCCACATCCGGCTCCGGCGCGAGGTTGAAGACCAGGGCCAGGTCGGCCTCGTAGGCGCGCAGCCGCTCCAGCGCCTGCAGGTGGTCGCCCACCCGCACCTGGAAGGCCACCAGCGGATGCTGCCTGCGAAATGCGGCCACCGCGTCCGGCAGGAAGAACGGCGCCAGCGCCTGGCTGGCCACCAGCCGCACGCTGCCGCGCCGCAGGCCGTGCAGTTCCTCGATCTGCGAACGCACCTGGTCGAGCTGCGAGGAACGGTCGCGGATATAGCGCACGAAGAGTTCGCCGGCCGCCGTCAGCCGCATGCCGCGCGGCAGGCGTTCGAACAGCGGCGTGCCCAGTTCCTCCTCGATGTCCTGCACCCGCCGGTTGACCGCCGAGGCGGCCACGTGCAGGCGCTCGGCCGCCTGGCGGATCGAGCCGCTGCGGGCCACTTCGTCGATGTAGCGGAGGAATCTCAGGTGGTTCATGGGCGGCGTGGAGGTGCTGGTCGGACTGCTGCCGTAACAGCATCGCATGGTACGTAAATCGGCATGGACCGGCAACGCTTTCTGGCATGTCGCCTGCGTGCTTCCGGCCGCACGGAAGGCGCCGCACCGACATGGCGCGGCGCCTGCCCCAGAACCCCGCAGCAAAGGATTTGCCATGGATCTCAAACTCAAGAACAAGGTGGTCGTGATCACCGGCCCGGCCAAGGGCATGGGCCGCGGCGTGACGCTGGCCTTCGCCCACGAGGGCGCGAAACTGGTGCTGGCCGGGCGCGATACCACCGCCATCGAACCGGTGGCCGCCGAGGTGCGCGCCCTCGGCTCGGAAGCCATCGTGGTGCCCTGCGACCTGACCCAGGGCACGCAGACCGAGGCCCTGGCCGCCACCGCGCTCAAGGCCTTCGGCCGCATCGACGTGCTGGTCAACGTGGCCGGCGGCTCCGGCCCCATCGGCCGCACCGGCTGGGAGACCACCACGGCCGAGTTCAACGAGATCGTCGAACTCAATATGACCGGCTGCTTCAACACCATGCGTGCGGTGCTGCCGGCCATGATCAAGCAGGAGGGCGGCAAGATCGTCAACGTGGGCGGCACCTTCGGCATGCGCGGGCGCGCGGGGCGGGCGGCGTACTCGGCCTCCAAGTGGGGCCTGCGCGGCATCACCAAGAGCTTCGCGCTGGAGGCCGGCGCGCACAACGTCAACGTGAACTGCGTGGCGCCCGGCATGGTGGACGGCCCGCGCTTTCGCGAGAAGGTCTGCGCCAACATGGCCGAGAAGCTGGGCATCACGCTGAAGGAGGCCATGGCGCGGCATGCGGCCGACTACGCACTCAAACGCGTCTCCACCGATGCCGACATCGCCAACGCCTGCCTGTTCCTGGCCAGCGAGGTCTCGCGCCAGATCACCGGCGCCGACCTGGCGGTGGACGGCGGCTGGGCCTCCCTCTGACAACCCGTTTTCCCCGAGAGTAGACCCCCCATGAAAGAAGTAGACCTCGTCATCCGCGGCGCCAGCGTGGTGTCGCCCGACCAGATCATCCAGGCCTCGGTGGCCATCGCCGGCGAACGCATCGTGGCCGTGGGCCACGACGACCTGATGCCGCCCGCCCGCGAGGAGATGCGCGCCGACGGCCTCTTCCTGCTGCCCGGCGCCATCGACAGCCATGTGCATTTCCGCGACCCCGGCTATCCCAACAAGGAGACCTGGAAGACCGGCTCGGCCGCCGCTGCCTGCGGCGGCGTGACCACCGTCTTCGAGATGCCCAACACCCATCCGCCGACCGGCACCGTCGAGGCCCTGCGCATCAAGCAGAAGGCGGCCGAGTCCTCCTATGTGGACTTCGGCATCCACGGCCTGCTGGGCGACGACTCGGTGCACCGGCTCGAAGAGCTGCTCGATGCCGGCGTGACCAGCTTCAAGGCCTTTGTCGGCAACACCTTCGGCAACCTGCCCGCGCCCACCGACGGTGCGCTACTCGAAGGCTTCGAGACCCTGGCGCCGCTGGGCATCCGCACCGTGGTGCATGCCGAGAACTCGTCCATCCTGCTGCGCCGCCAGCAGCGCATGCAGGAGGCCGGCCGCACCGACACCCTGGCCCACCTGGCGGCCCGCCCCGCCATCGCCGAGATCGAGGCGATCAACCGGGTGCTGACCCTGGCCGAATGGACCGGCGCGCGGGTGCACATCGCCCACCACAGCGCGGCCGATTCGCTCTACCTGCTGCGCGAGTTCAAGCGGCGCGGCGTGGACGTGACCGCCGAGACCTGCCCCCAATACCTGCTGCTCAACACCGAGGACATGCTGAAGCTCGGCGGCATCCTGCGGGTGAACCCGCCGATCCGCGAGCCGCGCCACAACCAGCCCCTGTGGGACGCGCTGATGGACGGCACCATCGACATGATCGCCACTGACCACGCGCCCCACACGCCCGAGGAGAAGACCCGCGAGAACATCTGGGACTGCGACTGCGGCTTCCCCGGCGTGGAGACCCAGATGGCGCTGATGCTGACCGAGGTGAACCGCGGACGTGCCTCCCTGATGGACTATGTGCGCTGGAGCGCGGTGGCCCCCGCCAAGGCCTGGGGCCTGTACGGCACCAAGGGCGTGATCGCGCCGGGCGCGCATGCCGACATCGCCATCGTGGACATGGCGCGCAGCGGCACGCTGTCGCAGAACCGGCTGCAGAGCATCAGCAAGATCTCGCCCTGGAACGGGCGTGCGGTGCAGGGCTATCCGCTGCACACCCTGGTGCGCGGCCGCTTCGTGATGCGCGAGGGCAAGCTGGTGGCGGACGCCGCCGGCTGGGGCCGCTCGGTCAAGGGCATACAGGCCATGCCCACGCCGAAACCGCGCAACACCGAGCACTACCTGGGCGCCGTGCTGGAGACGCCGCTGTGAGCCGCATCCGCATCACCGCCGGGTCCCTGGTCTTCATCGCCGAAACGCATCCCGATGCACCGCGCACCGTGGCCGCCTTCCTGCAGCTGCTGCCCTACCGGCAGAAGCTGATCCATGTGCGCTGGAGCGGCGAGGCCTGCTGGGTGCCGCTGGGCGAGTTCCGGCTGCTTCACGAAGGCGAGCCGGTGGGTTTCGAGAATCACACCAGCCATCCGTCCCGGGGCGACTTCCTGTTCTACCCCGGCGGCTACAGCGAGACCGAGATCATCCTGGCCTACGGCGGCTGCAGCTTCGCCAGCCGCATGGGGCCGCTGGCGGGCAACCATTTCCTGACCATCGTGGAAGGCCAGGAACAGCTGCCGGCGCTGGGCGAGCGGGTGTTGTGGCAGGGCGCGCAGGACGTGCTGTTCGAGCTGCTCTGAGGCGCGACCTCAGCGCTGGGTCGGCGCGGCCACGGGTTTGGCCTTGGCCGCGGGCTGCTCGTCGAGCCGGCGCACCTCCACCTCCATGTCGGCGACCGACAGCGGCAGCTTGCCGTAGTCGGAGATGAAGGCCACGTCGGCCGCGTCACGACCGTAGGCCAGCACGATGCGGCCGCCGCGCGGCGCGGCCTGGGTGGCGTCGAAGGTGTACCAGCGCCCGCCCAGGAAGGCTTCGAACCAGGCGTGCAGGTCCATGGGATCGAGCTTCCACAGATAGCCCACCACCATGCGCGCCGGGATCTTCAACGCACGGCACAGGGACACACCCACATGCGCGAAATCGCGGCACACGCCCTGGCGCTTGGCCAGCGTGTCGCAGGCATCGGTGCTGGCATCGCTGGTGCCGTAGCGGTATTCGACGTTCTCGTGAATCCAGCGGGTGACCGCCTCGACCTGGCCGTAGCCGGGCGAGGCATCGCCCACGATCTTCCAGGCATGGTCCTCCATGCGGTCGCTGGGGCAGTACCGGCTGGGCAGCAGGTGGTGCAACACATCGTCGGGCAGCGTGGCCACCGGCTGCCAGGGAGCGCTGCGGTCCACCGCGATCTCGTCCTCGGTCATCACCTCCATCTCCACGGCCACCCGCATGCCGCCGGGCGGCACGGTGAAGCGCTGGCAGAGGTTGCCGAAGACATCGACGAATTCGGAACACGGCACCCAGGGTTCGAGCCGGTAACGCTCGGATTCGAGCCATTGCGCCAGGCCGCTTCTGGGCCGCAGGATGGCGACCACGGGGGTCGGATGGTTGACGTGGAGGGACAGGGCACAGGATGCGAAAAGCTTCATGCGCCGACTGTGCCCGGCAAACGGACCGGCGGCGGTCGGACAAGGGCACGACCGGTGTCGGTCAGGCGCTCAAGTCGACGTGCTGGACCAGGTAGTCGAGCAGCACACGCACCCGCAGCGGCACATAGCCGCCCTGCCCCAGGTACACCGCATGCACCTCCTCGACATCGCCCGGATTGCAGCGTTCGAGCACCGGCCGCAGGCGGCCCGCCGCGATGTCCGCGCGCACCTGGAAGGCGGCCAGCCGTGCCAGCCCCAGCCCGGCCAGTGCCAGGGCGCGCAGGGCCTCGCCGTCGCCGGCCTGGGCGTTGCCGGTGACGGGCAGCACCAGATCCTCGCCGCCCTGGCGCAGCGGCCATCCGGCCTGCGCGCGCACGTAGTTCGGGCCGAGCAGGTTGTGCTTCGCAAGATCCGCAGGCTTCTTCGGCAGGCCGTTCCTGTCCAGGTAGGCCGGGGCGCCCACGATGACCATGCGGGTGCCGCCGAGCTTGCGCGCCACCAGGGTGGAACTCTTCAGCGGCCCGGCACGCACCGCGACATCGGTGCGGTGCTCCAGGATGTCGACGACCTCGTCGGTCAGCACGATCTCGGCGCTCACCCCTGGGTACTGGGCCAGGAAGCCGGGCAGCAGCGGCAGCAAAAAGTGATGGCCGAAGGGCACGTTGGCATTGATGCGCAGCCGGCCCTGCGGCGCCGCGTTCTCGCTGGCGCAGCGTTCGGCGTCGGTCAGTTCGGCCAGGATGCGCACGCCGCGCTCGTAGAAGACGCAGCCTTCGGGCGTGAGCTGCAGCTGCCGCGTCGAGCGGTTCACCAGCCGGGTGGCCAGACGCTGCTCCAGCCGCGCCACGAGTTTGCTGACGGCCGACGGCGTCATGCCGAAGGAGCGTGCGGCGGCCGAGAAGCCGCCGAGTTCGATGACACGGACGAACACTTCGAGTTCGCCGGAGCGGTTGGTTTCCAGCCGGGCCATGGGTCGCGGTGAGATCGGCTCACAAATGATGTTCCGGCGGGAAGTCTAGTTCGATCCGGTCTTTCATTTCATCATCGGAAAAATCCAAGCTCCTGAATTCACCGATATGCGAACCGGTTCCCGACCGTTGCAGACGACCCTCGCGGGCCTGCTCCTGATGCCCCTGGCCACGCTGGCCGGCAACGCTGCTTCGCCGCCACCACAGGTGCCGGCCAAGGCCGCCTGGGTGGCCAGCTGGCAGGCCAGCCCGCAGCCCGTCTGGGGCGATGGCTTCCTGTTTCCGACCGGCCTGCCGGCCAGCCTGCAGGACCGGACGGTGCGGCAGGTGGCGCGCTTGTCGCTGGGCGGCGGGCGCCTGCGCCTGGTGTTTTCCAACGCCTATGGCACCGAGCCGCTGCGGCTGGGATCGGCGACCGTGGCTCGCCCCGCCGCTGCTTCGGGCGCGCTCATCCCCGGCAGCCTGCGCAGCCTGAGCTTCGGCGGCCAGCCGGGCGCGACCGTCCCGCCAGGGGCTTTTGTCGTCAGCGATCCGGTGGCCCTGCCGCTTCCCGCGCTGGCCGCCATCAGCGTCAGCTTCCACCTGCCCGATGCCACGCCGGTGCGCAGCTTCCACTGGGACGGGCGGCAGACCACCTGGCTGCTGCCGGGCGAGCAGACGCAGGCCATGGCGCCGTCCACCAGCGATGCGCAGAGCACCACGGCCCGTCCGCTGCTGTCCGCCGTGCAGGTCGAGAACACGCAGGCGGCCGGCGCCGTCGCCGTGATGGGCGATTCGATCACCGATGGCGCCACCGCCAGCCTGGACCAGGACCACCGCTGGCCGGACTACCTCGCGGCCCGGCTCGCGCCGCACGGCGTGGCCGTGGTGAACGCGGGCATCTCCGGTGCCCGGCTGCTGTCCGACGGCATGGGCGCCAACGCCCTGGCGCGGCTGGACCGCGACGTGCTTGCCCAGCCCGGCGTACGAAGCCTGGTGGTGCTGCTGGGCATCAACGACATCGCCTGGCCCGGCACCGCCTTCGCGCCCGATGCACGGCGACCCGGCCTGGCCGAGCTGAGCGCCGGCCTGCGTCAGCTGGTGGCCCAGGCCCACGGCCGCGGTGTACGGGTGGTGGGCGCCACGCTGACCCCTTTCGAGGGCGCATTGCCGGGCACACCCCTGGCCGACTACTACAACGCCGACAAGGACGCGCTGAGACAGCAGTTCAACGACTGGATCCGCCATGGCGGCGCCTTCGATGCGGTCATCGACTTCGATGCCGCCCTGAAAGACCCCGCGCATCCGTCGCGGCTGGCCGCCGCCTACGATTCGGGCGACCGGCTGCATCCCGGCGATGCCGGCAACCGCGCCATGGCCGATGCGGTGGACCTGGGCACACTCGTGCCGGGCCTGTCCGAAAACCCAGCCAGAGAAACCGCCCTGCGGCCCTGAAGTCGACCATGCGCACCCTGCTCTCCCCCCTCCTGGCCCTGGCCATCGGCGCCTTCGGCATCGGCGTGACCGAATTCGCGCCCATGGGCATGCTGCCCTCGATCGCCAGCGACCTGGGGGTGTCCATCCCCTCGGCCGGGCTGCTGATCAGCGCCTACGCCATGGGCGTGCTGATCGGCGCGCCGCTGATGACACTGACCACCGCCCGGGTGCCGCGCCGCACCCTGCTGATCTCGCTGATGGGCATCTTCACCCTGGGCAACCTGCTGTCGGCACTGGCGGACAACTACACCTTGCTGCTCGCCGCGCGGGTGCTGACCTCCTTCAACCATGGCGCCTTCTTCGGCGTGGGCTCGGTGGTGGCGGCGAGTGTGGTGGCGCCGGAGAAACGCGCCGGCGCGGTGGCCTCGATGTTCATGGGGCTGACCATCGCCACCATCGGCGGCGTGCCGCTGGCCACCTGGGTGGGCGAGATGTTCGGCTGGCGCAGCGCCTTCTGGGGCATCACCGTGCTGGGGCTGCTGGCCATGCTGGCCCTGCGCCTGGCGCTGCCGCCGCTGCCGGCCGATCCGCACGGCAACATGAAGGCCGAGATCCAGGTGCTGGGCCAGGGCCCGGTGCTGAGCGCGCTGGCGCTCACGGTGCTGGGGTCGAGCGCGATGTTCACCGTCTTCACCTACATCGTGCCCATCCTGCGGCAGGAGGCGCTGGCCTCCACCGCCTTCGTCACCGCCATGCTGGTGCTCTACGGCGTGGGCCTGACCATCGGCAATGTGTGGGGCGGGCGCGCGGCCGACCGCTCGCGCGACGGCACGCTGATCGTGTCGCTGTCGGCGCTGACCGCCGTCCTGCTGGCCTTCGCGGTGGTGATGAAGTGGCAGTTGCCGGCCGCCGCCGCCATCCTGGTCTGGGGCATCGCCAGCTTCGCCATCGTGCCGCCGCTGCAGATGCGGGTGATGGCGGCGGCCGAGCATGCGCCCAACCTGGCCTCGGCGATGAACATCGGCGCCTTCAACCTGGGCAATGCCATCGGCGCGGCGCTGGGCGGGGCGGTCATCGGCGCGGACCTGGGTTATCCGGCCGTGTCGATCGCCGGGGCCGCCATGGCGGCGAGCGCGCTGATGCTGGTGCTGCTGCTGGCGCGCAAGCCAGCGCACGCCGCCTGACGCTAACGCAGGCGCTGCGCGGCGAAGAAGCGCAGCATCTCCGCGCTGGCGTCCGGCCCCTGCGGATCGGTGTAGCTGCCCGGACCGCCGCCCGACCAGGCATGCGGCGCGCCGTGCACCAGCCAGAGTTCGGCGCGCACCGAACCATCCGCCGCACGAAAGACTTCCCGCCGGGCGCCGCGTGTGCCCTGCACCGACGACGCTTCGCCATGGCCCGCCGCCGCCGCGCCCACGCTGGCCGCCACCACCGCACGGGCATTGGCCACGTTGACGGTGCTGTCGGCCTCGCCATGGAAGACGATGGTGGGCATGCCGCTGCCCTGCCCATTCCCACGCGGCGCCGGGGCGCCTGTCTGCATGGCGGCCATGGCGGAGGACAGATCGCGTGCCGCGCCGGCCGCCAGGCCGGAATGCACGCCGACGGCGGCGAAGAGGTCCGGATGGGTTTCGCCCAGGATGGCCGCCATGGCTCCGCCGGCCGACAGGCCCGCCACGTAGATGCGTTGGGGATCGATGCGGTGGTTCACCATCACCTGCTCCACCATGCCGGCGATCAGCGCGGGCTCGCCGCGTTCGCGGGTCTGGTGGGTGTGCTTGAACCAGTTCCAGCAACCGTGCGGATTGGCCTTGCGCGACTGCGCCGGGTAGAGCACGGCCCAGCCGCGCGCCTGGGCCAGCTGGTTCATGCGGGTGCCGGCGGCGAAGTCGTCGGGGTTCTGGGTGCAGCCGTGCAGCATCACCAGCAGCGGCATCGGTCCCGCGGCGCCGGCGCCGGCGGGCAGGAAGAGTTTGTAGTCGCGGCGGTCGGCCGTGCCGGCGAAGCTGTGGGCTGTGAAGCCGCCTTCTTGCCTCGTCGGCTCCTGCTCGGGGGCATCCACCCGGCGGGCGGTGACGTCGATGACATCGGCATCCTGCGCCCCGTCCTGCGGCATGCCGGGCACAGTGCCGAGCCCGCCGCCCATCCAGGAACGCAGCAGCGTGGTCGCCTCGGCGAGCTGGCCGCCCTGGGTGAGGCGGGCGGCCTGTGCCATCAGTTTCTGCAGATCGGGATTCATGGGGTGCTTTCGGTGGGACGGGCTCAGCGCAGGCGGGTGGAGAGGGCGGCGCGCACGGCGGGGCTGGCATGCAGGGCACCCAGGACGGTGATCGATTCGATGGTGGCCAGCGCCAGTTCGGGTGTCACCGCCGTATCGATGGAGGCCAGGCCCAGCACCCGGATCTGCAGCCGCTCGTCCCGCGCGCGCACCGCTTCCAGCTCGGCCACCGAGTAATGCTGCAGGCCCAGCACCAGCGACTTGCGCAGCACCAGCTGGCGCAGCACATCGCCCTGCTGGTTCAGCTGGTTGCGGATCGCCGTGCGGATGAATTCGGTGCGGCTGGAGAAAAAGCCTTCCTGCACCAGCAGGTCGACCTGGCCCAGGTCCACATGGCCGAGGTTGATGGTGATCTTCTCGTCGGCGGGTTTGACCACGGCGGTGTGGGCTGTGCTTTTTCTGGGCATGGGCGGAGTCTACGCTTTAAGCCATCCACTTGGATGGTATTTATCAAAACCTCCATGCAAAAAGGGCCGGCAGGCCGGCCCTTTTTGCATCGGCCCCAAAGGAGCCGGAAGGTGCTCAATGCACGAAGAGTGCGATCAGGATGATGATCGGGATCGGCACGCCGAGGAACAGAAGAAGAAGTGAACGCATGGTGAGGCTCCTGGTGGTTCAAAGATCGCGCTGGCGGCCACCGAAGGTCGCCGCGTAGCTGGCCGCGAAAGCGGAGATGAGCAGGGAGATGAAGAGCCACAGGGCCGTATAGGCGGATGCCTTGCGGGCCTTGTCGGCGGCTTCCTTGGCGGCGGTGGCCGTGTCGGCGATCTTCTTCTTGGCCTGGGCGTAGATGTCGGTCACGCGCTTCTCGGCGTCTTGCTGGCTGAGGCCGGTCCGTTGCGAGACCAGCTGGCCGACATAACGGACGTCGTCCGCCGGCAGGTCGCCGGTGCGGATGCTGTTGGCGAAGATGCGGGTGACTTCGGCGGCGGTGGCGGCCGAGGACTGGGCATCGTTCGTGGCCGGCACCGGCGCGGGTGCGGCGGCGGTCACGGGCTGGCCTTCCACGGCGGGGGCCGGCGCGGCTGCAGCCTTGCGGAACAGCGCATCGACGTAGTAGCCGGTACCGAGCGACGCCTGGCTGGGGTTGCCGTTGGCACCCGCGGTGGCGGCGCCTGCCGTGGCGGCGGTGGCGGCCGTGGCGGCACCACCGGCCACGGCGGCGCCGGCCTGCGCACCGGCACCGACCACCGAACCGACGGCCGAGGTGAGCACCGCTGCCGTCACCAGCGTGGCGACCGCCCAGGCCAGGAAGCCGTGGGCGGTGTCGCGGAAGTAGACCTCGTCCGTATGCACCGACACCCACTTGGTGCGCAGCCGGCCGGCCAGATAGCCGCCCAGGCCCGAAGCCAGCAGCCCGGTGATGGTGATCCAAAGGATGCCGCCGATGCCGATGGTTCCCGCGTCGGCGCCGCGGCTGGCCCATGGCGAGGCCGATGCGGCGCCCAGGCCCGCGCCCAGCACCAGCAGGATCAACGACAGCGCCGCGGCCGCCGCGGCCCCGGCGAGGATGGCGCCCCAGGAGACGGCGCTGGCGGATGCGCCGCCGGTGGTGGATATCACGCCGGGTGCCTCGTATCCCGGTGTGCGGGCCGTCGCCGCGATGGTGTCGTTGGTCATGGAAGAGTCCTCTTGTTATGAGGCTCGCATGGTGTTCCCTGCCGGGGCGGAAAACGCGTCCATATCGCCCGGCATCGTGTAGTCCGGCGCGACAAGCTGACGCAGGCCGGCCCTGATGCGCGCTCGGCCGGCATCGCCCGTGGCCGCCTGCAATTTCGGCCGAGGTGCCTTTGGGCTGGCGGCGATGGACACGCGTCTATAGTGGGGCCGGAGTTTCTCCCGCAGAGGTGACCATGCCCCCATCCGATCCGAGCCGCCGCGCCGCGCTGGCAGCACTGGCCAGCCTGTGCTGTTCAGAGGCGGGCGCGCAATCGGGCGCCGTGCGCGCGGCGCGCCCCACGGAGCTGATCGTGCCCGGCAGCCGCGATGCGCCGCTGGGCGTTTCGGCCGCCGTGCTGGCCGAGGCCATGAGCCTGCGCTGGCGCCATCGCGTGGCGCTGCAGTTCGCCTCGGGCGCGGTCAGCGGCGCGCTGGCCGTCATCAAGGGCAGCCCGGACGGCAACCGCATCGGCCTGGCCTCGCCCTCCCTGGGCATCAACGCGGCGCTGCGGCCGGCCCTGCCCTACTCCACCCTGGCCGACCTGGCGCCGGTGTGCGAGCTGGCCACCTTCGAATACGGCATCTTCGTCAATCCCGCGCTGCCGGTGCACACCGTGGCGGAGCTGATCGCCCATGCGCTGGATGCCAGGACCCCGATGCGCTATGTCAGCCCCGGCGTGGGCACCGGCTCGCACCTGGCGGCGGAATCCATGGGCTACGAGGCCGGCGTGAAGCTGGAGCATGTGCCCGTGCCGACCTACGACGCCGCCGAGAAGGTGGTCGCCACCGGCCAGGTGCAGGTGCTGTTTCGCGGCCTGGCGGCTTCCGTCGCGGAAACCCGCAAAGGTCCGTTGCGGCTGATCGGGCTGATGGGGCAGCGTGTGGTGGCCGACGCCGCGGGCGTGTCCTCGGTCGCCCAGGTGCTGCCGGGCTTCGAATTCACCGGCACGCTGGGGGTGATCGCGCCCCGCACCATGCAGCCCGCCACCGTCAGGCAGCTGGCGCAGGACATCTCCAGCCTGGTGACGGCGCCCGACACCCGCCAGCGCCTGGCCAGCCTGGGCCTGCAGGCCCAGGCTTCCTCGCCGGACGAATACGAGGCCCACCTGCGCGCCGACATCGCCCGCTGGCGCCTGGTGGGCCGCATCACCAAGGTGCGCCTGAGCTGAGCCGCCTCACCAGCCGTGAAAGCGCGGCCAGCGCGCCACGCCGCCATCGGCCGCCAGGGCCTCGTAGGCGGTGAACTGCGCACCGGTGGCGCAGGCATGGTTGGGCAGGATGCGCAGCCGGGTGCCGGTGGGAAAACGCGCCACGATGTCCGCGTCCGGCGCGCCTTCGTGCGACAGGATGCCGTGCTCCTGGTTGGCGCCGGACAGCACATAACCCTCCAGCGGCAGCCCGTCGATATCGCAGACCTGGCCGTAGCCGTAGTCGCGCGCCTGCTTCGCGGTGCCGCGGTCGCGGCTCATGGCCATCCAGCCCGCATCGACGATGGCCCAGCCCTTGTCGGCCTGGTGGCCGATGACGGTGGTCAGCACACTCAGGGCGATGTCCTCCTGGCTGCAGACACCCACGTTGCGCATCACCAGGTCGAAGAAGACATAGACACCGGCCCGCAGCTCGGTCACGCCTTCGAGCGAGGCGGCCTCCAGCGCGGTCGGGGTGGAGCCCACCGACACCACCGCGCAGGGCAGGCCGGCGGCGCGCAGCCGCCGGGCCGCAAGCACGCAGCCGGCGCGCTCCTGCTCGGCCAGCGCCGCGAGGGCTTGCGGGGTGTGCAGCTCGTAGCTCGATCCGGCGTGGGTGAGCACGCCGGCCAGCCGCATGCCGCCATCGTGCAGCACCCGCCCGACCGAGAGCAGCAGCTCGTCATCGGGCCGGATGCCGGAGCGGTGGCCGTCGGTGTCGATCTCGATCAGCACCTCGAAGACATGGCCGTGTTCGCGGCCATGGTCGACGATGGCCCGGGCACCCTCGACGCTGTCGGTCAGGATCTGCAGCGCGCAGCCGCGCTGGCGCAGGTCCCGCGCATGGGCCAGGCGGTGCGGCGCCATGCCGACGGCGTAGAGGATGTCGCTCACGCCCTGGGCGAAGAACTGATCCGCCTCCTTCAGCGTGGACACGGTGATGCCGGCCGCGCCCGCCGCGCGCTGGGCGGCCACCACCTCGGCGCATTTGCTGGTCTTGACGTGCGGCCGGAAACGCACGCCCAGGGCGTCGGCGCGCTGCTGCATGCGTTCGATGTTGCGCTGCATGCGGGGCAGCGAAACGATGGCGGCGGGGGTGTCGAGGGTAAGGAGCGTGGACGGGTGCATGCCCGTACTCTAGGCCCTGGAGGCCCTGCGTGCAGTTCACGTTCGGGTCATCAATGATTAAGCTCCGCTGAATGATGCAGATCGAAGACCTCCGCCTGGCCGCAGCGCTGCTGCACGAAAGCTCGCTCAGCGCCGCGGCGCGCTCGCTGGGCGTGACCCCGCCGGCGCTGTCGATGCGGCTGCGCAAGCTCGAAGCCACGCTCGGCCTGGCGCTGGCCAGCCGCAGCGCACGCAGGCTGCAGCTGACCTCCGAGGGCGAGCGCCTGGGCCGCGAGGCGCAGGAGCTGCTGCAGCGGCTCGACGGCCTGCACGAGTCGCTGCTGCGCGACGACCGGCGCCTGACCGGCCGGCTGCGCATCGCCGCCCCCTTCGGCTACGGCCGGGCCCACATCGCGCCGCTGATCGCGCGCTTCGCCAGGCTGCATCCCGCCTTGCAGCTGCAGCTCGACCTGCGCGAGACACCCTGGCCCGACCGCCACGACTGCGATGCGGTGGTGCATGTGGGCACGGTGCGCGATTCCTCCTGGGTGGGCCACCCGCTGGCGGCCAACGAACGCTGGCTGTGCGCCAGCCCTGCCTACCTGCGCGAGCACGGCAGGCCGCGCAGTCCGGCCGAACTGCACAGCCACGCCTGCATCTGCATCCGCGAGAACGACGAGGACGTGACGCTGTGGCACATGCGCCCGGCCGGCGGCGACGGCCGCAAGGCCGAGACCCTGCGCATCCGCCCCGCCTACATCACCAACGACGGCGGCGTGGCCCGCCAGTGGGCGGAAGACGGCATGGGCATCGTGCTGCGCTCCGAATGGGATGCCGCCGAGGCCGTGGCCGCCGGCCGGCTGGAGCGGGTGATGGCCGACTGGGCCCTGGGCAGCGCACCGGTGGTGGTGCTGGTGCCCACCCGCAAGGGGCGCAGCGCGAGGACGCAGGCCCTGGTCGATTTCCTGGTGTCGGCTATGCGGCGGTGAGCGGGCGCCACCAGCGCGCGGTCGGCTCCGGATGCGACAGCAGCACCGGCTCGCCCATGGTGGGCGTGAGCACCGGCACGCCGCGCGCCTCGGCCAGCGCCACGATGCGGTCGAAGGGGTCGTTCCAGGCATGCAGGGCCAGGTCGAAGGTGCCGTTGTGGATCGGCAGCAGGGTGTGGCCGCGCAGGTCCAGATGGGCCTGCAGGCTCTCCTCGGGCTGCATGTGCACGTCCGGCCACAGCGGATCGTAGGCGCCGGTTTCCACCATGGTCACGTCGAAGGGGCCGTGGCGCTGGCCGATCTCGGCGAAGCCCGCGTGGTAGCCGGTGTCGCCGCTGAAGAAGAGCCGCAGGCCGTCGGCCAGGATCACCCAGGACGCCCACAGCGTGCGGTCGCGGTCGCGCAGGCTGCGGCCGGAGAAATGCCGGGCCGGCGTGGCGACCAGGCGCACGCCGGCCACTTCGGTGGACTGCCACCAGTCCAGCTGCTGCACCTTGGAAGCATCCACGCCCCAGGCGACCAGGCGTTCGCCCACGCCCAGCGGCACCACGAAATGCCGCACCTTGGGCGCCAGCGCCAGGATGGCGGCGTGGTCCAGGTGGTCGTAGTGGTCGTGCGAGAGGATCACGCCTTCGATCGGCGGGAGTTCGTCCAGGTCGATCGGCGGCGCATGGAAGCGCCGGGGGCCGGCCCACTGCACCGGCGAGGCGCGTTCGGAGAACACCGGGTCGGTCAGCCAGAAGCCGCCGGCCAGCTTGAGCAGCATGGTGGAGTGGCCGAGCCGGTACAGGCTGCCGTTGGGGGCGGCCTGCAGCTGCGCAGCGCTCAGCGGCTGCACCGGAATCGCCTGCGCGGGCACCGTGTCGCGGGGCTTGCGGAAGGCGAAGCGCCAGATGATCTTGAGTGTCTCGCGCCAGCCGGGCTGCCGGGCGGCCACGACGTTGCGGAAGCGCCCGCCCCGCATCTGCGGCGAATCGCGGTGGAGCGGCGGGCGGCTGCAGGCGGAGATCGAAAGACAGGCCATGGCGAAAAAGGCATTGCTGCGTGGAAGTACACCGATGAGTGTAGTTTTCACTTTCTTGAAAGTAAACCCACCGGTGTAAAATTTCGGCGATGAGCACCCAACGCCTGACCGACCGCAAACGCGCCGCCATCGTGCAGGCAGCCGTCGCGGAGTTCCGTGCCCACGGCTTCGAGGCCACCAGCATGGACCGGGTCGCCGCCAGCGCCGAGGTCTCCAAACGCACGCTCTACAACCATTTCTCCAGCAAGGACGAGCTCTTCGCCGAGATCCTGATGCAGCTCTGGGACCGCAGCACCACCACCCTCGACCTGGCCTACCGGCCCGACCGGCCGCTGCAGCAGCAGCTCGCGGCCCTGCTGCTGCGCAAGGTGGCGATGCTGTCCGGCGAAGACTTCATCGACCTGGCGCGGGTGGCCATCGCCGCCACCATCCACACGCCCGAGAGAGCGCAGGACATGCTGGCCCGCCTGGCGCAGAAGGAGAACGCCCTGCTCACCTGGATACAGGCCGCGCAGCAGGACGGCCGCCTGCGGCCCGGCGATGCGGCCCTGGTGGTGCAGCAGCTGGAGAGCCTGGTCAAGGGCGCCGCCTTCTGGCCGCAGGTCGCCATGGGCCAGCCCCGGCTGGGCACCCGGGCGCAGAAGCAGCTGGCCGCCGCCGCGGCCGAACTGGTGCTGAGCCGCCACGCCACCTAGGGCGGGCTTCGATGGCAAGCAGACCCGCCTGCGGCTGACACCCGGTGCGGCCCGGTGCGGGCAAGCTGGCACATGTTGTGCGTGGTCTCCCTCTACGCCGAGCCCACGAAAGCCCCCATGCCCGGAATCATTTCGCCGCCCCAGACCCTCTTGCGCTGCGAGCTGGAATACGAGGTCTTGAGTCCGTCCCACTTCATCTTCGCGATCCAGTGCGCCTTCAGCCCCGACCAGCATGTGACGCACGAGAGCCTGGCCGTCCGCCCTTTCATCCCGCTGCAGACCAGCTGGGAGCCGGCCACCGGCAACCGCATCTTCCGCTGCAACGTGCAGCCCGGCATCCTGCAGCTGCGCTACGACGCCACCGTGCAGATCAGCCGACCGGACCGCGGCCTGGACCATGAATCCGAAGTCGCCCAGCTCCCCGACCATGTCCTGCCCTACCTGATGCCCAGCCGCTTCTGCCCATCGGACACCATGAGCCAGGAAGCCCAGCGCCTCTTCGGCCAGGTGCCGCGCGGCCGCGCGCGGGTCGACTACATCTGCGACTGGATCCGCCACAACATCGCCTACGAGATCGGCACCAGCCACTCCACCACCACCGCGCTGGACGCCTACACCCAGCAGGCCGGCGTGTGCCGGGATTTCGCCCACCTGGCCATCACCTTCTGCCGCGCGCTCAACATCCCCGCGCGGCTGGTCGGCGGCTACTGCCACTTCGAGGAACCGCCGCAGGACTTCCACGCCGTCGTCGAAGCCTGGCTGGGCGACCGCTGGGTGATGTTCGACCCGACGCTGCTGGCCCTGCCCGAGAACATCGTGCGGGTGGCCACCGGGCTCGATGCCAAGAACACCGCCTTCGCCACCATGTACGGCTCCATGGTGATGAGCCACATGCACATCCAGGTGAGCCACGACGGCAGCGCGCTGGCGGACATCCCGGATCCGATCCAGGCCACGGTGCGCCGGATGGCGCCGGTCTTTTAGGAGCCTGGGCGGCAGAAGGCGCCGAAGCAAAAACCGGCCCCAGCGAGGACAGTTTTTGCCGGATCCGCCGGCCAATAGCCGCAGCTATTGGTCAAGGAGACGGTGAAAAATGGACCGCTGCGGCCGGTTTGCAGCCGGCGACTTCTGCCGCCCAGGCTCCTAAGGGTCAGCGCCAGGCCTGGGTGAATTCGCGGATCACCCGCTCCAGGTGTCCCCGCATCGCCGCGCGGGCCTGATCCGGATCCCGGGCCAGGATGCCATCGAAGATCCGCTGGTGATCGGCCAGGCTGGCCGAGCGCATTTCCAGCGACGAGAAATGCTGCTCCATCCGGGTCCACAGCTGGCTGCTGCGCGAGCCGTCCCAGATGGCGGCGACCGCCTGCACCAGGACCTTGTTGCCGGTGGCGCCGGCGATGGCGAGGTGAAATTCCCGGTCCGCCGCCTCGTTGCCGGCCTTGTCCTGCATGTGGTCGCGCATGTCGGCGATCGTGGCGAAGATGGCGTCCAGGTCGCCGTCCTTGCGGTCCGCCGCGGCCTGGGCGGCCACCTCCGATTCGATCAATGCCCGTGCCCGCAAGGCCTCGATGGGGCCGGGCCCCTGGGCGAATTCGAAGGAAGCCAGGCGCACGTTCGGCGGGCACACGTAGATGCCGGAGCCGCCCCGCACCTCCACCGTGCCGTTCACCTCCAGCGCAATGATGGCTTCACGCACCGAGGTGCGGCTGACCTTGAAACGCTCGGCCAGCGCACGCTCGGCGGGCAGGCGATCACCGCTCTTGAACTCACCCGCGGCGATCAGCTCCAGCACCTGATTGGCCAGACCGCGGTAGGACCGGTCCACCTCGGTTCTATGGCCGGCAAGCGGTGTGGAAGGGCTGTCGGCAGCCTTTGACTGGGCGGGCATTCGGTGCTTCTCGAAAAGATCGGCGGGATGATAGCGCGGGGCTTAGTGGTAAACCATGTGCATGACTTTTGGTTCACCAATCTACATTTGGTCCAACCAATTTGGAGAACCCAGGAAGCCCCATGAAGATGTCTTTCCGCTGGTACGGCGAAACCGACCCGATCCCGCTGGCCTACATCCGCCAGATTCCCGGCATGAGCAACATCGTGTCCGCCCTGCACGACGTGCCGGTCGGCGAGGTGTGGCCGCTGGACCGCATCCAGGCGCTCAAGCACAGGATCGAAGCCGCGGGGCTGAAGTTCGAAGTCGTCGAATCGGTCGCGCTGCATGAGGACATCAAGCTCGGCAAACCCGGCCGCGACCGCTACATCGCCAACTACCAGCAGACCCTGCGCCACCTGGCGCAGGCCGGCATCCAGGTGGTCGCCTACAACTTCATGCCGGTGTTCGACTGGACACGCACCTCGCTGTCCAAGACGCTGGAAGACGGCTCGACCTGCCTGTCCTTCAGCATCGAGGACCTGGAGAAGATCGACCTCGACCAGGGCATGTCCCTGCCCGGCTGGGACATGAGTTTCCAGCCGGCGCAAATGAAGGCGCTGCTGGCCGAGTACCAGGGCATGTCGGTCGAGCAGTACCGGGACAACCTGGCGTATTTCCTCAAGGCCGTCATTCCGGTGGCCCAGGAGCTGCAGCTGAAGATGGCGATCCACCCGGACGACCCGCCGCGGCCGCTGTTCGGGCTGCCCCGCATCGTCAGCAACCGCGACGACCTGGCGCGCATCCTGAAGATCGTCGATGTGCCCGAGAACGGCATCACGCTCTGTTCGGGTTCGCTCGGCGCCGGCCCGCAGAACAACGTGGAGGCGCTGGTGCGTGAGTTCGGCGGCATGGGGCGCATCCACTTCGCGCACCTGCGTAATGTGAAGGTCGATCCGGACGGCGATTTCGAGGAAACCGCGCATCTGTCGGCCTGCGGTTCGCTGGACATGGCGGCCATCGTGCGGGCCTACCGCGAGGTCGGTTTCACCGGCCATTTCAGGCCGGACCACGGCCGCATGATCTGGGGCGAAACCGGCAAGCCCGGCTACGGCCTGTTCGACCGCGCGCTGGGCGCGGTCTACCTCAACGGCCTGTGGGAGGCCAGCGCACCGCGCTGAGCCGGTTTTCATAAACACACCCGGGATCGGGGGAGACATTCGAATGGACAGCAATCAAATCTCGCGGCGCGGCGCGCTGGCATGGGGCGGCGGCGCCTTCGTCGCCGGCATGACGGCGATGGCGCCCTCGGCCTGGGCGCAATCGGCCTATCCGAGCAAGCCCATCACCATCATCGTCGGCTACCCGCCCGGCGGCCAGACCGACTTCGGCGGCCGCATGATCACCGCCGGCCTGCAAAGCGCCCTGGGCCAATCGGTGGTGATCGACAACCGCGCCGGCGTGGGCGGCAATATCGGTGCCGACTATGTGATGAAGGCGCCGCCGGACGGCTACCGCCTGCTGGCCGGCAACGGCGCGATGTGCATCAACCCGCACACCTACCGCAACACGGCGATGGTCGACCCGCTGAAGTTCACGCCCATCGGCCTGATGCTCGAATCGGCCCTGGTGCTGGTGGTCCCGGCGAACATGCCGGTGCACACCTTCGGCGAATACGTCAGCTGGATCAAGGCCCAGGAAAAGACCCGCGGCGGGGTCGACTACGCATCGAGTGCCGCCGGCAGCCTGACCCACGTCACCATGGAGCTGATGCGCGACCGTATCGGCAAACCGACCATGACCCACGTGGCCTACAAGGGCAGCGGACCGGCCATCATCGACGTGATCGCCGGCCGGGTCAGCGGCCTGTTCGATGCCGCCTCGGTGGTGTCGCCCTTCGTCAAATCGGGCCAGCTGCGTCCGCTGATGGTGACCAGCGCGAAGCGGGTGCCCAGCCTGCCGGATGTTCCGACCGCCACCGAACTGGGCCTGAAGGACTTCGAGATCCTGGCCTTCATCGGCCTCTACGGCCCGCCCGGCCTGCCCGCGCCCATCGTGGAAAGGCTCAACACCGCGCTGAACGCCTCGCTGAAGGATCCGGCCCTCGTCAGGACCATCGCGGACCGCGGCGAGAACCCCGGCGGCGGCACGCCGGAGCATCTGAAGAAGATGACCACCGACGACTTCAACCGGTGGCGCGACATCGTGAAAGAAAACGACATCCGGGCCGAATAGCGGTCTGCCCCGTCGGCGACGTCCAGAAAAAGTCGGACGCCGGGGCGATTTAATCGAAATCTTGCAGAGAAGTCCGGATTTAATCAAAATCCAGGACTTCTAATCGTTTTATGGGCTGCCGCCCCTTTTTTTATGCCCGACTGGATTGGGTACCGGTGGTTGGCTGAGCAGTACGCCATCGACGCGGTCCAGGCATTTCGCACGGACAGTGCCATCGGCAGATCCCGCACGACGCTACGCGAAAACGGCTACGTCCACGAGCAGTATCCCCCGGCAACTCGCCCCGCGGCGTCGCTGGCGGGCCACCTCACCTTCGCACTCAAACACGAGGGCGTTCACCTCGAATTCCTCGCACGATTGTTCGATGCCGCCCCGGCCGTCGAACTGGAGGCATGGATTGCAGCCGAGCCTACGGGGCAATATGCCCGACGCGCCGGCTTCTTCTACGAGTACCTCACAGGACGGGTACTCGACTTTGCGGGCGTCGCGGCCGGCAACTATGTGAGCGCGCTCGATGAGGAGCGCTACCTCACGTCCTCCCGATCGACCAACAACCAGCGATGGCGGGTGCGCGACAACCTGCCCGGCTCGCGCGACTTCTGCCCGGTGGTGCTGCGTACGCCAGCGGTCCGGCAGGCCGAGCGCTATGCATGCGCGGAGCATCTGGCGGCCCTCGAGGCGGAATTCGGCGCGGACATCCTGCAGCGCAGCGCCGTCTGGCTCACCATCAAGGAAAGCCGGGCCAGCTTCGCGATCGAGCACGAGGAGCAGCAGATCGACCGGGTGCGGCGTTTCGCCGCCGTGATGGAGCGCTGGTGCGGCCGCCATGAGGATCCCTTGTCCCAGGCGTCCTTGAGCGAGTTGCAGGCCGAGATCCTGGGGCCGCGCGCCACGCGCTACGGCGTGCGGCGCTCACCGGTCTTCGTCGGCGAGGTTGAAGGGTTCCGCGAGGTCGTGCACTACATCGCGCCCCACTGGGACGATGTGCCGCAGCTGCTGTCGGGATTGCGCGACTGCGCCGAGCGGACCGCCGGCGGCTCGGCCCTGGTCCGCGCCGCCGTGCTGTCGTTCGGCTTCGTCTATGTCCACCCCATGTCCGACGGCAACGGACGCATTTCGCGTTTCCTGGTCAACGACGTGCTGCGGCGGGACGGCGCCGTCCCCGAGCCTTTCATCCTGCCCGTGTCGGCGACCATCACCAGTTCGGTGATCAAGCGCCGCGGCTACGACCAGGTGCTCGAACTGTTCTCGCAGCCGCTGATGCGCCGCTACACCGACGCCTGGCGTTTCGGACCGGAGCAGCTGGCGGAGGATGGCGTGCGCTACAACCTGCAGTTCGAAGGCTACGCGGACGCATTGCACGCCTGGCGTTACCCCGAGCTCACCGACCACGTCGAGTACATCGCCGACATCGTGCGCGTGACCATCGAGCAGGAGATGCGCAAGGAAGCCGGCTACCTGCGCAGCCTTCGGCTGGCGCGCGAGCGCGTCAAGCAGGTCATCGAAGGACCGGATACCGACATCGACCGCATCGTCCGATCGGTGCGCGACAACGGCGGCAAGGTGTCGAACAAGCTGGCCCAGGAGTTTCCCGCGCTGGCCGACGCCGCCACCGCGGCCAGGCTCGCCGATGCACTGCAAGACGTCTTCCAGGCCGCACCGGCCGAAGGTGCGCCCTGAATCAAGGAGCGGGCCTGGACAGCAGCGCTTCCACTGCGCAGACGAAGGCCATCACCCGCGCGTCTTCCATGCGCGGGCCGATCACCTGCAGCCCGACCGGCAAGCCGTCCACCAGGCCGGCGGGCACCGAGCAGGCCGGCACGCCGCAGTAGTTGAACAGGGGCGTGAAAGCGGCATGGCCCCGCGGGCCGGCGGGCCGTCCGCCGATGACGGGAGGCCCCAGCTGGTCAACAGGCCAGGCGGTCACCGGCGTGGTCGGGCACAAGAGCAGGTCGTACGAGTCGAAGAAGTTCGCCAGGCATTGGCCGATCTTCTCCTTCAGCCGCAGCGCACGGGCGACCTGCGCCGGGGTGACCGTAGCGCCGGTCTCGATCTGGGCCACCAGGTCGGGATCGATGCGTTCGCGGGCATCGGCCAGGCGCTCGCCATACAGGGCGAACAGGCCGGCCTGCTGCAGCACGATCAGCGGATATTCCCGCACCGCCTCCGGCCAGGGCGGGTCGGCGTCCGCGATGGACCAGCCATCGGCGCGCAAGGCCTCGACCTGCCGCGCCAGCTGACGGGCCACGTCCTCGTCCACCGCGAAGTCGCAGCCCAGGCGCGCGCTCCAGGCCAGCCGCAGGGTCGAGCGCTGGAGCGGCGGTGCGGCCGACACCTCCAGCCCTGCCGCGATGGGTACGCCCGCCGGGTCGTTGGCGTCGTAGGCCAGCAGCCGGTCGAACACGAAGGCGCAGTCGGCCGCGTTGCGCGCCAGGATGCCGACCACCGACAGCCCGAAATTCGGTTCGGTGAATCCCCAGGGATGCGGGATGAGCCCGGTGCTGGCCTTGAAGCCGACCAGGCCCGTGTGCGCGGCCGGGCGCCGGGTGGAGCCCCCCGCGTCGGTACACAAGGCCAGCAGCCCCAGTCCGGCGGCCAGGCCCGCGGCCGCACCGCCGGAGGAGCCGCCCGGCGTCAGCGAGAGGTCGAGCGGATGCCGGGTGGTGCCGTAGAGGAGATTGCCGGTGACGCCCTTGCAGGCGAACTCCGAACAGTTGGTGATGCCCAGCACCACGCCGCCCAGCGCACGCAGGCGGGCCACCGCCCAGGCGTCGCGCGGCGCGATGAAGTCTTCGAACAGGCGCGAGCCCTGCGAAACACGCCGGCCGCCGACCCACAGGTTGTCCTTCACGGTGAAGGGCACGCCGGCCAGGGGCAGGGTTTCGCCGGCCGCCAGCCGGCGGTCCACCGACGCGGCTTCGGCCAGCACCAGGCCCGCGTCGAACTGCACGATGGCGTTGAGCGCGGGATTGAGCCGCTCCACCCGTTCGATGAAAAAGCGCGCCACCTCGACCGCGCTCAGGCTGCCGGCCGAAACCCGCGCCGCCAGCGCCAGGGCGGTGTGCTCGTCGAGCGGCCGGTTCATGGCCGGCCTCCCGTGGCGAGGGCATCCGGCGGCACCGTGGCCAGCCAGTGCCGGGCGATCTGCTCGCGGGTGGCGCACCAGACACCCTGCCGGCCGGCGATGTGCGCCAGCAGTTTGCGCAGCCCGCCGATGCGCCCCGGCCGGCCGATGATGCGGGTGTGCAGGCCGATGGACATCATCCGCGGCGCGTGGCGCGATTCTTCGAGCAGGCATTCGAAGGCGTCGATGGCGTAATCGGCGAAATCGTCGCCGCGCACATAGGCGAAGCTGTCGAAGAAGCGCATGTCGTTGGTGTCGAAGGCATAGGGCAGCACCAGGTGCGGCCTGCCCGCCACCGCCAGGTAATACGGCAGGTCGTCGTTGTAGGCGTCGCTGTCGTAGAGGAAACCGCCATGCTCGGCCAGCAGTCGCCGGGTGTTCGGCGAGGCCGAGGACTTGGTGTGCCAGCCCACCGGCGCACGGCCGGTCAGGCGTGTCACCGTCGCCGCCGTGCGTGCGATGCGTTCGCGCTCTTCGGCCTCCTGCATGCCGGCGTGGGACTCCCAGCGCCAGCCGTGGCAGCAGATCTCGAAGCCCTGTTCGACCGCGTCGCCGGCGATCCAGGGCGTGGCTTCGAGCGCGCGCCCGCAGGCGTTGAGGGTGAGGGGAACACCGGCGTCCATCAGCATGCGGGTGATGCGCCAGTAGCCGACCCGGGCGCCGTATTCGAACTGGCTTTCCATGCACAGGTCGGGCACGCCGACGATCTCGTGGTTGACCTCGTGCCGGCCCTCGTTGCGCTCGTCGCCCGCGCTCAGGGAGAACTCGGCGCCCTCCTCCACGTTGAGCACGAAGGACAGCGCCAGGCCGGCGTCGCCGGGCCAGCGCAGGCTCGGGTAGTTCCAGCGGTATCCGGAAAAGTCGCGGGTATGGCTCATGGCAGGCGTGCGGTGTGGGTGTCGGCCGCGATGGCGGTGGCGAGCGAGCGGCGGTAGATGGCCTCGACCGCTTCGAGGATGGGCGCCACCGAAGCCTCGGCCTCGGAGTAGCGCCCGGCCAGCTCGCGGAATTCGTCCGCCACCTCGCGCAGCAGCGCGGCTTCGTCGATGCGGGTCAGGCGGCCGGCGCGGATCGCCACCTCGCCGGCCACCATCGAGAAATCGAGTCCGGCGCCGCGCTCGGCGTAGACCAGCTGGCGCAGCGGATCGTTGAGCGGGGCGAAGGTCACCGTGTCGGTGCGATAGGCCACCAGGTCGGCGATGGCGCCCACCCGCAGCGAACCCAGCGATTCGCCGAAACCCAGCGCCCGGCCGCCGGCCAGCGTGCCCGCCTGCAAGGCCTCGCGCGCCGACAGCCAGCGGCCGAAATCGTCGCCGCGCAGCTTGGACACCGCCGCCGCGCTGCCCAGCACATTGAGCATGTTCACGGTAACGGTGGAGCAGGAGCCGTCCGACCCCAGGCTGACGTTGACCCCCGCGTCCAGCAGCTCGCGCACCGGCTGCACGCCCGAACCCAGCAGCAGGTTGCTCCAGGGGTTGTGCTGCGCGGTGGCGCCGCTGCGGGCCAGCGCGTCGATTTCGCGCGGGTTGAGCCACACCGCGTGGATCAGGCTGGTGGCGGGTTTCAGGAAACCGATGCGGTCCAGGTATTCGACCATCGGGCAGCCGTAGAACAACTCCGCGGTGACCACCTGCAGGCGCGTCTCCTGCACATGGGTGATGACCGGCAGGGCCAGCTCGTCGGCCAGGGCGCGCACCTGGTGCAGGAAGGGCTCGCTGCAGCGCTGCGGCGCCGATGCGGACACCAGCACGCCGACCCGGCGGGACTGCGGGTGGCGGTCCCTGGCCAGCTCCCGCACCAGGTCCAGGCAGTCCTGCGCCGCGGGCCGCGGGGCGGCCCGGAGCTCGGCCGCGAGCTCCGGCGGAAAGTGCTGCTGCACGAAGGGGAAGTTGTCGACGATGGGTTTGTCCATCATGGCGAAACCCATCAGCGCCCGGATGCCGGCGTCTTCATAGGCCTGCATGGCCGCGTCGATGTTCTCGCGCTGGATGGCGCCGCCCAGCGCCATGTCGTCGACCAGCGTGGTGCAGCCGGTGCGCAGGGATTCGATGGCGCCGAGCATGGTGCGCAGGTAGACCTGGCGCGGCGTCAGCGCCACCGGTATGCGGGTGCGCACCAGGTGCATCCACAGTTCCAGCGGCAGGTTTTCGGTGCGGCCGCGCTGGAAGTGTTCGTGCGAGTGCTGGTGGCCGTTGACCAGGCCGGGCACCAGCAGGCGCTCGCTCAGGTCGATCTCCAGCTCGGCGCCGGACAGGGTTCCGGCGGGCGCCAGGGCCGCGATGCGTTCGCCCTCCACCAGCACGTCGAGCGCCTGGCCGTCGTACGCCAGCGTGTCGCCCAGCAGGGCCCGTGCATTGCGCAGCAGGGTTCGTTTCTCGCTCATCGAAAAGCTCCTGGATCGAGGGAAGAGGCCCGGCTCACCGGAACTGGCGCGAGATGCCGGCCACCCGCTCCATCACCACCATCAGCACCAGCGTGGCGGCGATCAGCACACCGGAAACCGCCGCGGCGCGCACATCGAGGTTGGATTCGATGATGTGCCACATGCGGATCGGCAGCACCTCGCTGCGTGCGTCGGACAGGAAGAGCGACACGGCCACGTTGTCGAAGGAATACATGAAACCGATGAAGGCGCCCGCCAGGATGCCGCGCGAGATCAGCGGCAGCGTCACCGTGCGAAAGACATAGACCGGCCGCGCGCCCAGCGAACGCGCGCTTTCCAGCAGCGCGCCGTCCATCTGCAGCAGGCTGGCCGAGGTGGTCCGCAGGATGTAGGGCGTGGTGATGGCGACATGCCCCAGCACCAGGGTCCAGAACGACAGGCCGGTGCCGGCCAGGTTGAAAAGCATCAGCAGCGACAGCCCGATGGCCAGCGAAGGCAGCATCAGCGGCGACAGCAGCACCGCCTCGAAAGTGCGTGCCCAGGCCTCCCGGCGCCGTGCCAGCGCCAGCGCCGCCGCCACCGCCAGCACCACCGAGGCGGCGGTGGCGACGGCCGCCAGTTCCAGCGAGAGCACGAAGGCCTCGATCAGCTCGGGCGACTCGTTCCACAGGGCCGAATACCAGCGCGCCGAATACCCCGGCGGCGGGAACTTCAGCGAATAGCCGCTGGTGAAGGAGGTGATGAGCACCACCACCGTCGGCGCCAGCAGCAACACCGCCGCCAGCAGGCCCAGCAGGCCGAACGCCAGGGCGAAGGAGCGCCGCTCCAGCCCGCCGCGCCAGGACTCGCCGCGCCCGGTGGGCAGGGCCGGGGCCGGCTGGCCGGACACGAAAACATCAGGCATGGACGAACCCCCGGCTGCGGCGCCCCAGCGCATTGATGAAGACCACCACCGCCAGCACGCAGGCCAGCAGCAGCACCGCGATGACCGCGGCGAAGGGATAGTTGCCGGCCTGGATGGCCTGCTGGTACATGTAGAAGGGCATGAACATCTGCTGGCCGCCGCCGACCAGGGTCTGGGTGACGAAGGCGCTCACGGCCGACGCGAACACCAGCAGCGCACCGGCCAGCAGCCCCGGCATCGACAGCGGCAGCGTCACCTTGAAGAAGGTGCGCCAGTGGCCCGCCCCAGGGCGAGCGAGGCCTGCCGCAGGTTCGGATCGAGGTTGGTCAGCGCGGTGATCAGCGGCAGCACCATCAGCGGCAGTTCGATCTGCGCCAGGGCCACCGAAACGCCGGCCGGCGTGTACAGCAGCTTGAGCGGTTCGGCGATCAGGCCGGTCTCCAGCAAGGCCATGTTCACGATGCCCTGCCGGCCCAGTATCACCACCCAGGCGAAGGTGCGGACCACCGAGCTGGTGAGCAGCGGCAGCACGATCAGCAGCATCAGCGGCCCCTGCCAGCGGCGCGGTGCCAGCGTGTACAGATAGGCGAGCGGAAAACCCAGGGCGATCGTCAGCAGCGTGACCTTCAGGCCCAGCCACAGGGTGTTGCCCAGCACCTCCAGGTTGAAACCGTCGCCCAGGAACTTGGCGTATTGCGAGAAGCCGAAGCGGCTCAGCGTGCTGTCTTCGTGCAGGCTGACCCAGGCCAGCAGCGCCATCGGGACCAGCACGAAGACGAGGAAGAACAGGCCGAGCGGAATGCTCAGCGGCAGGGCGGACCTGAAACGCGGACCGGTATCCATGGCAGCGGCGGACATGGCGCGCTCAGTCCTGAAACACCGCTGCCGGCGAGCCCGCCCGCAGGCTGAGGCCCACCGTTTCGCCCGGCTCGTAGCGCCGCTCGCCGGCATTGCGCGGCTGGGTGACCTTCACCGTGCGGCCATTGCCCAGCAGCAGTTCGTAGACCAGCGAGGGCCCGAGCGGCAGCACCATCGCCACCGTGGCAGGCAGCGCGTCGGCGGAAGGCGGCGCCAGGCTCAGGTGTTCCGGCCGTGCCGCCACCATCACCCTGCCGGCGCGCGAACATGGCGCGGCGCGGTCCACCACCAGGCTTCCGCCGCCCTCGCAGGCAATCTCGCACGGGCCGCCGCCGTGGGCCGGCAACTGGCCGCCGATGAGGTTGGCGGTGCCGATGAAGGTCGCCACGAACAGGGTGGCCGGACGGTCGTAGATGGTCTCGGGCGTGTCGAACTGCTCCACCCGGCCGGCGTTCATCACGGCGATGCGGTCGGCCATGGACATGGCCTCGTCCTGGTCGTGGGTGACCAGCAGCGTGGTGATGCCCAGCTCGCGCTGGATGCGCTTGATCTCGATCTGCATGTCGAGCCGCAGGTTCTTGTCGAGCGCGGCGAAAGGTTCGTCGAGCAGCAGCACCCGCGGCCTGACCGCCAGGGTGCGCGCCAGGGCCACCCGCTGCTGCTGCCCGCCGGACAGCTCGCGCGGATAACGCCTGGCGTAGGCCTCCATGCGCACCATCGCCAGCATCTCCATCGCCGTCTTCAGCGCGGCGGCCGCCGCGACACCCTGCGCCCGCAGGCCGTAGGCGACGTTGGCCTCCACCGTCATGTGCGGGAACAGCGCGTAATTCTGGAAGACGATGCCGGCGCCGCGTTCGTTGGTGGGCTGCGCGTCCACTGTTTCGCCGCCGATGCGCACATGTCCGGAGGTCTGGCGCAGCAGGCCGGCGACGATGCGCAGCAGCGTGGTCTTGCCGCATCCGCTGGGGCCGAGCAGGGCGACCAGCTGACCGGCGGGGATCTCCAGCGAGACCGACTCGACGGCGGTGCTGGCGCCGTAGCGGTGCTGGATCTGGTCGAGCGTGACGCCGACGCCGGCCGTCTTCGCGGGTTCTTGCATGGGGAAGACCTCCAGGGCACCGGCGCCGGAATGCGCCGCTGATCGAAGGGCTCCGGACACAAGAACCATGCCACCCGGCCGGCCATGGTTTCCACCGATTGTTTTTCACCACACACCTTATTGTGGCCAATCCAATTTCATTTTGCGCACAAACGGTGCATTCAAAGAATCCAAATTGACGCATTCCCTGCACCGCATTGGTATTCGCGGCCTGCTGCACGGAGGCCGCTCCAGCGGCGACCCGACGGGCACGGAGATTGCGCTGGCTGGTCCCGGCCCTCGTCTCCAACCGTCGAACAGGAAAACCTCCATGAGCACTGAACTGTCCCGCCGCCGCCTGCTCCAGGGCGCCGCATCGATAGCCGCCACCCCCATGGTCTGGCATGGCGGCGCGGCCTTCGCGCAATCGAAGACGATCTCGGCGACCACCTATCCCGGCGCCTGGGAATCGGCCCACCGTGCCATCCTGCTGCCCGCGTTCACCAAGGCGACCGGCGCCTCGGTCAGCCTGGTCCCCTCGCTGGCGGTCGACACGGTATCCAAGGTGGCGGCGTCCAAGGCGAACCCGCCCTTCGACGTCATCATCCTGGACGAAGGCCCCTACCTGGCCGCGCTGTCGCAGGACATCTTCGAGAAGCTTCCGGTCGACAAGATCCCCAACCTGAAGGACGTGCCCGCGGGCCTGCAGGACCCGCGCGGCTACGGCGCCTTCGTGTCCGGCCAGATCATCGGCATCGCCTACAACACCGAGAAGATCAAGAACCCGCCGCGCTCCTGGAACGACCTGCTCAAGCCCGAATACAAGGGCCGCGTCGGCCTCGCCGGCATGGGCTCCACCCTGATGTCGGCCTGGATGGTGGAGATCGCCCGGCTCAACGGCGGCAGCGAGGAGAACCTGGAGCCGGCCTTCCAGTTCGTCAAGAAGCTGCTGCCCAACGTCAGCGCGGTGGCCAGCAACCCGGGCGCCCTGGCCACGCTGTTCCAGCAAGGCCAGATCGACATCTCGGTGCACTACAACAACAACGTGGGCGACCTGCAGGGCAAGGGCGTGCCGGTGGCGCTGGCCAAGCCAGACACCGGCTGGATCCACATCAAGAGCGTGATGCACGTGGTGAAGAACACCCGCAACCCGGACCTGGCCGCCGCCTACATCAACGCCGCCCTGAGCCCGGAAGTGCAGACCCAGATGGCCGCGGCGCCCTACTTCGTCGCACCGGTCAGCTCGAAGGCGGCCTTCAGCCCGGGCCTGCAGGCCTACGCCAAGAACATGGCCGAGATCACCGCCATGAACGGCGTGGACTGGGCCAAGCTCAACCCCCGGCGCGGCGAGTACATCGACCGCTTCAACCGCGAAGTCCGGGTCTGAGGCGGCCGCTTCGCCATGCCAAGCGCCGCTGCGCCCGCCGCCGCCTTCGACCTGCTGATACTCGAAGCCATCGCGCTGACCGCGGATCCGGCACGGCCGGAGATCCGTAACTGCGCGCTGGGCATCCGGGACGGGCGCATCGCCTGGCTGGACGACCATCCGCCGGCGCATTTCGCCGCCACCCGCACCCTGCGCCTGCCCGGGCACTTCATCACGCCCGGCCTGGTCAATCCGCACACCCACAGCATGCTGAGCATGGTGCGCGGCGTGGCGGCCGACCTCGGTTTCGCGCCCTCCTACACACCCGGCATTCCCAAGGGCACCCAGCTGAATCCGCAGCAGGCGCGGGCGCTGGCCCGGCTGGGCGCGCTGGAGGCGCTGCTGTTCGGCTCGACCCTGGTGGGAGACAACTTCGTGCATGCCGATGTGGCGACCGAAGCCATGGTCGAGCTGGGCCTGCGCCTGTGCCCGAGCTGGCGCATCCACGACGTCGACTTCGCCCGCGTGGCGCAGGGCGAGTGGCATTACGACCCGGCGATCGGCCGCCGCACGCTGGACGCCGGCCTGGCCCTGCGTGAACGCTGGGCGGGGCATCCCCGGGTGAAGGTCAACCTGGCGGCCCACGCGGTCGATACCTGTTCCGACGATTTCCTGCGCGAGATCGCGGACGCATCGGCCCGCTACGGCATGACCGTCAGCACCCACCTGGGCCAGAGCCGGGTGGAGGTGCAGCGGGTGAAGGAGCGAACCGGCCGCACCTCCACCGAGGTGCTCGAAGAAACCGGCCTGCTCAACCAGCGCCTGATGGGTGGCCACTGCATCTACCTGACACCCGAGGACATGCAACGCATGGCCGCGGCCGGCGCCCATGCGGTGCACATCCCCAAATGCAATGCGGCATCCGGACGGCTGGCACCGACACCTGCGCTGGCCCGGGCCGGCGTCAACATCTGCCTGGCGACCGACACCCAGCATGCCGACATGGTCGAACTGATGCGCTGGGCGCTGGCCACCGCGCGGGTGCAGGAAGGCGGCGTGAACGACGAGTGGCAGCCTAGGCACGTCTTCCACATGGCCACCCAGGCCGGCGCGAACGCGCTGGGCATGGGCGACGAGATCGGCAGCCTGGCGCTCGGCAAGGCGGCCGACCTGGTGGTGTTCGACGCCAACCGTCCGCACCTGCGGCCGCATGTGAATCCTCTCGGCAACCTGGTGCACACCGGCCAGGGACGGGACGTGCGCTACGTGTTCGTCGAAGGCGAAATGCTGGTGGCGGACGGCCTGCCGACCCGGGTCGACATGGACACCGTATGTGCCGAAGCCGAGACCGCCTGCCAGGAACTCTGGGGTGCGGAAGGCGTGCAGTACTGGCGCGCCGCCGCCTGAGTACCTAGCGCCCCAAGCGATTCGTGTATCCATACATTCTTTTTTTTGGATACACACTTGGCACACCACTTTGCTGATGCGACTCCATGCGCGACATCCTGCTGATCAACCCCAACACCTCGACCGCCACCACCGCGATGATGGTCCGGCTCGCCGCGCTGGAGGCAGCGCCGGGTTGGCGGGTGCTCGGCGCGGCGGCGGGTGAGGGGCCCGGGATGATCGTGGAGCAGGCCGAGCTGGAACGCTCGGCGGTCGAAGTGGAGCGGACCTGGCTGGCCCATGCGCGAACCACAGCGACACCCGCCGAGGGCGTGATCGTCGGGGCCTTCGGCGATCCTGGCATCGGGCGCTTGCGAGCCGTGTGCGCGGTCCCGGTGATCGGGCTCTGCGAATCCTCCATGCAGGAAGCGGCAGCCGGCGGCCGCCGCTTCGGCATCGCCACCGTCACGCCCGGGCTGGTGCGCGCCATCGACGGCCTGGCCGTCGCGCACGGCTTCGCGGCGCAATACACCGGCATCCAGCTGACGCCCGGCGAGCCGCGTGCGCTGGCGGCCGATCCGCGGGCGCTGGAGGAGGCGCTGGCCGAGGCGGTCGCGCGCTGCATTGAACGCGACGGCGCAGAGGCCGTGATCATCGGCGGCGGCCCGCTGGGCCAGGCCGCCGCCGCGCTCGGGCCCCGTTTCGCGGTGCCGGTGATCGCGCCCATCACCGCAGCGATGCGGCGGCTGTCGGTGCTGCTCAGGTCCGATTAGCGACAGACCCAGCCCTGCCGCGGATGGCACGGAAGATGCTCAAGCCAAGAAACGTGCACGATATTTATTGAATCGTGCACATTCCTGGCGCCACCGCGATCCCTCCCGGTGCGGCGCCGCCCCGTTCACCGGGCGCCATGCCCAAGAGAAGGATGTGCCATGCAGACGACTGAGAACGGCCTGAGCCGCCGTGGTTTCGCCCTTGCGACCGCTTCCGCCGGCAGCCTGCTGCTGCCCGGCTGGGCCCTCGGACAGGGCCGCGGCCGCGAGATCGTGGTCGGCGGCGCCGGCGGCCACAAGGCGTTCATCGACACCCTCATCCCGGTCTTCGAGAAGCAGACCGGATGCAAGGTGATCTTCGAAGGCACCCGCTCCCTGGTGAACCTGGAAAAGATGGTCAGCAACAAGGCCCGCCCTTACATGTCGGTGGTGCTGATGGACGACCCGGTCATGATCCCGGCGGTGAAGGAAGGCGTGCTGGAGAAGATGAATCCGGCCGACATCCCCAGCCTGGCCCACCTCAAGCCCGGCACGGTGCACATGGACGGCATGTGGGCCAACTACACCCAGCCCAGCACCGGCGTGGCCTTCAATACCGGCAAGCTCAAGCAGATGCCCAGCTATGCGGCGCTGTGGGAGCCGGCGATGAAGGGCAAGGTCGTCATCCCCTCGCTGCAGAACACCGAGGGGCTGTCGATGTTCCTGATCGCGGCCATGCTGGAAACCGGCAAGCCGCTCAAGGAGGCCCAATACCAGCCCGAAGCCGCATTCCGCAAGATGAAGGCGCTCAAGCCCAATCTGCTCACCGTCTACACCCAGCTGCCGCAGGCGCTGAACCTGCTGGAACAGGGCGAGGCCAGCGTCATCGCCGGCATGATCGGCTACAACGCGATCGAGCGTAAGGCCAAGGGCGCGCCGGTGGATTTCGTGCTGCCCCGCGAAGGTGGCATGGCCATGCCCAGCGGCATCGCCAAGGTGAAGAACGGCCCGGAGCCGGCCATGGCCAATGCCTTCATCGAGGGCATGCTGGGCGCCTGGCAGAAGCAGGTGGCCGACATTTCGCTCTCCTTTCCCACCAACACCACCGTGGCCACGCCCTCGGATGCGCCCAAGGGCAATGTGTTCATCCCCGACTGGGCGTACATCGCCGAGAACCGCAAGAGCTGGGTCGAGCGCTGGGACCGCGAAATGGCGATCTGAGCCTCCGGCGGCCATGCAGATGCCCACGGCGATCGTCCGCGCGGCCTGGCTGGTGACCGGCATCGACGAAAGCGGCCAGCCCGAGGTGCTGACAGATGCGGCAGTGGCCCATGCCGATGGCCGGGTGCTGGCGGTCGGCGAGTTCGCGCAGCTCGCCTTGCAGTACCCGTCAGCCCCGGTGAGCCATTTCCCGCGCCACATGCTGCTGCCGGGCTTCGTCAATGCCCATCACCATGTCGGCCTGACGCCGCTCGCCCTGGGTTCGGCCGACCTGCCGCTGGAACTCTGGTTCGCCAGCCGCCTGGGTGCACGCGAGGTGGACGCCTATCTGGACACCCTGTACGGCGCCTTCGACATGGTCGCCTCGGGCATCACCTGCGTGCAGCACCTGTACCCGCGCTTCGCCGGCGGCCTGGAAGACCTGCATGCCGGCTGCACCCGGGTGCTCGACGCCTACCGGGCCGTCGGCATGCGGGTGTCCTTCGCCTATTCGCTGCGCGAGCAGAACCGCATCGTCTACGGCGACGACGAGGCCTTCTGCGCCAGCCTGCCGGGCGATGTCGGCGAGGCGCTGCGCCGGCACCTGCGGCGTTTCACCCTGGGCCTGGACGAACAACTGGCCCTGCACGAGCGCCTGCGCGCCGACACCCGGCAAGACGAGCGTATCCGCATCCAGTACGCACCGGCCAACCTGCACTGGATGAGCGACGAAGGCCTGCAGCGCACGCTCGAACACGCGCGGGCCGCCGGTGCGCCCCTGCACATGCACCTGCTGGAGACGCCCTTCCAGAAGGAATACGCCCGGCGCCGCACCGGCACCACCGCCGTGCAGCACCTGCATCGCCTCGGCGCCCTGGGGCCGGACATGACCCTGGGTCATGCGGTGTGGCTCACGCCGCCGGACATCGAGCTGCTGGCCCACAGCGGCAGCTGCGTCTGCCACAACTGCAGCTCCAACGCACGCCTGCGCAGCGGCCTGGCGCCAGTCATGGCCCTGTTGCGGCGCGGCGTGCCGGTGGCCATCGGCATCGACGAGGCCGGCATCAACGACGACCGCGACATGCTGCAGGAAATGCGCCTGGTGCTGCGCGCCCACCGCAGGCCCGGTTTCGACGAGCGCGAGGTGCCCGGCTGCGGCGAGGTGCTGGAGATGGCCACCCGCCACGGCGCGGCCACCACCGCCTTTCGCGGCGAAATCGGCCGGCTGGCGCCGGGCCTGTGCTTCGACGCGGTGGCCATCGACCTGCGCGCCGCCACCTGGCCTTTCCAGGACGATGCGGTCGCGCCGCTGGACGCGCTGCTGCAGCGCGCCCGCCGCGAACACGTGGACACCGTCTTCATCCACGGCGAGGCGGTGTACGCCCAGGGCCGTTTCACCCGCATCGACCGCGACGCGGTGCTGGCCGACATCGCCGAGCGGCTGTCGCGGCCCCTCACGCCGGCCGAAGAGCAGCGCCGCTGGCTGGCACGCGAGACCCTGCCCCGGGTCAGGTCCTTCTACGACGACTATCCCCAACCGGATCGAAGCACATGAGCTCCCTGCAACTCCACGGCATCGTCAAGCGCTACGGCTCGCAGCCGGTGGTGGACGGCCTCGACATGGCCATCGCGGCCGGCGAATTCGTCTCGCTGCTGGGCCCCTCGGGCTGCGGCAAGACCACGCTGCTGCGCATCATCGCGGGCCTGGCGCCCTGCGACGCCGGCCGGGTGGTGGTCGGCGACACGGATGTCACCGCCCTGGCGGCGCACCGCCGCAACATCGGGGTGGTGTTCCAGAGCTATGCGCTGTTCCCGCACCTCACCGTGGGCGAGAACATCGCCTTCGGTCTGCGGGCGCGCGGCACGCCGCGCGGCGAGGTCGCGGCGGGCGTGAAGGCGGCGCTGGCCTCGGTGCAGCTGCAGGCCCTGGGCGACCGGCCCATCTCGGCGCTGTCGGGCGGCCAGCAGCAGCGGGTGGCCGTGGCCCGCGCCCTGGCCACCCGGCCCCGCCTGGTGCTGCTGGACGAGCCCCTGTCCGCGCTCGACCGCAAGCTGCGCGAGACCATGCAGATCGAGCTGCGCCAGATGCTGCGCGACGCCGGCATGACCGCCATCTTCGTGACCCACGACCAGGACGAGGCGCTGGTCATGTCCGACCGCATCGCGGTGATGAACCGCGGGCGCATCGAGCAGTTCGATACACCCGAGGCGATCTACGCACGGCCCGGCACGCCCTTCGCGCTGAACTTCGTCGGCCTGTCGGCGCAGCTGCGCGGCACCGTCGCCGGCGCAGAGGACGGCTGCTGGCTCGTCGACACCGGCAGCGGCACGGTGCGCGCGCCTATGGCCTGCGCGCCCGGCCTGGCGCCCGGCGCGGCGGTGCTGGTCGGCGTGCGGCCCGAGATGATCGCGCTGGGAGCGCCCGCCACCGCCCAGGGGCGCAACCGCGTCGTGCTGGCGGTGGCCGAGACCGTCTACCGGGGCGCCAACCGCCTCGTCTACTTCGACGTACCGGGCAGCGGGGCCGGGCCCGGCCGGCTTCCGGTCGAGATGCCCGCCCACCTGGGCGCGGCCCCGCGGACCGGAGAGCGCCTGGCGCTGGACTGGGCGGTGGAAGACACCCTGATCTATGCCGCCGGCACCACGCCGGCCGCGGCCTGAGAAAGGCCGCCGCCATGGACTCCGACCGCTCCACCCGAGGCCGGCTGGCCTGGCTGGCCCTGCCCGGCGCCGGCTACCTGGGCCTGGCCTTCGCGCTGCCGCTGCTGATCCTGCTCGCCAGCAGCTTCCAGAACGCCGACGGCGGTTTCGGCCTCCAGGGCTATGCCGCATTCTTCGGCGACGCCTACCACGCGCAGGTGGTGTGGAACACGCTGAAGATCGCCTGCATCGTCACCGGCATCTGCCTGCTGCTGGGCTATCCGGTGGCCTTCGCCATGGCGCGCGCCTCGGTGCCGGTGCAGGGCTTGATGTTCCTGACCCTGATCCTGCCGCTGTCGGTCAGCGTCATCGTCAAGAGCTTCGCCTGGACCATCCTGCTGCGCAGCAACGGCCTGGTGAACCAGGCGCTGCTCGGGCTGGGGCTGGTCGACGATCCGGTGAAGATGCTGTTCAACGAGCGCGGCCTGGTCATCGCGGCGGTGCATGTGTTCCTGCCCTTCATGGTGCTGCCCATCTTCACCGTCGCCCGCCAGATCGATTCGCGCCTGGCCGAGGCGGCCGCCACCCTGGGCGCCGGGCCGCTGCGCACGCTGCTGCGGGTGACCTGGCCGCTCTCGCTGCCGGGCGTGGTCACCGGCTGCGCCTTCGTGTTCTCGATGTCGGTGTCGATGTACGTCATTCCCTCGCTGCTCATCGGCGACCGCTACCAGACACTGCCCGCCCTGATGGCGCGCGCCTATCTGTTCATGCGCGACCGGCAGGCCGGCTCCACCCTGGCGGTGGTGCTGCTGGTGATCGCGGTGGCCATCGTGGTCGGCAGTACCTGGCTGACCCGCCTGCTGCAGCAGCGCAACGCCAACGGCAAAGGATCGACCGCATGAGAACCACCCTGTTTCCCCGCTGGGCCGGCGGCCTGCTGCTGGCCCTCACAGCCGTTTTCATGCTGGCGCCGCTGGTGGTGGTGACGCTGGTGTCCTTCAGCGGCTCCTCGGTCTTCAACCTGCCGGACGGCAACTGGTCGCTGCGCTGGTACCGGGCGATGCTGCGTAAGGACGGCCTGGGCGACGTGCTGATGCTGTCGCTGTTCGTGGCGGCCGTGTCGACCCTGTGCGCGCTGGTGCTGGGAACGCTGTGCGCCATCGCCATCGAGCACGGCCGCTTCAGGGGCCGCGAGGCGCTGCTGGCCTTCCTGGTCTCGCCGATGCTCATGCCGGGCCTGGTGGTGGGCGTGGCCCTGCTGCAGGCGCTGCGCTACATCGGGCTGCAGGACGTGACGACCGCATTGCTGATCGGCCATGTCGTCATCACCCTGCCCTATGTGACCCGCACGGTGCACGCCAGCCTGGCGCTTTTCGACATGCGGCTGATCGAGGCGGCGCAGACGCTGGGCCTGTCGCGGCCCCGGGCGCTGCTGCAGGTGCTGGTGCCGGCGCTGGCACCGGCCTTCCTGACTTCGGGGCTGTTCGCCTTCCTGGCGTCCATGGACAACTACCCCATCTCCATCTTCCTGACCGACGCCCGCAGCCGGACGCTGCCGATCGAGATCCTGCACTACCTCGAAGAGTCGCCCGACCCCACCATCGCCGCCATCTCGGCCTGCCTGATCCTGCTGGCCATCGTGGTCCTGTTCATCGCCGAACGGCTGGTGGGCATGCGCCGCCTGGCCCAGTTCTAGACCTCTTCCCACCATGAGCCCTCCCCTGCCGCCACCGCGCGACTTCATCGGCCACGGCGAACACCCGCCCGCGGTGCGCTGGCCCGGCGCTGCCCGGGTCGCCGTGTCCTTCGTGGTCAATTTCGAGGAGGGCGCGGAGTTCTCCATGACCGACGGCGATGCCCGCAACGAGGGCATCTACGAGGTCATCGACCCGCAGCCTGCGCCCGACCGGTGCATCGACAGCCATTTCGAATACGGCACCCGTGTCGCCTACTGGCGCATCGCCGGGCTGTTCGCCGAGCACGGCGGCCATTACACGCTGAGTTCCTGCGGGCGGGCGGTGGAGCGCTCGCCCTGGCTGCCGCGCCATGCCAGCGCGCAAGGCCACGAGGTATCGGCCCACGGCTGGCGCTGGGAGAAGGGAACCGATCTCGATCCCGAACAGGAAAGCGCGGCCATCGCCCGCACACGCGACACCATCGCCGCCGTCGTCGGCCGGCCGCCAGTGGGCTGGCACACCCGCTCCAACGCCACCGCGCACACCCGCAGCCTGCTGGCCCGGCACGGCTTCCTCTACGACAGCGACGCCTACAACGACGACACGCCCTACGACGTGCTGGTGGACGGCCGGCCGCACCTGGTGCTGCCCTACGCCTTCGACACCAACGACATGCAGTTCCAGAACACGCAGCGCTTCGGCACCGGCGAGGAATTCGCCCAATATGTCTGCGCCGCCTACGACTGGCTGTGGCGCGAGGGCGCGGACACGCCACGCATGCTTTCGGTGGGCCTGCACCTGCGCATGATCGGCCGGCCCGGCCGCATCGGCGCGCTGGAGCGCATCCTGCAGCACATCGCGACGCGGGGCGGCGCATGGGTGGCGACCCGTGAGCAGATCGCCCGGCACTGGATCGCCGCTACCCGACAATGACGCCATGAGAGATGCCGAAGACGCCGTGTACCGCACCCTGTCGCGTGCCTTGCTGGGCGGGCGCCTCGCCCCCGGCACGCCCCTGCGCGAGTCCGCGCTGGCCGAGGTGTTCGGCCTGAGCCGCGAACGCATGCGCAAGATATTGCAGCGCCTGGGCACCAACCGCCTGATCGAGCTGGTGCCCAACCGGGGCGCCTTCGTGGCCACCCCCTCCCTGGCGCAGGCCCGCGACATCTACGAGGCGCGCCGCATCCTGGAGAGCGGCATCGTGTCGCACCTGGCGCCCACCCTGGACGCAGCGGCCTGCGCCCTGCTGCGCCAGCACCTGCAGGAAGAATCCCGGGCCCTGGAAGCCGGCGACCGCGGCGAATCCGTGCGCCTGTCAGCCCATTTCCACATGCTGCTGGCCGAGGCCACCGGCAACCACTTCGTGGTGCAGCAGATGCAGGAACTGGTCAGCCGCACCTCCATGCTGGTGGCGGTGCACGAGTCCGGCAATGCCATGCAGTGCGCCTGCGCGGAACACTGCGACATCTTCGACACGCTGCTCAAGGGCGACGGCGAAGGCGCGGCACGGGCCATGCGGGCCCACCTGTCGCTGATCGAGACACGGCTCAAGCCGCGCGCTTCGTCCACCGCGCTGGATGCCGTGGCGCTGCTGCGCGGCTTGTGGGCGGAATCGACCGCGGCGGCCGAATAAGGCGGGTCTTCGACACTGACGTCCGCAGGCGCAGAAGCTGGCTGGCAACGGTGACCTGGGCCACGCAGCAGGCCATGGTCTCGCTGGCGTCAGGGAGTCGTCATCGCGTTTCGCTGGATGTGGGCGCGCCACCGAGGTGTGCGGGGCCGGCTGCCTCGCATGCTGGGGAGGAGGCGGTCGCCGGGTCGAACAGGCGTACGTCCACCACGCAGGTGTCGGCGGTGTCGGGCAGCAGATCGATGGCACGCGTTTCGCCGTCGAGCCGTATGGCATCGCCGGCCGCGAGCTGCAGCCTGGTGGCCGGCATGCCCCCGGCGGCCTGCAGCACCAGCGCGCAACCGCCCTGTGCGGCGAACACCAGCCGGACCGGCGCGGCCTCCGGCGCCATCCGCCCGGCAGACCGGTGCGCCGCCACCCGCGCGGTGGCCCTGCCGCGCGCGAGCGCGATGTTGAAGAAGCGGGTTTCGCCCGCGGGCAGGCTGCAGGCCAGCGGGCCTTCGCCGGCATAGCGGTGGATGTCGCCCGGCCGGTCGAAATGCAGCACGGCTTCGGGCCCGGTGAGCACCACCGGGCCCGGCGCGGCCAGGACCGAGATGCGGTCGATGTCCGGGAAATGGGAGAACGGCGCGTCCTTTTCCAGCGTGGCCAGGCTGAGTTGCCAGTCGAACCCTTCGCGTGCCGAGGGGTCGCGTGT
This sequence comes from Xylophilus rhododendri, assembly GCF_009906855.1. Taxonomy (NCBI): domain Bacteria; kingdom Pseudomonadati; phylum Pseudomonadota; class Betaproteobacteria; order Burkholderiales; genus Xylophilus; species Xylophilus rhododendri. Next base: position 1,602,309 of record NZ_CP047650.1, read on the forward strand.
GGACTCCGCCGGGCCGAAGCGGCCCGCGGCGATGTGCTGCAGCACGCCCGCGCCGTTCTTCCAGGGTTCGAGCGGCAAGGCCCGCACGGCGATGCGCGGCGGTCCGGCGTTGCACGGGCCCATGGACTCCCGCACCACCAGCCCGGTCGGCGGCAGCACCTTCGTCGGCTGGATCGCCCGTGCGTCCTCTATCGCGTCGATCAGATCGTCCGCGGCCGTCTGGCCGAGCGCGAAGAAGGGAAACTGCACGGCCGATACCGTCGGGGTCAGCATCTCCGCCGTGGGGGCGTCCAGCAGGGCCACCAGGGAAAGGTCGCGCGGCACCGAAAGCCCGCGTGCGGCCGCGGCCGCCAGGATGCCCGCCGCGATGACGGTGTTGGCCGCGCACAGCGCGGTCGGCGGGCCGTCCGGCAGTTCGAAGAGGCGGCTCGCGGCCTCGGCGGCGCCGGCCCGGCTGTAGTCGCATTCGCGCATCAGCGACGGGTCGAAGCGCAGGCCGGCGACCGCGTGGGCTTCGGTGACGCCGGCGAGCCGGCGCTCGCCGGGATAGTTGTTCTGCAGCGGGCCGGAAAGGTATCCGATGCGGCGGTGGCCGAGGCGGATCAGCGCCATGACCGCTGCCTGCGCGCCGGCCCGGTAATCGACGATGACGGCCCGCTTGCCGGGGCCCAGTTCCCGGTTGACCAGCACCAGCGGAATGTCGAGCGCCTCCAGGTCCGCGTTGAGTTCGGGATTGCGGATGGTCGTGACCAGCAGGCCGTCGACCTGGTTGTCGTGCACCAGCCGCCGGTAGAGCGCGCGGTCGGGATGCGCGGTTTCCGTGAAGGCGATGAGCAGGGTGTAGCCGCGCGCCAGGGCCGCGCGCTGGGCGCCCTGGATGATGGTGGTGAAGGCGAAGTTGTCGATCTCGGGCACGACCAGGCCGATGGTGAGCGAGCGTTTCGTGCGCAGGCCGCGCGCCCGGGCGTCCGGCCGATACCCGAGGGCGGCGATGGCATCGAGCACACGCTGCCGCGTCTCGGGGCGGATGGCGAGGGTCTTCTCACCGCCGAGCACCCGCGAAACGGTCGATTTGGCCACCTGGGCCAGCCGCGCCACGTCGTCGAGCTTGGCCGGCCGCCGCGATTTCCTGCTGTCTGTCGTCATGCGGACATGGTGCCGGAAACCGCGAGGCCCCCGCGCGCACCAGCGATGCGGGGAATGGAGGCGAGCAGGCCCTGCGTGTAGGCATGCATTGGCGCGTTCATGACCTGTTCGGCCGGGCCCTGCTCCACGATGCGCCCGCGGTGCATCACCGCCACACGGTCGGCGATATGGCCGATGACCGACAGGTCGTGCGAGATGAAGAGATAGGCCACGCCCAGGGTGTCGCGCAGGTCCGCGAGCAGGTTCAGCACGGAGGCCTGCACCGACACGTCCAGGGCCGACACCGCCTCGTCGCACACGATGAATTCGGGCTGGGTGGCCAGGGCACGCGCGATGCCGACGCGCTGCTTCTCGCCCCCGCTCATCTGATGGGGATAGCGGGTGCGATAGTGGCTGCCGAGGCGCACCATGTCGAGCAATTCGTCGACGCGCCGCTCCAGCGCCGCACCCTGCGCCAGCCCGAACAGCACCAGCGGGCGCGCCAGGATGTCGCGCACCGTCTTGCGGGGGTTGAGCGAGGAGTCGGGGTTCTGGAACACGATCTGCGCACGGCCCAGCAGCGCGCGGCGACGGGCGCCTCGGGCCGACAGAAGATCCTGTCCCGCGACCCGCAGCGTTCCGGATGTCGGGGTCACCAGGTCGATCATGCAGCGGCCCAGCGTGGTCTTGCCCGAGCCGCTTTCGCCGACGAGCCCGACGATTTCACCGGGCGCGATGGACAGGGACACATCGTCCACCGCGCGCAGATGGCGCGGCCGCTGCCGGAGCGGCCAGCCGCCGGCGCGCCAGTCGAGGTGCAGGCTTTCGAGCCAGCCCAGGGTCTCGAAGGTGCGCACCAGGCCGTGCGCCGCGATCAGCGGGGCGGCAGGCTCGCCCGGCGTGGCGAGGGGAGCCGTCGCGCGCGGCACGGCGTCGCGCGGCCAGCCGGTGCCGGCCAGGCTGTCGGCACGCCAGCAGCGCGCCAGGTGCCCGGGCCCTGCGGCCCCCTGCATCAGCCACTGTGCTTCGGTCGCACAGCGTTCTGTCGCGAACGGGCAGCGTGGGCGGAACACGCAGCCCTGCCCGGCCTCGCCCGGCGAGGGCAGGCGGCCGGCGATGGTGGACAGCCGCTCGCCGCGGGCCACCGTGCCGGGCATGGCGGCCAGCAGCCCCTTGGTGTAGGGATGGCGCGGCGCCGCGAGGACGGAGGCGGTGGCGCCCTGCTCCACCACCTCGCCCGCGTACAGCACGCTGATGTTCTCGCACAGCCGCGACACCACGGCCAGGTTGTGGCTGATGAAGAGGATGGCCAATGCCCGCGTGCGCCGCAGCGATTCGAGCAGCGCCAGGATCTGCGCTTCCACCGTCACGTCGAGCGCGGTGGTCGGCTCGTCCAGGATCAGCAGCGCCGGATCGCAGGCCAGGGCCGCGGCGATCAGCGCGCGCTGCTTCATGCCGCCGGAGAGTTCGTGCGGATAGGCACGCGCCACCCGCGCCGGATCCGACATCTGCACCTCGGCCAGCAGGCGCAGCACCTCGGCATCGGCGGCCGCCCGGTCCAGCCCGCGGTGCAGCATCAGCGGCTCGGCGATCTGCGCGCCCACCCGCATGCCGGGGTTGAGCGAGGTGAACGGGTCCTGGAACACGATGCTCACCGCCGCGCCGCGCAGCGAGCGGCGTTGCGTTTCCTCCAGCGTGGCGAGGTCCTGTCCCTTGAAGGCGATGCGGCCGGACTCCACCCGGCCGCCATCGCCCAGCAGGCCCAGGATCGCGGCGGCCACCGTGCTCTTGCCGGAGCCGGATTCGCCCACCAGGCCCAGCGCCTCGCCGGCGCGGATCGACAGGCTCACGTCGCGCAGCACCCGCACCGGCGACGGCCCGCCGCCATAGGCCACGCACAGGTCATCGACCGACAGCACGGCGGCGGCGCTCATGCCGCCCTCCGCTTCAGGCGGGGGTCCAGCACCACACGCAGGCCGTCGCCGATCCAGTTGATGGCCAGCACGGTGGCGCAGAGCGCCAGCCCGGGCGCGCAGGCGATCCAGGGGGCCGACTGGAGGTAGGGCCGGGCCTCCGAGATCATCAGGCCCCAGTCGGATGCCGGCGGCTGCACGCCCAGGCCCAGGAAACTCAGTGCGGCGCCCAGCATGATGGCGAAGGTGATGCGCAGGGCCGCTTCCACGATGAGCGGCGGCCAGGCGTTGGGCAGGATCTCGCGAAACAGCAGGTAGCCGCCGCGTTCGCCCCGCGCCCGGGCCGCCTGCACGAACTCCTCGCTGGCTACCTCCAGCGTCACGCTGCGGGCCAGCCGCACCATGATCGGCACGTAGACCAGGCCGACCGCCGCCATCGTCTTCCAGATGTTGGGCGTGGTGACCGACAAGATCAGCAGGCCGAGCAGGATGGGCGGCACGGAGATCATGACGTCCACGGTGCGCATGACGATCTCGTCCACATGGCCGCGGTAGTAGCCGGCCGCCAGCCCCAGCGGCACGCCCACCAGCACGCTGAGCGCGGTGGCGCCGAAGCCCATCAGGAGCGAGGACTGCGCGCCGTGGAGCAGCCGGCTCAGCACGTCGCGCCCGAACTCGTCGGTGCCCAGCCAGTGCTCGGCGCTCGGCGGGCGAAGCCGCATCTCGACCGCCATGGCGTCGAGGTCGTAGTGCGCGAGCCAGGGGCCCAGTATCGCCAGCGCCAGCACCGCCGCCAGCAGGATGAGGCCGACCAGCAGCGGGCGCGGAAGCCCGTGCGGCGCCCGGCCGCGTGTATCAGTGACCGGCAGCGCCGCCATATCGGATCCTCGGGTTCAGGAAGGCGTAGAGCACATCGGCGAGCAGGTTGGCCGCCGCGTACACGAAGGTGACGACCATCATGGCGGCCTGCACCATGGGAATGTCGGCCTGCTGGATCGACTGGATCAGCAGCCGTCCGAGGCCGGGGTAGGAGAAGATGGTCTCGGCCACCACCACGCCGCCCATGAGCACGCCGATGTCGATCGCCAGCACGGTGACCGTCGGCAGCAGGGCGTTGCGCAGCGCGTGCCGCCGCACCAGCCGTCCCTCGGGCACGCCGCGCGCGCGGGCGGCGCGGATGTAGGGGCTTTGCATCACGTCGATCACGCTGCTGCGGGTGAGCCGCGAGACATGCGCGATGAGGCCGAGCGCCAGGGTGACCGAGGGCAGCACCAGGTGCCTGAGCCATTGCGCGATGCCTTCGTCGGGGCTGCTGTACCCCGTGGCCGGCAGCCAGCCCAGGTAGCCCGAGAACAGCATGAGCAGCAGGATGGCCCAGAAAAATTCCGGCACCGAGAGCTTGACGTAGGTGGCGGTGGAGATGATGCGGTCCGTCCAACGGCCATGCCGGATGCCGGCCGCGATGCCCAGCCAGATGCCGAACACCGTGACCATCGCGAAGGACAGCGCCGCCAGCATCGCCGAACGGCCGACCGCGTCCCACAGCACCGACGCCACCGGCCGGTTCATCACCAGCGACTGGCCCAGATCGCCGCGCAGCAGGCTGCCGGCCCAACGCAGGTACTGGGTGTGCACCGGCTGGTCCAGTCCGAGCTTGTGCTCCAGCATCGCCACGTCCTCGGGCTTGGCGAAATCCCCGAGGATGGTGTGCGCGACATTGCCCGGCAGCACCTGGGTGATCCAGAACACCAGCACCGACATGACCGCCACGGTGAAGGCGATGTAGACGATGCGTTTGCAGAGGTAGCCGAACATGGGGGCGGCGCGTGAGGGCTTACGGGAAGTAGGCGGTGCGCAGATCCAGCCAGGTGTAGGGGTGCGTGTGGAAACCCTGCAGATTGGCTCGGAAGGCGGTGGCGAAGTTGATGCTGTACATCACCACGCCCGGCACTTCCTGCAGGGCTTCCTCCTGGAAGCGGATGTACAGGTCGCGCTGCTGGGCCGGGTCGGGCGTGCGGCGCGCGGCCTCCAGGGTCTGGTCGATGCGCGGACTGCTGAAGTGCCACATCTGCTGGTTCCAGGAGCCGGTGCTGTGGTACCAGGGGTAGGTGGCGGTATCCGGCGTCGGCCGCGGCAGGTAGCCGTCCATGTAGAACGGAGCCTTGCCCGCGATGGTCGCGCCCCAGCGGCTGTAGGGCACACGTTCGAGCGCGACGGTGATGCCCACGTTCTTCAGCATCTGCTGCAGCGCCACGGCGGCACGCTCGCGTGTCGGGCGGCCCACCGGCACCGACAGCGTGATCTTGAAACCGTTGGGATAACCCGCCGCCGCGAGCAGGCGCTTGGCGCCCGCCACGTCCGGCGCGAAGCCGATGTTCCTGGCGAAGTAGGGGTGGTTTGCCGGGATGGGCGTATGGGTGGGCGCGCCTTCGCCGAAGAGCGCCACCTGCACCAGCACCCGCTTGTCGATCGCCTTCAGCATCGCCTGGCGCACCCGCACGTCGTCGAAGGGCTTGGCCTGGTTGTTGAGCACGAAGCCGTCCCAGGTGCCGGCAGGGATCGAATCGACGGTGATGGCCCGTTTGGCCTTGATCTCCTGCAGCGATTCCAGCGGCACGTTCCACAGGATGTCCACGTCGCCCGAGGACAGCGCGGCGATCTTGGCCGCGTCCTCCGGCATGATGCGCAGCGTCACCCTGGCGAGCTTGGGCAGGCCCTTTTCCCAGTAGTTCGGGTTCTTCTTGAGCACCAGCTTGTCGCCCGGCGTGTACGAATCGAACATGAAGGGACCGGTGCCGACCGGCTTCACCCGCAACTCCGCCAGGGGCACGCTCGCCGGCACGATCTTGAGCTGGCGCTCGATCATCATGTCGGGCCAGGCGCCGTAGGGCTCCTTCAGCACGAACTTCACCGTGTAGTCATCGGGCGTCTCGATCGTCTTGATCATGTCGGCCGTGGAGCGCGCCCGCGAAGCCAGCGCCGGATCGCCCAGCAGCTTGAAGGTGTGCACCACGTCGGCCGCGGTGAAATCGGCGCCGTTGTGGAACTTGACGCCACGCCGCAGCTGGAAGGTCCACTCGGAGGCGTCCGCGTTCGACTTCCAGGCGGTGGCGAGTTCGGGTTCGAGTTTCAGGTCCTGGGTGATGCGCACCAGGCCGTTGAACATCAGGTTGCCGGCGTTGTAGTCCTCGCCGGTGGTGCCGGCGGCCGGGTAGAAATTGTTGACGTTCGAGTTGATGGTCGCCACCACGTCGTCACGCGCCGCCAGCGCCGTGCCCGGCGCCCCCAGCCACACGGTGGCCGCCACCCACGCGGGCAACAGGTAGCGCACAGCGGCGGCTGGCGAGAACGCTTTCGTCGTGGTCTTGGTCATCGGTGGTTTCCGCGAGGGTGGTGAAAGAATGGGCGATCGGGGACGTCAGGCGGACGGCGCGGCGGCGCGCGACCGGGCGTAGTCGGCCAGCACCCTGGAAAGCTCGGTCAGGTGCGCCTGCAAGGAGGCGAAGCCGGCGTTCGGCACGCTGCGGGCCTCGTCCATGTACAGGCCGCGGCGGATCTCGATCTGCAGGCTGTGGCTGCCCTGGCCGGGCTTCGAATGCCGACGGACCGACTCCGCGCCGGCGTAATGGAAATTGTTGGTGACCTGGTAGCCGAAGCCGCGCAGGGTGTCGCAGACCAGCGCCGTGAATGCCGGCTCGCAGCTCGTGCCATGCCGGTCGCCGATGTCGAATTCGGAACGCTGCGCACCGTGGTCCAGGGTGGAGGCGCCGCCGATGGACGCCATGCTGTGGCAGCTTACATGGTAGGAAACGCCGTGCGTTTCGCGGTAGGCGGCCAGCACCCGCCCGAGCTCGCCGTGGTAGGGAAGAAAGTAGCGGTCTATACGCTGGCGCACGTCGCTCACTTCCAGTGGCCGGTCGTAGAGCGGAATGCGGTCGCGGCCTGCCACGCTGTGGATCAGGCCGATGCCCAGCCGCGTCTTCTCGGTGGGCTCCAGATGCCCGGTCCAGGGCCCTGCGAGCTGCTCCGGACCGAAGTCGGTTTCGTGCCGGTTGGCGTCGATGTAGGCGTTCGGGAACAAAGCGTAGAGCCAGGTGGCGCCGGCATCGACCACACGCTCGTACAACTCCTCCACATACATCGATACGGAGGCCTGCACGAGATCGAAACTCGTCGCGGGCTTGAAGTCGCCCGGGTACCAGCGGCCGCTGCGGGGAATGTCGAAAAGCAGCGGTGCAGGCGCGGCACCACTGACCGGGTCACGGCGCATGAGAACGCCTGGAATTGCGAACATATGACTTCCTTTAGGCTGAGAAACCGTTTTCCCATTTTGGGAAATCGTTTTCCTTTTTTCAGTCTATGACGCGTTCATGACGACCGTCAAGCGTGTTTTTCCATCTCATGGCCGCCAGCGGCTTGCAGCTGATCGAACGGCAGTTCGGTCACGCGACGCCGCGCTACCGAAGCTTGGACAAGAACACCGCTCAAGAAAAAAACCCCAAGCAAAACAATTACTTGGGGTTTTCGTTGGCGGAAGCGGTGAGATTCGAACTCACGGGCCCTTGCGGGCCGCCGGTTTTCAAGACCGGTGCAATCGACCACTCTGCCACGCTTCCTGTGATCGGCCGCCTGCGTTGCGCAGGCACTGCGGCCGCGATTCTAAGCGGCGGCGCCGGGCCGGCCGCTAATCCGCCAGGAACAGGCCCTGCAGGTCGCTCAGGAAGTCGAAACCACGCTCGGTCGGCCGCACATGGTGCAGGTCGCGTTCGATCAGGCCCATCTGCTCGGCCTTCTCCAGCGGCCTGGCGATGGCGGTGACCGGCAGGCCGGTGCGGGCGCTGAAATCCTCCAGGTCGAAACCGTCGCGCAGGCGCAGCGTGTTCATCATGTATTCGAAGGGCAGTTCGGCGCGGGCCACGTCGTTCTCCTGCGCCAAGGGTCGGCTGGCCAGGGCCTGGCGCATGTAGAGCTCGGGCTCGCGGAAACGCACCTGGCGCACCACCCGGTGGGCGAAGGTCAGCTTGCCGTGCGCGCCGGCGCCTATGCCCAGGTAGTCGCCGAAACGCCAGTAGTTCAGGTTGTGGCGGCAGGCGTGGTCACCGCGGGCATAGGCGGAGATCTCGTAACGCTCCAGGCCGGCAGCGCCGGTCATGGCGGTGATGCGGTCGAGCATGTCGTAGGCGTCGTCGTCCTCCGGCAGGCGCGGCGGGAACTTGGCGAAGTAGGTGTTGGGCTCCACCGTCAGGTGGTAGATCGACAGGTGCGGCGGATTGAAGGACAGGGCGGTCGACACATCGGATTCGAGCTGCGCCATGGTCTGGCCGGGCAGCGCGTACATCAGGTCGAGGTTGAAGGTGTCGAAGGCCGTGGCGGCCTCCTCCAGCGCGGCGCGCGCCTGGGCGCCGTCGTGCACCCGGCCGATGGCTTTCAGATGATCGTCGTCGAAGGTCTGCACGCCCACCGACAGGCGGGTGACGCCGGCCGCGCGGAAGGCGCGGAAGCGGTCGCGTTCGAAGGTGCCGGGGTTGGCTTCGAGGGTGATCTCGCACTCCGCCGACAGGCGCAGCCGGGCGCGGATGGCGCCGATCAGCCGCTCGATCGACTCCGGCGAGAACAGGCTGGGCGTGCCGCCGCCGAAGAAGATGCTGATGACGGTGCGGCCCCAGACCAGGGGCAGCGAGGCTTCCAGATCGGCGATCAGGGCATCGATGTAGCGCTCTTCCGGCACGCCGCCGCGCGCCTCGTGCGAGTTGAAGTCGCAGTAGGGGCACTTCTTCAGGCACCAGGGCAGGTGCACGTACAGCGACAGCGGCGGCGGCGCGCCGAAACGCAGCGTGCCCATGCGCATGTAGTGCACCGGATCGGAGATGGCGCCGTCGCCGCGCTCCGGCGCCGCCGGGACGATGGGAATGGAGCTCATGCCATCCAGCGCTCGACCACCAGTTCCACCATCGCGCGAGCGGCCATGCCCCGGTGGCTGACCGAGTTCTTCACGGCCGCAGGCAGCTGGGCGAAGGTCTTGCCGAACTGCGGCAGGAACATCACCGGATCGAAGCCGAAGCCGTTCTCGCCGACCGGCTCGCGCACGATCTCGCCGGCGGCGCGGCCGGAGGCGATCAGCGGCTCGGGGTCGTCGGCCGAACGCACGCCGACCAGGGTGCTGACCAGGGCGGCGCGGCGGTCGTCGATGTTCTGCATCTGTTCCAGCAGCGCCCGCACATTGTTGGCATCGCCCTTGGCGTAGCCGAACTGCGTGGCGTAGTAGGCGGTGTCCACGCCGGGCAGGCCGCCGAAGGCGTTCACGCACAGGCCGGCGTCGTCGGCGATGGCCCACAGGCCGCTCTCGCGCGCGGCATGACGGGCCTTGGCCAGGGCGTTCTCGACGAAGGTGCGGAAGGGCTCTTCCGCCTCGCCGATGCCCAGGGCCTTCTGCGGCACCAGTTCCACGCCGAGCGGCGCGAACAGGGCATCCAGCTCGGCCAGCTTGCCGGCGTTGTTGGAGGCCAGGACGATCCGCTGGCTCATGCGGCGCCCTTGGTCGGCAGGGGCTCGGCCAGGGCGGCGGTCTGCAGGGCGACGAGTTCGGCGATGCCCTTCTCGGCCAGGGCCAGCAGCTGGTCCATCTCCGCGCGGGTGAAGGCCACGCCCTCGGCCGTGCCCTGCACTTCGACGAAGCTGCCGGCGCCGGTCATGACGACGTTCATGTCGGTGTCGCAGGCCACGTCTTCCACATATTCGAGGTCGAGCAGCGGCACGCCACCGACGATGCCGACCGAGATCGCGGCGACCTGGCCGGTGATCGGCGAGGCCTGCAGCTTGCCGACGGCCAGCAGCTTGGCGACCGCGTCCTGCGCCGCCACGAAGGCGCCGGTGATGGCGGCGGTGCGGGTGCCGCCGTCGGCCTGCAGCACGTCGCAGTCGAGGTGGATGGTGCGTTCGCCGAGCTTGGAGAGATCGAACACGGCGCGCAGCGAACGGCCGATCAGGCGCTGGATCTCCTGCGTGCGGCCGCTCTGCTTGCCGCGCGCGGCCTCGCGGTCGCTGCGGGTGTGGGTGGCGCGCGGCAGCATGCCGTATTCGGCGGTGACCCAGCCTTCGCCGGAGCCGCGCTTGTGCGGCGGCACCTTCTCCTCGACCGAGGCGGTGCACAGCACCTTGGTGTCGCCGAAGGCGATCAGCACCGAGCCCTCGGCATGCATGGTGTAGCCGCGGGTGACGCGGACGGTGCGCAGCGCGTCGGCGGCGCGGCCCTGGCGGACGGGGGTGGTGGCAGAAGTCATGGCAAAACTGAAAACGTTGAAGGAAAAACGGAGGGCCCCGTGCGTCCGCACGGAGCCATGGCCGGCTAGCGGCCCGAACGCCTGGTGGTGCGGCGGATGGCTTCGTTGATCTCGGCGATGGAGCGCTCGATCGCGGCATCGTCGAGTTCGCGGAAATCGGCCGGATCCTCGGCCTGCTGGGTGGAGGCGAAGGCGTCCGCGTCGGACAGCGCATCGGTGGAGACGTCCGGCGGCACCGCCTCGGCCGACTCCCATTCGAAAGCCACGGCGGTGACATTGTCGCTGGCCGCGCCGCCGCCGTGCAGCGCGCGCTCGACGAGCTCCGGCACCGCGTCGGCCACCGGGCGGGCGCCGAGCACCGCGGTGATCTCGCGGTCCGACAGGATGCTCCACAGGCCGTCCGAGCAGAGCAGGATGCGGTCGCCGCCCTGCAGCGGCATCGCATCGGAGAGATCGACCATGGGCCGCACCGGCGAGCCCAGGCAGGTGAACAGCACGTTGCGGTTGATCGACTGGCGGCCCAGCGAGACACCCACCTCGGGGTACTCGGCATAGGAATGGTCGCGGGTGCGCGTCAGCAGCTCGCCCTTGCGCACCAGGTAGAGCCGGGAATCGCCGCAATGCGTCCAGGTGGCCGCGCCGTCCTGCACCACGCAGGCGACGACGGTGGTGCGCGGGCTGTCGGGCATGGACTTGCTGGCCGCGTAAGCCATCATTTGCCGGTGCGCCGAGAGCACGGCCTCGTCGAGAAAGGCGCGTACATCCAGCAGGCGTGGCCGGGCGCGGCTCTGGAACATGGTGGAGACCGCCTGCAGCGCGATCTGCGCCGCCACCTCGCCCTCGGGATGGCCGCCCATGCCGTCGGCCACCAGGAACAGCGCCGCCTCGCGGGTGTAGCTGTAGCCCATGCGGTCCTCGTTCTTCTGGCGGCCGCCCTTGCGGCTGACCTGGAAGACGTTGAACTTCACGGATTGCTCCCGGCGGGACGTGCCGGTTCGGGGGCCGAGGCCGGACGACGGGTGTGCTGGCTGCCATCGGTAGTCAGCAGGTCGATCTGCAGGCGCAGGCGTTCGCGCATCGACAGCGGTGTGTAGCGCCGCTCGATCAGCCGGCCGAATTCCTTCTGCAGCGCGAACACCGACTGCGGCCGCGCCACCGGATCGAGCGCCATGCACCACTGCACCACTTCCAGCAAATGGTCGGAATACACGCCGCGCAGCTTGGACATGGCGATCGCCAGCCGGTCCTTCTTCTGGCGCTGCGGTGCGTCGTTGGGCGGAAAGCCCTGCATGCAGGCGTACATGCAGGCGCCGACGGCGTAGATGTCGGTCCAGGGGCCGAGCACCGCGTCGCGCTTGTACATCTCCGGCGCGGCGAAGCCGGGGGTGTACATGGGGCGGACGAAGTAGGCCTCCTTGTTGAGCACCTCGCGGGCCGCGCCGAAGTCGATCAGCACCGCCTTGTTGTCGTCGGTGAGGAAGACGTTGGCCGGCTTGATGTCCAGGTGCAGCATCTTGTGCTGGTGCACGATGCGCAGGCCGCGCAGCACCTCGTCGAAGAGCGAGCGGATGGTGGACTCGCGGAACACCTTCTGCGTGCGCTGCTCGCGCGCGGCGATGATGAAGTCCTGCAGGGTGTCGCCCTCCAGGTAGTTCATCACCATGTAGACCGTCTCGTTCTCGCGGAAGAAGTTGAGCACGCTCACCACCGAGGTGTGCGAGATCTGCGCGAGCGCCCGGCCTTCCTCGAAGAAGCTCTTCAGGCCGAGACGGTAGAGGGAGAGTTTTTCCGGCACCACATAGGGCACCAGCTCGTTGACGGCGCGGCTGGCCAGCGATGCGGGCAGGTATTCCTTGACCGCCACGTACTGCCCGTCGGGGGCACGCGCCAGGTAGACGATGCCGAAACCGCCGGCCGAGATGCGCCGCACGATGCGGTAGCCGCCGACCATCGTATCGGGCGTGAGCGACGACGGCTTGGATCTGGTGGGCGCGGCAGCGGGCATTGCGGGCAGTGGGGGTCTGCGACCCGTTATTCTCGGAGCGTCTCAACGATCCGTGAAGCTCATGGCAGTCTACAGCATGACCGGCTACGCCAGCGCGCAGCGAGCGCTTGCCGCTACGCCCGCAGAAGGCGCCGCCCGCAGCATCCCCGCCCGCCGTCTCGGCCTCGAAATCCGCTCGGTCAACAGCCGCTTCCTGGACCTCAGTTTCCGGCTGCCCGACGAGTTCCGGCAGCACGAGGCCGCGATGCGCGAACGCATCACGGCCAAGCTGAAGCGAGGCAAGGTCGAGGTACGCGCCGCACTGGAGAGCGATGCCGAGGGCGGCCTGCCCGATCCCTCCACCCGCCTGCTGCAGAAGCTGGTCTCGCTGCAGGACAACATCCAGACCTGGCTGCCGCGCGCCGCGCCGCTGTCGGTCTCCGACGTGATCCGCCTGGCCGGCGGCAGCGAAGGCCGCGGCTCGGAACCGGCCGACACCGTGCTGGAGCTGCTCGACGAAGCCATCGCCGGCATGCTGGCCGCCCGCAAGCGCGAAGGCACCCGGCTGGCCGCCATGCTCAAGGGCCATACCGCCCAGCTGCGCATCCTGGCCGAAACCGCCGCGCCGCTGGTGCCGCAGCTCGTCGAGCAGCAGCGCCAGCGTTTCCTGGAACGCTGGACCGAGGCCATGGCCCTGACCGAAGGCGCCACCCTGCCCGAGGCGGCGCAGGACCGCGCCCTGTCGGAGGCCACCGCCTTCGCCATCCGCATCGACGTGGCCGAGGAACTCACCCGCCTGGCCTCGCACCTCGACGAGATCGACCGCCTGCTCGCCAAGGGCGGCGAGCTGGGCAAGCGGCTCGACTTCCTGATCCAGGAACTGCACCGCGAGGCCAACACCCTGGGCTCCAAATCCGCCGTGCTGGAGATGACCCGCATCAGCGTGGACATGAAGGTGCTGATCGAGCAGATGCGGGAGCAGGTGCAAAACCTGGAGTGAGGCAAGATGTGCAACACGACATGCCAGCGCTTTCCCAGGGTGCACTGCAGTCCAACGAAGCGCGCACCGACCAACAGGCGCACGGACGCAAGGCCGCGCCAGGCGCGCGCCGGAAGCCGGATCCTGCGTTTGACCGATTGGCCGGCATCGCCAGGGGGTCGAACACGGAGAACTGTCGCGACCGCGAAGACCGCTTCTAAGCTTTGTGACCATGGCGGCCGGCGCGACCCATCCTTAGGTTTGGATCCGGCCAGACTGTCGCAGGCACAATACCGCCCCAACGCCTTCGCCCGCCACCTGACAGCCCCCGACCCTATGGACTACCCCGGAAACCTCTTCGTCGTGTCGGCCCCCAGCGGGGCAGGCAAGTCCAGCCTGGTCAAGGCGCTGATGGAAGTGGATTCCCGGGTCAAGCTCTCCATCTCCCACACCACCCGGCCGCCGCGCGGGCAGGAGAAGCACGGGCGCGAGTACTTCTTCGCCTCCGATCCGGAGTTCGACGCCATGATCGCCGGCAACGGCTTCGTGGAATGGGCCCATGTGCACGGCCGGCGCTACGGCACCTCCAAGCGCGCCATCGAGGACCGGGTGGCCGAGGGCCAGGACGTGATCCTGGAGATCGACTTCCAGGGCGCGGTGCAGATCCGCGACACCTTCGCCAACGCGGTGATGATCTTCATCCTGCCGCCGAGCTGGGAGGAGCTGCGTTCCCGCCTGGAGCGGCGGGGCGAGGACTCGCCCGAGATCATCGAACTGCGCCTGCAGAACGCCGCCACCGAGATGGCCCAGGCCCACAAATTCGACTACGTTATAATCAACGAGTTATTTGACAGCGCGCTCTTCGACCTCAAAGCGGTCGTACACGCCCAGCGCCTCAAGTTCGCGGCACAGCGCCGTGCCAGACCCGACACCTTCGAGTCCCTTGCGATCGGCTGATCGCCCCACCACTTTCCTCGAGACCATCCATGGCCCGCATCACCGTCGAAGACTGCCTTGAGCAAATCCCCAACCGCTTCCAGCTGGTGCTGGCCGCGACCTACCGCGCCCGCATGCTGAGCCAGGGCCACGCCCCCAAGATCGAAAGCAAGAACAAGCCGGCCGTGACCGCGCTGCGCGAGATCGCCGAAGGCAAGGTCGGCATCGAGATGCTCAAACGCGTTCCGTGACCAGACTTCGGCCCCGCCGAACACCAAAAGCACCGCTGCGCGGTGCTTTTTTGTTGGCCCCTGCTGACGCCGCGGCCGTTGCAACGCGCGACACAGGGCTTTGGGCCCCGCGCTAAAGTCTTGCCATGAACGCGCTTTCAACTACGGTGACACCGGGCCATCCCGCCTTTGCCGGCGGCGCTTCGCCCCACGCTGCCGCGGCCAATGCCGCCGCCGCCAGCTTCGCCTCGCTCACCGCGGCGCTCGACTACCTGGGCCCGGCCGAGATCGAGCAGGTGCGCCAGGCCTACCGCTTCGCCGACGCCGCCCACCTGGGCCAGATGCGCAACAGCGGCGAGCCCTACATCACCCATCCAATCGCGGTGGCCACCCTGTGCGCCACCTGGAAGCTCGATGCCCAGGCGCTGATGGCCGCCCTGCTGCACGACGCGATGGAGGACTGCGGCGTCACCAAGGCCGAGCTGATCGAGCGTTTCGGCGTCACCGTGGCCGAGCTGGTCGACGGCCTCACCAAACTCGACAAGCTGCAGTTCAACACCCGCGAGGAGAACCAGGCCGAGTCCTTCCGCAAGATGCTGCTGGCCATGGCGCGCGACGTGCGGGTGATCCTGGTCAAGCTCGCCGACCGCACCCACAACATGCGCACGCTGGGCGACATGCCGCGCAGCAAGTGGGGCCGCATCGCCTCGGAAACACTCGAGATCTACGCCCCCATCGCCCACCGCCTGGGCCTGAACCTCACCTACCGCGAGCTGCAGGACCTGTCCTTCCGCTACCTGCACCCCTGGCGCCAGGCGACGCTGGCCAAGGCCGTGGCGCGTGCGCGCAGCCGGCGGCGCGACCTGCTGGTGAAGGTGAAGGCCGACGTGGAAAGCACCTTCGACGCCGCCATGATGCAGATGCGCATCGACGGCCGCGAGAAGACGCTCTACTCCATCTACCGCAAGATGACCGACAAGCACCTGAGCTTCGCCCAGGTGACCGACATCTACGGCTTCCGTGTCATCGTGCCCGGCGTGACCGACTGCTATACCGCGCTCGGCCTGCTGCACCAGATGTACAAGCCGGTTCCGGGCCGCTTCAAGGACCACATCGCGATCTCCAAGGTCAACGGCTACCAGTCGCTGCACACCACGGTGGTCGGCCCCTCGGGCATCAACATCGAGTTCCAGATGCGCACCGAGGAGATGCATGTGGTGGCCGAGTCCGGCGTGGCCGCGCACTGGATGTACAAGGGCGACGAGTCCTCCAACGCATCCGAACGCCTGGGCGCGCAGTGGCTGCAGTCGCTGCTCGACATCCAGTACGAGACTCGCGACGCCGCCGAGTTCTGGGACCACGTCAAGGTCGATCTCTTCCCCGACGCGGTCTACGTCTTCACGCCCAAGAGCCAGATCATGGCCCTGCCGCGCGGCGCCACCGTGGTCGATTTCGCCTACGCCATCCACACCGACGTGGGCGATCGCACCGTCGGCGCGCGCATCGGCGGCGAGCAGGTCACCCTGCGCACCGAACTCAAGAACGGCGACGTGATCGAGATCGTCACCGCGCCCGGCTCGCGGCCCAACCCGGCCTGGCTGGGTTTCGTGCGCACCGGCCGGGCCCGCTCCAAGATCCGCCACTACCTGAAGACGCTGGAACAGACCGAGTCGCAGGACCTGGGCGAGAAGCTGCTGACCCAGGCCCTGCGATCCGAAGGCATCGAGCGCCTCCCGGAACACACGCCCGAGTACCAGGCGATCTGGGACAAGCTGCTGCGTTTCACCGGCAGCCGCGATCCGGACGAGCTGCTGCGCGACATCGGCCTGGGCAAACGCATCGCCAGCATCGTCGCCAAGCGCCTGGTGACGCTGCTGGCCGAACTCGGCGCCAAGCCCGACGCCCTGCTGCTCACCCGCGAGCGCTACAGCTCGCACGAACGCATCTCGCAGGGCGCCGTCATCCTCGACGGCAGCGAGACCGGCTCGGTGCAGTACGCCAAATGCTGCCGGCCGGTGCCGGGCGACGACATCCTGGGCTATCTCGGCCGGGGCGAGGGCCTCACCGTGCACCACAAGGATTGCGCCGTGGCCTCGCGCCTGCAGTACAAGGACAGCGAGCGTTTCATCGCCGTGGCCTGGGCCGACGAGCCCACGCGCCTGTTCGAGACCGGCGTGGTCGTCACCGTCACCAACCGCAAGGGCGTGCTGGCGCGGGTGTCGGCCGACCTGGCGCGTTCGGAGGTGGACATCACCCACGTGGACATGGGCGACGAGGCCGGTCTGGATACCGCCGACCTGCGTTTCGTGATCGAGGTGCGCGACAAGGCGCATCTGGACGCCGCCCTGCGCAACCTGGCGCGCACGCCCTCGGTGCTGCGTACCCGGCGGGTGCTGCCGGCGGGCTAGACCGGGTCGTAGCGCACGGCCACGATCTCGATCTCCTGCACGCCGCCCGGCGTGGCCAGCTTCACCACATCGCCCACCCGCGCCTTGGTCAGCGCCCGGGCGATGGGCGAGACCCAGCTCACCTGCTGCTTCGCGCTGTCGGCTTCGTCTATGCCCAGGATGGTCACCGTGGTGGCCTCGCCTTCCGGATCCTCGTAGGTCACCGTGGCGCCGAAGAAGACCTGGTCGCCGCCCGCATGCACGCTGGAATCGACCACCTCGGCGATCTCCAGGCGGCGGGTGAGGAAGCGGATGCGCCGGTCGATCTCGCGCAGGCGTTTCTTGCCATAGAGATAGTCGCCGTTCTCGGAGCGGTCGCCGTTGCTGGCGGCCCAGTGCACGATCTCCACGATCTTGGGCCGCTCCTCGTCGATCAGCTCCAGCAGCTCGGCGCGCATGCGCTCGTAGCCGCCCCGGGTCATGTAGTTGCGGGTGCCGGCGGGTATCGCAGGCGCACTGGCGCCGTCCTCGTCGTCCTCGGGCGCCTCGTCGTTTTCCTTGGTGAAAGCCTTGCTCATGGCGTGACTGTGCCATGGCGGCGAGGCCCGTCCTGTTGCGACCCGATACCCGGCCGGGCCCGAGGCAAATTCCAATGGCGGATCCGTTCTCCCGCCTCCATGCCCGCACCCGCCATCCCCCTGCCCCATCTGCCCACCAGCGGTCCGCTGGCGCCGCTGCTGCGGGACTTCGACTGGGCGGGCAGCGGTTTCGGCGCGCCGCAGGCCTGGTCGGAGCACCTGCGCACCACCGCCTGCATGGTTTTCGACGCGCCGCAGCCCATGCGCCTGGCCTGGGGGCCGCGACGCCTGATGCTCTACAACCAGGCCTATGCCGAGATCCTGGGCCGGCGCCATCCGGCCGCCTTCGGCCAGCCAATGGACCGGATCTGGCCGGAAGCCTGGGACGTCGTCGGCCCGGCGCTCGACCGCGTCTTCCAGGGCGAGGGCCTGCACGAACACGACGTGCCCTTTCGCACCGAGCGCAACGGCAGCGCGGAGCTGATCCACGTCTCCTACCTTTATCTGCCGGTACGCGACGCCACCGGCGCGGTCGAGGGCGCCCTGTGCGTCTGCACCGAGACCACCGTCCAGGTCGATGCCCGGCAGGCCCAGCGCAAGCTGGCCGACAGCCTGGAACAGCGGGTGGAGCAACGCAGCCGCGAACTCGCCCACACCGAAGCCCAGCTGCGCCAGTCGCAGAAGATGGAAGCCATCGGCCAGCTCACCGGCGGCATCGCGCACGACTTCAACAACATGCTGCAGGGCATCGTGATGCCGCTGCAGTTGATCCAGCGCAAGGCGCAGGCGGGCGATGCGGACGGTGTGGCCCGCTACGTCAGCGCCGGCCTGGCCTCGGCCCAGCGCGCCGCCGCGCTGACCCAGCGCCTGCTGGCCTTCTCGCGTCGCCAGCCGCTGGATTCGCGGCCCACCGACCTGGCCCATGCGCTGTCGGGGCTGCACGCGATGCTGGACAGCACCGTCGGCGAGAACGTGGCCCTGTCGCTGGAGATTCCGCCGGACCTCTGGTGGGCCACCACCGACCTGCATCAGTTCGAGAACGCGGTGCTCAACCTGGCGATCAACGGCCGCGATGCCATGCCCGACGGCGGCAGCCTGCACATCCTGGCCGAGAACGTGCAGCTCACGCCCAGGGCGGTCGGCGGCGTGGCCGGGTTGCCGCCGGGCGACTATGTGCGGGTGGTCGTGCGCGACAGCGGCGTGGGCATGGCGGCGGACGTGCTGATCAAGGCCTTCGATCCCTTCTTCACCACCAAGCCGCTGGGCCAGGGCACGGGGTTGGGCCTGTCGATGATCTACGGCTATGCCCGCCAGTCGGGCGGCTATGTGGCCATGGACAGCGAGGTCGGCGCCGGCACCGTGGTGCGCCTGTACCTGCCGCGCAGCCCGGAGCTGGGCGATGCCGCCGAGCCTGCCGGGTCCGATGCTTCACAGCCACCCGAACGCCTGCACGGCGCGCACGCCGCCGTGCTGGTGGTGGAAGACGACGACACGGTGCGCCAGCTGGTCGTGGAACTGCTCGAAGGCCACGGCCTGCAGGTGACCCAGGCGGCCAGCGGCGGCGAGGGCATGCGGCAGCTCGCGGGCGGGCAGCGCTTCGACCTGCTGCTGACCGATGTCGGCCTGCCCGGCCCCAATGGCCGGCAGCTGGCCGACTTCGCGCAGGACACCCATCCCGGCATCCGGGTGGTGCTGATGACCGGTTATGCCGAGCAGGCCTCGATGCGCGCGCAGTTCCTGGGCGACACCATGGAGCTGCTGGTCAAGCCCTTCGGCGCCGAGCAGCTGCTGGCCAAGGTGCACAGCGCCCTGGCCCGGCGGATCACGCCGGATTGAGCGGGCCGGCGGCCTCGCGGGCCAGCCGGGTCTGGTCGTAGACCGGCTGGGACGGCAGGCCGTCGAGATGCGCGGTATCGGCCCAGACCAGGATGTCGATGTGGCCGTCCGCGGCTATGCGCACGCGGTTGAAGCCGGCGTTGGGGATCTCCGCCATGCGCGGCCCGTCCAGGCTGAGCGCTCGGGCAGTGCGGAACACCATGTCGAGCACGCCGCCATGCGTCACCAGCAGCAGCGTGCGGCCCGTGTGGGCTGCCGCCAGCGCGCGGATGGCGGCGATGCTGCGGGTGTGGAAGCGGCGGGTGCTTTCGCCGCCCTCGAAGGACTGGTCGGCCTGGAAGGATGTCCAGCGCGCCCAGTCGGCCGGCCGGGTCTCGCGGATCTCGGCCGCCGTCAGGCCTTCGGCCACGCCGAAGCACTGCTCGCGCAGGCCGGTGTCGGCCGCCACCGGCAGGCCGAGCTGGGCGGCGGCGGGCTCGGCGGTCTGCCAGGCCCGCTGGAGATCGCTGGAGACGAGGTGGTGCACCGTCTCGGCCGCCACCCGTGCGGCCAGGCGCTGGGCCTGGGCCAGGCCTGCGGCGTTGAGCGAGACGTCCGTCTGGCCCTGAAAGCGCATCGCGCGGTTCCAGTCGGTTTCGCCGTGGCGGATCAGGATCAGTTCGGTCATGTCTCGATTATCGAGCCGGACCGCGTCCGGGCCGTGACCGGGTCAGTGGCCGCTTCGGCGTTTCACAGCGGCACGATGCGCAGCGGCCGGCGGCAGGCGGCGTCGATGAAAGGGCCTTCGACGCGTTGCCAGCCGGCGCCGGGCGAAGCCTGCGCACAGGCCTCGCTGCCGTTGGCCAGGCTGCGCCAGCGGTACCAGGGCGCCGGCGCGGCCCTTGCGATGGCGGCGCAGGCGCAGAGCAGGACGGCGATGGCGAGGCGGCTGTACATGGATGTGCGCAGCCTAAGGCGCCTTGTCCGCGGCAGGCGTTTCGGGAGCACCGACGATCCACCCCTCCAGCAGATCCAGCTCGGCCGGCAGGCCGTAGCGCGGCGCCCCGGCCTCGTGCTGGCGCGCGGCCCAGGCCGCCTGCAGCAGGCAGAGCGTGGCATCCAGGCTGTCGCCGCTGGCATCGGCCACCAGGGCGTCGTGCTGGGCCATGCGCAGCTTCAGCCGCAGGCCGCCCAGCAGCGCGGCGGTGGCGGGTGCGCCGGTTTCCAGCGCGGCCAGCAGGTCCTTGCGGGCGATCAAACGCTCGGGTGTCTGTTTGGCGATGTCGTCGCTCTTGTAGCTGCGCCGGCCCAGCACGGCGCGCGCCAGCAAGCCCGGATAGGCTTCCAGCGCCACCTTGCCGGCCTCGGCCGCATGTGGCTCGACACCGGCCAGATGGGCCCCGGCGGCGCGCAGCAGCGGCACGCCGGCATGCAGCATGAAGGCCACCGGCGGATTGACCCATTTCATCGACGGACTGGAGCCGGCCGGCCCGTCCGTGGTCCGGTGGGCGAACTTGCCGCCGACCGGCCGGGCATCGCAGAAGGCGGCGAAGGTCGAGCGGATGGTGGCGCGGTCCAGGCTGGCGTAATGGTCCATGCTGGCTGCCCAGTCGAGCGGCCAGCCGAGCGATTCGAGCAGCTCGCGCGGCAGGCCGAAGGGCAGGTCGAAGCCGCCGATCCAGCGGCCGGGCGCGGCCAGCCAGGAGGCGAAGGCCTGCAGGGTCTCGAAGCGCTCCAGCCCTTCCAGCAGCACCTGCGGCCCGGAACGGCGGCCGCGCGCCACGACGATGGGCTTGCGCCGGCTCGGCGCGCTGCTGAAGTCGCAGCCGAAGAGCAGCGGCGCCGCCGGGCTCAACGCGGGATCAGCGACAGGAATTCACGGCGCAGCGCCGTGTCCTTCAGGAAGGAGCCGCGCATGACCGAGTTGATCATCTTCGCGTCCTTCTCCTTCACGCCGCGCCAGGACATGCAGAAATGGCTGGCCTCCATGACCACGGCCAGGCCGTCGGGCTGCACCTTCTTCTCGATCACATCGGCCAGCTGCACCACCGCCTCTTCCTGGATCTGCGGCCGGTTCATGATCCAGTCGACGATGCGGGCGTACTTCGACAGGCCCAGCACATTCGAGCTGCGGTTGGGCATGATGCCCAGCCAGATGCGGCCCATCACCGGGCAGAAATGGTGGCTGCAGGCGCTGCGCACGGTGATCGGGCCGACGATCAACAGCTCGTTCAACTGCTCGGCGTTGGGGAATTCGGTGATCCGCGGCGGCTCCACATAACGGCCGGCGAAGACTTCCTTGAGATACATCTTGGCCACCCGGCGGGCGGTGTCGGCCGTGTTGTGGTCGTGTTCGGTGTCGATCACGAGGCTGCTCAGCACATGCTTCATCTTCTCCTCGACCTCGTCGAGCAGCGACTCGAGTTCGCCCGGCTCGATGAAGCCGGCGATGTTGTCGTTGGCATGAAAGCGCTGGCCGGCGGCATGCAGTCTTTCACGGATCTTGACGGAAACGGGCACGCCTTCGTCGCGTTCGGGATGTTCAGCGTTCATGGGAGCATCGGCCTTCTGTAGCATCGGGCGATGTTAGCGGCAAGCGCCAAGGCCCGTGGGAAACACGGGCATGCGCTTTGCTTCACACCGCCCTTCACTGCGAGACCTGTTGCCGACCACCTGCCCCCCATGAACAACGGTCCCGTCCTGTCACCCATCTCCGAAGCGCGCGCGCTGGTCATCGACGGCAATCCCACCTCGCGCAGCATCCTGGTCTCCCAGCTGCGCGAATACGGCGTCGGCAAGGTGTCGCAATGCCACCGGGTGGTCGATGCCCGGGTGAAGCTGGAGCACGGCCGCTACGACTTCGTGCTGTGCGAGCAGCTCTTCTACGACGTGGCCCAGTCCGGCCAGGGCCTGCTCGACGACCTGCGCCGCGCCCAGCTGCTGCCCTTCTCCACCGTGTTCTTCATGGTGACCGGCGAGGCCTCCTATTCCAGCGTGGCCGAGGCGGCCGAATCCGCCCTCGACGGCTACCTGCTCAAGCCCTTCACCGCCACCACCCTGTTCGACCGGCTGCATGTGGCGCGGGTGCGCAAGGCCCACCTCAAGCCCATATTTACGGCAATCGAGGGACAGGACTTCGAACTCGCCGCCACCCTCTGCATGGAGCGCTTCCAGAACCGCGGCCCCTACTGGCTGTACGCCGCGCGCATCGGCGCCGAGCTGCTGCTGCGCACCCAGCGCTTCGAGGAGGCGCAGGAGCTCTTCCTCACCGTCATCGCCGCCAAGACCCTGCCCTGGGCCAAGCTGGGCGTGGCGCGCGCCCAGCTGGAATCCGGCCAGACCGGCCGCGCCATGACCACCCTCGACCGCCTGATCGGCGACGACAACACCTATGCCGATGCCTACGACGTGATGGGCAGCGCCCAGGTCGACCTCGGCAAGTTCGACGAGGCGCTGGAGACCTACCGCATGGCCGCCGAACTCACGCCCGGCTCGGTGGCGCGGCTGCAGAAGTACGGAATGATGGCCTACTACATGGGCGACATGGCCACCGCCGCCCGGGTGATGGCGCGCGCCGCCATCGTCGGCGGCGACTCCAAGATGTTCGATCCGCAGACCCTGGTGCTGCTGGCCTTCGCCAACCTGCAGATCGCCGACCGCAAGGGCCTGGACCGCTGCCTGTCGGACTTCGCCCGGCTGCGCGAGAAATCCCCGGACGACCGCCGGCTGCAGCGCGCCATGGCCGTGGTGGCGGCCCTGCAGCTGATCCGCGCACGCCAGTTCTCCGCCGCCATCGACGCGGTGCGCCAGATGGCCGCCGAGATCCGCGCGCCCAGCTTCGAGTTCGAGGCCGCCGGCAACCTCGCCGGTGTGCTGGCGGTCACTGTCTCCACCTCCATCGACCTGCGCGAGGCCGATGGCTGGATCGAGGAGATCGGCCTGCGTTTCGCCAGCTCGCGCAGCCTGGGCGAGCTGCTGGCCTGTGCCTGTCCGGCCCACGAGCCGCATGCCACCGCGCTGCGCCAGGCCCATGCCAAGGTCAACAAGATGGCCGAGTCGGCGATGGCGCTGAGCCTCAACGGCGACCCGACCGGCGCGGTGCGCGGCCTGATCGCCGCCGGCCAGAGCACCCTCAACATCAAGCTGGCCGACATCGCCCAGCAGATGCTGACGCGCCATGGCAGCAAGATCCGCGATCCCGAGTCGCTGAAGAAGCAGGTCGATGCGCTGCGCGCAGCCTGCGGCACCCAGCCGCGCCGCGCTTCCCTCACGCAGGACCGGCACCGCCAGCCCGGCGGCCTCAACCTGCGCATGAAGGTGCCGGCGGCCGAGACGCAGGCCGTATAGCTCAGGCCGGGTTCTCGCGCAGCAGGCGGGCCAGTTCGGCGCCCGCCGCCGCGCCGCGCAGGCCGGTCTCCCACAGCCGGTTGGCCAGGGTCTGGTGCAGGCGCAGGGATTGCTCGTCCTCGCTGACCATGGCCACGCCGTAATGCAGATTGGTCGGCTCGACGATGCGAAAGGGGCTGGTCACCACCACCTGCCGGCCGGCCGACTGCACCAGCTGGAAACCGCTGGTGGGCAGGGGCTGGCTGGTCAGGGCGATCTGCAGGCCCATGCGCGGCGAGGCGATCATGGCGGCCAGCCGTTCCATCTCGCGCCGAGCGGCCTGGCGCTTCTTCAGACGATCGGCCTCGCTCTGGTGGGCATGGCCGCCCAGGCCGTGGCGCAGGTAGTGCTCGATGTCGCTGACCGGGATGATGTTGATGAAGCCCGGCCGCAGGCGCTCGAAGGCCGCCTTGCGCCGGGTCAGCAGCTGCATGAGGCGCTGCACTTCCAGCGGCTGCAGCGCCGTCTGGCCGTCGCGGTCGTCGCCCAGGCGCTCGGCCAGGGCGCTGTCGTATTCGGCCGAACTGAGCACATAGGCCTGCGGACCGAACACGGTGGTCATCTGCAGCGCGCTTTCCTCCAGCCGCTGCACCCGCTCGAAGAACAGCATGCCGTGGGTGATGTATTCGTTGCCCAGGCCCAGCAGCGTGCCGGTGGAGGTGTCGTAGAGCCGGGCGAGTCGCTCCAGCACCTCCAGCTTGACCACGTCGCCCGCCTCGTAGCGGTAGAGCAGCGCCCGCGAGATGCCGGCGGCCTGCGCCACCGCCTCGGTGCTCAGCCCGGCGCCGAGCCGCCGCGCGCGCAGGCGCTCGCCGATATGGGGGAACTGCACGGCGCTCATGGGCGGCGAAAGTCTTGTTTTCGAGTCAATTCACGAAATTGCACGTTGTCGCGTCCTGGGGCGGGCCCTAGGCTGGGGCCATCGTTTTAACACTCGCGCGCAAGCTCCATGCCCATCGTCACGGTCGACGGCGTTCCCGTCCATTACGCAGCCCAGGGCAGCGGCCCCCGTTCCATCGTCTTCATGCACGGCGGCTTCGGCAGCTCCTCGGAACTGTGGAAGCGCACCATCGCCGCCCTGCCCGCGGGTTGGCGCGGATATGCCATCGACAACTTCCTGCGCTCGGCACCGCCGCCGGACGGCTACAGCGTGCAAAGCCTGGCGCGCCGGGTGCGCGGTTTCGCCGATGCGCTGGGGCTGGAGCGGCCGGTGATCGGCGGGCATTCGATGGGCGGCGTGGTCACCCAGCTGGCCGCTTCCAACGATCCGGAACGTTATGCCGGCGCGGTGCTGGTCTGCACCGGCGCGGTGATGACCAACCACCAGCTCGGCCACGACCTGATGGCCAAACTGCGCGAGACCGGCTACGAACACATGCGCGAGATCAGCTCCCACTGGTTCCGCATCGTGCCGGCCGACTTCTTCGAAGGCTATGTGTCCCGCGCCATGGACGCGCCCCTGCAGGCCATGCTGGACGTGCAGCAAAGCCTGCTCGACACCGACTGCCGCCCGCTGCTGCCCAGGATCAAGGCCCCCACCCTGGTGGTGTTCGGCGCGCACGACGCCGGCCGCACCATCGAGCATGCGCAGACCCTGCTGGCCGGCATTCCCGACAGTCGCCTGGCGCGCATGGAAGACAGCGGCCATTCGCCGATGATCGAGACGCCGGCCGACTTCGACGCCGCCCTGCACGCCTTCCTCGCCACCGTCTGAGACCGCACGCCATGAAACTCCGCCCCCTCCTGTCCGCCCTGCTCGTGGCCGGCCTGGCCTGCTGCGCCACCGCACGCGCCGACAGCCTGGACGATGTGCAGAAATCCGGCGTGCTGCGTGTGGCCATCACCCTCGACTACCCGCCCTTCGGCATGGTGGACGCCAGCATGAGCCCGCAGGGCTACGACGTGGAATTCGCCAACCTGGTCGCCGCGTCCCTGGGCGTGAAGGCCGAGCTGGTGCGGGTCACCGCCCAGTCCAAGATCCCCACCATGGGCACCCGCAAGGCCGACCTGCTGCTCAACATCGGCCGCAACGAGGAGCGCGCCAAGGTGGTCGATTTCACCCAGCCCTATGCGCCCTACTTCATCGGCGTGTTCGGCCCGGCCGACCAGAAGGCCAGCGGCGTGGCCGACCTGGCCGGCAAGAAGGTGGCCGTGACCCGCGGCACCATCGAGGAACAGCTGCTGAGCAAGATGGCGCCGTCGGGCACCGACATCCAGCGCTACGAGGACCACAGCAACACCATCAGCTCCTTCCTCAGCGGCCAGTCGGACCTGATCTCGGTGGGCAATATCGTGGCCGCCGCCATCCAGGAGAAGAACCCGGCGCGCAAGCCCGAGCAGAAGTTCCTGCTGATGAACTCGCCCGTCTGCGCGGCCGTCACCAAGGGCGAGCAGCGGCTGCTGGACAAGGTCAACGCCGCCATCTCGGACATCAAGGCCAAGGGCACGCTGGGCAAGATGGCCACGCACTGGCTCAAGCAGCCCTTGCCCGAAGGTTTCTAGGCTTTTTCAGGCCGGGCCAGGCGCGGCAGCAGCGAGATGGCCTCGGCGTTGGATGGCGAGAAGCAGCGCGCCGCCGCCTCCTGCCAGGGCAGCCAGACATAGTCCGTGTGCTCGCGCGGGCTGAGCCGCACCGGCGTTCCAGCCGGCACCCGCAGGCCGAAGAGGTGCTCGGTATTGCGGGTCACGCCGGGCGCATAGCGGTGCCGCCACTGCGGATAGATGTCGTAGACGTTTTCCAGGAACCAGTCGCTCAGCGCACAGCCGGGCGAAGCTGCGTCTATGCCGGTCTCTTCCAGCACCTCGCGGCGCGCGGTGGCCTCGAAGGGCTCTTCCGGCCAGTCCTTGGAACCGGTGACCGACTGCCAGAAGCCCGGCGCGTCGGTCCGCTCGATCAGCAGCACCTCGAGCGCATCGGTGTGGATCACCACCAGCACCGACTGCGGGATCTTGGGCGGCCGCTCTGCCATGGCCACGACCGCCCTGCCCTCTTGCGCGTCCTTCGGCCTCAGGCCGCTTCGGTCGGCGTGGGGTTGCGCAGGCGGATGTGCAGCTCGCGCAGCTGCTTCTCGTCGACCGGGCTCGGGGCCTGGGTCAGCAGGTCCTGGGCGCGCTGGGTCTTGGGGAAGGCGATCACGTCGCGGATCGATTCGGCGCCGGTCATCATGGTGATGATGCGGTCCAGGCCGAAGGCCAGGCCGCCGTGGGGCGGCGCGCCGTACTGCAGCGCATCGAGCAGGAAGCCGAACTTCTGCTGCGCTTCCTCGGGCGAGATCTTCAGCGCGTCGAACACCTTCTGCTGCACGTCGGCACGGTGGATACGGACCGAGCCGCCACCCATTTCCCAGCCGTTGAGCACCATGTCGTAGCCCTTGGAGATGCAGCGGCCCGGGTCGGTGACCATCCAGTCCTCGTGCCCGTCCTTGGGCGCGGTGAAGGGATGGTGCACGGCGTTCCAGCGGTCGGCCGCGTCGTCGTATTCGAACATCGGGAAGTCGACCACCCACAGCGGCGCCCAGCGGTCCTCGAACAGGCCGTTGGCCTTGCCGAAGGCGCTGTGGCCGATCTTGATGCGCAGCGCGCCGATGGCGTCGTTGACGATCTTTTCCTTGTCGGCGCCGAAGAACAGCAGGTCGCCGTCCTGCGCGCCGGTGCGGGCCAGGATCTCGGTGAGCGTGGCGTCGTCGAGGTTCTTCACGATGGGCGACTGCAGGCCCTCGCGGCCCTTGCCGGCCTCGTTGACCTTGATGTAGGCCAGGCCCTTGGCGCCGTAGATCTTGACGAACTCGGTATAGGAGTCGATCTCGCTGCGCGACATGCCGCCGCTCTCGCGCGCGCCGCCCGGCACCCGCAGGGCCACCACACGGCCGCCCTTCATGTTGGCGGCGCCGGCGAAGACCTTGAACTCCACCGACTTCATCAGCTCGGTCAGCTCGGTGAATTCGAGCTTCACCCGCAGGTCGGGCTTGTCGGAGCCGAAGCGGTGCGCGGCTTCCTGGTAGGTCATGACCGGGAACTCGCCGAGGTCGATACCCAGGGTGTTCTGGAACACGGTCTCGATCATGCGCTGGAACAGCGCGCGGATATCTTCCTCACCCAGGAAGGAGGTCTCGATGTCGATCTGGGTGAATTCGGGCTGGCGGTCGGCGCGCAGGTCCTCGTCGCGGAAGCACTTGGTGATCTGGTAGTAGCGGTCGAAGCCCGAGACCATCAGCAGCTGCTTGAACAGCTGGGGCGACTGCGGCAGCGCGAAGAAGTGGCCGTCGTGCACGCGGCTGGGCACCAGGTAGTCGCGCGCGCCTTCGGGCGTGCTCTTGGTGAGCATGGGGGTCTCGATGTCCACGAAGCCGTGGCCGTCGAGGAACTTGCGCACCTCCATCGACACCTTGTAGCGCAGCATCAGGTTGCGCTGCATGTAGGGGCGGCGCAGGTCCAGCACGCGGTGCGTGAGACGGGTGGTTTCCGAGAGGTTCTCGTCGTCGATCTGGAAGGGCGGCGTCACCGAGGGGTTGAGCACCTCGAACTCGTGGGCCAGCACTTCGATCTTGCCGCTCTTCAGGCTGTCGTTGGCCGTGCCTTCGGGGCGGGCGCGCACCAGGCCGGTGATGCGCACGCAGAACTCGTTGCGCACCTCTTCGGCGACGGCGAAGGTCTCGGCGCGGTCGGGGTCGCAGACCACCTGGACCGAACCCTCGCGGTCGCGCAGGTCGATGAAGATGACGCCGCCGTGGTCGCGCCGGCGGTTGA
The DNA here is from genome assembly GCF_009906855.1 of Xylophilus rhododendri. Taxonomy (NCBI): domain Bacteria; kingdom Pseudomonadati; phylum Pseudomonadota; class Betaproteobacteria; order Burkholderiales; genus Xylophilus; species Xylophilus rhododendri. The sequence continues at coordinate 1,630,668 of NZ_CP047650.1, forward strand.
CCCAGCCGCACAGGGAAACGGTTTGGCCCATCAGGGCTTCGGTCACGAGACCGCAGTAGTGGGAGCGCATGGCCATGGCAGGAATTCCGTCGCCGAACAAGGGCGAATCAGGCAGTCAGGGAAGAGGGAGCGGGACGGGTCGGGCCGACGGGCACGACCACGCCCATGGAGACGATGTACTTCAGGGCTTCATCGACACTCATGTCGAGTTCGATGCAGTCGCTGCGCCGCAGCATGACGAAGTAGCCGCCGGTGGGGTTGGGCGTGGTGGGCACGTAGACGCTGAGGAAATCCTCGCGCAGATAGGTCGCCACGTCGCCGCCGGGCGAGCCGGTGACGAAGCCGATCGACCAGACGCCTTCGCGCGGCCACTGGATCAGCACCGCCGTGCGGAAGGCGTTGCCGCTTTCCGAGAACAGCGTGTCCGAGACCTGCTTGACGCTCGAATAGATGGAGCGCACCACCGGGATGCGGCCCAGCACCGCGTCGCCCCACTTCACCAGCTTCTTGCCGACGAAGTTGCTGGTGATGGCGCCCACCACCAGCAGGATCAGCAGCGCCAGCAGCACGCCGAAGCCGGGCAGGTGAAAGCCCAGCAGGCGGTCGGGCTGCCAGGCGGCGGGCAGGATCAGCAGGGTCTGGTCGAGGATGCCGATGATCCAGTCCAGCACCCAGACGGTGATGGCCAGCGGGACGATCGTCAGCAAGCCGGCGAACAGCCATTTGCGCAGGGCGTTCATGCGGGGCTCAGTCCTTCTTGGCCGGGGCCGGCGCGGGTGCGGGGGCCGCGGGGGCCGGCGATGCGGCCGGCGCGGGCGCCGCTGCGGCGGGCGCTGGCGCGGCACCGGCGCTGTCGCCGCCGTCGGTCTTGGCCGCCGGCGCGGCGGGCGGCGCACCGCTGTTGCCGCCGCGGAAGTCGGTCACGTACCAGCCAGAGCCCTTCAGCTGGAAGCCCGCGGCCGTCACCTGCTTGCGGAAGGTCTCGGCGCCGCACTGGGGGCAGACGGTCAGCTGCGGGTCCGACATCTTCTGCAGCACGTCCTTGGCAAAGCCGCAGGATTCGCATTTGTAGGCGTAAAAGGGCATGGAGTCAGGGCTGGGAGTGTTCGAGAAATGCGGCGCGCAGGCCCAAAGGGGCTGGCGGGACGAAAACCCGCAATTATAAGCCGCGGCCTGCGCCGCTCCCCGCTCAGGAGAGGCCTTCGACCGGCCGGTGCGGCGTGTGCCGGTTGGCCACGCCCTGCGGCAGCAGCGAACCCGCCAGCATGCCGACGACCGCACCCAGCAGTCCGGCGAACTGCGCCGGCACCACCTCGCCAAGGCTGGACGCCAGGCAGGCGCCCCAGGCCAGCAGGCCCAGCACGATGGAGGCCAGCGCGCCCTGCGTGCTGGCGCGTTTCCAGTAGAGCCCGGCCACCAGCGGCACGAAGGCGCCCACCAGCGTCACCTGATAGGCGCCGGAGACCATCTCGTAGATCGAGGTGCCGCGGCTGGCCACCGCATAGGCCAGCACGCAGAGGCTGAACACCAGCACGGTGATGCGCATGGTGCGCAGGTTCTGGGCGTCGGTGCCGCCGGGGCGGAACTGGCGCCAGATGTTCTCGGTGAAGGTGACGCTGGGCGCCAGCAGCGTGGCCGAGGCGGTCGACTTGATGGCCGACAGCAGCGCGCCGAAGAACAGCACCTGCATGACGAAGGGCATGCGCTCCATCACCAGCGTGGGCAGGATCTTCTGCGGATCTTCCTTGAGCAGGGCCTGCGCCTGCTCCGGCATGATGATCAGCGCGCTGGCCACCAGGAACATCGGCACGAAGGCAAACAGGATGTAGCAGACGCCGCCGATCACCGGGCCGCGCGTCGCCGCCTTCAGGCCGTTGGCCGACATCACCCGCTGGAACACGTCCTGCTGCGGTATCGAGCCCAGCATCATGGTGATGGCCGCGGCGAAGAAAAACAGCATGTCGTGCAGCTTGGGCTCGGGCCAGAACTTGAACAGCTCGCGGCTGGTGGCGAAGTCGATCACCTTGCCCGCGCCGCCGGCCATGTCGCCGGCGAAGAAGGCCAGGACGGCCAGGCCGCCTACCAGGATGATCATCTGCATGAAGTCGGTCACCGCCACCGACCACATGCCGCCGAAAAGCGTATAGGCCAGGATGGACACCACGCCGATCGCCATGCCGGCCGGCACCGCGATCGCCCCGCCCGACAGCAGGTTGAAGACCAGCCCCAGCGCGGTGACCTGCGCCGACACCCAGCCCAGGTAGCTCAGCATGATGATGAGCGAGCACAGCACCTCCACCTGGCGGCCGTAGCGTTCGCGGTAGTAGTCGCTGATGGTCAGCAGCGACATGCGGTAGAGCTTGCCGGCGAAGAACACGCCCACCAGGATCAGGCAGGTGCCGGCGCCGAAGGGGTCTTCCACCACGCCGTTGAGCCCGCCCTCGATGAAACGCGCCGGGATGCCCAGCACCGTCTCCGAGCCGAACCAGGTGGCGAAGGTGGTGGTGACGATCATGGCCAGCGGCAGGTGGCGGCCGGCGATGGCGAAGTCGGCGGTGTTCTTCACCCGCCGGGCGGCGATCAGGCCGATGGCGACGGTGACCAGCAGATAGGCGAAAACAAGGGTCAGCAGCACGGAGTGCTCCCAGGAGAAAAGGCTTCTAGAAGATGCGCACGCGGATCACGAGCTGCATCACCAGCAGTCCCAATACAAAACCCATGCCACCGTATAGCAGGCGCTGCAGCAGCTTGTTGGTGCGCTGCTGGGCGCGCAGCAGTTCCTCGGCCAGCGCCTGCTGGCGCGGGTCGCCGCCCTTGGTGCGGTGCTGCAGGAAGTCGTGCAGCAGGCGCGGCAGCTCGGGCAACAGCTTGGCGTAGTGCGGCGCCTGCTCGCGCAGCGCGGTGAACAGCTTCTTCGGGCCGATCTGGTCGACCATCCATTTTTCGAGGAAGGGCTTGGCGGTGCTCCACAGGTCCAGGTCGGGATCGAGCTGGCGGCCCAGGCCTTCGATGTTGAGCAGGGTCTTCTGCAGCAGCACCAGCTGCGGCTGGATCTCGACGTGGAAGCGGCGCGAGGTCTGGAACAGGCGCATCAGCACCATGCCCAGCGACAGGTCCTTGAGCGGCCGGTCGAAATACGGTTCGCAGACCGCGCGGATCGCCGACTCCAGCTCGTCCACCCGGGTATTGGGCGGCACCCAGCCGGATTCCACATGCAGCTCGGCCACCCGCTTGTAGTCGCGCCGGAAGAAGGCGGTGAAGTTCTGCGCCAGGTAGTCCTTGTCGAACTCGGTCAGCGTGCCGACGATGCCGAAGTCCAGCAGCACGTAGCTGCCCAGGTTGTGCGGTTCGATGCTCACCTGGATGTTGCCCGGGTGCATGTCGGCATGGAAGAAGCCGTCGCGGAACACCTGGGTGAAGAACAGGGTGACGCCGTCGCGCGCCAGGCGCTTCATGTCGACGCCGGCGGCGCGCAGGCGCTCGGTCTGGTTGACCGGCACGGCCGTCATGCGCTCCATCACGATCACGTCGGGATGGCAGAAGTCCCAGAACATCTCGGGGATCTGCACGATGTCCAGGCCCGCCATGTTGCGGCGCAGCTGGGCGGCGTTGGCGGCCTCGCGCACGAAGTCCAGCTCGTCGTGCAGGTACTTGTTGAATTCGCCGACCACCTCGCGCGGCTTCAGGCGCTTGCCGTCGGCCGAAAGGTTCTCCACCCAGCCGGCGGTCATGGCCATCAGGGCCAGATCTTTCTCGATGGCGGCCAGCATGCCGGGACGGCGCACCTTCACCGCCACCTCGCGCTCGCGGCCCTGGCGGTCGCGCAGCACGGCGAAGTGGACCTGGGCGATGGAGGCGCTGGCCACCGGCACCCGGTCGAAGGAGACGAAGACACTCTCGATCGGCCGGCGGAAGGCGCGTTCGATGGTGGCCACCGCCACTTCCACCGGGAAGGGCGGCACGCGGTCCTGCAGCTTGGCGAGTTCCTCGGCCACGTCCGGCGGCAGCAGGTCGCGCCGGGTGGAGAGCACCTGGCCCAGCTTCACGTAGATCGGGCCCAGGGTCTCCAGCGCCTCGCGCAGGCGCTGGCCGCGCGGCGCATCGAGCTTGCGGCCGATGGTGACGATGCGGGTGAGCGTGCGCAGCCAGGGCTGGCGGAAGTTCGACAGCACCAGCTCGTCCAGCCCGTAGCGCAGGGCGATCCACAGAATGGCCAGGCCCCGGAGAAAACGCGTCATGAAAACCTGAAGACTAGGGAAGCGGAAGGGCTCGTGGGACGAGGAGGAGGATCAGGCCTGCGGGCCGTCGGCCGGCGCCGTGGTGCCGGCCGCACCCGCGGGTGCGGCGCCCTTGCGCGAGACGAAGCCGCGCAGCGCCTCGGCCATGCGCCGGGCGGCCGAGCCGATGAAGTGCGCGGGCGTGTCGCCGACGATGCGGGCGAGGTCTTCCTCGAGGTCCCAGCGCACATGGTCGACCAGCCAGTTGATCTCGGCGGCGAACTGCACATCGCCTTCGATGCGCACCGCCGGCTTGTCGCCGCGCACCGCCGCCTGCATCAGCGCGAAGGGGGATTCCTCGGTGATGGTCAGCGTCAGGTCGGGCACCTGGCCATCGGGCGCCAGGTCGAGCAGGCCGGCGGGCGTGGCCTGCAGGCGCAGCGTGAACTGGCGCCACTGCAGCAGCGCGATGCGGTTCTTCTGGCGGGCCAGGCGGGCGGTGGCCTCGGGCTCCTGCTGCAGCACATGGTTGAGCAGCAGCACGAGGCGGTGCTGCGCCTCCTCCTGGAACCAGCGCGGCGGCTGCACGCTGCCGAGTTTGTCGAAGAGGCCGTCGAGCAGCGAGAAGGGAGACTTGGGTGCGTCCATCCGCGGATTATGGCTTGCCGATACCGGGCTCTCGTCAGCAGACGCTGCAGATCGGCCATGAAAAAAGCCGCCGGCCTTGCGGTCAGCGGCTCTTGCCGGTCGGCGGGTGCCGGGCTTACTGGAGGGCCTGCACGCCCGCCACCAGCCAGCCGGACTTGCCGTCCTTGGGCTTGGCCATGTTCCACACCTCGCGGAAGGGGCTCGGGCCGGCGGAGGGATCCTCGCGGATCACGCCGGAGAACTCCACGCTCGCCAGGTAGTCGGCGCCCGCATCCTCGATGCCCAGCAGGGTGGATTCCAGCATCACCACCTCGGTCTTGTTGGGCTTGCCGCCGGACTGCGCCTCGCGCTCGTTCAACTGCACGCGGATCTCTTCGACCATGCTGTCGGTCATCATGGTGCGCAGGGTGGGGATGTCGGCACGGTCCCAGGCGTCCTGCAGCAGCACGAAGTTGCGCTTGGCGGCGGTCAGGAAGCCTTCGGTGTCGAAGCCCTCGGGAACGCCCCAGCTCTGCGAGCCGGACAGCGCCGACTGCGACGAAGCCGCCGACTGGCCGAGGCCCGAGCCGATCACCACGCCACCCGCTGCCGGGCGGCTGTCGAAGGCCGCCGGTGCGGCTTCCCAGGGACGGGCCGAGGCATCGTTGCCGACCTTGGCCGGGTTGTAGGCCGACGGCGCCTCGGCCGAAGCCGGCGACGCACCCGCGCCCTGGAAGGCGTAGCCGTTGCCGTTGTTGCCCGGGTTGCGGCGGCGCATGAACATGCTGATCGCGAAGACCACCACGCCGGCCAGCAGCAGGAACATCAGCATCTGGCCGAAGGCGCCGCCCATGCCCAGCGAATGCGCCAGCCATGCCAGGCCCAGGCCCGCGGCCAGGCCGCCCAGCATGCCGGCCCAGGGGCGGCGCGGTGCTGCGGCCGGCGGCGTGGCGGCGGGCGTGCCGGGGCGCGCGGCGGCGTTGTTCTGGCCAGCGTTCTGCGGCGCGGAGGCCGGCGCCTGGGGCGCGGCCTGGCGCTGCGTCACGTTGGACGACTGGCGGCCGAAGGAGCCGCCGCCGCCCATGCGCTTGGCGGCTTCGGCGTCGAGGCTGCCGAACAGCAGCACGCCTACGAGCAGCGCGGACAGGATCTTCATCATCTCGGGTCTTCCTTTTTATGCAGTGCGTGCGCTCGGGCCTGGCGGCCCGTCAGCACTTGATTCCAACATGGAGGGCGGCGATGCCACCGGTCATGTTGTGATAGTCCACATGGCCAAAGCCGCTATTGCGCATGAGCGCCTTGAGTTCTTTTTGCGGCGGATGCATGCGGATGGATTCGGCCAGGTAGCGGTAGCTGGCATCGTCGCCGGCCACCAGCTTGCCCAGCTTGGGGAGGATGTTGAAGGAGTACCAGTCGTAGGCCTTGCGCAGCGGCTGTGCGACCTGCGAGAACTCCAGCACCAGCAGCTTGCCGCCGGGCTTGAGCACGCGGCACATCTCGGCCAGGGCCTTGTCCTTGTGGGTCATGTTGCGCAGGCCGAAGGCCACGCAGACGCGGTCGAAATGGTTGTCGCCGAAGGGCAGTTGTTCCGCATCGCAGACCGCCGTGGGCAGGTTGATGCCGGCATCGATCAACCGGTCGCGGCCGGTGGAGAGCATGGCGGCGTTGATGTCGGTATGCACCACCTCGCCGGTGCTGCCGACCTTCTTCGAGAAGGCCATGGCCATGTCGCCGGTGCCGCCCGCGATGTCGAGCACCTTGTGGCCTTCGCGCACGTCGGCCACCAGCACGGTGTAGGCCTTCCAGGCCCGGTGCAGGCCTGCCGACATCAGGTCGTTCATGACGTCGTATTTGGGGGCGACCTTGTCGAACACGCCGCGCACATGGCGGGCTTTTTCCTGCTCGTCGACTGTCTGGAATCCAAAGTGGGTACTGCTCATGGGCGACATGCTAGGTCACGCCGTGCCATTCGCGGCGCATACCCTGCGAAGGGTCACGGGAATCCCGGACCCATGCCCATTGGCAGCGGCTTCAGACCCCGCAGGAACCACCGCCGGATGAACGCGCGACCATGAGTGCATCGCGGTCCGCGCCCGCCTCGGCCAGGCGTTGCTCGTAGCGTTTCCAGTACGCGTCCTGCTGGCTGCCGAGCTCGTAGAGATAGTCCCAGGTATAGAGGCCCGAGGCATGCCCGTCGGAGAAGCTGGGCTTGATGGCGTAGTGGCCGACCGGCTCCAGATCGACGATGGTCACCTCGCGTTTGCCGGTCTGCAGCACCTCCTGGCCGGGGCCATGGCCCTGCACTTCGGCCGAGGGCGAATACACGCGCAGCAGCTCGAAGGGCAGGCGGAACACCTCCCCTTCGCCGAAGGCCAGTTCCAGCACACGCGACTTGGCGTGCAGGGTGATCGCGGTAGGTGTTTTCATCAGAAGGGCAAGGCGGCCTGAGCGAAGCTGGCGGCGAAGCGCGCGGCCAGCGCGGCATCGACGGCGGGCAGCCGGCGTGCCAGCGCGGACTCGTGCGCGGTATCGCGTTCGCGCTGGGGCTGGGCCCAGAGCGGCGCGGGGAAATGGCTGTCGTCCTCGAAACGCGCCACCACATGCCAGTGCAGATGCGGCGTCATGTTGCCGAGCGCGGCCAGGTTGATCTTGTCGGGCCGCAGCTCGCTGCGCAGCACCTTCTCGCACAGCGCAACGGCCTCCATGCACAGCGCCCGGTCGGCCACCGACAGGTCGGAGAACTCGGCCACATGGTCCAGCCAGACCACGCGGTAGAAGGCCGGGAAGCCCGGCGCCTCCTCGGTGCGGATCAGCCGGAAACGCGGGCCGCTCCACACCGGCACGCCGCCCTCGCCTTCGCACAGCACGCAGCCGGGCACTTTCTTCGCTTCGCTCACAGGGTCTCCCGTCACACCAGCACGCGTTCGATGCCGCCGCGGTTCGCGTTGGTCACATAGGTCTGCATCCAGTCCTCGCCCAGGATCTTGCGCGCCATCTCGACCACGATGTAGTCGGCTTCGAGCAGGCCGCTGCTCAGGTCGGCGCGGTAGCGCGACAGGCCCTGCAGGCAGCTGGGGCAGCTGGTGAGGATCTTCAGGTCCGCATTGGCCGGCAGCCCCGCCTGGGCCTTGAGCGCGGCCTCGCCCTTCTGCAGCTCTTCCTGCTTGCGGAAACGCACCTGGGTGGAGATGTCCGGCCGGGTCACGCCGAAGGTGCCGGACTCGCCGCAGCAGCGCTCGTTCTTGAGCACGTTGTCGCCCACCAGGGCCTTGACCGTCTTCATCGGGTCCTGCAGCTTCATCGGCGTGTGGCAGGGGTCGTGGTAGAGATAGGCGCCGCCGGCTTCGAGGGTGATGCCCTTCTCCAGCAGGTACTCGTGGATGTCGATGATGCGGCAGCCGGGGAAGATCTTTTCGAACTCGTAGCCCTGCAGCTGGTCGTAGCAGGTGCCGCAGCTGACCACCACCGTCTTGATGTCGAGGTAGTTCAGCGTGTTGGCCACGCGGTGGAACAACACCCGGTTGTCGGTGATGATCTTGTCGGCCGCGTCGAACTGGCCGCTGCCCTTCTGCGGATAGCCGCAGCACAGGTAGCCCGGCGGCAGCACCGTCTGCACGCCGGCATGCCAGAGCATGGCCTGGGTGGCCAGCCCGACCTGGCTGAACAGGCGCTCGGAGCCGCAGCCGGGGAAGTAGAAGACGGCCTCGGTCTCCGCGCTCGTCGCCCGCGGGTCGCGGATGATGGGCACGTAGTTGCGGTCCTCGATGTCGAGCAGCGCGCGCGCCGTCTTCTTGGGCAGGTTGCCCGGCATCTTCTTGTTGATGAAGTGCACGATCTGCTCGCGGATCGGCGCGGTGCCCACCGTCGCCGGCGGCGCCTTCACCTGCGCGCTGGCAAAGCCGCGCAGCACGTTGTTGGCCAGGCGCTGGGCCTTGAAGCCCACGCCCACCATGGCGCCGCGCACCAGCTTGATGGTCTCGGGATTGGTGGCGTTGAGGAACATCATGGCCGCCGCGTTGCCGGGCCGGAAGCTCTTCTGCCCCATCTTGCGCAGCAGGTTGCGCATGTTCATCGAGACGTCGCCGAAGTCGATGTTCACCGGGCAGGGCGTGACGCACTTGTGGCAGACGGTGCAGTGGTCGGCCACGTCCTCGAACTCCTCCCAGTGCTTGATGCTGACGCCGCGCCGCGTCTGCTCCTCGTAGAGGAAGGCCTCGACCAGCAGCGAGGTCGCCAGGATCTTGTTGCGCGGCGAATAGAGCAGGTTGGCGCGCGGCACATGGGTGGCGCAGACCGGCTTGCACTTGCCGCAGCGCAGGCAGTCCTTCACGCTCGAGGCGATGGCGCCGATGTCGCTCTGCTGCAGGATCAGCGACTCGTGGCCCATCAGGCCGAAGCTCGGCGTGTAGGCATTGCTCAGGTCGGCCGACAGGCTGAAGTTGCCGGTCAGGTCGGCATGGGCCATGCCCTCGGCCTGCTGCGCTTCGCCCAGCGAGGAGCGCAGCAGCTTGCCCTTGTTGAAGCGGCCTTCCGGATCGACCCGGCGCTTGTAATCGGCGAAGGGCCGCAGCTCGGCATCGCTCAGGTACTGCAGCTTGGTGATGCCGATGCCATGCTCGCCGGAGATCACGCCGTCGAGGCTGCGCGCCAGCACCATGATGCGGTCGACGGCCTCGTGCGCCGTCTGCAGCATGTCGTAGTTGTCGCTGTTGACGGGGATGTTGGTGTGCACGTTGCCGTCGCCGGCATGCATGTGCAGGGCCACCCAGACCCGGCCCTTCAACACCTTCTGGTGCACCGCGTTGACCTCGTCGAGCAGCGGCACGAAGGCCGCGCCCTTGAAGATCTGCTGCAGCGGAGCGCGGATCTGCGTGCGCCAGCTGGCGCGCAGGGAATGGTCCTGCAGCTGCGGGAACAGGGTCTCGACCTCGTCATGCCAGCCCTGCCACTGGGTCCTCACCTCGCGCACCAGCGCCAGCGCTTGCGCCACCCGGTCTTCCAGCAGCTCGGCGGACGGGATGTCGTTGGCATCGTCGCTCTTGCCCAGCGGCAGATTGCCCTTCTCGAAGAAGGCTTCCAGGGCATCGGCCAGCGCCAGCTTGTTGCGCAGCGACAGCTCGATGTTGATGCGCTCGATGCCGTCGGTGTATTCGGCCATGCGCGGCAGCGGGATCACCACGTCTTCGTTGATCTTGAAGGCGTTGGTGTGGCGGCTGATGGCCGCCGTGCGCTTCCTGTCCAGCCAGAACTTCTTGCGTGCCTCGGCGCTGATGGCGATGAAGCCCTCGCCGCTGCGCGAGTTGGCGATGCGCACCACTTCCGAGGTGACACGCGCCACGTCGTCGGGCTTGTCGCCCACGATGTCGCCGAACAGCACCATCTTCGGCAGGCCGCCGTGGTGCTTGCTCTTGGTGGCGTAGCCCACCGCCTTCAGGTAGCGGTCGTCCAGGTGTTCCAGGCCCGCCAGCAGCACGCCGGAGCGCTTCTGCTCGGCGAACATGTAGTCCTTGATCTCGACGATGCTGGGCACCGCGTCCTTGGCGTTGCCGAAGAACTCCAGGCAGACGGTGCGCACGTGTTCGGGCATGCGGTGCACCACCCAGCGCGCGCTGGTGATCAGGCCGTCGCAGCCCTCCTTCTGGATGCCCGGCAGGCCGGAGAGGAACTTGTCGGTCACGTCCTTGCCCAGGCCTTCCTTGCGGAAGGTCTTGCCGGGGATCGTCAGCCGCTCGCTGCGGATCGGCGTGCGGCCGTCGGCCTCGAAGTACTGCAGCTCGAAGACCGCCTCTTCGGCGTCGTGGATCTTGCCCAGGTTGTGGCCGATGCGGGTCACTTCCAGCCACTGCGATTCGGGCGTGACCATGCGCCAGGAAGCCAGGTTGTCCAGCGCCGTGCCCCACAGCACCGCTTTCTTGCCGCCCGCGTTCATGGCCACGTTGCCGCCCACGCAGGAGGCCTCGGCCGAGGTCGGGTCCACCGCGAAGACGAAGCCGCCGCGCTCGGCCGCGTCCGACACCCGCTGGGTGACCACACCCGCGCCGGTCCAGATGGTGGGCACGGGATGGTCCACGCCCGGCAGCGCGCGCATCTCGACCTCGGTCATCTGGTCGAGCTTCTCGGTGTTGATCACCGCGCTCTTCCAGGTCAGCGGGATGGCGCCGCCGGTGTAGCCGGTGCCGCCGCCGCGCGGGATGATGGTCAGGCCCAGTTCGATGCAGCCCTTGACCAGCATGGCCATCTCGGCCTCGGTGTCGGGGGTGAGCACCACGAAGGGATATTCCACGCGCCAGTCGGTGGCGTCGGTCACGTGCGAGACACGCGACAGGCCGTCGAACTTGATGTTGTCCTTGGCGGTCAGGCGGCCCAGGCTGCGCTGCGCCTGCTTGCGCAGGGCGGCGACGGCGTCGAAGTCCTTGGCGAAGGAGGCGATGGCGTATTCGATGCCCTGCAGCAGTTCGCCCACCAGGGTGTCGCGGCCCGCGTCGGTGATGGGGGTGCGGCGCTTGCCGACCTCGGCCAGGCGGTGGCGCAGGGCCTCGACCAGCTGTCCGCGGCGCTTGGGGTTGTCCAGCAGGTCGTCCTGCAGGTAGGGGTTGCGCTGCACCACCCAGATGTCGCCCAGGATCTCGTAGAGCATGCGGGCGGAGCGGCCGGTCTGGCGTTCGGCGCGCAGCTGCTGCAGCACGTCCCAGGCGGGGGCGCCGAGCAGGCGGATCACGATCTCGCGGTCGGAGAACGAGGTGTAGTTGTACGGAATCTCGCGCAGGCGGGCGGGCGTGTCCGCATTTGCCAGCAGCGTGGCTGCCGCAATGGGGGCGTTCATGTTTTGGGGGTCTTTTTTGGGCTTCGTGGGGGTGGGTATTCTAGGAAACGCTTTGGGGCGGGCTGTTTTGGGGGGTTTTGTTTGGGTTTTCGCCTAGTCCGAATGTACGTACAAAGTGCTAGCATGGCCTCCATCACAAGGAGACAAAGCGCCATGATTCGAGCCCTCAGCCTGGGCCTGGCCCTCGCCGCCTGCGCCTTGCCAGGCGTTGCCGTGGCGGCCCAGCCCTTTCCCCAGCAGCAGATCCGCCTGATCGTCACCACCGCACCCGGCACCGGCAGCGACACCATCGCCCGCATGCTGGAGCCCGGCATGAGCGAGGCACTGGGCCAGTCGGTCTATGTGGACAACCGGCCCGGCGCCGGCGGCGTGCTGGGCATGGACCTGGCCGCGCATGCCCCGCCCGACGGCTACACCCTGGTGCTGGGCGCCAACGGCACCATGATCGCCAGCCCGGCCATGAACCCGCAGGTGGTGAAGTACCGCATGAAGGACTTCGTGCCGGTGGCCGGCCTGCTGCGCTCGCCCTTCGTGATGGTGGTGGCCAACACGCCGCAGGCGCCGAAGACGGCGGCCGAACTGATCGCGCGCAGCAAGGAGAAGTCGCTGAGCTACGGCTCCTCCGGCATCGGCACCATCACTCACCTGGCCTCGGAGATGTTCCTCTACCGCACCGGCGCCAAGGCGGTGCACGTGCCCTACCGCGGCAGCAACCAGAGCCTGACCGACCTGATGGCCGGCCAGGTCGATTTCGTCAGCGACACCCTGCCCGCCGTGCTGCCGCTGATCCGCTCGGGCAAGCTGCGGCCGATCGCAGTGACCTCGGCCAGCCGCGTCGATGTGCTGCCCGAGGTGCCCACCCTGGTCGAGAGCGGCTTTCCCGGCCTGGTCGCCACCGGCTGGTGGGGCCTGCTGGCGCCGGCCGGCACGCCGCCCGAGGCGGTCAAGGCGCTGAGCGCCGCCGCGCTCAAGGCCCTGCAGACGGCCGATGCCCAGACCCGCATCAAGGGCCTGGAGATGGAGACCATGGCCATGCCGCCCGAGGCCTTCGCCCAGTTCATCCGGACGGAAGAGCCCGCCTGGACCGAATTCATCCGCAAAGCCAACATCCGGGCCGAATGAGCATGCAGAACACCGACACCTCCAACGCTTCCGCCGGCCTGCATGCCGGCGCCCTCGCCGGCCTCAAGGTGCTGGACATCTCCAACTTCCTGGCGGCGCCGCTGTCGACCATGTTCCTGGCCGACTTCGGCGCCGAGGTGATCAAGGTCGAACGCCCCGGCCGCGGCGACGAGCTGCGCATGTGGGGCGACAACAAGGACGGCGTGGGCCTGTACTTCAAGGTCGTCAACCGCAACAAACAATCGGTGGAGCTGGACCTGCACACGCCCCTGGGCGTGGAGGCGGTCAAGAAGCTGGTCGCGGAGATGGACGTGGTGGTGGAGAACTACCGCCCCGGCACCCTGGAGAAATGGGGCCTGGGCTACGACGTGCTGAGCGCCATCAACCCCCGGCTGATCCTGGTGCGGGTGACCGGCTTCGGCCAGACCGGCCCCTACAGCCCGCGCCCGGGCTTCGGCACCCTGGCCGAGGCCATGGCCGGCTACGTCAACATCAGCGGCACGCCCGACCAGCCGCCCCTGCTGCCCGGCTTCGGCCTGGCGGACGCCAGCACCGGCCTGATGGCGGCCTTCCTCACGCTGGCGGCGGTGCACGAGCAGCGCCGGACCGGCCGCGGCCAGGTGGTGGACCTGGCGATCTACGAAACCCTGCTCACGCTGATCGGCCCGCATGTCGTCAACTACGACCAGCTCGGCAAGGTGCAGCAGCGCGCCGGCAGCCGCCTGCCCTTCGTGGCGCCGCGCAACATCTATCCGACGCGCGACGGGCATTACGTGTCCATCGCCGGCAGCTCGCAGGGGGTGTTCGAACGCATCTGCGCCGCCCTGGAAGCGCCGCAGATCGCCCGCGATCCGCGCTATCTCGACAACCGCCTGCGCTTGCAGAACGCCGAGGCGCTGGACGAAGACCTGATGGCCGCCATGGCCCATTTCGACCGCGACGACCTGCTGGCCCGCTTCGAGCGCGCCGAGGCCGCCATCTTCCCGGTCTACGACGTGGCCGAGATCTTCGAGGACCCGCAGGTGCGGGCGCGCGAGAACATCGTGGGTGTGCCCGACGAGCAGCTGGGCGACATCCGCATGCAGAACGTGGTGGGCAAGCTCTCGCGCACGCCGGGCGCCATCCGCCATGCGGGGCCGCCCACCGGCCAGAGCAACCGCGAGATCCTGATCGAGCGGCTGGGCTTCACCGAGGCGCAGCTGGCCGCCGAAGGCATCCGCATCGACCTGCCGGCGGAGGCCTGAGACCGTGCTGAACCTGCCCTCCTCCGTGGCCGTCAACGAGGTCTGTCCGCGCGACGGCCTGCAGAGCTTTCCCCGCGCGGTCGATACCGACACCAAGGTGCGCCTGGTCGACCGCCTGAGCGATGCCGGCCTGCCGCTGATCGAGGTGAGCGGCTTCGCCCATCCGCGCGCCATTCCCAACCTGGCCGATGCCGAGGAGGTGTTCGCCCGCATCCGGCGGCGGCCGGGCACGGTGTACCGCGGCCTGGTGCCCAACGCACGCGGCGCGCAGCGCGCGGCCGCCGCCAGGGTCGACGAGATGCTGGGCCTGATCATCTGCAGCCAGGCCTATCTGACCAGGAACCAGAACATGACGATCGACAAGGCCGTCGATGAAGCCGTCGAGGCCTTCCGCATCGCCGACGGCTGCGGCAGCGGCTTCGTGATGGCGCTGGGCATGAGTTTCTGGTGCCCCTACGAAGGCCGCATCCCCGAGGAAACGGTGCTGGGCCTGCTGCAGCGCTTCCGCAATGCGGGCATGCGCCGCTTCTACCTCGCCGGCTCGGTGGGCATGGAAGACCCGCGCCATGTCCACGAGCTGTTCAGCCGGGCGGGCGATCTGCTGCCCGACATCGAGCTGGGCTTTCACGTGCACAACCTGGCCGGCATGGCCACCGGCAACATCCTGGCGGCGCTGCAGGGCGGCGCGCGTTTCATCGAGGGTGCGATCTGCGGCATCGGCGGCGGCATCGCCATGCCGCAGGCCATGGGCGCGGTGGGCAATTTCCCGACCGAGGACCTGGTGAGCTACCTGGAGCTGATGGGCGTGGACACCGGCATCGATCCGCAGGCCGTGATCGCCGCCGCCGCCGACGTGGCCGAGTTGCTGCAGGTCACCCCGCGCAGCCACACCGCCAACGGCATCACCCGCGAGAAGGTGCGACGCATGCCCGAGGCCATGGCATGAGGCTCAGCGCGCCTCCGGGCCCTGGGTGCTCGCGCGGAAGGTGCTCTGCTGGCGGTAGCGGCCATGCGGGTAATAACCGACGCTGGTCTGGATGACCCGGCCGTCGCGATCGGAGAAATGCCGCACGATCTGCAATGCGGGGCTGCCGGCTTCGGCGCAAAGCGCCTGTGCCATATCCGCCGGCAGGAATTCAGCGGCAATCGACTGCTGCACTTCGACAATACGCAGGCCGTAATGTTCTTCGAGAATGGCATAAACCGGCTGTTCGAAAGTCTGGAAACCTTCGATGGCCTGCACGAATTCCGCCCGGATATACATCACGACATATGCGATGGGTGCGCCGGCCTCGCGCATTTCACGCACGCAGCGTATTTCGCGCCAGGCCTGGCCGGGCTCGCAGCGCAGCAGTCCAGCCAGTTCGGCGTCGGCCAGCACCTCGTCCTGCGACTGGATGCGCATGCGTGTCTCGCCGACGAACTGCAGCAGCTCCGAGATGGCGCCGAGCCCGCTGGAGAAGCGCGCGGACTGCGGCCTGGCCCGCACCGTCGTGCCGACGCCGGCCTGCGCCGACAGCAGGCCCTGGTTCTTGAGTTCGTTGAGCGCCTGGCGCACGGTGTGGCGGCTGACCGCATAGCGCTGGCACAGCACCTGTTCGGTGGGAATCACCGCGCCGACCGGATATCGTCCGCTGGCAATATCGCCGGCGAGTGCCTGTGCGAGTAATCCGTAGCGCGTCGAGCGGTGCTGGCTGGAAAATGCGGGCGCTTCGGCGATCGGCTTATCGGAATCGGTCACATTCGGCTCGGGCAAGTATTGACGGGCAGGGCGGCAGATTTTAGCCGGCGCCCACCGCGATTTATCCAATGCATATTCGGGAGACATTTCAGGCATGACTTACACCGCACCCGTGAAGGACCTGCTGTTCGCCCTGGAGCAGCTGGCCGGCCTGGAGCGCCTGGCCGCCCTGCCCGGCGGCGAGGACTGCGGGCTGGACACCGCCGCCGCCGTGCTCGGCGAATGCGCCCGGCTGGCGCAGGAGGTGATCGCGCCGCTCAACCGCCCGGGCGATCTCGCGCCCAGCCGCTGGCAGCACGGCGAGGTCCGCACCACGCCGGGCTTCGCCGCCGCCTTCGCGCAATTCGCAGCGGGCGGCTGGCAAGGCCTGCAGCATCCTGCGGCCTACGGCGGACAGGCCCTGCCGAAAGCGCTGGCCGCGGCCTGCGCCGAGATGGTCCACGCGGCCAGCCTCAGCTTCGCCCTCTGCCCCATGCTGTCGGACGGCGCGATCGAGGCGCTGCTGGCCGCGGGCAGCGAGGAACTGAAGAACACCTGGCTGCCGCCGCTGGTCGAAGGCCGCTGGACCGGCACCATGAACCTCACCGAGCCGCAGGCGGGCAGCGACCTCGCCCAGGTGCGCAGCCGGGCCGAACCGCAGGCCGATGGCCGCTGGCGCATCGCCGGCACCAAGATATTCATCACCTACGGCGAGCACGACATGGCGGAGAACATCGTGCATCTGGTGCTGGCCCGGGCGGCCGGCGCGCCGGCCGGGGTCAAGGGCATCAGCCTGTTCCTGGTGCCGAAGTTCCTGCCGGACCAGGACGGCCGGCCCGGGCAGCGCAACGACGTGGCCTGCACCGGCATCGAACACAAGCTGGGCATCCAGGCCTCGCCCACCGCCGTGCTGGCCTTCGGCGGCGGTCTGGCGGGCAGCATCGCCGACACGCAGGGGCCGGGCGCCGTCGGCTACCTGGTGGGCGAGTTGAACCGCGGACTGGAAACCATGTTCGTGATGATGAACGCGGCCCGTTTCGCCGTCGGCCTGCAGGGCGTGGCGATCGGCGAGCGGGCCTTCCAGCAGGCGCTGGCCTATGCGCGCGAGCGGGTGCAGGGCCGGCCGGTCGATGGCTCTTGCGCGGAAGCGGTGCCCATCGTGGCCCATCCCGACGTGCGGCGCATGCTGATGACCATGCGCGCGCTCACCGAGGGCTGCCGCGCCATGGCCCTGCTGGCGGCCGGCGCCTGCGACCTGGCCCACCGCACGCCCGATGCGCAGGAGCGGGCCGGTGCGCAGGCACGCTACGAATTCCTGGTGCCGCTGGTCAAGGGCTTCGCCACCGAGGCTGGCAACGAGAGTGCCTCGCTGGGCGTGCAGGTGCATGGCGGCATGGGTTTCATCGAGGAGACCGGCGCGGCCCAGCACCTGCGCGACGCCCGCATCCTGACCATCTACGAAGGCACCACCGCCATCCAGGCCAACGACCTGCTGGGCCGCAAGACCTTGCGCGACGGCGGCGCGCAGGCCCGGCTGCTGGCGGCGGACATCGAGGCGACCGAGGAAGAACTGGCGCAGTCGGCAGACCCGGCAGAAGCGCAGACCCGCCAGGGTCTGCGGATGGCGCGGGAGGATTTCCTGGAGGTGGTGGACTTCATGCTGGCCCACGGCAAGACCGACCCCAACGCGGCCTATGCCGGCTCGGTGCCCTACCTGATGCTGGCCGGCCTGCTGGTTTCGGGCTGGCAGCTGGCCCGGCTGCAGCTGGCGGCGCGGCGGGGGCTGTCTGGCGATGCGGCGGCGGATCGCGACTACCTGCAAGCCAAGATCGCCACGGCGCGTTTCTTCGCCACGCACCTGCTGCCGCGCACGGCCGCCCTGCGCCGGCAGGTCGTGGCCGGCGCGGCCAGCATGCAGGCGCTGCCCGCCGCGCTTTTCTAGGCTGAGGCTGCGGCGCTCGGTGCGTGGCGCAGCGGCTCCAGCGCCGCGCGCAGCGCGTCCGGCAGCGCCCGCACCGGCCGCCGCGTGGCGCCATTCACGTACACATGCACAAAGTGGCCCTGGGCGGCGGCGCTGTCGGCATTGCCCCCGAACACCGCCAGCTCGTAGCGCACGCTGCTGGTGCCCAGGTGCGCCACCCGCAGGCCCACGATCAACTCCTCGGGAAAACTGACCGGGGCGAAGTACGCGCACTGCGTCTCCACCACCAGCCCGATGGTGCCTGCGCTGGCAGACGGGTCCAGTGCGCCCTGCTCCATCAGGTAGGCATTCACCGCGGTGTCGAAGTAGCTGTAGTACACGACGTTGTTGACATGACCGTAGACGTCGTTATCCATCCAGCGGGTCGCCATGCGGCGCGTCACCGGGTAGTCGGCCAGACGGGTGGGGGCGGGACGTGGGGACACGAGCGGCTCTTGCCCAGACTCAAGCCGCCTGCTTGCCCGCCTCGGCGATGCGGCTGGCCAGATGCGCCAGGGCCTCGTCCACCTGGTCCACCAGCACCAGGCAGAGATCGCCCGGCTGCAGGCGCTCCAGCGCGGTGTCGATCGCCACGAACTCGCCGCGGATCTCCTCGACGTGGCGGGTACGCGAAGCCCCCCGGAGTCCCTCGCGCAGCAGCGCCATCACCTCGCCGTCGGCCCGGCCGCGCTGGGCGGCGTCCTGGTACAGCAGCACGTCGTCGAAGACGGCGCCCAGGATCTCGGTCTGCTCGCGGATGTCCTCGTCGCGCCGGTCGCCGGCACCGCTGATCACCACCGAGCGGCGCTTGCCCGGCAGGGCCTCGACCGCCTGGGTCAGGGCGCGCATCGCGTCGGGGTTGTGGCCGTAGTCGGCGATCACGGTGGCGCCGCGGTAGTCCATCAGGTTGAAGCGGCCCGGCACCGTGGCCGCGTCGCTGCTGAAGCTGGCCAGGCCGCTGCGGATCACGTCCCAGGAGGTGCCCAGCGCCCAGGCGGCGGCCACCGAGGCCATCACGTTCTCGACCTGGAAGCCGATGGCGCCGCCGCGGGTGATCGGGATGTCGCGCAGGGGGATGCTCTCGCGCCAGGAGTTCTCATGGGCCACCAGCACATCGCCGTCGATGTAGACGGTGCGGTGTCCCTGGGCGCGGTGCTTTGACATCACCGGATGGCCCCGGTCGGCCGCGAAATAGATCACCTGGCCCGGGCAGTTCGCCGCCATGCCGGCGACGATGGGGTCGGCCGCGTTCAGCACCGCATAGCCCTGCGGCGCCACGTTCTGCACGATCACGCGTTTCAGCACCGCCAAGTCCTCGACCGTGGTGATGTAGTTCAGGCCCAGGTGGTCGCCCGCGCCGATGTTGGTCACCACCGCCACCTGGCAGCGGTCGAAACCCAGGCCCTCGCGCAGCACGCCGCCGCGCGCCACCTCAAAGACCGCTGCCTCCACCTCGGGATGCATCAGCACGTTGCGGGCGCTCTTGGGGCCGCTGCAGTCGCCGCTGTCGGTCTGGCGGCCGTCCACGTAGACGCCGTCGGTGTTGGTCATGCCCACGGCCAGGCCGTCGCTGGCCAGGATGTGGGTGATGAGCCGGGTGGTGGTGGTCTTGCCGTTGGTGCCGGTGACGGCCACCACCGGGATGCGGCCGTCGTCGCCGCTGGCGAACATCTCGGCGATCACCGCCTCGCCGACCGCACGCGGCTTACCGTAGGAAGGCGACAGGTGCATGCGCAGGCCGGGCGCGGCATTGACCTCGACGATGCCGCCGCTCTGCTCTTCGAGCGGGCGCAGCACGGTCTCGCAGACCACGTCCACGCCGCAGATGTGCAGGCCGACCATCTGCGCCGCCGCGATGGCGCGCGCCGAGACTTCCGGATGCACGTCGTCGGTCACGTCGGTGGCGGTGCCGCCGGTGGACAGGTTGGCGTTGTTGCGCAGGATCACGCGCCGGCCCTTGTCCGGCACCGACTCGGGCACCAGCCCCTGCGTGGACAGGCGCAGCACGGCGATGTCGTCGAACTTGATGCGGGTGAGCGCGGTGGCATGGCCGTCGCCGCGGCGCGGGTCGCGGTTGACCTCCTCGACCAGCTCGCGCACGGTGTGCACGCCGTCGCCGATCACCTGCGGCGGATCGCGCCGCGAGGCCGCCACCAGCTTGTTGCCGACCACCAGCAGGCGGAAGTCGTAGCCGGGCAGGAAACGCTCGACGATCACGTCGCCGTATTCGGCGGCGGCCTTGAAGGCGATGTCCATGTGCTCGCGATCGACCAGGTTGACGGTGACGCCCTTGCCCTGGTTACCGTCCTGCGGCTTGACCACCACCGGCAGGCCGATCTCGCAGGCCACAGTCCAGCCCTCTTCGGCGTTGCGCACCGGCTTGCCCAGCGGCACCGGCACGCCTGCGGCATGCAGCAGTTTCTTGGTGAGGTCCTTGTCCTGGGCGATGGCCTCGGACACGGCGCTGGTGCTGTCGATCTCGGCGGCCTGGATGCGGCGCTGGCGCACGCCCCAGCCGAACTGCACCAGGCTGCCGGTGGTCAGGCGCCGGAAGGGAATGCCGCGCGCCACCGCGGCATCGACGATGCAGCCGGTGCTCGGGCCCAGGCGCTCGGATTCGTCCAGCTCGCGCAGCTCCAGCACGGCGGCGGCCGCGTCGAAGGGCTCGTCGGCGATCGCCGCCTGCACCAGCTGCAGCGCCAGCGCCAGGGCGCGGCGGCCCACGGCTTCCTCACTGTATTGCACGACGACCTGATGCACGCCCGGCTCGGGTGTGCCGGCGATGCGGCAGAAACTCACCGGGCAGCCGGCCTGCGCCTGCAGCGCCAGCGCGGCAAAGCCCAGCACGCCGGCCAGCGACACCGGCTCGTCCTGCCCCGCATGGCGCAGCGCGCCGACCTCGGGGAAACGGGCGCGCAGCCGGGGCTCGAAGCCGGGCACATGGTCCAGGCCGCAGCGTTCCACCGGACAGGTGACGATGGCCTCGATCGAGGTGTTGCGGCTCCAAAGATTGGGGCCGCGCAGGGCGCGAATGCGGGAGATTTCCATGATGGGTTCCGTCGTGGGGACTGCGGCCGGCCGGCGCGAAGGTCCGGCGGGCCGCGGCTGGCGGTGAGATGGTGGGGCGGCGGGCCGCTCAGGCGGCTTCGGCGAACTCTTCGGCGGCGCTGTGCACCAGGGCCACGCCGGCTTCGCATTCGAAGGCTTCCAGGCCGGCGCCGATCAGGCGCGGGTGCACGCCCAGCGCCCAGCCGGCGGCGACGGCGGCCAGCATGGCCTCGTCGGGCAGCTCGCCGTGGCGCTTGCGCCAGCCGTCGAGCGCGCCCAGGCCGGACAGCGGCACGTCCTGGCTGTTGACCACCATGGCCACACGGCCGTTGCGCATGGTCACGCCCCGGCCGCCGGCGGCGCAGTGCGCCACCAGGGCGGGCGTGGCCGGGTCGGCGGCATAGAAGATCACTTCGCCGTCGCACAGCGGCGCCAGTTCGGCCACATGCGCATCGGCGGCATTGAGCACCGCGCAGCCGCCGGGCAGCACCACGTCGACCTGGGTGCGCAGCGCCTTGCGCATGTGCTCGGGCGTGTGCACGTCGAATTCGGCCAGGGCCTCGATGCCGTCGAAGTCGGTGACGATGCCGATCTGGCAGCGGTCGTAGGCCAGGCCGTCGCGCAGGATGGTGGCGGCCGGGTTCTCGATCACCGCCACTTCCACGTTGCGGTTGATCAGCAGGCGTTCGCCGGCCTGCCAGTGGGTGCTGTCGGCGGCGTCGTGGCAGCGGCGGTCCAGGAACAGGCCGTCGCGGCAGGCCACGCCGGTGGACTTGCCGTCCAGGTGGGCGATCCAGGCGACCAGGCGTGAGATGGCCGCGGTATGGCGGGTGCCGGCCACGCCGACCAGCGGGATGCGGCCGCCGTCGTCGGCGGCGAACAGGTGGTCGCAGATGGCGCGGCCCACCGGGCGCGGCTTGCCGTGGATGGGTTTCAGGTGCATCAGCAGGCCGGGGCCGGCGTTGACTTCCACGATGGCGCCGCGGGTGGCGGACAGCGGGCGCGACACGTCGCGTGTCACCATGTCGATGCCGGCGATGTCCAGGCCGACGGCACGCGCGGCCAGGGCGGCGGCATGGGCCACGTCGGGATGGACTTCGTCGGTGCAGTCGATGGCCATGTTGCCGGTGCGCTGGATCAGCACCCGCTCGCCCGCCGCCGGCACGCTGGCGGCCGTCAGCTGCTGGCGGCGCAGTTCGAGCTGCACGCCGCCGTCCTTGTGCACGTCGATGGTGGTCAGCGGGAACTGGTGCTCCACGCCACGGCGCGGGTCGCTGTTCATCTGCAGCGCGATCAGCTGCTCGACATTGGCGGCGCCGTCGCCAGTCACCCACACCGGCTCGCCGCGGGTGGCGGCGAAGACCTTGCCGCCCACCACCAGCAGGCGGTGTTCGGTGCCTTCGATGAAACGCTCGACGATCACGCCGCTGCCCTCGGCCTCGGCCAGGTGGAAAGCGGCCTCGATGTCGGCCTGGGCGCGCAGGTCCAGCGTGACGCCGCGGGCATGGTTGCCGTCGGAGGGCTTGACGACGACCGGCAGGCCGATGTCCTGCGCGATGTCCCAGGCCTCGGCGGCGCTGGTCACGACCTGGCCTTCGGGCACCGGCACGCCGCAGGCGGTCAGCAGCATCTTGGTCAGGTCTTTATCTTGCGCGATGCCTTCGGCGATGGCGCTGGTGCGGTCGGTCTCCGCCGTCCAGATCCGGCGCTGGCGCTTGCCGTAGCCCAGCTGCACCAGGTTGCCGGCGTTCAGGCGGATGTGGGGGATCTTGCGGTCGGCGGCGGCGGTGACGATGCAGTCGGTGCTCGGGCCGAGGAAGGAACGGTCGATCTGGGTGCGCACCGCCGCCACGGCGGCGGGCACGTCGAAGGGCTTGTCGTTGATCGCGGCCATCAGCAGGGCGTGGCCTTGCGCCAGCGCCACGCGGGCGACGGCCTCATCGGGCGCGCGGAACACCATCTTGTAGATGCCGCTGACGGTGGTTTCGCGGGTCTGGCCGAAGGTGGTCGGCATGCCGGAGAGGTTGAGCAGCTCGATGATCACATGCTCCAGCACATGGCCCATCCAGGTGCCGCCCTCCAGGCGCTGCAGGAAACCGCCGCGCTCGCCGGGGCTGCAGGTGTGCTCGATCAGCGCGGGCAGCCAGGTCGCCAGGCGCTGGTTCAGGCCCGGCAGGGTGTTGGACGGGAACTGCTCCAGCTCGCCCAGGTCCAGGCGGACTTCCAGCACCTCGCGGTAGGTCCAGATGTTCGAGCCGTGCAGGTAACGCACGTCGAGGATGCGGATGTCGTTCTTGGTTGCCATGGAAGTCATGTTTGGCCGCCTTGGAAAAGCGCTGTCGCTGGGCGGGAGGAAAAAACCCGCGTCGGTTCGGTGCATACGGAAACAGGCACTTGTAACGGCGTGATGCACGATTGCTTCACAATCGCCCGCTTCGTCGAGTGCCGCCCGGTGGTCGAACGCCATCTCTCGAAAATGCAACATCCTGTTCCCGTAATCGCCACTGTCGGATGGTCGGAGCGCCTCGCACAGGCCGAGGCTCCTCCGCTCACTGCCAGTGAGAACGTGTTAACCGTGTTATCGGTTGACCTCGATGTAACACTACGTTTCTCGGACGGTCTGGTGGTGTTGACCGACCGACGCCTGATGGCTTCCGGCGACGCCGGTCAACCGTGGAGCGAGTGGCCGCTTCAACCCGGTTTGCGACTTTCGATGAGCGACCACGGCGGCGTCGGTACGCTGGATCTGTGCGATGCCAGCACCCGGCTTGCCGTCTGGAGATACACGCTGTCGGTCCAGCCCCAGGTGCTGGAACTGCAAAGCCGTTTCGAGGAAGTGCAGGCCGGCGCCCACCAGGCGGAGCCAGCGCTCGCCGACATCGAGGACAAGATCGCCCCCTCCGAAGCAGCTCCCTCCACCTGGGTGCTGCTGCGCCTGTGGCGCTTCGCCCATCCCTACCGCTGGCAGCTGCTGGCCGGCCTGCTGCTGACGCTGGGTTCGACCGCCGCCACGCTGGTGCCGCCCTATCTCACCATCCCGCTGATGGACGAGATCCTGATCCCCTTCCAGAACGGCCAGGCGATCGACACCTCCCACGTGGCCCTCTACCTGGGCGGCCTGTTCGCCTCGGCCCTGGTCGCCTGGGCGCTGGGCTGGGCGCGCACCTACCTGCTGGCGCTGGTGTCCGAGCGCATCGGCGCCGACCTGCGCACCGCCACCTTCAACCACCTGCTGCAGCTCTCGCTCGAATACTTCGGCAGCAAGCGCACCGGTGATCTGATGGCGCGCCTGGGTGCGGAGACCGACCGCATCAACGTCTTCCTCTCCCTGCACGCGCTGGATTTCGCCACCGACGTGCTGATGATGCTGATGACCGCCGGCATCCTGTTCTCGATCAACCCCTGGCTGGCCCTGGCCACCCTGGTGCCGCTGCCGCTGATCGCCTGGATGATCCATGTGGTGCGCGACCGCCTGCGCACCGGCTTCGAGAAGGTGGACCGCGCCTTCTCCGAGGTCACCAACGTGCTGGCCGACACCATTCCCGGCATCCGGGTGGTCAAGGCCTTCGCCCAGGAAAAGCGCGAGGGCGAGCGTTTCCGCGCCGCCAACACCCGCAACCTGCAGGTCAACGACCGCATCAACCGCACCTGGTCGCTGTTCACCCCCACCGTGTCGCTGCTGACCGAGATCGGCCTGCTGATCGTCTGGGGTTTCGGCATCTGGCTGGTGGCGCACCAGAGCATCACCGTGGGTGTGCTGACCGCCTTCCTGGCGTACATCGGCCGCTTCTACACCCGGCTCGACTCGATGAGCCGCATCGTCTCGATCACCCAGAAGGCAGCCGCCGGCGCCAAGCGCATCTTCGACATCCTGGACCATGTCTCCAACGTGCCGGAGCCGGCCAATCCGGTGCCCTACCCCACGCCGCGCGGCGCGATCACCCTGCGCGGGGTGAACTTCCGCTACGGCAGCCGCTCGGTGGTGCGCGACCTGGACCTGGACATCAAGCCCGGCGAGATGATCGGCCTGGTCGGCCACAGCGGCTCGGGCAAGAGCACCCTGGTCAACCTGATCAGCCGCTTCTACGACGTGACCGAGGGCTCGATCTCGGTGGACGGCCACGATATCCGCCGCTACCGCGTGGCCGACTACCGCCAGCACATCGGCCTGGTGCTGCAGGAGCCTTTTCTCTTCTTCGGCACCATCGCCGAGAACATCGCCTACGGCCGGCCGGACGCGAGCCGCCAGGAGATCGTCGCCGCCGCCCGCGCCGCCCATGCGCACGACTTCATCCTGCGCCTGGCGCACGGCTACGACTCGCTGGTGGGCGAGCGCGGACAGGGCCTGTCGGGCGGCGAACGCCAGCGCATCTCGATCGCCCGGGCGCTGCTGATCGACCCGCGCATCCTGATCCTGGACGAGGCCACCTCCGCGGTGGACACCGAGACCGAGAAGGAGATCCAGCGCGCCCTCGACAACCTGGTGCAGGGCCGCACCACGCTGGCCATCGCCCACCGCCTGTCCACCCTGCGCAAGGCCGACCGCCTGGTGGTGATGGACCGCGGCCAGGTGGTCGAGGTGGGACCGCACGACGAGCTGATCGCCCGCGGCGGCCACTATTTCCGGCTCTACCAGGCGCAGCTGCGGCAGGTGGACCAGGAGAACATCGAGGAACTCAAGATGGCGCCCTCGATCGCCTCGGCCGTCGGCACCCATTCGGCCCACCCCTCGGGAGAGTCCTGATGCCCACCACCCATCTCAAGCTTTCGCGCGACAGCTTCGGCCGTTTGCTGATGACCGACCTGCGCGCCGTCGAGGAAGTCGTCACGCCCGTGCGCGCCTTCCCGCTGGCCGCGCCCTCGGAAGGCATTTCGCTGGTCGGCAGCGACGGCCACGAGCGGCGCTGGATTCCGCATCTGGACGAGCTGGACGAGGCCTCGCGCGAGCTGATCCGCACCGAGCTCGACAGCCGCGACATGATCCCGGAGATCCGCCGCATCGTCGCCGTCTCCACCTTCTCCACCCCCAGCCACTGGACGGTGGAGACCGACCGCGGCCCCACCAACCTGCTGCTGCGCAGCGAGGATGACCTGCGCCGCCTGCCCGACAACGGCCTGCTGGTGGCCAGCGGGCAAGGGCCGCATTTCCTGATCAAGGACCGCAACGCGCTGGACAAGCCTTCGCGCAAAATCCTCGACCGTTTCCTCTGATTTTTTCATGCACAAGACCGCCCTCGTCCTGTTTTCCGGCGGCCAGGACTCCACCACCTGCCTGGCATCCGCCCTCTCGCGCTTCGAGCGGGTGGAAACCGTCGGCTTCGATTACGGCCAGCGCCACCATGTGGAGCTGGTCGCCCGCATCGAGGTGCTGGCGCAGATCCGCGCCCTTTTCCCGCAATGGGCGCACAAGCTGGGCGAAGACCATCTGCTGGACCTGGCGGTGCTCGGCCAGGTGAGCGATACCTCGCTCACCCGCGACACCGCCTTCGCCATGGAAAAGAGCGGCCTGCCCAACACCTTCGTGCCCGGCCGCAACCTGCTGTTCATGACACTGGCGGCTGCACTGGCCTACCGGCGCGGGCTGGAGGTGCTGGTCACCGGCGTCTGCGAGACCGACTTCTCCGGCTACCCGGATTGCCGCGACGACACCATGAAGGCCATGCAGCTGGCGCTCTCGCTGGGCATGGACCGGCGCTTCCTGGTCGACACGCCCCTGATGTGGATCGACAAGGCCGACACCTGGGCGCTGGCCGAACAGCTGGGCGCGGCCAGCGGACAGGAAAACGGCGCAAGCGCGCTGATCGACCTGATCGTCGAATACACCCACACCTGCTACCTCGGCGACCGCGAGCACCGCCATGCCTGGGGCTATGGCTGCGGCAGCTGCCCGGCCTGCGAGCTGCGCATGCGCGGCTTCGAGAAGTGGTCGGCCCGGCGTGACAAAGCGGTGAATTTGCCGGACAACGTGTCGCTTTAAGCGCACAAACGCGCGGATTTCTGCTCGGCTTCCAGGGGATTACCTGGGAGACACATCCGGTTTTTGGCATGCTGCGTATCCTTCTGCAACAGCGGGAGGGTGGCTTTCCCGTGCCTGCCCTCACCCCATGTTTTCTCCGCTCGAATTCCTGCCCGCCTCGCAGATCGCACCCTCGGCCTTGCTGATGGGGAACTACGACGGCTCCATCGTGGCCCTGTCGCTGGTCATGGCGGTGC
Source organism: Xylophilus rhododendri (assembly GCF_009906855.1). Taxonomy (NCBI): domain Bacteria; kingdom Pseudomonadati; phylum Pseudomonadota; class Betaproteobacteria; order Burkholderiales; genus Xylophilus; species Xylophilus rhododendri. The sequence continues at coordinate 1,657,642 of NZ_CP047650.1, forward strand.
TCGCCAGCATCGCCGCGCTGCAGATCGCCGGCGTCACCTCGCACAACGCCGGACGGCCGGCCCGGGCGCTGGCCATCGTGTCGGCCAGCTTCATCCTGGGCGCCGGCATCTGGTCCATGCATTTCATCGGCATGCTGGCCTTCCGGCTCTGCACCGCCGTCTCCTATCACGCCCTGCCCACGCTGCTGACCATGCTGCCCGGGCTGGCCGCCGCTTTTGTCGCGGTGCTGCTGATGACACGCGCGGCCCCGACGCAGCGCCAGCGTGTGGCCAGCGGCGTGCTGATCGGCGCCGGCATCGGCGCCATGCACTACAGCGGCATGGCGGCCATGTCGCTGGCGCCGCAGCTGCGTTACGACCCGCTGTGGTTCGCCCTGTCGCTGGCGGTGGGCGTGGGCCTGTCGGTGCTGGCGCTGCAGGTGCACGGGGCGCTGGCACGGGTGCGGGGTCTGTCGGTGGGCATCGCCAGCGTTGCCGGCGGCACGGTGCTCGGCCTGGGCATCGCCTGCACCCACTATGTGGGCATGCATGCCGCGATTTTCGTGGGCGCGGCCGATCCGGCCTTCGCCGATGCCGGCCCGCCGATGACGCTGGCCCTGGGCGTGGCCCTGGTGTCGCTGCTGCTGATCGCGGTGTTCGGCAGCATCTGGGGCCTGCTGCACTACCGCGCCATGGTCGCACTGCTGCGCAGCAATGAGCAGCGGCTGCAGTCGGTGGTCGACGGCACCGCCGAAGGCATCGTGGTGCTCGATGCGCGTGGCCGCATCTACCGCTTCAACCGCTCGGCCGAACGAGTCAGCGGCCACAGCGCCGTCAGCATGATGGGCCGGCGGCTGGATGCCCTGCTGGTCACGGCCGACGAGATGCTGCAGGCCTACATGGGCGGCCGGCCGCTGCCAGACGGCAGCACGCCCGCCGGCGGCCTGGTGCGCGAGGTGGAGATCCGCCGGCCGGACGGCCGCGTGGTGGAAGCCCGCCTGTCGATCGGCCGGGTGGTGATGCCCAATGAGCAGATCTTCGTGGCCTTCATCAGCGACATCGGCGAGCAGAAACGCACCGAACGCGCCCTGCGCGAGCGCGAGGCCCAGCACGGCGCGCTGATCCGCAACGTGCCCGGCGCCTTCTTCCGCATCCGGCTCGACGAGCGGCTCAGCACGCCCTTCATGAGCGAGCAGATCCGCTCCATCGTCGGCTGGTCGGCCACCGAATTCATGAGCGGCCGGCTGAACATGCGCGACGTGGTGCACCCGGACGACGCGGCCAAGGTGGAGGCGGCGGTCGCCGCGGTCTCCGCCAGCCCGGGCATGCACGATTTCCGCATCGAGCACCGGGTGATCCACGCCGACGGCAGCCACCGCTGGATCGCCTCGAACTGCGAGGTCGAGGTGCCGATCGACGGCAGCGCGCCGCATATCGACGGGGTGATGGTCGATGTCACCGAGGCCAAGCTGCGCACCGCCGAATTCGAAGGCACGGTGCGCGCCATCGGCCATGCGCTGGCGGTGATCGAGTTCGACGTGGCCGGCCGGGTGCTGACCGCCAACGACAACTTCCTGAGGCTCCTGGGCTACACGCTCGAAGAGATCCGCGGCCAGCGCCACGCCATGTTCTGCGCGCCGGACTATGTCACCAGCCCCGGCTACACCGAGTTCTGGAACACGCTCAGGCGCGGCGAATTCCACATCGGCGAATACGAGCGCTTCGGCAAGGACGGCCGACCCGTCTGGCTGCATGCCTCCTACAACCCGGTGCTGGGCGCCGACGGCCGGCTGCTGAAGATCGTCAAGTTCGCCAGCGACGTGAGCGAGCGCCGCGCGGTGCACCAGGCCCTCGGCGAGGCCAAGGACCGCGCCGAGCAGGCCGCGGCCGCCCGCGCCGCCTTCCTGGCCAACATGAGCCACGAGATCCGCACGCCGATGAACGCGGTGATCGGCTTCACCGAACTGCTGCTGGACACCCAGCTCTCCGGCATGCAGCGCAGCCACCTGGAGATCGTGCGCCATTCCGCCGGCTCGCTGCTCGACCTGCTCAACAGCGTGCTCGACACCGCCAAGCTCGAAAAAGGCGCGATGGAGCTGGAGCAGCGCGACTTCTCCCTGCGCGAGCTGACCCGGCAGGTGACCGATTCGCTGCGCATCGGCGCCATGTCCAAGCAGGTCGCGGTACGGCTCGAATACGAGGACACCCTGTCCGAACACTTCCGCGGCGACCCGATGCGGCTGCGCCAGGTGCTGGTCAACCTGGTGAGCAATGCGGTGAAGTTCACCGAACAGGGCTCGGTGCGGGTGGTGGTGCGGCGCGAGGACGGCAAAGAAGCACCGCAGCCGGGCATGGTGCCGCTGCACATCGCCGTGCACGACACCGGCATCGGCATCGCGCCGGACCGCATCGACGCCATCTTCCAGCCCTTCTCGCAGGCCGACGCCTCGATGAGCCGGCGTTTCGGCGGCACCGGCCTGGGCATCACCATCGCCCAGCAGCTGGTGGGGCTGATGGGTGGCCGCATCGCGGTGCAAAGCCGGCTGGGCGAAGGCAGCGTGTTCCACATCCATGTGGCCTTGCCGGCGGCCGAGCCCGCCCTGCCGAAGACCGCCGAGCCGGTGGCGCCGCGCCAGGACACGCCGCAACTCTCGGTGCTGGTGGTCGACGACATCGCCCAGAACGCCGAGCTGCTGCGCATCGTGCTGGAGGCCGACGGCCACCAGGTCGAGGTCGCCACCGACGGCGCGGCCGCCGTCAGCGCCTGGAGCGCCGGCCGCTTCGACCTGGTGCTGATGGACGTGCACATGCCCGGCACCGACGGCTGCGGGGCGACCCGCCGCATCCGCGCCCTCGAATCCAGCCAGACGCGGCCGCGCACCGCCATCGTCGCCCTGACCGCCAGCGTGCTGGAGGAAGATCGCCGCGCCGCCAGCGAAGCCGGCATGGACGGCTTCGTGGCCAAGCCGATCGAGCTGGCCCGGCTGCAGTGCGAGATCACCCGTGCGCTCGAAGCCGTGCGTGCCCTGCAGGCCGGCCCGCGGCCGGGCGAGGCCGCCGTCGGCGACGGCACACCGCAGCTGTCGGCCGCGCTGCCCGCGCTGCCCGCGCTGGCCGCCCTGACCCGCGGCGAGATCGACAGCGCCGCGCTGCAGGCCATCGACCAGGCCCTGCGCCAGCGCGGCGACTTCGCCCTGGCTGATTTGCTGGCCGATGCCATCGGCCAATTCGATTTCGAGCGCGCCGCCAACCTGTTGCGGCCGCTCGCCCCCGTCGCCGAAAGAATGGCCGCATGAGCCCCAATACCCGCTCCGGCGGCCAAGCCACCCTGCTGCTGGTCGACGACGAACCGGTCAACCTGCAGGTGCTGCGCCACACCCTGCAGGACCAATATCGCCTGCTCTTCGCCCGCGACGGCGTGCGTGCGCTCGAACTCGCCGCCAGCGAACAGCCCGACATGGTGCTGCTCGACGTGATGATGCCGGGCATGACCGGCCACGAGGTCTGCCGCGCCATGCGCGCCACGCCGGGCATCGCCCACATCCCGGTGATCTTCGTCACCGCGCTGGCCGACAACCGCTCCGAGGCCGCCGGCTTCGAGGCCGGCGGCGTGGACTACATCACCAAGCCGATCAGCCCGCCCATCGTGCGGGCGCGGGTACGCACCCACCTCTCGCTGGTGCGGGTGGAAGAGCTGCTGCACACCCGCCTGCAGATCGTGCAGCGCCTGGGCCTGGCCGCCGAATACAAGGACAACGAGACCGGCATGCATGTGCTGCGCATGAGCCACTACTCGCAGATCCTGGCCCTGGCCGCCGGTTATTCCGAGCGCGAGGCCGAGGACCTGCTGCATGCCGCGCCGATGCACGACATCGGCAAGATCGGCATTCCGGACGCCATCCTGCGCAAGAACGGCAAGCTCGATCCCCACGAATGGGATGTGATGCGCAGCCATGTGGAGATCGGCGCACGCATCATCGGCGAGCACCAGCACGGCGTGCTGCACACCGCCCAGCAGGTCACGCTGACCCACCACGAGAAATGGGACGGCAGCGGCTACCCCAATGGCTTGAAGGGCGAGGAAATCCCGCTGGCCGGCCGCATCGTGGCGATCGCCGACGTGTTCGATGCCCTCACCAGCGAACGCCCTTACAAGAATGCCTGGCCGGTGGAAAAGGCCCTCGACCTGTTGCGCGAGCAGGCGGGCCAGCATTTCGACCCGACGCTGGTGGAACTCTTCCTAGCGAATCTGCCGGCCATCCTGGCAGTGCGTGAACGCTTCCCGGAAGAAAAGGCCGCGCCGCTGCCCGCCGAAGCCATGGCGGGTTGAGGCCGGGCGATGACGGTTTCTGCATAAAGCTCGAAAAGACAGGTAAAAAAGGCCTAAATTTCCGCGTTGAAGTGCCGTTAATGGGTTGAGGCCGCCCCTTTTTCCAGATTCCCCGGGGCGCTGCGAGCCGCGCCCCGGCTTTATCGAGCGGAGAAACGCCATGCAAATTTCACCTGTGGACAGAAGCATTGCCGTCGTGGTCAAGGCCGATGGCGCGGGTGCGACCGCATCCGGCACCAGCTCCCAGGCCGAAACCGCCAAGGCGGCCGCCGAGCCTTTGCGCGCCGGCGTGACGCATCCGAGCAGCGAAAAAAGCGACTACCTGACGGTCAGCAACGGCGCCAAGACCGCCGACACCCCTTCGGCCGACGCCAGCAACAGCGACTGGGCCAGCACCGCCAAGGCCGCTGCCGAGAAGAAGGAAAAGGAAAAGGAAGCGATCAAGCCGCCGCTCTACCAGCTGCTGATCGATCAATTCAACAGCCTCTGGCGCGCCAGCGCCCAGGCGGTCGATGCCACCACCCAGGCGCAGGCACTGGCCCAGGCGACCAAACAGTCCCAGCAGGACGCCAACGGCAAGAGCGCGCCGCTGGTCTATACCGATCCGAGCAAGGTCCGCAAGACCGGCTCCACCGAAGGGGCCTGAGGGCTCACCACTCCTTCATCGGCACCGGCCGGACCTTGGGTGTGGTCTGCTCGGTGTAGCGCGAGGCGTTGGCCGGCGCGGTGGCCTCGGCACGCGCCCGCTCGGCGCGCTTCTGCGCAGCCAGGCCGCGGATCTCGTCGAAACTCACCCGGTTGTCATGGTCCTGGTCGGCCTCGTCGAAGGCATCGCGCAGGCGCGGGAACAGCGCCACTTCGTCGCGGCTGAGATAGCCGTCGCGGTTGGCATCGAGCCAGCCGAACTGCTTGGCGGCCAGCTCCTCGCCCTTGCTGTGCACCGGCGTGGAGGCTGCCTCGGCGGCCGAAGGGGTGCCGGGAATGGTCTCCAGCACCGTGTTTTGGGCCAGGGCGGAAACGGCGCAGCACAGCGCCAGCGTGCCGAGCAGCGGCAGTCGAATCGATCGCATGGGAATCAGGCTCCAGGAAAAGGGAAAAAGACGTCCGGCTCAGGCCTGCGGCAGCGGCGGCGCCTCGGCACCCTCGCGCGGCAGGGCCGGCGGCTCGGCCGGTGAATCGGCCGGCAAGGGCTCGATCGGCGCGGGCATCACATGGCCGGCCGGCACATGGCGGGCGGCCGAGCGCACATGGCCGGTCTGGTCGTCGAAGAAGAAATCGGGCTCGAACTCGCGCAGGAACACGCCTTTCTCCAGCCCGCCGAGGAACATCGCCTCATCGACCGCGATGTTCCATTGCATCAGCGTGCGGATGGCGCGCTCATGCGCCGGCGCGCTGCGCGCCGTCACCAGCGCGGTGCGGATGCGCATGCCGCCAGCCGTCGCCTGCTGCAGCTTGTGCAGGGCCACCAGCAGGGGCTTGAAGGGGCCGTCGGGCAGCGGCATGGCCGCCTTGCCGCGCTCGTGGGCCTGGAAGGCATCCAGGCCGCGCTGCTGGAACACGCGCTCGGCCTCGTCGGAGAACAGCACCGCGTCGCCGTCGAAGGCGATGCGCACTTCGTCCGGATAGTTGCCGCCGGCCTGGCGCGATTCGGTCAGCACCCGCGCGGCCGGATGGCCCTGGGCCAGGGCCTGGCGCACGTCGTCCTCGTTGGCCGACAGGAAGAGCTTGGCGCCCAGCGGCTTCAGGTAGCGGAAGGGGTCGCGGCCCTGGGTGAACACACCGCGCTCCAGCGGCACGTGCGCGGCTTCGGCCGAACGGAAGATGCGCATGCCGCTGACCGGGTCGTTGCGCGACAGGACCACCACCTCCACCCGGCGCTGGTCGGGCGTGTTGAAGGCCAGCAGCTTCTTGACCAGCGAGAAGGCCACGCCGGAGCGGGCCGGCACATCCAGCCGGTCGAGCTGCAGCTGCATGTAGGGGCCTGGATCTTCCTTGTCGAAGATGCGGTTTTCTTCCTCGAAGTCGAACAGGGCGCGCGAGGAGATCGCCACCACCAGCTTGTCGTCGAGGGTCACGGCCATGGCTTACTTCACGAATTGGTTCAACTGGATGATCGGCAGGAGCACCGCCAGCACGATCATCATGACCACTAGGCCCATCACCACGATGAGCAGGGGCTCCAGGATGGTCGCCAGCGCCATCGCCCGGCGCTGCACCTCGGCCGAGAGCTGGTTGGCCGCGCGCTGCAGCATCAGCGGCAGCTCGCCGGTCTGCTCGCCCAGGCGGGCGAACATGGCCACCAGCCCCGGGAAACGCTTCTTCTGCGCCAGCGCCGAGGCCAGCGGCGCACCTTCGCGCACCAGCACCAGGGCATCCATCGCATCGGCCCGCATCGCCTGGTTGTGCAGGGTCTCGGAAGCCGCCTGCAGCGCCCGCAGGATGGGCACGCCGGCCGAGGCCAGCAGGGCCAGCGTGCCGGTGAAACGCGCGGCGTTGTAGCCGCGGGCCAGTCGGCCGATCACCGGGATGCGCAGCCAGGCCGCGTCGATGCGCATGCGCAGCGGCGGCCGGCCATAGGCGGTGCGCACCAGCACGGCGACGATGGCCAGCACACCCAGGATGGCCCAGCCGTAATGCCGCACCGCGTCGCTGATCGCCAGCATCGCCACCGTCAGGAAAGGCAGCGCACGTTTGGTGCCCACGAAGACCGATGCCACCTGCGGCACCACATAGCTCACCAGGAACAGCACGATGACGATGGCCACCACCGTCACGATGGCCGGATAGAGCGAAGCGCCGATCAGCTTGCCCTTGAGCGCCTGCCGCTCCTCCAGGTCGTCGGCCAGGCGCTCCAGCACCAGGGCGAGATTGCCGGTCTGCTCGCCGGCGGCGATCACCGCGCAGAACACCGGATCGAACTCGCGCGGATGCTGCGCCAGCGAGCGGGCGAAGGTGGCGCCGGCATTGACCTCGGCGCGCAGCGTGGCCAGCAGGGCGTGCTGGCGCTCGTCCTCGGATTCGTCGGCCAGGGCGCTCAGCGCCCGCTCCAGCGGCAGGCCGGCGCCGACCAGGCCGGCGATCTGGCGTGTCCAGATCGACAGGCCCGAGGTGCTGAACACCCGCCGGCCGAAGAGCTGGATGCTGCCGGCCGGACTGCTGTTGGCCGCCACCGGCTCCACCGCCAGCGGCACCAGGGCCTGGGCGCGCAGCAGGCCGCGCGCGGCGCGGGCGCTGTCGGCTTCCAGCATGCCCTTGCGGGAGCGGCCCTGGGCGTCGAGTGCTTCGAAGGAATAGGCAGGCATGCGCGGGCTTCTGGGGGTCTGGGCAAAGCCCTATTGTCGCCGCGACTGCCTACCGGGCGATGACGGCCTCAGGCTGCCACGGCAGCCGAGCGGACCGCCTGCGCGGCGATCTCCAGCGAACGCAGGCGCAGCTGGGGATCGAACACGTCGCTGACGAAGATGAGTTCGTCGGCGCCGGTCTGCGCCACGATGGACTGCAGGCCGGCGCGCACCGTCTCCGGCCCGCCCACCACGGCCAGCGCCAGGAAGTCGGAGATGCCGGCGCGTTCCTGCGCCGACAGGCCCTGCACGAAACCCGGCACCGGCGCGCCCAGCTTGCCGCGCTGGCCGGTCAGGATGCCCAGCACCCGGCGGTAGGTGCTGGTGGCCAGCAGCTCGGCCTCCTCGTCGGTGGGCGCGGCGATCATCGGCACGCCGATGGCCACATAGGGCTCGGCCAGGGTCGCGGAAGGCTTGAAGCGCGCCCGGTACAGCTCGATCGCCTGCAGCAGGTAGCGCGGCGCGAAGTGGGAGGCGAACGCGTAGGGCAGTCCGCGCTCGGCCGCCAGCTGGGCCGAGAACAGGCTGGAGCCCAGCAGCCAGATCGGCACCTCGGTGCCCGCGCCCGGCGTGGCGATCAGCCGCTGGCCCGGCACCGCCGGCGCCAGCAGGCGCTGCAGCTCGGCCACGTCGGCGGGGAAGTCGTCCACCGTCTCGGTGCGGTCGCGGCGCAGCGCCCGCATGGTGTTCGGATCGGTGCCCGGCGCGCGGCCCAGGCCCAGGTCGATGCGGCCCGGATACAGCTCGGCCAGCGTGCCGAAGGCCTCGGCCACCACCAGCGGCGCATGGTTGGGCAGCATCACGCCGCCGGATCCCACGCGGATGGTGGAAGTGCCGCCCGCCACATGGCCGATCAGCACCGCCGTCGCCGAGCTGGCGATGCCTTCCATGTTGTGGTGCTCGGCCATCCAGTAGCGGGTGTAGCCCAGCGACTCGACATGGCGCGCCGTCTCCAGCGCGATCTTCAGCGCCTCGGCCACGGTGCCGCCTTCGCGCACCGCGACCAGGTCGAGCAGGGAAAGGCGGACGTTCTTCAGGACGTCGGCGGAATCATCGGGAAAAGAGGTATCCATGGCAGCCAGCTGTGTGCCCGAAGGCGGTTTTACAAGCCGGGCAGCTGATCTTCGGGAGTCATCTCCAGCCGGCAGCGGTCGCCGCCTGCCTTGCGCCAGACCTCGACCGCATGCACCGGGAAATCGGCTTCACGCAGCTTCCGGGCGATGAACAGGCAGAGGTTCTCCATCGTCGGCGCGCCGAGACCCGGCACTTCGTCGAGCAGATGGTGGTCCAGCTGCTCGCGCACCTTCTTCAGCTGCACCCGCAGATGGCCCAGGTCGACCACCATGCCGGTGGCGGGATCGCGCGGCCCGGCCACGGTGGCGCGCGCATGGTAGGTATGCCCATGGATGCGCCGGCTGCCGGCCGCCTCGATCTCCCGCTCCAGCGTGTGGGCGGCGTCGAAATAGAACTCCTGACTGACTTCGAAACGCATGTTCAACGAATACCGGTGACCTTGTGGGTCTGGAGGGAAAGGCGCCAGGCCGGACGGGCCATACACAGCTCGATGCAGGTGCGGGTGTTGGCGAGGTTGTGCGGGCCGCCCGAGAGGCCCAGGCGGGCGGTGTCGTCCATCGGCTGCAGGAAGCGGTGGCTGAAGTCGGCCGCTTCCAGCGCGTCGAGATCCAGCCCTTCCTGCGGCCACACCACCTTCAGCTCCTGCCCCTGGCGCTGCACCCAGGGCGCGCCGGCCTTGGGACTGACGCAGAGCCAGTCGATGCCGGGCGGCGCGGCCACGCTGCCGTTGGTCTCGACCGCGATCTCGAAGCCTTCGGCATGCAGGGCGGCGATCAGCGCCTCGTCCACCTGCAGCAGCGGCTCGCCGCCGGTCAGCACCACCAGGCGGTGCGCCCGGTCGTGCGCCGGCCAGAGCGCTGCGATCTGCGCGGCCAGCGCCTGCGCCTGGCGGAACTTGCCGCCCAGCGTGCCATCGGTGCCGACGAAATCGGTGTCGCAGAAGCGGCAGACCGCCTCGGTGCGGCCGTCCTCCCGCCCGTTCCAGAGATTGCAGCCGGCAAAGCGGCAGAACACCGCCGGGCGTCCGGCGTTCGCGCCTTCGCCCTGCAGCGTGTAGAAGATTTCCTTGACCGTGTACACCATAAGAGGGCGGGATTGTCGCTGGTCTGGCGTGGTCCGCCGGTTCGGCGGGCTTTGCGTGTGGTCCTCACGCATCGGCCGCACCAGTGCGGCGCATTCTTTTTGCATGCAGATTGGCACGCTTTCTGCGTACGCCCTGCTCCATGAGCGAAACGCCGATCCGCAAGCCCGCCGCCATCGAACTGGTGGCCTTGACCAAGCGTTATGCCTCCGGCGCCGCCGCCGTGGATGGCATCGATCTGCGCATCGCGCCGGGCAGCTACTGCTGCCTGCTGGGGCCCTCGGGCTGCGGCAAGAGCACCACGCTGCGCATGATCGCCGGGCACGAGACCGCCAGCGAGGGCGACATCCTGCTGGAGGGCCGCAACATCACCGGGCTGCCGGCGGCCGAGCGCGGCACGGCGATGATGTTCCAGAGCTTCGCCCTCTTCCCCCATCTCAGCGCGCTCGACAACGTGGCCTTCAGCCTGCGCATGCGCGGCGTCGCGAAGGACGAACGCATCCTGCGCGCGCAGGAGCTGCTCGACCGGGTCGCCATGGGCCCGCTGGCCGAACGCAAGCCGGCCGAACTCTCGGGCGGCCAGCAGCAGCGCGTGGCCCTGGCGCGCGCCCTGGCCACCCAGCCGCGGGTGCTGCTGCTCGACGAACCCTTGTCCGCCCTCGACCCCTTCCTGCGGGTGCAGATGCGCGCCGAACTGCGCCGCTGGCAGAAGGACCTGGGCCTGACCTTCGTGCATGTCACCCACTCGCAGGAAGAGGCCATGGCCCTGGCCGACACCATGGTGGTGATGAACCGTGGCCGCATCGAGCAGGTCGGCGCGCCGCGCGAGGTCTACAACGCACCGTCCACCGAATTCGTGGCCCGCTTCATGGGCGGCCACAACGTGATCGAGACAGCCGCCGGCAAGGTCGCCGTGCGCACCGACCAGCTGCAGGTGGCGCCCGCCGGCAGCGCGGCCGCCGGACTTGCCGGCACGGTGACCGACGTCGAATACCAGGGCACCTATGTGCTGCTCGGCCTGCACGCCACGGGCGCGGGCGGCAACGGCGCCGTCTCGGCCATGTTGCCCGAGGCCGTCTTCGCCAGCCGCCCCTACGCCACCGGCGAATCGGTGCAGCTGAGCTGGGCGGCCAGGCAGGCCCACCCGCTGGCCGCCTGAGCGAGCCTTATCCGTTTCTTCCAACCAGGAGCTTTCCATGTCCGACAGCATCGAACCCCAGAACACCGCCCTGCAGCGCCGCACCCTGCTCACCGGCATGGCCGGCATCCTGGCCAGCGGCATGGCGCCTTCGGTGCATGCACAGGAAAAGATCACCCTGCGCTACCTGGGCACCGCGGTGAACCAGGACAAGGAGATCGCCGAGAAGTTCAAGGCCGACACCGGCATCACCATCCAGTACGTGGCCGTCACCACCGACGACGTCACCAAACGCGCCGTCACCGCGCCCAACAGCTTCGACCTGATCGACACCGAGTACTTCTCGCTCAAGAAGATCGTGCCCACCGGCAACTTGAAGGGCATCGACACCAAGAAGATCAAGAACGCCGACAAGATCACCTCGCTCTTCACCAACGGCACCGTGGCCGGCAAGGCGGTGGGCGACCAGGGCACCGCGCCCAAGAAGGTGATCTTCCTGGAAGGCGAGAAGAGCAAGGTCTTCGCCAAGGCGCCGACGCAGTTCATGTCGCTGATCCCGACCACCTACAACGCCGACACCCTGGGCATCCGCCCCGACCTGATCAAGCGCCCGATCACCAGCTGGGCCGAACTGCTCAACCCCGAGTTCAAGGGCAAGGCCGCGATCCTGAACATTCCCTCGATCGGCATCATGGACGCGGCCATGGTGGTCGAGGCCATGGGCAAGTACAAATACCCCGACAAGGGCAATATGACCAAGGCCGAGATCGACCTGACGATCAAGACTTTGATCGAGGCCAAGAAGGCCGGCCAGTTCCGTGCGCTGTGGAAGGACTTCAACGAGTCGGTCAACCTGATGGCCTCCGGCGAAGTGGTGATCCAGTCGATGTGGAGCCCGGCCGTCACCGCCGTGCGCACCAAGGGCATCGACTGCGTGTTCCAGCCGCTCAAGGAAGGCTATCGCGCCTGGGCCTCGGGCTTCGGCCTGCCGGCCACGCTATCGGGCCGCAAGCTCGACGGCGCCTACGAGTTCATCAACTGGTTCCTCGACGGCTGGGCCGGCGCCTACCTCAACCGCCAGGGCTACTACAGCGCCGTGCTGGAAACCGCCAAGGCCAAGATGGAAGCCTACGAATGGGCCTACTGGATGGAAGGCAAGCCCGCCGCGCAGGACATCAAGAGCCCGCACGGCGACCTGCTGGCCAAGGCCGGCTCGGTGCGCGACGGCGGCAGCTACGAGCAGCGCATGGGCGGCATCGCCTGCTGGAACGCGGTGATGGACGAGAACGAGTACATGGTGCGCAAGTGGAACGAGTTCGTCGCCGCCTGACACCCGCATGACACCCACCGCCGCGAGCCCCATGACCAGCCGCCCCATCAAACCCTGGTGGCAGGCCGGCCCGTTCGCGGCGGTGTTCCTGCTGTTCTTCATCATCCCGCTGGCCCTGGTGGTGATGGTCAGCTTCTGGGATTTCAACGAGTACGAGCTGCTGCCCGGCTTCACACTGAAGAGCTATCTCTCGGTGTTCGAGGGCTGCAGCCATCTCACCGAAACGGGCGACCTCTGCGTCACCCTCAGCACCTATCTCTCGACCCTGAAGTTCTGCCTGCTGGTGTGGGGCATCACCCTGGTGCTGGGCTTCACCGTCGCCTATTTCCTCGCCTTCCACGTGCGCTCGGCGGGCCTGCAGACGGCTCTCTTCATCCTCTGCACCATCCCCTTCTGGACCTCCAATGTGATCCGCATGATCTCCTGGGTGCCCATGCTGGGGCGCAACGGCGTGGTCAATGGCGCGCTGATGGGACTGGGCCTGGTGGACCAGCCGGTGGAGTGGCTGCTCTTCTCCAGCTTCTCGGTGGTGCTGGCCTTCGTGCACCTCTACACCATGTTCATGATCGTGCCGATCTTCAACAGCATGATGCGCATCGACCGCAGCCTGCTGGAGGCCGCCAGCGATGCCGGCGCCTCCGCCTGGCAGACGCTGTGGGCGGTGATCGTGCCCCTGTGCAAGAGCGGCATCCTGATCGGCTCCATCTTCGTGGTCACCATCGTGATGGGCGACTTCGTCACCATCGGCACCATGGGCGGCCAGCAGATCGCCTCGGTCGGCAAGATCATCCAGGTGCAGACCAGCTACCTGCAGTTCCCCCTGGCCGCGGCCAACGCGGTGGTGCTGCTGGTGACGGTGCTGATGATCATCTGGGGCCTCACGCGTGTCGTGGATATCCGGAAAGAACTCTGATGCAGACCCGTGAAGGCCGCGCCCCCGGCTTCTGGCCCCTGGCCATCGTCTTCGGCCTGTTCGTGGCCTTCATGTACGGGCCGATGTTCGTCATCTTCCTGCTGAGTTTCCAGGGACCCGAAGGCGGCCTGACCTTTCCCATGCGCGGCTTCTCGCTGCACTGGTTCCGCTCGCTGGCCGCGGGCCTGGGCACGGTGGACATCGGCGCGGCCTTCCTGCGCTCGCTGATGCTGGGCCTGGTGGTGATGGCGCTGACGGTGCTGCTGTCGGTGCCGGCCGGCCTGGCATTCCGCAAGAAGCTGCGCGGCGGCAATGCGCTGTTCTACGTGACGGTGGCCAGCCTGGTGATGCCTTCCATCGTGGTGTCGCTGGGCATAGGCCTGCAGTTCCGCCTGATCGACACCGGCATGAAATGGCTGCTGGGCGCCGTCGGCGCGCAGGACCTGCTGGACAACTACGGCACCGCGCTCGGCCTCTTCAGCTCGGCGCTGGGTGCGCACCTGACCTGGACCCTGCCCTTCGGGCTGCTCACCATGTTCGCCGTCTTCAACCGCTTCAACCCGGCCTACGAGGAAGCCGCGCGCGACCTGGGCGCCACGCCCTGGCAGGGCTTCGTGCATGTGGTGCTGCCGCTGATCGCGCCGCCGGTGATCGGCGTGGGCATGTTCGGCTTCACCCTGAGCTGGGACGAGATCGCCCGCACCTCGCAGGCCATCGGCGACGTCAACACCCTGCCGCTGGAACTGCAGGGCCTGACCTCCACCGTGACCACACCGGCCATCTACGCGCTGGGCACGGTCACCACCGTGGTGTCCTTCCTGGTGATCGGGCTGGCCTTCGGCCTGGGGCTGCTGCTGCGGCGCCGCTCGCGCACCGTTTCTCCCTGAGTTTTTCCATGCGTACCGCCACCGCGCCGGTCGACGACAGCGAAACGCCGGTGTCCGACGAAACCATCTACGAACGCCTGGTCGCCGCCATCCTCGACCAGCGCCTGCCGCCGGGCACCAAGCTGGTGTCGGACCGGCTGGCGCAGGCCTTCGGTGTCTCGCGCACCCGCATCCATCCGGTGCTGGTGCGGCTGGCCAACGAACGCATCGTCACCTTCACGCCGCGCCGCGGGGCGGCCGTGGCCCAGCCGACGGTGGAGGAGGCGCGCGAGGTCTTCGAGGTGCGCCGCATGATCGAGCCGCGCCTGGTGGCCCTCTTCATCGAGGCCGCCTCGAGCGAGGCCCTGCAGTCCCTGGCCGACTGCATCGCCGACGAGGAGGCCGCCCATGCGGCCGGCGACACGGTGCGCGCGGTGCGGCTGACCGGCGAATTCCACCTGCGCATCGCCGAGGGCTCCGGCCACCAGACCCTGGGCCGCATCCTGCGCGAGCTGGTGTTCCGCACCTCGCTGATCATCATGCGTTACGGCACCGAACCCGGCAGCCGTCCGCAGCCCGGCCCGGCCTGCGCCTGCCAGGAGCACCGCCGGCTGCTGGATGCGATCCGCCTGGGCGATGCCACCGAGGCCGCGCGTTTCATGCGCGAGCACCTGGAGCAGATCGAATCGCAGCTACGCTTCGGCCAGCGGCCGGCCGGCCCGCCGGACCTGGCTTCGCTGTTCGGCCCCGCGCCCACCGCCTGAAGAAGAACCCACACGAGGACTGCCCATGCAACGCCGCCTGCTGGTTATCAACCCCAACACATCCGAGAGCATCAGCGAGCTGCTGCAGATGCATGTGTCGGCGCTGGCGGGGCCGCATGTGGCGGTGAGCACCGTCACCGCGCGCCTGGGCGCGCCCTATATCGCCAACGAGGCCGGCTATGCGGTGGCCGGCCATGCCGCGCTGGACGCCTGGGCCACCGCCCTGGTGCCGCCGGCCGAGGCGCCGCACGGCGTGCTGATCGGCTGCTTCGGCGATCCGGGGCTGTTCGCCTTGTGCGAATGCTCGCCGGTGCCGGTCACCGGCCTGGCCGAGGCGGCCTTCGTGCAGGCCGCGCGGCACGGGCGTTTCGCCGTGGTCACCGGCGGCGCGGCCTGGGATCCGATGCTGCGCCGCCTGGCCTGGGGGCTGGGTTTCGGCGAGCAGCTCGCGGGCATCGTGACGGTGGCGCCCAGCGGCGCCCAGCTGGCCGAAGACCCCGACGGCGCCCAGGCCCTGCTGGGCCGGGCCTGCCAGGAAGCCGCCGCGCTGCCGGATGTGAGTGCGGTCATCGTGGGCGGCGCGGGGCTGGCCGGCATGGCGGCGCTGCTGCAGACCGGCATCGCCACGCCGCTGATCGACAGCGTGACCGCCGGCACGCGGGAGATCCTGCGCGCCCTGGATGCGCCCGATGCCCGGGCCCAGCACGGCGTGGCGGGCTGCGATGTGCGCTGGAGCGGCGTCTCTGCGGAGTTGCGGGCGCTCGGCCGCGTCTGAGGCGCTTGGCGGCGCGGTAGACCAGCCGCCAGCCCCGCCACGTAGGACGGCATGACCTGCCGCCGTCGGCCTGCGGCCGCAGCCAAGACGTCCCCGGACTGGAATAATTCGCGGATGTCCCGGGTGCCCCCTTGCCTGGCCGCGCCCACCCGTCCGTTGCCCCGCTCCCCACCATCTTGACCGACCCCGCCAAGCTCGAACCGACGGCCTTCCTGCCCCATGCCCGCGGCGACATGGCCGACCGTGTGCGCCGCCACGACTGGGCCGCCACGCCGCTCGGCGCGCCCGAAACCTGGCCCGACAGCCTGCTCGCCCTGGTGGAGATCCTGCTGGCCTGCAACGAGCCGCGCTTCCTCGCCTGGGGGCCGCGGCGCATCATGGTCTACAACGACCACTACGCGCCGCTGTGCGGCAGCAAGCATCCCGCCGCGCTCGGCCAGCCCTTCGCCGAGGTGTGGGCCGACATCCTCGACGACGTCGGCCCCATCATGGAGCGCGCCTATGGCGGCGAAGCGGTGCACATGGACGACATCATGTTCACCATGCGCGACCGCAACGGCTATCCCGAGGAGACGCATTTCGCCTTCTCCTACATCCCCGTGCACGGCCGCACCGGCGAGGTCAGCGGCATGCTCTGCACCTGCCGCGAGACCACCGACGCGGTGCTGACCCAGCGCCTGCTCTCCTTCCAGCTGCGGCTCGGCGATGTGCTGCGCTCCATCGCCGACCCGGACGAAGTCAAGCGCGTGGCGGTGCGCCTGCTGGCCGAGGAACTGGCCCTGGGCCAGGTCGGCTACGGCGAGATCGGGGCCGACGGCCGCGCCGTGACGCAGACCAGCCACGGCGACGGCAGCCTGCCGCCCTCGCGCGGCACGCCGCGTTCGCCCGCCGACATGCCCACCACCCTGGCCGCGCTGGGCTCCGGCGCCCGCGTCGCCCTGCACGACCTGGACCGCGAGACCGGCCCCATCGCCGCCGAGGTCGCCGCCACCAGCCGCGACAGCGGCGCACGCGCCTTCGCCGCCCTGCCCCTGGTCAAGCACGGCCGGCTGGTGGCCTATCTGTACCTGGCCAACCGCACGCCGCGCCGCTGGTCGGAGCGCGAACTGGAACTGGCCGCCGAAGTGGCCGAACGCACCTGGGCCGCCATCGAGCGCGCCAGCACCGAATCGGCCCTGCGCCGCACCCGCGAACGCCTGGCCGCCACGCTGGACGCGGCCGACATCTCCACCTGGGACTACGACGTGGGCAGCGACCACCTGCTGCCCGACGACAACCTGGCCTCGCTCTGCGGCCTGTGCGGCGTCAGCCAGGGCGGCCGCGACCAGCTCGAATCCTTCATCGCCTGCACCCATCCGGACGACCGCGAGCCGCTGCGCCAGCGCCTGCGCCAGGCGCTGGAACAAGGCCAGGACTGGCGTTCCGAACACCGCGTGCTGCAGCAGGGCGGCGGCCACCGCTGGGTGGTGGCGCACGGCCGGGTGGAGCGCGACGCCGCTGGCCGCGCGCTGCGCATGCCGGGCGTGCTGGTCGACATCACCGACCGCAAGCGCGCCGAGGAAGCCTTGCAGGAGGCCGACCGCCGCAAGGACGACTTCCTGGCCACCCTGGCCCACGAGCTGCGCAACCCGCTGGCACCCATCCGCAGCGCCGCCCGCATCTCCAGCGACCCCAGCGCCACCCTGCAGCAGCTGCGCTGGAGCCACGAGGTGATCGAACGCCAGGTGCGCAACATGGCCCTGCTGCTGGACGACCTGCTGGACGTCTCGCGCATCACCCGCGGCATCCTCGAAGTGCGCAAGACACCGACGGCCGCCGCCTCCATCGTCGAGGCCGCGCTGGAAGCCGCGCGCCCGGTGCTGGCAGCCCGCAAACACAAACTCGAACTCGACATCGACCCCGAGCCGCTGCATGTGGACGCCGACCCGCTGCGCATGGCGCAGGCCCTGTCCAACCTGCTGACCAACGCCGCCAAGTACACCGACCCCGGCGGCACGGTGCGGCTGTCGGCGCGGCGCGAGCGCGATGCGCTGGTGATCCGGGTGAGCGACAGCGGCATCGGCATCGCGCCCAGTTCGCTGGAACGCATCTTCGCCATGTTCTCGCAGGTGGAGCCGGCGCTGGAGCGCTCCGAAGGCGGGCTCGGCATCGGACTGGCATTGGTCAAGGGCATCATGGAACTGCATGGCGGCACGGTGCGTGCGCAGAGCGCCGGCCTGGGCCGGGGCAGCGAATTCGTTCTGTCGCTGCCGGGCGTGCAGGTCGGCACGCTGTCCGCGGCCGACCACCAGCCAGCGTCCGCCGCTGCCGCCACGCCGCTGCGGGTGGCCCTGGCCGACGACAACGTCGACGGCGCCGAGACCCTGGCGGCCCTGCTGGAACTCGACGGCTACGAAGTCCGCATTGCCCACGACGGCCTGGCCGCGCTGGAGCTGGTGCGTTCGTACCGGCCCGATGCCGTCTTCCTCGACATCGGCATGCCCGGCCTCAACGGCTACGAAGTGGCCCGCCAGCTGCGCGAGGAACAGGCGCCGGGCGAGCCCGCGCCGGTGCTGGTCGCCCTGACCGGCTGGGGCGGCGCTGGCGACAAGCAGCGCGCGCTGGACGCGGGTTTCGACAAGCACCTGACCAAGCCGGTCGACCCCGATGCCCTGCTCGACATCCTGACCGAGGCCGCGGCCTCCCGCCAAGGCCTGGCGGCCTGAGCGGGCCGTCTCAGCCCGCGTCGAAGGCGGCCTTCAGCCAGCCGAGCTGGTCGCCCTCGATGGTGACCACGTCGAAGCGGCAAGGCGGCAGGCGCGACAGCCGCATCAGGTAGTGCCGGGCCGCGAACACGATGCGCCGCTGCTTCCAGATGCCGACGCTGGCCGCCGCGCCGCCATGGCGGCTGCCGGCGCGCTGGCGCACCTCCACGAAGACCAGGGTGCCGTCGGGTTCGCGCAGGATCAGGTCGATCTCGCCGCCGCCGCGGCCGGGGGTTCGATAATTGCGCTCCAGCAGCGTCAGGCCGGCCGCCGCGAGATGGGCCAGCGCCCGCGCCTCGCCGGCATCGCCGCGCTGCTTGGTCGTTGTGGGCGCCGTATCCGGCGCCGCGGTTTTTCTGGCGGGTTCCGTTCTCGGTGCCCGCGGCTTTCGCGGAAAGAAATCCATTGAGCGCCTCCTTTGCCTCGGCCCTTAGCGCCGCCCATGATGCCGCAGGCACCCAGTCCCATCCGCCCGGCGCGCTCTACATGGTGGCCACGCCGATCGGCAACCTGGCCGACATCACCCTGCGCGCCCTGCACCTGCTGCAGAAGGTGGATGCGGTGGCCTGCGAGGACACCCGCCACACCGGCGCCCTGCTGCACGGCTACGGCATAGACCGCAGCGGCATCGCGCTGATCGCCGTGCACCGGCACAACGAAAGCGAGGCGGCGCAGGCCGTCATCGACCGCCTGGCCGCCGGCCAGCGCGTGGCCTACGCCAGCGATGCCGGCACGCCCGCCGTGAGCGACCCCGGCGCCCGCCTGGCCGCCGCGGTGCGCGCCGCCGGCCATGCGGTGGTGCCGCTGCCCGGCGCCAGCAGCATCACCGCCGCCCTCAGCGCGGCCGGCATCGTGGCGCCGGGGCATGACGACGGCAGCTTCATCTTCGCCGGCTTCCTGCCATCGAAGGCCGGCGAACGCGCCACCGCCCTGCAGACCCTGGGCGCCCAGGCACGCCCGGTGATCCTGCTGGAAGCGCCGCACCGCATCGCCGAACTGGCCGCCGCCCTGGCGCCGCTGGGCGAACGGCTGGTGACCATGGCGCGCGAGCTGACCAAGCAGTTCGAGGAGATCGCCACCCTGCCCGCCAGCGGCGCCGCCGCCTGGGTGGCCGCCAGCCCGCAGCGCGCCCGCGGCGAATACGTGGTGCTGCTGCATGCCGCGGCCGTGACCGAGGACCGCACCGCCGCCGAAGGCCGGCGTGTGCTCGGCCTGCTGCTGGCCGAGAAGCTGCCGCTGAAGTCGGCCGCGCGCCTGGCCGCCGACATCACCGGCGCCAGCCGCAATGTGCTGTACGAGGCCGGGCTGGCCTTGAAGAACGAAGGCTAGGAGCCTGGGCGGCAGAAGGCGCCGAAGCGAAAACCGGCCCCAGCGAGGACAGTTTTTGCCGGATCCGCCGGCCAATAGCCGTAGCTATTGGTCAAGGAGACGGTGAAAAATGGACCGCTGCGGCCGGTTTGCAGCCGGCGACTTCTGCCGCCCAGGCTCCTAGCCTTTACAAACCCGCCCGCCTCTTTACCCCCGCTTCGTACAGGCCGGAAAGCGCTGTCACAGGCGCCCCGCACACTCTGCCCATGCTTTCGCGACTTGCCTCCTGGCGGAAACGCCCGATCCGCATCCTCTTCATCCTGCTCGTGCTGGCCGCCATCGGCTGGTTCGTGCGCCAGCATTTCTTCGTGCCGCCGCCACCGCCGCAGTACGTCACCGCCGCCGTCACCCGCGGCGACCTGGAGGACTCGGTGCTGGCCACCGGCACCCTCCAGGCCTTCAAGCAGGTGAGCGTGGGCGCGCAGGTGTCGGGCCAGGTCAAGACCCTGGCGGTGAAGCTGGGCGACCCGGTGAAGAAGGGCGACCTGATCGCCGAGATCGACTCGGTGCCGCAGCAGAACACCCTGCGCAACGCCGAGGCCGCGCTCAACAGCGTGAAGGCCCAGCTCGCCGCGCAGCAGGCCACGCTGCTGCAGGCCCAGCTCAACTTCCGCCGCCAGCAGCAGCTGCTGGCCGGCGAGGCCGGCTCGCAGCTCGACTTCGAGACCGCCCAGGCCACCTACGAAAGCGCCAAGGCCACCGCCGCATCGCTCACCGCGCAGATCGCCCAGGCCGGCATCACCGCCGACACCGCCCGGGTCAACCTGGGCTACACCCGCATCGTGGCGCCCATCGACGGCCAGGTGGTGGCCATCGTCACCCAGCAGGGCCAGACGGTGAACGCCAACCAGACCACGCCCACCATCGTGAAGGTGGCGCAGCTCGACACCGTCACCGTCAAGTCGCAGATCTCCGAGGCCGACGTGGTGAAGGTCAAGCCCGGCCAGAAGGTGTACTTCACCATCCTGGGCGAGCCCGACAACCGCTACTACGCCACGCTGCGCACGGTGGAGCCGGCGCCGGACTCCATCCTCACCGACACCACCACCAGCAGCAGCACCAGCACCACCACCTCGACCACCGCCGTCTACTACAACGGCCTGTTCGACGTGGCCAATCCCGAGGGCAAGCTGCGCATCTCGATGACCGCGCAGGTCTCCATCGTGCGCGGCGAGGCGAAGAATGCGCTCACCATCCCCACCTCCGCCCTGGGCCCGCGCGGACCCGACGGCGGCTACCGGGTGCGGGTGGTCGGTGCCGACGGCACGGCCCAGCCGCGCCAGGTCAAGACCGGCATCAACAACAACGTGAGCGTGCAAGTGACCGAAGGCCTGGCCGAGGGCGACCGGGTGGTGCTGGGCGATGCCTCGGCGCGCGATCCTGCGCAGACCATGCGGCGCGGCCCGGGCGGCCCGCCGCGCATGTGAGCGGCGCGAGCATGTCCGCGACCTCCCATCCGCCGTCCTCCGCAGACGGCCGCCCCGCCCTGCTGGAACTGCGCGGCCTGAAGCGCGAATTCCCCGCCGGCGAGGGCACCATCGCCGTGCTGCAGGACGTGAACCTTGACATCCGCGCCGGCGAGATGGTGGCCATCGTCGGCCAGTCCGGCTCCGGCAAGTCCACGCTGATGAACATCCTGGGCTGCCTGGACAAACCCAGCGCCGGCAGCTACCGGGTGGACGGCCGCGCCACCGCCGGCCTGGAGCCCGATGCCCTGGCCGCCCTGCGGCGCGAGCACTTCGGCTTCATCTTCCAGCGCTACCACCTGCTGGGCGACCTCACCGCGCGCGGCAATGTCGAAGTGCCCGCCGTCTACGCCAACACGCCGGCCGAGGACCGCCATGCCCGCGCCCAGGCCCTGCTCACCCGCCTGGGCCTGGCCGAGCGCACCCAGCACCGGCCCGGCCAGCTCTCGGGCGGCCAGCAGCAGCGGGTGTCCATCGCCCGCGCGCTGATGAACGGCGGCACCGTCATCCTGGCCGACGAGCCCACCGGCGCGCTGGATTCGGCCAGCGGCGAGGAGGTGATGAAGATCCTGCAGGAGCTCAACGCCGAGGGCCACACCGTCATCATCGTGACCCACGACATGCAGGTGGCCGCGCACGCCCGCCGCATCATCGAGATTCGCGACGGCCGCATCATCGACGACCGGCCCACCGGCCTGGCCGCCCCCGCCGCGGCGGCGCAGCTGGCGCCGCGGCCCCGGGCCAAGGGCGGCCTGCGGGCGCTGGCCGACCGTTTCTCCGAAGCCTTCGCCATGGCCCTGCTGGCCATGAACGCGCAGCGCCTGCGCACCTTCCTGACCATGCTGGGCATCGTCATCGGCATCGCCTCGGTGGTGGCGGTGGTGGCGCTGGGCGAGGGCTCGCGCCAGCAGGTGCTCAAGAACATCTCGGCCATCGGCACCAACACCATCGAGATCTTCTCCGGCGCCGGCTTCGGCGATCCGCGCGCGGCCGCCGTGCGCACCCTGGTGCCGGCCGATGCCGATGCGCTGGCCAGCCAGCCCTATGTGGACAGCGTCACGCCCACCATCACCAGCTCGCTCACCGCGCGCTACCGCAACGTGGAGGCCTCGGCCACCGTCAACGGCGTGGGCGAGCAGTACTTCCGCGTGCGCGACGTGCAGCTGGCCCAGGGCTCGGCCTTCGGCACGCAGAGCGTGCGCCTGCGCGAGCAGGTGGCGGTGATCGACGACAACACCAAAAAGAAACTGTTCCCGCAGACCCCCAACCCCATCGGCGAGGTGATCCTGCTCGGCAGCGTGCCGGTGCGGGTGATCGGCGTGGCGGCCAAGAAGGACAGCGCCTTCGGCAACAGCGAGGCGCTCAATGTCTTCGTGCCCTACACCACCGCCATGGGCCGCATCCTCAACCAGTCCTACCTGCGCAGCGTGACGGTGCGGGTGGCCGACGACGCCTCCATGGACGCCGCCGAGCAGGGCATAGGCGCGCTGATGCAGCAGCGCCATGGGCGCAAGGATTTCTATGTGCTCAACACCGACAGCATCCGCCAGACCATCACCGCCACCACCGCCACGCTGACGCTGCTGGTGGCCTCGATCGCGGTGATCTCGCTGATCGTGGGCGGCATCGGGGTGATGAACATCATGCTGGTCTCGGTGACCGAGCGCACCCGCGAGATCGGCGTGCGCATGGCGGTGGGCGCGCGGCAGAGCGACATCCAGCAGCAGTTCCTGATCGAGGCGGTGCTGGTCTGCCTGATCGGCGGCGTGCTGGGCATCCTGCTGGCGCTGGCGCTCGGCGTGGCGGTGGACAGCGCGGGCATCGACTTCAAGCTGATCTATTCGACCGGCTCCATGGTGGCGGCGTTTGCCTGCTCCACCCTGATCGGCGTGGCCTTCGGCTGGCTGCCGGCGCGCAGCGCGGCGCGGCTCGATCCGGTGGAGGCGCTGGCGCGGGAATGACGAGAGAACACATGAAAAGCATCGCGAGGCCGGTCTCGGCCCTGGCCTTGGCTGTCGCCGCTCTGCTGGCCGGCTGCGCCACGGGTTCGACGGCGCCCTACGAATCGGCGGAGATCCAGATGCCGGGGCAGTTCGCCCACCGCGATCCCCAGGCCGTGGTGACCGCGCCGCGCGATGCGGATGCGGCCACCGGCCGCTGGTGGACCGCCTTCGGCGATCCGGCGCTGGATGAGCTGGTCACGACCGCCCTGCAACGCAACAACGACCTGGCCGCCGCCGGCTTCAAGGTGCGCGCGGCGCAGCTGCAGGCCGGCATCGCCCAGGCCAATCTGCGGCCCACCGCCAGCGGCGCGGTCAACACCAGCGTGGCGCGGCCGCTGGACGGCGGCGCCTCCAGCCGCAGCAGCACACTCAGCGTGGGCGCGAGCTACGAGGTCGACCTGTGGAACCGGCTGGGCGCCCAGCGCGACATCGCCCGCTGGGAGGCCGAGGCCACGGCGCAGGACCGCGAGTCCAGCGCCCAGGCCCTGGCCGGCACCACCGCCACGCTCTACTGGCAGCTGCGCTACCTGGGCCAGCGCATCGCCACGGCGCAGACCAGCACGGCCTATGCCGAACGCACGCTGGCGCTGGTGCAGACGCAGTTCCAGGCGGGATCGGTTTCGCCGCTGGAGGTGGCCGAGGCGCGGCAGAGCGTTTCTTCGCAGCGCGCCGCCTTGGCCCTGCTGGAGCAGCAGCGGGTGGAGGCCGGCAATGCGCTGGCCCTGCTGTTCGACGGTGCGCCGCCGCCGGCCGCTGCCGGCGTGATGCCGGTGCTGCCCGCCGGCGCGCTGCCGCCGGTGCCGGTCGATGTGCCGGCCGAGGTGCTGGGCCGCCGGCCCGACCTGCGCGCGGCCGAACTGCGGCTGCGCGAAAGCCTCTCCACCATCGCCGCGACCCGCGCCAGCTACTACCCCGCGCTGACGCTGACCGGCGCCCTGGGCGGCTCCAGCGCCGGCCTGCTCAACGTGCTGCAGAACCCGCTGGCCACGCTGGGGGCGGGGCTGAGCATGCCCTTTCTGAACTACCGGCTGATGGACCTCAACGTGCGGGTGTCCCAGGCCCAGTACGAGCAGGCCGTGGTCACTTTCCGCCAGACGCTCTACCAGGCCCTGGCCGATGTGGACAACGCCCTGTCGGCCCGCCAGCGCTATGCCGAACAGGGCGCGCAGCTGCAGGCCCAGCTCGACGACGCCCGCACCGCCGAGCGGCTCTACGAGACCCGCTACCGGCTCGGCGCCGTGGCCCTGCGCATCTGGCTGGACGCGCAGGAGAAGCGCCGCACGGCCGAGAACGCGCTGGCCGAGAACCGCTACAACCGGCTGGTCAACCACGCCACGCTGCTGCGGGTGCTGGGCGGCGGCGTCTAGAAGCGCCCGGCCGTGGCGCGCGGGCCGGGCCGCCAGGAGCGGGACATGGCGGCGGCGCTCTCTTCGTCCGCCGGGGCGCCGATGACACGCAGGGTCGTCGTTCCCGGACCGGTCGCCAGGGGCCGGCCCGAGGGCTGCCCATGCCGCCGCAGCGCCAGCGTGCCGAGCAGCATGCCCAACGAGGGCAGCGGCACCGCCGTCAGCACCAGGTGGCGGTCGGGCTGGCCTTCGCAGCGCGCCAGGTATTCGCATTCCAGCGACTGGCCCTGGGCCAGGGCCTCCCGCATCGCCACCTCGATCCAGCCGGCCGCGCCGACGGCCGCGGGCAGGTCGCGCCAGCCGGCCACGATGACGTCGCGCTCGGGCTGCCGCGCAGTGCCCTTCACGCCGTTCCAGCGGGCGGCGCGGCCGTCCAGCACCAGCGCGCGGGCCGAGGGGCGGTAGGAGAAGCGGGCGTGCTCCAGGCCCATGTCCAGCAGGCGCTGCAGCGCCAGGTAGGCGGTGCGCCGCTCCTGCTCCATGCGCTGCGACTGCCTGCGCCTGGCCTTGGCCACGGCGGTGGACACGCCGCAGATCGCGCAGACGGCCAGGATCCAGTACAGGGTGGCGAAGAAGGAGGAGAACATGAAAGCCGGGCCGGTGGCGCAGGAAGCAGGCGATGAATCGATGCTAGGCAGCCAGGCCTCTTGCGAGACCGCTTTCTGGGGGCGCCGGCATAGGCCGGATGGATCGTCGCGGGGCGGCGCTACCATGGCCGGTTCGGGTCGGAGACTGCGACGGCCGGAACTTCGCGGCGCACTCGCCCTCACATTGCCAGCCCATGCCCTTGCCCGCCGCCCCCCTTCTTCGCCGTTTTTCGATCGTCGCCCTGCTGGCGCTGGCCTGCTGCGGCAACGCATCGGCGCAATGGCTGAAGGGCTCGCGCGGCAGCGCCGCGCCGGCCTCCATCACCACGCCGCATGTGCAGGCCGAACTGGTGGCCCATGCGCCCGAGGGCGTGGTGGCGGGCGGCCAGTTCCAGGCCGGCCTGCGCATCACGCACCAGCCGCACTGGCATACCTACTGGCTGAATCCGGGCGATTCGGGGCTGGCCACGCAGCTGGCCTGGTCGCTGCCCGACGGCCTGGCCGCCGGTCCGGTCGCATGGCCGCTGCCGCAGCGCATTCCGGTGGGGCCGCTGGCCAACTACGGCTACGAGAACACGGTGCTGCTGCCGGTCACGGTGCAGGTGGCGCCGGGCTTCGCGGCCGCGCCGGGGCAGACCAGCGTGCGGCTGTCGCTGCATGCGCAGTGGCTGGTCTGTCAGCAGGAATGCGTGCCGGAGGAAGGCGACTTCTCGCTGGAGCTGCCGATGCACAGCGCCACCGCGGCCGACGGAGCGGATTTCGCCGCCGCCCAGGCCGCGCAGCCGCGGGCCCTGGCGAGCGGCCTCACCGCCACGGTGGACGGCAACAGCCTGAAGCTGGACGGCACCGGCCTGCCGCCCGCCTTGCAGGGCCGCACGCTGGAGCTGTTCCCCGAGACGCCGGAGATCACCGCGCCCGCCGCCCCGCTGCAGCAGCGCTGGTCAGGCGAACACTGGACCGCCGAGGCCGCCCTGGCCGCGCAGCGCAGCGAAAGCCCGGCGCTGCTGCCGGTGGTGATCGCCGCCACCGATGCGGCCGGGCAGCGCCAGGGCTGGCGCATCGAAATGCCCGTGGCCGGCCCATGGCCGACGGCGGCCAAGCCAGTGCCGGTGTCCGCCGCGCTGCAGTCCGCGCTGGCGGACAACGCCGCCGCCGCGCCTGTGGCGGCACAGGCCGCGCCCATGGCCACCTGGCTCGCGGCCCTGGGCGCCGCGCTGCTGGGCGGTCTGCTGCTCAATCTGATGCCTTGCGTGTTCCCGGTGCTGGCGGTGAAGCTGCTCGGCTTCGCCCGCCATGGCGCGGCGCCGCGCCAGCAGCGCATCGCCGGGCTGGCCTATGCGTCGGGAGTGGTGCTGTCCTTTCTGGTGCTGGGTGCGCTGGTGCTGGGCTTGCGCGCGGCGGGCGAGCAGCTCGGCTGGGGTTTCCAGCTGCAGTCGCCCGTCGTGGTGGCGGCGCTGGCCGCGCTGTTCACCGTGCTGGGGCTGAACCTGGCGGGGGTCTTCGAATTCGGCATGTGGGCGCCGCGCGGCCTGGCCGGCATGGCGCTGCGCCATCCGGCGGCCGATGCCTTCCTGTCGGGCGTGCTGGCGGTGGCGATCGCATCGCCCTGCACCGCACCCTTCATGGGCGCTTCGCTGGGCCTGGCGCTGGGCCTGCCGACGGCCCAGGCCCTGCCGGTCTTCGCCGCGCTGGGGCTGGGCATGGCCCTGCCCTATCTGGGCGCAGCCTGGGTGCCGGCGGTGGCGCGGCTGCTGCCGCGGCCGGGGGCGTGGATGGACATGTTCCGGCGGCTGATGGCCTTTCCGATGTTCGCCACGGTGGCCTGGCTGGTCTGGGTGCTGGGCCAGCAGAGCGGCATCGACGGCGCCGGCGCCCTGCTGCTGTTGCTGGTGGCCGGCTCGGCCTGCCTCTGGGCGCTGGCGCTGCGCGGCCGCGCCCGTGCCTGGCTGGGCGGCGCCACGGCCCTGCTGCTGATCGGCCTGCTGACGGCCGTGGGCCCGCGTGCGGTGTCGGCCCTGCCGCCGCAGCAGGCCGCCGCCGATGCCGCTGCCCGCTGGCAGCCCTGGAGCGAGGACAAGGTGCGCAGCCTGCTGGCCGAAGGCCGCCCGGTGTTCGTGGACTTCACCGCCAGCTGGTGCGTGACCTGCCAGGTCAATGAACGCAGCACCCTGGCCGACGACGGCGTGCTGCAGGCCCTGGACGGCAAACGCGTGGCCCTGCTGCGCGCCGACTGGACCCGCCAGGACCCCGCCATCACCCGCGCCCTGCGGGCGCTGGGGCGCAGCGGCGTGCCGGTCTATGTGCTGCACGCGCCCGGCCGGCCGCCGCAGGTGCTGACGGAGCTGCTGAGCCGCGACGAGGTGAAGGCCGCCCTGGCGGCGCTGCCCGCCAGGTAACGTTCGCCCGGGAGGGCCCTGCCACAATCCCGGCCATGGTTTCCTCCTCTACCTCCTCCCCCTTCGCGCCGCTGCAGAACGACAGCTTCCTGCGCGCCTGCCGCCGCCAGGCCACCGAGCACACGCCCATCTGGCTGATGCGCCAGGCCGGCCGCTACCTGCCGGAATACCGCGCCACCCGCGCCCAGGCCGGCAGCTTCATGGGCCTGGCCACCAGCCCCGACTACGCCACCGAGGTCACGCTGCAGCCGCTGGAGCGTTTTCCGCTGGATGCCGCCATCCTCTTCTCCGACATCCTGACCGTTCCCGACGCCATGGGCCTGGGCCTGTCCTTCGCCGAGGGCGAAGGCCCGCGCTTCGCCCATCCGGTGCGCGACGAGGCTGCCGTCGCCGGCCTGCAGGTGCCGGACATGGACCGCCTGCGATATGTGTTCGACGCGGTCGGCTCGATCCGCCGCGCCCTGTCCGGCCGGGTGCCGCTGATCGGCTTCTCGGGCAGCCCCTGGACCCTGGCCTGCTACATGGTCGAAGGCGCCGGCTCCTCGGACTACCGGCGCATCAAGACCATGCTGTACGCCCGGCCGGACCTGCTGCACCGCATCCTGGAGATCAACGCCCTGTCGGTCGCCGCCTATCTGAATGCGCAGATCGACGCCGGCGCGCAGGCGGTGATGGTGTTCGACAGCTGGGGCGGCGTGCTGGCCGACGGCGCCTTCCAGGCCTTCAGCATGGCCTACACCGCCCGGGTGCTGCAGGCGCTCAAGCGCCAGGGCCCGGACGGCCAGGACGTGCCGCGCCTGGTCTTCACCAAGGGCGGCGGCCTGTGGCTGCCCGACATGAACACCCTGGACTGCGAAGTGCTGGGCCTGGACTGGACCGTCAACCTGGCCGCCGCGCGCGCGGCCGTGGGCGGCGCGGCCGGCGGCCCCGGCAAGGCGCTGCAGGGCAATATCGACCCGAACGTGCTGTTCGCCGCACCTGAACAGGTGCAGGCCGAGGCCCGCAAGGTGCTGGAGAGTTTCGGCACGCCCCATACCGATGCATCGACCACCGGCCCAACGCACATCTTCAACCTCGGCCACGGCATCAACCAGCACACGCCGCCGGAAAACGTGGCCGCGCTGGTCGATTGCGTTCATGCCCATTCCCGGGCCATGCGAGCCTCTCGCCAGGCTGCGCCAAGTGCTTGATTCATAAGGGATAGCCCGGACTGCCTGTTTGCCGGGCATTCCGGTGAAAGCCTTATTCGGCGCGGCTTTGCGGACATACGCACCGGTCTTTCAACACAGTTGTCCACAAAAACCGGGGCGCTCCGGGAAAATTCTTTTGAATCAACAGCTTGCGGAAGCTCTGGGGTCAGGCAAAAGTCAGGTCGGCAGCAGGATAGAGCACTGACGCAAAAGCCGGGGTTTACCCGAGATCGCCGCCGGCCCTGCGCCGATTCCAAAACGCCACCAATCGGCCACTTCGCCGCCAGCCCGCATGGCGACTGGCTTTGCGCCGGCCCATATTTTTGCGTCCTGGTGTCCGATCCGCAGCACAGGGGTGTCAAGGGAAAAATTTGCGTCCCAGATCTTGCTTATGCACAAAAATCGTGATCCACGTTTTGTACCGGCCTGCGAGATGCTCTTGCGAGAACTTGGCAAGAGTGATCCGCTAAGTCATTGATTCATAAAGAAAAGTGTCGTTGCCGTTTTTTGTGGCAAAACGTAGAAAGCCTTGCTGGGCGCGGGTTTGGCGCCGCTCACCACGGAGTATCAACAAAGTTATCCACAAAAACCGTGCAAACCCGCATGCCGCTGGCCGCGGCACGCCTTCGGTGCATGGTTTGGAGCCCCGGCTCAAGTGAACGCCCCCCAACTATCCGGCAGTTGTGCACAGAGGGAAGACAGCTCCACCTAGCGCTCTTTTTTCCCGCGCTTGGCGAGGTACGCATCGCAAGCTCATGATCAAAAAGACTTTTTATCGCATCATTGCATCCATGACATGCAAACCGCCGGAATCGGACATCAAAACCGACGATACTCGCGGCCCGCTGTCAACAAAGTTATCCACAGAACGGCAGACGCTTGTCGCCGGACCCTTTTTCCGCCCGACTGACCGCCTGTGAGCTTTCTTGTTTCCGTCGTCGTTCAGACCCCCGCGCACAGCGCCCTGGCCGCCGCCCTGAGCTACCGCTGCGACCGCCGGCTGCAGCCCGGCACCCTGGTGCGTGTGCCGCTGGGCTCGCGCGAGGTGCTGGGCGTGGTGTGGGATGGCGAGGCCGGAGGCCATGGCGAGGGCGTCGAGCTGAAATCGATCGCGGCGGTGCTCGACGGCCTGCCGCCGCTGGATGCCGCCTGGCGCGCGCTGGTGGGCTTCGCGGCGCGCTACTACCAACGGGCCATCGGCGAGGTGGCGCTGTCGGCCCTGCCGCCGCAGCTGCGCAACCTGGACGCCACCCAGCTGGAGCGCCGCCTGGGCCGCAAGGCCGTGCTGCGCCTGGCCGAGGAAGCCCCGGCGCAGCAGGTTCCCGAGGCCACGCCCGAGCAGGCCCAGGCCCTGGAGCAGCTGGCGGCCGGCAGCGGCGCCTTCCTGCTTTTCGGCGCCACTGGCAGCGGCAAGACCGAGGTCTATCTGCGCAGCGTCGCCGCCATGCTGGCGGCCCGGCCCGACGCCCAGGCGCTGGTGATGGTGCCGGAGATCAACCTGACGCCGCAGCTGGAGGCGCGTTTCCGGGCGCGTTTCGGCGAGGCCACCGTCGTCTCGCTGCACAGCGGCATGACCAATCCGCAGCGGCTCAAGAGCTGGCTGGCGGCGCATACCGGCAGCGCACGCATCGTGCTGGGCACCCGCATGGCGGTGTTTGCCTCGATGCCGCGCCTGGGCCTGATCGTGGTCGACGAGGAGCACGACCCCAGCTACAAGCAGCAGGAAGGCGCGCGTTATTCGGCGCGCGACCTGGCCGTGTGGCGCGGCCACCAGGAAGGGGTGCGGGTGATCCTGGGTTCGGCCACGCCTTCGCTGGAGAGCTGGTACCACAGCCGTCCGGCCAGCGCCGAGGATGCCGGCGGCCGCTACCGGCGGCTGGACATGCCGGCCCGCGTCGGCGCCGGCGCCCTGCCGCGGGTACGGCTGGTGGACATGCAGCAGCAGCCGCGCGGCACCGTCTTCACGCCCGCCCTGCTCGAAGCCATGCGCGAGCGCATAGGCCGCGGCGAGCAGTCGCTGGTGCTGCTCAACCGCCGCGGCTATGCGCCGGTGCTGGCCTGCGGCGACTGCGACTGGAAAAGCGAATGTCCGCACTGCAGCGCCTTCCGGGTGTTCCACAAGGTCGACCGCAGCCTCCGCTGCCACCACTGCGGCTTCACCCAGGCGGTGCCGCGCGCCTGCCCGTCCTGCGGCAACCTGGACATCGCGCCGGTGGGCCGCGGCACCGAACGCCTGGAGGAGCTGCTGGCCGAGCGCCTGGCCGACACCCTGCGGCCGGACGGCTCCCCGGTGCGCATCGCCCGCATCGATGCCGACACCACCCGGCTGCGCGGCGCGCTCGAATCGCAGCTGGCGCAGGTGCATTCGGGTGACGTGGATGTGCTGGTCGGCACCCAGATGGTGGCCAAGGGCCATGACTTCCGGCGCATGACGCTGGTGGCGGCGATCAACCCGGACGGCGCCCTGTTCTCCGCCGATTTCCGCGCGCCCGAGCGGCTCTTCGCCCTGCTGATGCAGGCCGGCGGGCGGGCCGGCCGCGACGCCGCGCAAGGCGATGTCAGCGAGCTGTGGGTGCAGACCTTCCACCCCACCCATGCACTCTTCGCCACCCTGCGCCGGCACGACTATCCGGCCTTCGCCGCCGCGCAGCTGGAAGAGCGCCGTTCGGCCGGCCTGCCGCCCTGGGCCGCCCAGGCGCTGGTGCGGGCCGAGGCGCGCAGCCAGGAGATCGCCCAGCAGTTCCTGCGCGCCGCCCGGGCCGCCGCCACCGAGGCGGGGCTGGATGCCGATGGCCGGGTGGTCGCCTTCGATGCGGTGCCGATGTCGCTGCAGCGGGTGGCCAATGTGGAGCGGGCGCAGATGCTGCTGGAGAGCACCAACCGCCCCGCCCTGCAGCGTTTCCTGGCCGCCTGGCAGCCGCTGCTGCATGCGGCCCGGGCGGAGCACAAGGGGGTGATCCGCTGGGCGATCGATGTGGATCCGCTGGCCATCTAAACATCTGATAACGGACAGCCGGTAACTTGCCCTGCGATCCCAGGCCGCAGACTGGCGGGCCATGTCCACCGCCCGACGTATCGCCACCCTGATCCTGCTCCTGGCCGTCGCGGCCCTGGGCTGGTGCGCCTATCTGGCCTGGCAGGACCGCCTGCCGCTGCCGCCGCGCTGGAACCCCTTGGCGCCGCTGGGCCTGGCGGAGGAACCCGGGCCGCTCACCCGCTACAAGCTCTCCCGCCTGGCCGATGCACCGCCCGCGGCCTGTTATGCCTGGCTCGACGCGGCCGGCGTGAAGCACCAGCCGCTGGGCGACCGCAGCGAGACCGACAGCTGCGGCTGGCAGGGCGCGACCCGGCTGTCGGCCTTCGGTTCGGTGCGCCTGGCCAGCACCGCGCCGCTGGCCTGCCCGACGGTGGTGGCGCTGGCGCTGTGGGAGCGCCATGCCCTGCAGCCGGCCGCGATCGTGCAGTTCGGCTCGCCGGTCACCGGCATCGAACATCTGGGCAGCTATGCCTGCCGCAACATCTATGGCGGCGCGGCCGACCGCCGCAGCGAGCATGCGAGCGCCAATGCACTGGACATCTCGGCCTTCCGGCTGGCCAACGGGCGGCGCATCACGGTGCTGGATCCGTCGAGGAAACGCGAGGCCTCGCCGCAGGCGCCCGAGGGCCTGTTCCTGCGCGAGGCGGCCCAGGGCGCCTGCCCCTTCTTCTCGGCGGTGCTGGGCCCCGGCTACAACGCGGCGCACCGCGACCACCTGCACCTGGACCGCGGCCCCTACCGCGTCTGCAGCTAAGACTCGTAGGAATTGCCGGCGGGGCCTTCGAAGGGCAGCAGCAGCATGCGGGCCTCCATGCCGCGTTTGCCTTCGGGCAGCGGCGAAACCAGCTCCAGCCGGGCGTGGTGCCGCTCGACGATGGTGGTCACGATCGAAAGCCCCAGCCCGTAGCCGATAGGCCGCGCCGAATGGCGTGCATGGCGGGTGCGCAGGGCCTGCAGCCGCGCCGGCTCCACGCCTTCGCCGTAATCGCGCACCACCAGCATGCAGGGCGCCTCCACCCGCAGTTCGACTCGGCCGTCGCTGTAGCGCAGGCCGTTCTCCACCAGGTTGCGCAAGGCGATGGCCAGGGCATCGAAGTCGCCTCGCGCCACCAGCGGCCCGGCGCTCTCGGCCACCTCCAGTTGCAGACGGGCCTGCAGGGCCGGCGTCTGCCAGAACTCCTCGGCGATGGTGGCGGCCAGGCGGGCCAGGTCCACCGGCTGGTCCGGCAGCACGGCGCCGGCCTCGGCGCGCGAGAGCTGCAGCAGTTTTTCCGCGCGCTGCGACAGCACGTTGAGCGAGGCCAGCGCGGCCTCCACATCGGTGCGTTCCAGCGCACCTTCGAGGGCGGTCTGCAGCCGCAGCCGCGCGGCCGCCAGCGGCGTGCGCAGCTCGTGCGCCGCGTTGGCCGACAGGGCGCGTTCCACATCGAGCGCATCGGCCAGGCGGCCCAGCAGGCGGTTGACGTGTTCGCCCACCGATTGCAGCTCGCGCGGCATGCCGTCCACCACCACCGGCCGCAGGTCGTTGCCGCCGCGCCGGGCGATCTCGCTCTCCAGCCGCTGCAGCACCGTCAGCTCGCCGCGCGCCACCGTGCCCAGCAGCAAAAAGAGCACGGCCATCACCGCCAGCATCGGCAAGGTCAGGCCGATCAGCACCCGGTGCACCGCATGGCGCCGCTCGGAGCGCGGATCGGCCAGCTGCAGCAGCAGGCCGCGCTGCGGATGGTGGGCAGTGAAGACGCGCCAGCCATCGATGTTGAAGTAACCCGGCCGCAGCGGCACCTTGTCGAAGAACATCTCCCGGGGCTCGTCGCGCGGGATCAGCAGCACGCGGCCGGATTCGTCGACCAGGCGGAAGATCAGCGTGTCGCCGCTGGCCTGCGGCGGCGGCTCCACCACCGGCGGCTGGCCGGGGCCGGGCATGCCGGCCACTTCCAGGTCGTGCGCGGCCACGTCGAGCAGGCGCAGGCCGCTTTCCTCGAGTTCGCTGTCGAAGTTGCGGTTGATCTCGTAGTGCACGAAACCCACCGCGCCGCACAGGCAGGCCACCCAGGCGGCGGCCACGCACAGCAGCAGCACCCGGGTCAGGCGCTGCGCCAGCGTGGCGGGGCGGCGCATGGCCTTCACCGGCCGCCCGCGTCCGGCACGAAAGACAGGCGGTAGCCCAGGCCGCGCAGGGTCTGGATGTGCTCCCGGCCGAGCTTGCGGCGCAGGCGGCTGATGAAGACTTCGAGGGTGTTGCTGTCGGTCTCGCTGTCAAAACCATAGAGCGCGTCCTGCAGCACCTCGCGGGTGTGGATGCGTTCGGGCCGGCTGGCCATCACCCGCAGCAGGGCCCATTCCTTCGAGGTGAGCGTCACCGGCGCGCCGTGCAGGCGCACCAGGTCGCGCGAAAGGTCGATCTCCAGCGGGCCCAGCTGCAGCACCGGATGGTCGGAAGCGGCGCCGCGCCGGCGTTCGATGGCGCGCAGCCGCGCCAGCAGTTCGCCGGGGTCGTAGGGTTTGACGAGATAGTCGTCGGCACCGGCATCGAGGCCGCGGATGCGGTCGCTGACCTGGTCGCGCGCGGTGAGCACGATCACCGCCGGCATCTCCGGCAAGGCCCGCAGATGCGGCAGCAGGGACAGGCCGTCGCCGTCCTCCAGGTGCAGGTCGAGCAGCACGGCCGCATAACGCGCACCGGCCAGGGCGGCCCGCGCCGCATGCAGGCTGGGAGCCGCATCCACCACGAAGGCCTTGGCCCGCAGGTAGCCGCAAACGGCGTCGGACAGGGGCAGATCGTCTTCGACGAGCAGGATTCGCATGGCGGGCGCGCGAGGCGCGTGAAAAAAACAGCGCCCAGTTTATGCGGGTTGTATCCGGGGGATCGCGAAAGCTGAATGCTTTATGAACAAGTCATTCAGCGGTAGGTCAGTGCAAGCTGTTACTTTCGATGGATCATGTCGAATGTCCCGCCCGCCTCTGCCGCCCTGCCGGCTTCTTCCGCGCCCACCGCGCCCCTTCTCGCCCCGCTGCACCGCCGCATGACCAGAGGCCCGCTCACGCCCCGCATGGCCGCCCTGGTGATCGCCCTGTGGGTCGCCATCGCCGGCAATCTCTCGCTCTGGACCGAACTGCACAAGCTCGCCGGCGAAAACGAGCTGGGCCGCAACCCGCTGCTGCTGGGCGGCACCATCTTCCTGGCCGCCTACGGCGCCATCGCCACGGTGCTGAGCGGCTTCACCGGCCGACGCATCTTCAAGCCGGCCATGCTGGTGCTGCTGATCCTGACCGGCTGCGTGCAGCATTTCATGATCGCCTACGGCACCGTGATGGACCCCGGCATGGTGGCCAACGTGCTGCAGACCAACACCACCGAGGCGCGCGATCTGCTCGGCCTCGACATGCTCGGCCAGTGCCTGCTGGTGGCCGGCCCGCCGATGATCTGGCTGTGGCGGCTGCGCCTGGCGCCGCAGCGCGGCTGGGCGGCCGTCTGGCGCAACCTGGTGATGGTGCTGGTGCTGCTGGCGCTGACCGTCGGCGTCACGCTCAGCATGTACCGCGAACTCGCGCCGCTGCTGCGCAACCACCTGGAACTGCGCTTCGCGGTGAATCCGGTGTCCACGCTGGTGTCCACCGTCTCGGCCGTCACCAAGCCCCTGCGCAAGAGCCGCAACGGCCCGCTGGTCAAGATGACGGCCGGTGCCGCCCTCGGCCCCAGCTACGCGGCCGCCGCGGCCGCCGGCAGCACTGCCAGGCCGCCGCTGTTCCTGCTGGTGGTCGGCGAAACCGCCCGGGCCGACCACTTCGCCCTCAACGGCTATCCCCGCGACACCACGCCCGAACTCGCAAAACGTGACGTGATCAGCTTCACCGAGGTGCGCTCCTGCGGCACCAACACCCTGCATTCGGTGCCCTGCATGTTCTCGCCCCTGGGCAAGGCCGGCTGGGAAAGCCGCAAGGCCGAGACCGAGAACCTGCTCGACGTGATCCAGGCCGCCGGCCTGGCCGTGCTGTGGGTGGACAACCAGGCCGGCTGCAAGGGCGTGTGCGAGCGTGTGCCCAACATGAGCACCGAAAAGCCCTTCGCCCCCGCCGCCGATGCCGCGGCCAAGCTGTGCGCCGACGGCGAATGCCTGGACCGGGTGATGCTCGCCGGCCTCGACGAACGCATCGCCACCCTGCCCGCCGAGCGCCGCGCCAAGGGTGTCGTGCTGGTCATGCACATGATGGGCAGCCACGGCCCCGCCTACTGGCGCCGTTCCGCCCCCGACACCAAGCGCTTCGCCCCCGAATGCGCCACCCAGGCGCTGTCGCAGTGCGAACACCAGGACCTGATCAACGTCTACGACAACTCCATCGCCGAGACCGACCGTTTCCTCGGCGCCGCCATCGACTGGCTCAAGGCCCGCGACGACCGCTACGCGCCGGCCATGCTCTACCTGTCGGACCACGGCGAATCGCTGGGCGAATACGGCATCTACCTGCACGGCGTGCCCTACGCCTTCGCACCCGAGGTGCAGAAACATGTGCCGATGGTGTTCTGGATGGACAAGCAGTTCGCCGCGCGCGGCGGTACCGACGAAGCCTGCCTGCGCAAGCGCCGCGACGAGGCGCTGAGCCACGACAACCTCTATCCCTCGGTGCTGGGCTTGATGGACGTGACCACGCCGACCTACAAGCCAGCATTGGATGCGTTCGCGCCTTGCCGCGGGAAAAGCGGCGCTTGAGCTAATCAGCCGGTCGGCAAAAATTCCGTCATATGGCAAAATAAAAATGCCGAATGGCAGAACAGGTGCCGCCATGAACGTGAATGAAATGGTTTTTCAGTCGCCTGAAGCAAGCGACTTCAGGGCCTCCATCGATGACCGGCCGCCGGAAATCTCGGCCGAACTGAAAAAACGCTACAGCGCGCTCATCGCCTCCAGCGGCCCCCATCTGGTCATCGCGCTGGAGATGCTGGGGGGGCGCGACGTTTTTTCGCATATTCCTGAAAGCTTGCTGGACGTCCATCGCTGGGTGTCTCACGGCATGCCCAGCGCTTCCATCCTCCACCTGGCCCAGGCCATGGAGCCGCTGTCGTCGAATGCGCTGAGCGAAGCCCTGGGCATCAGCCTGCGCACCCTGCACCGCAAGAAGGGCGCACAAGGCGACACCTTGAGCGTGGCCCAGGGCGGGCGCACCTTCAAATTCGCGGAAGTCGTCGCCAAGGCCTCGGTGGTGCTCGGCAACCGGGAGACGGCCGTGCAGTGGCTCACCTCCCCCGCCATGGGCCTCGATCGACAAAAGCCCATAGACCTCCTGGCAACGCCCATGGGCACGCAGCTCGTCGAGGAACTGCTCGGGCGCATCGAATACGGGGTCTATGCCTGATGCTTGAGCATCCGATGATGCCCCTGCCGGACATCGGCGCGGGCAGCTCCATGCTGGCCTGGCGCCTGGACCGGCAGATCTATGCAGGCACCTGGGACAGCGGCATCGGCGCCGAGAAATTCGGCGGCCGCTGGAACGCCAGGGGGCAACGCGCGGTGTACTGTTCCATCGACCCGAGCACGGCCATCCTCGAACTGGCCGTGCACGCGGGTTTTCCGGTGCTGGATACCCAGCCGCACATGCTGACCTGCGCGGAAATCATCGGAGGTCCGATTCACCGGGTGGCGCCGGAGAGCGTGCCCAACCCCGCATGGCTGATCCCCGGCACACCCAGCGCCGGCCAGCAGGCCTTCGGCAGCCGCTTGCTCGCCCAGCACGGCATCGTGCTCTTTCCCAGCGCGGTCTCCCGCTTCAGCTGGAACTTGGTGATGGAACCCGCCGTCGCCAAGGGTCGATACCGGCAGAACTCGCAGGCCCGGCTCGTTCTGGATACGCGCCTGCACCCACCCCTGCCCTGACAGCTCAGCGCGCCGGAATCCCGCCCGCCACCGGCACCGCCGTCACGCTGTTCTTGGGCGAGCCCTCGATCACCCGGTCGGAATACGTCAGGTAGACCAGGGTGTTGCGCTTGCGGTCCACCATGCGCACCACGCGCAGCTTCTTGAAGACCAGGGAGATGCGTTCGCTGAACATCTCCTCCTGGTCCGGCAGCGGCTTGCCGGCCGCGAAGGCGATGGGGCCGGTCTGGCGGCAGGCGATGGCGGCCTCGGCCTTGTCCTCGGCCAGGCCCACCGCGCCCTTGATGCCGCCGGTCCTGGCGCGGGAGACATAGCAGGTCACGCCCTGCACCTTGGGGTCGTCGTAGGCATCGACCACGATCTTGTGGTCCGGCCCGATCAGCTTGAAGACGGTGTCGACCTCGCCGATGGTCTCGGCCCGCGCGCCGGGCAGGACACACAGCCCCGACAGCAGCAGCGCCAGGCAGGCGGGGCGCGAGGCGCGGAATACGTCGGTCATGCGGTGATCTCCGGGAAGCCAGGACACCGGACAGGAAACGCCTGCGGTTCGCCCTGATGATGGCCGCCCGATTCTTGCGCAGAATGCGGCGATGGTCCGTGCCTCCCAACTCCTGCA
Source organism: Xylophilus rhododendri (assembly GCF_009906855.1). NCBI lineage: Bacteria > Pseudomonadati > Pseudomonadota > Betaproteobacteria > Burkholderiales > Xylophilus > Xylophilus rhododendri. Next base: position 1,695,916 of record NZ_CP047650.1, read on the forward strand.
TCCCGCCCTCGCCCCGGTCCAGCCCCGGCCCGCCGCCACCCTGCTGCTGCTGCGCGATGCCGAAGGCGGCCTGGAGGTGCTGATGACCCGGCGCTCCGCCCAGGCCCGCTTCGCGCCGGGCGTGCATGTCTTTCCCGGCGGCGCCATCGATGCGGCCGACGGCCTGGCCCATGCCCAGGTGGAGCGCCGCGCCACGCAGGACGACACGGCACTCACCCAGGCCATCGCCGCCCTGCGTGAGTCCTTCGAGGAACTAGGCATCCTGCTGGCCCGCCATGCCGACGGCCGTCCGGCGGACGCCGACGATGTGGCCGCCCTCGACCGCCACCAGCCCCTGCTGCCGCAGTGCGCCGAACGCGGCCTGCGACTGGCCTGCGACCAGGCCTGGCCGCTGGCGCACTGGGTGACCAGCCTGGGCTCGCCCAAGCGCTTCGACACCGCCTTCCTCGTCGCCCGCATGCCCGAAGGCCAGACTGCCGTGGCCGACGAGACCGAGCAGTTCGAGCCGGTCTGGCTGCGGCCCGCCTACGCCCTGTCGCGCCATGCCGCGGGCAGCCTGCCGATGATGTTTCCCACCATCCGCACGCTGGAGCACCTGCAGCGTTATGCCGACACTTCCAGCGCCCTGGCCGCCTGCGCGCCGCACGGCGGCGTCGAAGCGCCGCTGTGGCACTACCACCCGCGCGGCGCGCTGCGCCAGGGCCGGGAATCCCGCGTCACCGACGTGGAAGCGGCCTATGGCGAGTTGATGCTGGTCTGCCCCGACGGCCATCTGCTGCACGAGATCGACTGGCAGCACGAAAGCGCCGTGCCGCTGCTGCGCAACCTGCGGCGGCTGACCGCCGCCAACCCCGGCGTGATGACCGGCCCCGGCACCAACAGCTATCTGGTCGGCAGCGCCGCCACCGGTTACGTGGTGATCGATCCCGGCCCGGACGACGCCACCCACGTCGCCCGCCTGTTCGAGGCGGCCGGCGGCGACATCCGCGCCATCGTCTGCACCCATTCCCACCCCGACCACTCGCCGGGCGCCAGGCCGCTGCAGGCGCTGTGCGATCCGCGCCCGCCCATCCTGGGCCTGCCCTCGGCGCCGACGGCACGGCCGGTCGACCATTTCGTGCCCGACCACGCCCTGGCCGATGGCGAGCGCATCGTGCTGGCCTCGGCCGACGGCGGCGAGGTGCACACGCTGCGCAGCGTGCACACGCCCGGCCATGCCGCCAACCATCTGTGCCTGGTGCTGGAGGAGGACGCCCTGCTGTTCTCCGGCGACCACATCCTCAACGGCAGCACCACCATCGTCAGCCCGCCCGACGGCCACATGGACGACTACCTGCGCTCGCTCGACCGGCTGGCCGGCATCTGCCGCGAGGAAGACATCCGCTTCATCCTGCCCGCCCACGGCCATGTGCTGGCCGACGCCCCGGGCGCCATCGCCCGGCTGAAGGCGCACCGCCTGGCCCGCGAAGCCCGGGTGGCCGCCGCCATGCAGGCGCTGCCCGAAGGCAGCATCGAGGACTGGGTGCGCCACGCCTACGAGGACACGCCGCCGGCCCTGTGGCCGATCGCGGCACGCTCGCTCAGCGCCCATGTGGAGCGGCTGCGGCAGCGGGTCGCCAGCCCCTGACTACACTGCCGCTTTGCCCGCCTGTCGCTCCGATGCCTGTTTCCGTACCGCCCGAACCCGTCCGCCTGTCGAAGATCGTCGCCGAAATGGCGCATTGCTCGCGGCGCGAAGCCGAGCTGTACATCGAGGGCGGCTGGGTGCGGGTGAACGGGCAGGTCGTCGATGTGCCCGGCGCCAAGGTGCTGGACGAGCAGGTGACGCTGGACGAGAACGCGGTGGCCGAGCCGGTGGTGCCGGTGACCATCGTGCTGCACAAGCCTTCCGGTTTCGAGACCTGGGCCGAGGGGCGTCGGCCGGCGCTGCAGCTGCTGCGGCCCGGAACCCGTTCGGCGCAGGCCGACCGGTCGGGCATCCGCCCGGCACGCCAGCATTTCATGCAGGAATGCCTGACGCCGCTGGAGCCGGCCGCATCGGGGCTGGTGATCTACAGCCAGGATTTCCGGGTGCGGCGCAAGCTGACCGAGGATGCCGGCCTGATCGAGCACGAGGTGATCGTCGATGTGCAGGGCGATGTGGGCGAAGCCGCCCTCGACCGGCTCAACCGCGCACCGGTGATCGACGGCCGGGCCATGACGCCGGCCAGGGTCAGCATCAGCCGCCAGAGCGATGGGGTGACCGGGCTGCGCTTTGCCAGCAAGGGCCATTGGGTGGGCCGCATCGCGCAGATGCTGGAGGCCGAGCGCCTGCGCATCGTGGGCATGAGGCGCATCCGCGTGGGCCGGGTGAACCTGGCGGGGCTGGAGCCTGGGGAGTGGCGCTATTTTTACGAAGGAGAGCGGGTCTGATGCCTGCCCTCCCCGGCGCGAAAGAAGGATGAAGTACGCCTGTAAGCCGGATTCTGTGCACCGCACCGGCCTTGCGGCAGATGCGGCGTGACCGCCATTAATCTGGGCCGGGAATCGCTCCCCGGCTCGGTGCTACCTACCCGTCAACTCAGCGGGCCGCCTCGACGTTGACCTACTTGGTATTGCTGCGCGCAGAGATTGCCCGTTTCACCCCGGTCGCCTCCGGCGACCGGGGTGGCTATGAAGCCAGGCTTGCGCCTGGGTCAGATGGCTTGCGCCATCTGCCTTGCCGGCTTTCGCCGGCACTTCATAGAACACCTCGGCTACCTTGATGGGCGATCGGACTCGTCTCTGTTGCTCTGATCCTCACCTCACGGTGGAGAGCCGTTAGCTCCTGCGCTGCCCTGTGCAGTCCGGACGTTCCTCCAGTGCGGTGTTTCCACATGACGACGGATCGTCACCCCTTGCGGGCCAGCACCAGCGGCGGTCCGGCGTACTTCAAGCGCGGGATTATGGCAGGCCCGTATCATCGGCAGCCGGCTCCCGACCAGAGGAGCGTTGTCCAGCCCGATAGTCACGGGCCCCCACGACCATGATCCGCATCTCCGAAATCAAGCTCGGCCTCGAGCACGACGAGGCCGCGCTGCAGGCCGCCGCCGCCCAGGCGCTCGGCCTGGCGCCCGAAGCCATCGCCCGCCTGCACATCCACAAACGCAGCTTCGACGCACGCAAGCAGGCGGTGATGGCCGTCTACATCGTCGACGTCGCCCTGGCCGATCCGGCGCAGGAAGCCGGCCTGCTGCAGCGCAACGAAAAGAACCCGCACATCGCCGCCTCGCCCGACATGGCCTGGTATCCGCCGGCCGGCGCGCCCTTCGAATCGCCGCAGCGGCCGGTCGTCATCGGCTTCGGGCCCTGCGGCATCTTCGCGGCGCTGGTGCTGGCCCAGCTGGGGCTCAAGCCCATCGTGCTGGAGCGCGGCCGCAGCGTGCGCCAGCGCACCCAGGACACCTGGGGCCTGTGGCGGCGCAAGGAGCTGCAGCCGGAGTCGAACGTGCAGTTCGGCGAAGGCGGCGCCGGCACGTTTTCCGACGGCAAGCTCTACAGCCAGATCAAGGATCCGCGCCATCTCGGCCGCAAGGTGATGAACGAGTTCGTGGCCGCCGGCGCGCCGCCCGAGATCCTGACCGAGGCGCGGCCGCACATCGGCACCTTCAAGCTGGTCAAGGTGGTGGAGAACATTCGCGCCAAGATCGTGGAACTCGGTGGCGAGATCCGCTTCGAGCACAAGGTGGTCGACCTGCACATCGAGGCCGGCCCGCGCGGCCGGCAGCTGCGCGGCCTGACCGTGCTGGACCAGGCCAGCGGCGAGCGCCACGAGATGCGCGCCGACCATGTGGTGCTGGCGCTCGGCCACAGTGCCCGCGACACCTTCGAGATGCTGTACCGGCGTGGCGTGCACATCGAGGCCAAGCCCTTTTCCATCGGCTTTCGGGTGGAGCATCCGCAGGGCGTGATCGACCGCGCCCGCTGGGGCCGGCATGCCGGCCATCCCAAGCTGGGCGCGGCCGATTACCGGCTGGTGCACCATGCCGCCAACGGCCGGGCCGTCTACAGCTTCTGCATGTGCCCGGGCGGCACCGTGGTGGCGGCCACCAGCGAGCCGGGGCGTGTGGTCACCAACGGCATGAGCCAGTACTCCCGCAACGAACGCAATGCCAATGCGGGCATCGTCGTCGGCATAGACCCCAGCGACTTCCCCACCGACTACCTGCACCTCGACCTGCCGCCCGAAGCCCAGGGCAAGCCCCATGCGCTGGCCGGCATCGAGATGCAGCGCCGGCTCGAATCGAACGCCTATGTGCTGGGCGGCAGCGACTACCAGGCGCCCGGCCAGCTGGTCGGCGATTTCGTGGCCGGCCGGCCTTCGGCCGCGCTCGGCGAGGTCGAGCCCAGCTACAAGCCCGGCGTGCGCCTGGGCGACCTGCATGCGGCCCTGCCCGGCTATGCCATCGAGGCGATGCGCGAAGCCTTCCCGGCCTTCGCCCGCAAGATCCCCGGCTTCGACCGCCATGATGCGGTGCTGACCGGTGTCGAAACCCGCACCTCCTCGCCGATCAAGATCACCCGCGGCGAGGATTTCCAGAGCCTGAACCTGCGCGGCCTGTTCCCCGCCGGCGAAGGCGCGAGTTATGCCGGCGGCATCCTGTCGGCCGGCGTGGACGGCGTGAAGGTGGCCGAGGCGCTGGCGATGGACATCGCCGCGCCCGCCACCGCCTGAACAAACCCCAGGAGCAGACGACGATGGCCCAGGCAGACAGCCACTTCTACGAACCCGCGGCCGGCCACGGCCTGCCGCACGACCCGTTCAACGCCATCGTGGGGCCGCGGCCGATCGGCTGGGTGTCCACCCACGACGGACAGGGCGTGCGCAACCTGGCGCCCTACAGCTTCTTCAACGGTTTCAACTACACGCCGCCCATCGTGGGTTTCTCCAGCATCGGCTGGAAGGACAGCGTGCGCAACATCGCCGCCACCAAGGAGTTCGTCTGGAACCTGGCCACCCGCCCCCTGGCCGAGCAGATGAACGCCAGCTGCGCCTCCGTGCCGCCGGAGGTCGATGAATTCGCCCTGGCCGGCCTGACGCCGGTGGCCTCGCGTGTGATCGGCGCGCCGCGGGTGCTGGAGAGCCCGGTCAATTTCGAATGCCGGCTGACCCAGCTGGTGCCGCTGCAGAACGTGGCGGGCCACGAGGTCGGCGCCTGGCTGGTGCTGGGCGAGGTGGTGGCGGTGCACATCGACCGCGCCCTGCTGAAGGACGGCGTGTACGACACGGCCGGCGGCCAGCCCATTCTGCGCGGCGGCGGGCCGGCGGATTACTTCGGCATCACGCCCGAACAGCTGTTCAAGATGCGCCGGCCGGGCTGAGCCGGCCAGGGCCTCACTCGTCGTAGTTGTCGCCGCCGCCCAGCACCAGCGGCTGCAGATCGAGTTCGGGCCAGCCAAAGCCCCGACCGCGCGCCTGGATCTGTTCGTGCCAGCGAAGGGCCAGGAAGGCGCGCCAGGCTTCGGCGCGCATGTCGTCCAGCGCCCTGGCGCCGTTGGCGCCGGTGGGTTTCCAGCCGGACCAGTCCTGGACCAGGAAGCTGTGCACCCCCTGGCGCAGGCCGACCAGCACCCGCCGCCGCATGCCCGCCGCGTCGCGCCAGTAGACCTCGTCGATGGTGGTGCCCGACCTGCGCCAGGGATAGGCGATGGTCAGGCGCGGCCGCATCATGCCGGGCATGCGGGCGGCGGAGGGCGCGACCGTGTGCACCACGCCGGCCGGAATGGTCCGCAGGTTGCGCACCAGCTCCTCCTCGCTGCAGACAAAGACGATATCGCCCGACAGCAGGCCGGCCAGGCCGATCCCGCTGACCAGGTTCTTTCTCGCGCCCACCACCGTGTTGACCAGCGGAGTGCCCGGCACCGTCGGCCTGGAGATGCGTTCGAAAAAGGCGTCCAGCTCCTGCGCCAGCCGGTCCTGCTCCAGCACCAGCAGGCGCCATTCCAGATCGGGCAGATAGTGCTCGACGGGCTGCTCCACCGCCGCCATGGCGGCTTCGTCCAGGGACGCGAAGGTGCGCGCCCGGCCGTCCCCGCCCAGGGGCTGCTCCAGGGCGCTGTCGATGGCGGCCTTGGCCAGCCGCTCGACCCAGGGCCCGACCACCGGGGCGAGTTCCGGCCGGCGCGCCAGCACACGGTCGCGCAGCCCGGCCAGGACAGGCCAGAAGTCTTCCAGCGCCCGGGCCGCGTTGCGCAGCACCTGCGTGTCGTGCTCGCGCCCGGGCTGGAATCCGAGTGCATAGACCATGTCGCCCAGGCGGCGCCGCTCCGCCGGCACGCCGGGGTTTTCCGGCGGCACCGCGTCGGGCGGCCCGCCGCCCAGGGCGCGCTGGCCAACCTCCTGCAACAGGGACTCCAGCACCATGGTCATGTAGCGGCGGTCATGCACCGGCACGTTGTGGTTGACCGGCGTCGGCAGGGTGTAGGCGGCGGAGCCTTGGCGTGCATCGGCCACGCTGGCGTCCACGCCCGGAGGGGCGGCACGCCGGTGGACCGCGCGGCGGTCCCGGTCGAGCACGATGCGGCCCGCGGGCTGCGGCCGGCCCCGCTTCTGCGCCAGCTTCTGGAGGTAGCGGTCCATGTCCTTCTGGAAGGCCGCACGGGCCTGCGTGTACAGGCGGGCGTCGAGTTCACGCAGGTAGTCGGGCAGGGGCCGCAGCACCGCCTCGTTGATGGCGGCGTAGAGCCGTGGGTCATATTGCGCCTCGCCGTCCTCGCCCAGCGGCAGGCGCAGGGCCTGCACGACCGCATCGTGGATGAGTTCACCGATCCAGGGCCCGATCACCGGGCCCAGGTCGGGCCGGCTGTCGTACACCTCGGAGCGCAGGATGCGCAGGTAGTGCCAGAAGTCGTCCAGCGCGCGCCCGGCGTTCTGCAGCAGCCTGGCGTCGTGTTCGCGGCCCGGCTGGAAGGCCAGGGCATAACGCATGTCGCCCAGGCGCCGGGTTTCGGCGGGCACATCCGGGTTCAGCGGCGGCACCGCGTCCTGCGGGCCGTCGCCCAGGGCGCGCCGGCCCACCTCGGTCAGCAGGTCCAGCAGCGGCATGGTCATGTAGCGGTGGTCGTGCACGGGCACGTTGTGGTTGACCTCGGGCGGCAGCGTGAAGACCTGGTCTTGCGCATCGGCCGTGGCCGGGCTCAGCAAGGTGGCGAGCTCGCGGCCGATGCGCGGGAGCGCGTCGGCATGGCGGCCGCGCCAGGCAGGCGCGGCCTGCAGCAGGCCGGCGGCGTGGGCGATCGGCAGCGCGGCGGTCGTGGCGGCCAGGGCGATGGCGGAGGCTTGCAACATGGCCGCCTCAGCCGTGGAAGTCGAGCATGGGATGCGGCCGGCGCGGCAGCACCTCGGTATCGGTCCAGCCGCGCACCAGGGCCTGGTTGTAGGCATGCCAGCGCTGGGCCAGGAAGGAGCGCCAGGCCTCGGCGCGCATGTCCTCCAGCACCGCGCCGGTGCCGCCGCCGGTCGGCTGCCAGACGGTCTCGCCATCGATCAGGAAACTGTGCCGGCCCTGGTAGCGCACCACCGCCACCCGCCGGGTCGTGCCCTGCTCGTCGCGCCAGTAGACATCGTCGATGGTGGTGCCGGAAGCGCGGTCCGGGTAGCGCAGCGCATAACGCGGCCGCGTCGTGCGGCCCGGCAGGTGGGCGACCACCGCATCGATCCGGCGCAGCGTGCCGGCGGGGATGGTGCGCAGGTTGGCCGCCAGTTCCTCGCGCTGGCAGACGAAGACGATGTTGCCCTTGAGCAGCTGGAACAGGTCGGCGCCCCAGACCAGGTTTCTCCTGGCGCCGACCACGCCGTTGGCGATCGGCGACTCGGGGCTGGCCGGGCTGGAGATGCGTTCGAAGAAGGCGCGCAGCTCCTCCTGCAGCCGGCCCTGTTCGAGGCCGTTGGCCTGGCGCTCCAGCCCGTCCAAAACGTCTTCGACCGGCCGGTGCGCCAGCGCGTTGATCGCGGTGTAGAGCGCGGGGTCGTACTGCGCCTGGCCGTCTTCGGCCAGCGGCAGCTGCAGCGCCAGCTCGATCGCGGTTTGCGCCAGCCCGGCCGCCCAGGGGGCGATGACCGACTCCAGCTCCGGCCGGCGAGCGCGCGCCTGGGCCACCAGTTCGCGGTAGTCGTACCAGAAGCTGTCGAGCGCCCTGCCGGCATTGAGCAGGCGCTGGCCGTCCGCTTCGCGGCCAGGCTGGTATTGCAGGGCGAAGCGCATGTCGCCCAGGCGGCGGGTGGTCGCCGGTACGCCGGGGTTCTCGATGGGCACCGCATCGGGCGGGCCTTCGTCCAGGGCCCGCTGGCCGACCTCGGTGAGCAGCTCGCGCAGGCCCATGGTCATGTAGCGCCAGTCGTGGCGCGGCACGTTGTGGTTGACCTCGGGCGGCAGGGTGTGGGCAAGGTCGCGCGTCGCGCTTGTGTCGAAGGTGTCCGCATCCAGCAGGGCGGACAGCTCCGGGCTGACCGGCATGCCCTGCTCGCCGATGCCCAGTTGCCGCGGCGGGATGGCGCGGCTGTTGTCGACGTCCAGGCGCCGGGCCTGCGGATCGACCCGGAACGCAGGCGCCCCGGTGGCCTGCGCCAAGGCGTGGGCCAGCGGCCCGGGGGCCGTGGCGGTCGAGGAGAAATCGGCATGCTGCAGCATGGTCAGCCTTTCGTGGGAGGGAGAAATTTCAGTGCCCGGCGCGGTCCGTCGTGGTCCGCGGAGCGAGCCGAAGTTGCGGGACGTCCCGGGTTCGTGGCAGCCGTGACGGCCGCTGCGTCCTATTCGCCGAACTCGCCGATTCCCGCCGCGATTCCGCCGCCCGGCCATCCCAGCAGCAAGGCCTGGTTGTAGTCGTGCCAGCGCTGCGCCAGGAAGGAGCGCCAGCCCTCGGCACGCATGTCTTCGAGCGCCTTGGCACCATCGGCGCCGGTCGGTGTCCAGGCCCCGTCGCCTTCGACCCGGAAGCTGTGCACCCCGTGGTGCAGCGCCACCAGCACCCGGGCCACCACGCCCGCCTCGTTGCGCCAGTAGACGTTGTGGATGGTGGTGCCGGACGCACGGTCGGGGTAGCGGATGGCGTAGCGCTGCTCCGGGTGGGCCACCATGTCGGGTGTGCGCGCTGGAAGCGGCCAGAGCTTGCCCGCCGGGATGGTCCGGAGATTGGCCACGAGATCCTCGCGCCTGCAGGAGAAGACGATGTCGCCCCTGCGCAGCCGATAGAACTCGTGGCCCCCGAGCAGGTTCCTGGGTGCGCCGAGCACGCCGTTGGAGACCGGCACATCCGGACTGGCGGGCTGCGCGATGCGTTCGAAGAAGAGGCCCAGCTCCTGCTGCAGCAAGCCCTGGCGGTGCAGCCCCATGCGGCGTTCCAGGTCGGGCAGATAGTCTTGCAGCGGGCGCCGTGCCAGCGCATCGATCGCGCCGTAGAGCCCCGGGTCGTACTGCGCCTGGCCATCGTCGTCGAGCGGAATCAGCAGCGCACGGCGGATCGCCGACTGCGCCAGGTCGTGCGCCCAGGGGCCGATCGCGGGTTCCAGCTCGGGGTGGAGGCCGCGCATCCGGCCGACCAGGCCACGGTAGTCGTACCAGAAGTTGTAGAGCGCCCGGCCGGCGCTCAGCAGCCGCTGTTCGTCGCGCTCGCGGCCGGGCTGGAACAGCAGCGCGAAACGCATGTCGCCCAGGCGGCGCGTTTCGGCGGGCACGCCGGGGTTCTCGATCGGCAGCGCGTCGGCCGGACCCTCGCCCAGGGCGCGCTGCGACACCTCCGTCAGCAGCGCGCGCAGCGGCATGGTCATGTAGCGCTGGTCTTGCGGGGGCACGTTGTGGTTGACCTGCGGCGGCAGGGTGATGGGGGGCTCGGGCTTGTCCATGGCATTGAGTTCGACCAGCCGCGCCAGCTCCTCGCTGACCGACAGGCCCTGCGCGCCGGGCTGCAGTTCGGGCGGCGGCGCGGCGCGGCTGTTGTCGGTGGCGAGCTTGCCGGCCTGCCTTGCGGCACGGGAGCGCGGCGTGTCGGGCGAGAACAAGGCGGCAAGCCCGCCAGATGTCGAAGCCGCCAAGGTGGCCGGGAACGTGGCTGAGAAGGCGATTTGCTGCAGCATGGACGGCCTTTCGGGATGGGAGGCTGGCCAGTCTCCGCCCGGCAGCGCGTTTCGTCCGGCCGCCAAACGCAGCCCCGTCCTGTCCCGCGTTTGCCGCAAGAAAAGAAAAAGCCGCCGACCTTGCGGCACGGCGGCTGTCGCTGCGGGAAGAAGAAGGATCAGCCCTGCGCGGACTGCAGCGCGGCGATGCGCTCTTCCAGCGGCGGATGGGTGGCGAAGAGCTTGCCGATGCTGCCGGTGATGCCCATGGCCTCGACGTTCTTGGGCAGCTGGCCCGGCACCATGCCGCCCAGGCGCTGCAGCGCGGCCACCATGGGCTGGCGGCGGCCCATCAGGCGGGCGGCGCCGGCATCGGCGCGGAACTCGCGGTGGCGCGAGAACCAGGCCACGATGATGGCGGCGGCGAAGCCCAGCACGATGTCGAGCACGATGGTGGTGGCGTAGTAGCCGATGCCGGGGCCCGAGGACCGGTCGTCGCCGCGGCGCAGGAAGCTGTCGACCGCATAACCGATGACCCGCGACAGGAACACCACGAAGGTGTTCATCACGCCCTGGATCAGCGTCATGGTGACCATGTCGCCGTTGGCGATGTGGGCCACCTCGTGGCCGAGCACGGCCTCGACTTCTTCACGGGTCATGCCCTGCAGCAGGCCGGTGGAGACCGCGACGAGGGCGGAGTTCTTGAAGGCGCCGGTGGCGAAGGCATTGGGCTCGCCTTCGAACACGCCGACCTCGGGCATGCCGATGCCGGCCTTGGTGGCGAGGTTCTGCACGGTCTGCAGCAGCCAGGCTTCGTCGGGCGAACGCGGCTGGCTGATGACCTGCACGCCGGACGACCACTTGGCCATCGGCTTGCTGATGAGCAGCGATATGAAGGCGCCGCCGAAACCCATGATGAGCGCGAAGCCCAGCAAGGCGGTGAGGTTCAGGCCGTTGGCCGTGAGGAAGCGGTTGACGCCGAGCACGCTGGCGACGATGCCCAGCACCACCACGATCGCGAGGTTGGTGAGGACGAAGAGGAGGATACGTTTCATGGAGGCTCCGTAGGGAAATCGAAAAAACCCTGCGCGTGGAAGATACGGACGCCCTGCGCCCGTTTCAAGCCGCGCCGTTTCGCAGATTCGCTGGAGTCGTCGTTTTTATGCTGCCCTGCGAGGGCTGGGGGTGGGAGCCATCATAGGGGGAAAAGTTCGCGGGCCGGGCCGGACGGAAGACCTTGGCATCGTCGTAGAAAGCCTCGTCCTGAACAGGCCACCAGCCGGGCACGCCGAGCACCGGCAGGGGTGAAAAGGGCTTGGCCGAAAGCAGGGTTTCATCGAGCGTGGACAGCAGCCAGGCATCGGTCTGCGCGATGTCCGCCAGGCCCTGCTGGGCGCACAGCACATGGGCGGTGATGTCCTTGCGCGGGGCGGCGAGTTTCTCGACCAGGGCGTGGCCGAAGAGCCAGAGCCGGGCTTGCTGCCAGGCCTGGCGGTGCGTGATGAAGAGTGCCCGCCAGTCGCGCGACCGCAGCGCATCGAGCAGCACCGGCGGTGCACTGAACACGGCGCCGTTCTCGTCGAACAGGGTGATCGCGTCACGCAAGGGACCGCGCCGCCCGGCGATGCCGTCTCGGGCGATGGCCGCGGCCTGCCAGCGGTTGAGCTGGCGCTTGGTGTCCGGGTAGAGGCACCAGACGATGGCGTTGAAGCAGTCGTGCAGATTGTCTCGGCTGGGCACGCTGCGGCTGTCGTGCACGAAACTTTCGTAGGCCTGGTCCGGCGGCAATGCGTCGGGCGACACGAAACGCGGCACGCCGGCCGGTGCGACGGCGTTCATGGCATCGGGCACCGAGGCGCCGCCGGCCAGCGCCGCCAGGGCCGGCTCACCGATCCCGCGCCAGGGCGCGAACCAGGGCGCCTGCCAGTCCAGCGACGGCCAGGGCGTGGACAAACTCAGCCGCGGGCGATGGCCCAGTCCAGCGTCTCGCCGGCGCCCAGCGGCTTGACCGTGGCTTCGCCGAGCGGATAACTCTCGGGCACCGTCCAGCCTTCGCGCTTCAGGGTGATGCGTTCGCTGTTGGGCTGCAGGCCGTAGAAGGCCGGGCCGTTGAGGCTGGCGAAGGCTTCGAGTTTGTCCAGCGCGCCGGCCCGCTCGAAGGCCTGGGCGTACAGCTCGATGGCGGCATGGGCCACATAGCAGCCGGCGCAGCCCACGGCATGTTCCTTGAGATGGGCGGCGTGCGGCGCGCTGTCGGTGCCCAGGAAGAAACGGCCGCTGCCGCTGGTGGCGGCCTCGACCAGCGCCAGGCGGTGCACCTCGCGCTTCAACACCGGCAGGCAGTAGTAGTGCGGGCGGATGCCGCCGATGAACAGCGCGTTGCGGTTGTAGAGCAGGTGGTGCGGCGTGATGGTGGCACCGGTGAAGGGGCCGGCGTCGCGCACGTAGTGGGCGCCTTCGCGGGTGGTGACGTGCTCCATCACGATCTTCAGCTCGGGGAAGTCGCGGCGCAGCGGGATCAGCTTCTGGTCGATGAAGAGGGCTTCGCGGTCGAACAGGTCGGTGCTGGGATCGGTGACCTCGCCGTGCACCAGCAGCGGCATGCCGGCCTTCTGCATGGCTTCCAGCGTGGGATAGGCATGGCGCAGGTCGGTCACGCCGGCATCGCTGTTGGTGGTGGCGCCGGCCGGGTAGAGCTTGAGGGCGACCACGCCGGCCGCCTTGGCGCGCACGATCTCCTCGGGCGGCAGGCGGTCGGTGAGATAGAGCGTCATCAGCGGCTCGAAGGCGGCGCCGGCCGGCAGAGCATCGAGGATGCGCTGGCGGTATTCGACGGCCAGCTGCGCGGTGGTGACCGGCGGGCGCAGGTTGGGCATGACGATGGCCCGCGCGAACTGCGCTGCCGCATGCGGCACGGTGGTGGCCAGCGCCGCGCCGTCGCGCAGGTGCAGGTGCCAGTCGTCCGGGCGGACCAGGGTGATGGAGGTGGGGGCGTGGGAGGCGTCGGTCATGGGGCGGAATTCTCGCATCCGGCGGCGCTGCCGCCCTGGCCGCAGCCCCAGGTTAGCCCCGATGCGCGCACGGCGGGCGGGCCATAGCATCGCTGGCCCTCGTACGCGCTGTCCTGCCTTCTTCCGTTCATGTCCCTGCCTTCCGAGTCCGGCGCCGCGCCCGACGACACCATCCCCGCCCTCCCCGACGAGATCACCCGCGTGCCCCTGGCCATCGAGGACTGGGCCACCGTCATCGTCATGGCGCTGCTGGCGCTGATCACCTTCGCCAACGTGCTGGTGCGCTACTTCACCAGCACCTCGTTCGCGTGGACCGAAGAGTTCTCGGTGTTCCTGATGATCGTGCTGGCCCTGGTCGGCGGCTCGGCCGCGGTGGCGCGCGACCGGCACATCCGCATCGAGTACTTCGCCGAGGCCGGCTCGATGGCACGCCGGCGCGGGCTCGCGCGTTTCGGGGCGCTGATGGTGGCCCTGCTCTTCTTCATCGTCACCGTGACCAGCGTGCGGATGGTGTGGGACGACTACCGCTTCGGCGAGACCTCGCCCGGCATCGGCGTGCCGCAGTGGTGGTATTCGATCTGGCTGCCGCTGATTGCGTTGGGCATCACGCTGCGCGCCCTCGGCCTGTTCGTGCGGCGCGGACAGCGCGGGGACGAGTCCGCATGATCGCCACCCTGCTCTTCACCGCCTTCATCCTGATGATGCTGGCCGGCGTGCCGATCGGCGCGGCGCTGGGCCTGGCCGGGGCCGCCGCCATCGCCGTGGCCAACCTGGGCACGCAGTGGTTCGGCCTGCTGGCCGTGCCGCAGAACTTCTATGCGGGCCTGGGCAAGTACCCGCTGCTGGCGATTCCGATGTTCGTGCTGGTGGGCTCGATCTTCGACCGCTCGGGCGTGGCCCTGCGGCTGGTGAACTTCGCCATCGCCATCGTCGGGCGCGGCCCGGGCATGCTGCCGATGGTGGCGATCCTGGTCGCCATGTTCCTGGGCGGCATCTCGGGCTCGGGGCCGGCCAATGCGGCGGCCGTCGGCGGCGTGATGATCGCGGCCATGTCGCGCGCCGGCTATCCGCGCGCCTTCTCGGCCAGCGTGGTGGGCGCGGCGGCGGCCACCGACATCCTGATCCCGCCCTCGGTGGCCTTCATCGTCTATTCGGTGCTGGTGCCCGGCGCCTCGGTGCCGGCGCTGTTCGCCGCCGGCATGATCCCCGGCCTGCTGGCCGGCGTGGCGCTGATCGTGCCGGCCGTGTGGATGGCCCGGCGCCACGGCATGGGCGCGCTGGAATCCTCGCTGCCGCGCCCGGCCTTCTGGAAGAGCGCGCGAGAGGCCGTCTGGGGCCTGGCGGCGCCGGTGGTGATCCTGGGCGGCATGCGCGCGGGCTGGTTTACGCCCACCGAGGCGGCCGTGGTGGCGGTGTTCTACGGGCTGTTCGTGGGCATGGTGATCCACCGCACGATCCGGGTGCGCGACCTGTTCGTGATCCTGCGCGAGTCGGGCGAGCTGTCGGCCGTGATCCTGCTGGTGGTGTCGCTGGCCGGGATCTTTGCCTATTCGCTTTCCACGCTGGGGGTGATCGATCCGATCACCAACGCCATCGTGCACTCGGGCCTGGGCGAATACGGCGTGCTGGCGCTGCTGATCCTGATGCTGATCACGGTGGGCATGTTCCTCGACGGCGTGTCCATCTTCCTGATCTTCGTGCCCCTGCTCTGGCCCATCGTGCAGTACTACCACTGGGACCCGGTGTGGTTCGGCGTGATCCTCACCCTGAAGGTGGCGCTGGGCCAGTTCACGCCGCCGCTGGCGGTCAACCTGATGGTGTCCTGCCGCATCGCCGGCGTGCGCATGGAGGAGACCGTGCGCTGGGTGGGCTGGATGCTGTTCGCGATGTTCCTGGTGATGGTGGCGGTGATCGCCTTCCCGCAGCTGGCGCTGTGGCTGCCCGCCAGGCTGGGCTACTGATTCGATTTCAAAAGAGGAGACAAAAGCATGACCTTCCGCCGTTCCATTCTTGCCCTGGCCCTGGCCGCATCCGTGATGGGTCCGGCGCTCGACGCCGCCGCCCAGGTGCCGGCCAACTACAAGGCCGAATACAAGATGTCCCTGGTGCTCGGCCCGGCCTACCCCTGGGGCAAGGGCGGCGAGATCTGGGCCAACCTGGTCAAGGAGCGCACCCAGGGCCGCATCAACATCAAGCTGTATCCGGGCACCTCGCTGGTCCAGGGCGACCAGACCCGCGAGTTCACCGCGCTGCGCCAGGGCGTGATCGACCTGGCCGTGGGCTCGACCATCAACTGGTCGCCGCAGGTCAAGCAGCTCAACCTGTTCGCCCTGCCCTTCCTGATGCCCGATTTCGCGGCGGTCGATGCGCTGACCCAGGGCGAGGTCGGCAAGGAGATCTTCGCGGCGGTGGACAAGGCCGGCGCGCTGCCGCTGGCCTGGGGCGAGAACGGTTTCCGCGAGATCAGCAACGGCAAGCGGGCCATCCAGTCGCCGGAAGACCTGAAGGGCCTGAAGATCCGCGTGGTCGGCTCGCCGCTGTTCCTGGAGACCATGACCGCCCTGGGCGCCAACCCCACCCAGATGAGCTGGGCCGATGCCCAGCCGGCCCTGGCTAGCGGCGCGGTCGACGGGCAGGAGAACCCGATGGCCGTCTACATGGCCGCCAAGCTGCACACCGTGGGCCAGAAGTACCTGACGCTGTGGGGCTACGTGGCCGATCCGCTGATCTTCGTGGTCAACAAGGATGTGTGGGCCAGCTGGACGCCGGCCGACCAGGCCATCGTGAAGCAGGCGGCGGTGGACGCGGGCAAGGAAGAGATCGGCATCGCCCGCAAGGGCCTGGTCGAGGCCGACAAGCCCCTGGTCAAGGAGCTGACCGGCCTGGGCGTGACGGTGACGCAGCTCACGCCCGCCCAGCACGAGGCCTTCACCAAGGCCACCAAGCCGGTCTACGACAAGTGGAAGGCCACGGTGGGCCCGGACCTGGTCGCCAAGGCCGAGAAGGCGATCGCTGCGCGCCAGAAGTAGGCGTCAGACGCTGGCTTCCGGTGTGTCTTGCAGGTACTGGCGCCAGCAGGCCAGGAAGCCGGGCCCGGCGCCGTTCGCCAGGGCCTGCAGCTTCTCCAGATGCGCCTGCCACTGCGTCTGCAGTGCCTGGCCCTGCAAGTTGAAGGCCAGCAGGGCATCGCTGGTGCCGCGCGCCTCCAGCAGCGTGCGGCCCAGGTTCAGCTGGTTCTCCAGTGCCAGCGCGGGCAGCTGGTGCAGCCAGGCCGAGATGCCGGTGCGCAGGCGCTGCTCGGTCTCGCCGAGCTGTTCGCAGTAGCGCAGCAGCGACGGCAGCTGCGCGGCCTGCGCGGCGTCCTGCAGCCATTGCTGTTGTTGCGTCTGGCTGGATTGCGCGAGCTGCTGGGCGCCTTCCATGGCATCCAGCATGCCGGACTTCCACGCCCCCACCGCGGACGGCACGGGATCGGCGGCGATTTCGAGAGCTTTCTTCTTCATGGCACGGACCTCCTGGCTAGTGGGATCGGGGAGCGCTGTTGAGCCGGCGCAGCATGGCGTCTATCGCCAGCATCTGCGGGCCGCGCCGGGTATAGAAATCCGGCGCCGCGGGATTCTTGCTGCTGTAGCCCCAGAAGTCCCAGCAGCCCTGGGGATTGCGGGCGCTGCTCACGGTCTGCGGGTAGAGCACCACGATGCCGTTGGTGTCGGCGAGTTCGTTGTAGCCGCCGGTGCGGTAGAAGCGGTCGCCCAGCAGCTGCTCCTGCTGGAAGCAGCCGTGAAACACCACATGGGTGCGGCAGGCGCTGTTCTTCTCCCGGCACGCGGCGGGGATGTAGGCATGGCCGGTCTCCGCCAGGCCGATGTAGCGCTTCGGGTCCTTTTCCTGGATCTGCCTGAAGGCCTCGCGGATGAACTCGGTCTGGTCGAAGCTGACCCAGCTGCCGCCCAGGCGTTCGGCCGGCTCCTTAAGCTTGTCGCCGTAGAGCCAGCGCAGGATGTCGTGGGCCTGCACGAAGCCGCAGTTGTTGAGGTTGGGCGAGGTGTTGGCGGCGCAGGCCAGGTCGCTGCCGTTGGCCGTCACCAGTGCATGGCCGGCGCCGGGAAAACTCACGAAACGGATCTGCCGGGCGGGCACGCCGGCGGCCTCGTAGAACAGCTGGGTCTGCTCCACCACACGCGGGCTGACGACGGTGTCGTGGCCGCCGGTGAAGATGTAGATGCGCTGGCGGGCGATGTGGTCGGTGCTGTCGATCTCGTGTTTCTCCGCCAGCGATCGGGCCTCTTTCCACGCGGCCTTGCCGGACGGTGCCGGACCCACCGGATTCAGGCAATTGGTGGTGGCGTTCTGGATGAACCGCTCGGCACCGAAACCGCCGATGCCGCTGCAAAAGAACGGCCCGCCGGCGACGATGCCCACCCCCTGGATCTCCTTGGCGTAGGCCACGCCGAACTGGGTGGCCATGAAGGCGCCCGAAGACAGGCCTGACACCGTGTTCTTCGCAGGATCCGTCCCCAGGCCGGGCAGCGGATCGGAAGCTGCGAAAGCCATCCCGCTCCACAGGCAGGCGAGAAACAAAACGCCATGGGCACGACGTCGCCCGGTTCGCAGGAACTGCATGCAATACCCTCCTCGTGTGTTGGTGGAACGCCCTGCACCGCAACGGATCCGCCCGGCGCACAACGCGCCCGCAGTATGGTTTTGTTTGCGCCCACTCCGGTTCTGGCGCTTAGGCCGATGTGGCCCAGGGAAATGTTCGTTTGCCGAGCCCGAAGCCGCTATTTGCCGCCAGGCGCCAACAACGATGAGGGCGGCGGAGGAAGCTGGATGACGACCGGCGCTGCCTGCATCGGCGGCAGCTTCGGTACGGCGTTGTTCAGCACGAAGGTCATGACGGTGATGGCGGTGGCGCCGAGTGCCAAGACGCTGCCGACCATCCACTTGATGAGTTCAGCCTTCATGTCGTGCATGTCGGCCTTCAATTCGTTCAATTCGGATTTTGTGGCGACCGTGTCGAGCTTGGTTTCGACACGGACCAGCCGGCTGCTCATGTCATCCAGGCGTCCGCGCATGTCGTCCGATCGATCACGCAGGTCCTCGAGCCTGCCGCGCGTGTCCTGCGCAGCCGCTTCCAGCACGGTGATACGTTCGTCCATCCCGGCATCATAGGGTGGCCCTCCGCCGCCCGTCGATGGCTCTTCGCTTCCTTTTCTTCGGTTCGCCCAGTTCATGTTCCGGCCCTGTCTCGCGCACATCCGCGGTGAGGCAGTGTCACGAATTCCAGGTGCACGATCCGACCGTTCGTCGCGCCAATCGGCCGCTTCATCAAAAAAGCCCCGCCGGCATCTGCCGCGGGGCTCGGTCGCCAGCCTGCCGCGGCAAGCCGGGGGCTACTCAGTGGCTGAGGATCTTGTTGAGGAAGTCCTTGGTGCGCGGCTGGCGGGCTTCGATGTTGCCGAAGAAGTCCTCCTTGGTGCAGTCCTCCAGGATGCGGCCGCCCACGTCGATGAAGATCACCCGGTTGGCCACCTTGCGGGCGAAGCCCATCTCGTGGGTCACGACCATCATGGTCATGCCTTCCTTGGCCAGGCCGACCATCACGTCGAGCACTTCGCCGACCATCTCGGGGTCGAGCGCGGAGGTGGGTTCGTCGAACAGCATCACGTTCGGGTCCATCGACAGCGCGCGGGCGATCGCCACGCGCTGCTGCTGACCGCCGGAGAGCTGGCCGGGGAACTTGTCCTTGTGCGCCATCAGGCCCACCCGGTCGAGCATCTTCAGGCCGCGGGTCTTGGCTTCATCGAGGCTGCGGCCCAGCACCTTGACCTGGGCGATGGTCAGGTTTTCGGTCACCGACAGGTGCGGGAACAGTTCGAAGTGCTGGAACACCATGCCGACCTTGCTGCGCAGCTTGGGCAGGTTGGTCTTGGGGTCGCTCACCTTGGTGCCGTTGACGGTGATCTCGCCCTTCTGGATCGGCTCCAGCGCGTTGACCGTCTTGATCAGCGTGGACTTGCCCGAGCCCGAAGGCCCGCACACCACCACCACATCGCCCTTGTTGATGTTCACCGAGCAGTCGTTGAGCACCTGCACCGGGCCGTACCACTTGGAGACGTTCTTGATTTCGATCATTTTCTCGGACATGTTCTTTCTCCCGGTCAGCGGATGATGGCGATCTTCTTGTGCAGGCGTTTGACCGAGTAGGCCAGCGCGAAGCAGATCACGAAATAGACGACGGCGGCCAGCAGATAGGCCTCGATCGGCCGGCCGTAGTTCTTGCCCGCGGTCTCGAAGCCCTTGAGCATGTCGTAGGCGCCGATGGCATAGACCAGCGAGGTGTCCTGGAACAGCACGATGGTCTGCGTCAGCAGCACCGGCAGCATGTTGCGGAAGGCCTGCGGCAGCACCACCAGGCGCATGTTCTGGCCGTAGGTCATGCCCACAGCCATGCCGGCATTGACCTGGCCGCGCGAGATGGACTGGATGCCCGCCCGCATGATCTCGCTGAAGTAGGCGGCCTCGAAGGCGATGAAGGTGACGTAGGCCGACACCTCCGCGCCGATCGGCCGGCCGATCAGGAAGGGCACCAGCAGGAAGAACCACAGGATCACCATCACCAGCGGAACGCTGCGCATGCCGTTGACATAGAAGGTGGCCGGTGCGATCAGCAGCTTGTTGCCCGACAGGCGCATCAGCGCCAGCAGCGTCCCGAAGATCACGCCACCGACGGTGGAGACAAAGGTGAGCGTGATGCTGAACCCGATCCCTTTCAGGATGAAGTTGCTGATGACGTCCCATTTGTAGAAGGAAAAGTCGAGGTGCAACATCAGTGTCCGCCTCCGCTGGCAGCGACCAGGCCCGGGATGCGGGTACGTTTTTCGATGAAGGCCATGATGCGGTTGATGGCGAAGGCCGAGATCACGTAGAGCGCGGTCACGCCCATGTAGATCTCGATCGGACGCGAGGTTTCCTCACCCACCTGGATGGCGAACCAGGTCAGCTCGGTCACCGACACGGCGAAGGCCACCGAGGAGTTCTTGAAGATGTTCATCGCCTCGCTGGTGAGCGGCGGAATGATGATGCGGAAGGCCATCGGCAGCAGCACGTAGCGGTAGTACTGGAAGGTGGTGAAGCCCATCGCCATGCCTGCGTAGCGCTGGCCGCGCGGCAGGGTCTGGATGCCCGAACGCACCTGCTCGGCGATACGCGCCGAGGTGAAGAAGCCCAGCGCCAGCACCACCAGCACGAAGCTGGAGAGCGACTTCATCGCCGGCACCAGCGCCGGGATGACGTGGTACCAGATGAAGATCTGCACCAGCAGCGGAATGTTGCGAAAGCCCTCGACCCAGAACGTGCCCAGGCGCACGGCCCAGGGCTTGTCGGGCAAGGTCCGCAGGATGCCGACCAGGGTGCCGACCACCAGGGCCAGCACCAGTGCCAGCAGCGAGACGGAAACCGTCCAGCCCCAGCACGACAGCATCCATTGCCAATAGGTGGGGTCCGCCCCGCCCGGGTCTCGCAGAAAGACCTCCCAGTCCCAACTCGATCCCATCGAGCGCTCCTTGTGTTGTATTCAGGTATGCAGGCCTTGCACTGTACGTGCCAGGCTCAAAACAAAAAAACGCCCGCTTGTCTGAGGCGGGCGCTTGCAGGCTTCGGCGGTGAACCGCTTACTGCTGCGGGTAGTCTTCCTTGGGCTTGTCGTTCAGGCTGGCCCAGGCTGCCTTGGTGGCGGCGGAAGCCGGCAGGCCGACCGGCGTGTTGGTCGGCGGGATCGGCTGCATGAACCACTTGTCGTAGAGCTTGGCGATCTCGCCGCTCTTGACCTGTGCGGCGATGCTGTCGTCCACAGCCTTCTTGAAGGCCGGGTCGTCCTTGCGGATCATGATGGCGATCGGCTCGACCGACAGGACGTCCGGCAGGATCTTGAAGTCCTTCGGAGCCTTGGACTTGCTGATGTTGCCGGCCAGGATCTGGCCGTCCATCACGAAGGCGTCGGCACGGCCGGACTCGAGCAGCAGGAAGCTGTCTGCGTGGTCCTTGCCGGTGACTTCCTTGAACTCCAGGCCGCTGGCGCGCTTGTTCTGGCGGATCAGCTGGACCGAGGTGGTGCCGGTGGTGGTGGCGACGGTCTTGCCGCCCAGGTCGGCGATCGACTTGATCGGCGAGTTGGCCTTGACCGCGATACGCACTTCCTCAACGTACAGGGTGTTGGCGAAGGCCACTTCCTTCTGACGCGAACGGTCGTTGGTGGTGGAGCCGCACTCCAGGTCGACCGTGCCGTTCTTCACGAGCGGGATGCGGTTGGCCGAGGTGACGGGCTGGTACTTGATCTCCAGCGAGCTCAGGCCGAGCTGGCGGCGCAGGTCCTTGATGATGTTGGCGCAGACCTCGTAGTGGAAGCCGGTATAGACACCATTGCCCAGCGTGTAGGCCAGGGCACCGGAGGATTCACGCACGCCCTGGGTGATGGAGCCCGAGGACTTGATCTTGGCCAGCGTGTCGTTGCTCTGGGCCATGGCGCCGGTGGCGGCTGCCAGGATGGCGAGCGTCAACAGTTGCTTCTTCATGCGTACTCCTAGAAATGAAAGCGGGAACTTGAAAACAGATTAAGCGCTACGCCCGTAACTGGTGCATTGGGGCGAACACGCATCCTAACGGGGATGAAAGCAGTCTTCGTGCCTGCCGATGTAACCGGAAACTCCGTGACTTGCATTGCAACGGCGCGCGGAATGTAGGCCCAGTCACGTCTGGCAAGCCAATGCATTTTGGATTGCACTTTATGCGTTCTTTTCATGATCGATTGGGGCGGCCTGCGAGAGCAGGTAGCTCCACAGGCCATCGGCAGCGCGTTTGCTCGGCGCCTTGCCGATCCGGCTCCCCGTTCGGGTGCGTGTTCCGGGCTCTCGTGGTGCCGGCGGACGTTCGCGATAGGCCCGGATCTCGAGCTTGACCGTCAGGTCGCCGCGGTCGGCCGGCGCGGCGCTCACCAGCCGCCGGGCGCGCAGCTCGCGCTGCACGGCGCTGTGCGGCAGGAAAGCCACCCCATGGCCTTCCAGCGCCATGGCCTTCAGGCCCTCGGCCATGTCGGTTTCGTAGACCCGGTCGAGGTGGATCGGCGTGCTGGCCCGCTTGACCAGGTCCTCGACGACACGGCCCAGGTAGGCGCCCGGCGCATAGGCCAGGTAGGGCAGCGGCTGCGCGGCACGGCCAGGCAGGCTGTACATGGGCTGGCCGCTGGCGTCGGGGCGCACGAAGGGCGCGACGGCTTCCTCGCCCAGGCTGACCATCTCGTAGCGGTCCGGATCGAGCTGGAAGGGCTGGTCGGGGTGGTGGTAGGCGATCAGCAGGTCGCAGCTGCCTTCGATCAGGCGCAGCACCGCATCATGCACATTGAGCGCGATCAGCCGGCTCTTGATGGTGCCGAAGCCGCCGCGCAGCGAGCTCAGCCAGGCCGGGAAGAAGGTGAAGGCCAGGGTGTGCGGCACCGCGAACTCGATCACGTCCTTGCCGGCCGCCGTGTGGCCGCGCAGCATGGCGCGGGTGGCCTGCAGCGCCTGCAACACTTCGAGCGACTGGGCGTAGAGGGTCTCGCCGGCCGGCGTCAGCCGGGTGGGATAGGAGCTGCGGTCGACCAGGTCGGTGCCCGCCCAGGCTTCCAGGGCCTGGATGCGGCGCGAGAACGCCGGCTGGGTGACGTGGCGCAGCTGCGCCGAGCGGCTGAAGCTGCGGGTCTCCGCCAGGCTGACGAAGTCCTCTAGCCATTTGGTTTCCATCGCGAAATTATGGGTGTCGAGCCGGCGATCAGATCGCCGACACCACACCCTTTCCGCTGAAATGGCCGCCGGCGTTGGCCAGGAAACGCTCCACCGTGTTGTTCACCGCCTCGGGCGAGCGTCCGCCGATGTGCGGGCTCAGCACCAGCTGCGAGAAGCCGATCAGCGGCTGCGGCGGCAGCGGCTCGCTTTCGTAGACGTCCAGGCCGGCGCCGGCGATGTCGCCGGCCGCCAGCGCCGCCGCCAGCGCTTCGGTGTCGACCACGCTGCCGCGCGAGATGTTGACGAGGTAGCCCGCGCGGCCGATGGCGCGCAGGACGCCTGCATCGACGGCATGGTGGGTCTCCTTGCCGCCCGGGGCGGCGACGACCAGCACGTCGCACCAGGCGGCCAGCTCGGCCAGAGAGGCGAAGTAGCGGTGCGGGCAATCGCTGCGCTGCGTGCGGCTGTGGTAGCCGACTTCCATGTCGAAGCCGCGGGCACGCTGGGCGATCTTGTTGCCGATGGCACCCAGGCCCAGGATGCCCATGCGTTTGTAGGCCAGCTGCGGCAGCATGGGCAGATGGTCGCGGTCCACGCCCTGGCGGGCCGAGCGGTCGTTGGCCGGCACCTGGCGCACCGTGGCCAGCAGCAGGGCGAAGGCCTGGTCGGCGACCACGTCGGCATTGGTGCCGGCGCCGTTGGCCAGGGCGATGCCGCGGGCGCGGGCATGTTCGGTGTCGACCCGCTCGTAGCCCACGCCCAGGGTGCAGACCAGGCTCAGCTTCGGCAGGGCATCGATCTCGGCGGCGGTCAGGCCCACGGTGCCGATGGTCATCACGGCCTGGATCTCCTGCGCACGCGTGGCGATCGCCTCGGCGCGTTCGGCCGGGGTGGGCGCATAGATCACGGTGTAGTGCTCTTCGATCTTCGCCCGGTGGGCATCGTTGAGGACATTGAGCATCAGGACGGCTGGTTTCATGGTGCGGACGGGCGAGTCGATGAAAAAGGTGGATCGGGTGGCGGCGCTCAGGCGCCTTCGTGGCTTTGCTGCAGGGCCCACATGCGGGCATAGACACCGTTCAGGGCCAGCAGTTCAGTGTGGTGGCCGCGCTCGACGATGCGGCCGGCCTCCATCACCAGGATCTGGTGGGCGTCGGCGATGGTGGACAGGCGGTGGGCGATGACCAGCGCGGTCTTGCCCGCCGCGGCGCTGTGCAGTTCGGCCTGGATGGCACGTTCGTTGGCCGAATCGAGCGCCGAGGTGGCTTCGTCGAAGATCAGGATCGGCGGGTTCTTCAGCAACGTGCGGGCGATGGCCACCCGCTGCTTCTCGCCGCCGGAAAGCTTCAGGCCGCGTTCGCCGACCGGCGTGTCGTAGCCCTGCGGCAGCGCGGCGATGAAGCCGTGGATACGCGCGGCACGGGCGGCCTCCTCCACCTCGGCCTGGCTGGCCCCCGGCCGGCCGTAAGCGATGTTGTAGCCGATGCTGTCGTTGAAGAGCACGGTGTCCTGGGGCACGATGCCGATCGCCTGGCGCACGCTGTCCTGCGTCACCTCGCGCAGCTCCTGCCCGGCGATCCGGATATGGCCGGCATCGACGTCGTAGAAGCGGTAGAGCAACCGCGCCAACGTGGACTTGCCGGAGCCCGAGGGCCCGACCACGGCCACGGTGCGGCCGGGCGGAATCTCGAAGCTGACGCCCTGGAGGATAGGCCGCGAGGGGTGGTAGGCGAAATCCACCGCGTCGAACACCACGCCGGCGCCTTCGGCCGGCACCCGCAGCGCCGTGGCACCCGGCTGGTCCTGCACTTCGCGGGACTGCTCCAGCAGGCCGAACATGCGGTCGAGATCGGTCAGGCTCTGCTTGATCTCGCGGTAGATCACGCCCAGGAAACCCAGGGGAATGTAGAGCTGGATCATGAAGGCGTTGACCATGACCAGGTCGCCCAGCGTCATGCGCCCGGCGGCCACGCCCTCGGTGGCGCGCCACAGCATGCCGACCAGCGCGACGGCGATGATGAACTGCTGGCCGCCGTTGAGCAGCGACAGCGTGGTCTGGCTCTTGACGGCGGCGCGCCGGTAGCGCTCCAGGCTTTCGTCGTAGCGCGCGGCTTCGAAGGCTTCGTTGTTGAAGTACTTCACCGTCTCGTAATTGAGCAGCGAGTCGACCGCCCGGCTGTGGGCGTGCGAGTCCAGCTCGTTCATCTGGCGCCGGAACTTGGTGCGGTACTCGGTGAAGCTGACGGTGAAGACGATGTAGACGGCCAGCGCCGCCGCGGTGATGACGGCGAACCAGACGTCGAACTTCACCGCCATCAAGGTCAGCACCAGCGCGACTTCGATGAAGGTGGGAATGATGCTGTAGAGCGAATACGAGACCAGCGACTGCACACCCCGGGTGCCGCGTTCGATGTCGCGGGTCATGCCGCCGGTCTGGCGCTCCAGGTGGAAACGCAGCGACATGCGGTGCAGGTGCCCAAACACCTCCAGCGAGATGCTGCGCGAGGCGCCCTCGGTGGCCTTGGCGAAGACCAGTTCCCGCAGCTCGGTGAAGAGCGAGGTCGACAGCCGCAGCAGCGCATAGCCCAGCAGCAGCGCCACCGGCACCACCACCGCCGCCTGCACGGCGAGCTGGCCGCCGCTGGTGTGCGGCGTCATGCGGTCCACCAGGGTCTTGAGCAGCACCGGCACGCCGACGTTGGCCACCTTGGCCGCCACCATGAAGATGAGCGCCGCGCTCACCCGCCACTTGTAGCGCCACAGATAGGGCAGCAGGCGGGCCAGCGCGGCGAGATCGGATTGCTTGCGTGCCGTCGCCGGCGCGGGGGTTTGCAGCGGCCGCGCAGCCGCCTCGCCATAACTTCTCATCGTGTGGCCGGACAATGCTGTCCGTTCCGCTTTCTTTTATTCATTGTTTGCGTCTGCAGCAGGAGATTGTGCCCATGACCGACTCGCGCATGCCCCACGGCGTGGCATTACCCACCGACCAGGAACTGGTGTTGAAACTCACGCCCCGCCCTTCGGACTGCAATCTCAACGGCGACATCTTCGGCGGCTGGGTGATGGCACAGGTCGACATCGCGGGCTCCATCCTGCCGGCGCGCTACACCCGGGGCCGCATGGCGACGGTGGCGGTCAAGGAGTTCGTCTTCAAGCAGCCGGTGCGGGTGGGCGACATCCTGTCCTTCTTCGGCAAGGTGCTGCGGGTGGGCACCACCTCGATCACCGTCGCGATCGAGGTGTTCGCCGAGCGTTATGTGGACCAGGGCCGCTATGTGAAAGTGACCGAGGCCACGCTGACCTATGTGGCGATCGACGAGGAAGGCCGCCCCCGGCCCCTGCCCAGCCGCGACGGCCAGCCGCACGCGGCGGGCTGAGGCCGCCCGACGCACTCAAAGGCCGGAGAAATCCGGCCGGCGCTTTTCCATGAAGGCTTTGAAAGCCTCCTGCGCGGCCGGCGCCTGCACCAGGCGGCCCAGGGTGTCGCACTCGTCGGCGATGCGCTGCGGCAGCAGCTGGGCCGGATCGCGCCTCATCAATGCCTTGGTGGCCACCAGCGCTTCCAGCGGCTTGCCCGCCAGCTTGCGGGCCTGCGCCGCGGCCAGGCGCGAAGCCTCGCTCGGCGGCACCACGCGGTTGACCAGGCCGACCTCCAGCGCCGCCTCGGCCAGGAAGGGCTCGCCCAGCAGCAGGGCCTCGGCGGCGCGGTGGTATCCGAACATCCGCGGCGCCAGCAGGCTGGCGCCCGCTTCCGGGCACAGGCCCAGGTTCACGAAGGGCATGGAAAAAGCCGCGTTGTCACCGGCATAGACCAGATCGCAATGGAACAGCATGGTGGTGCCGATGCCCACCGCCGGGCCGCAGACCGCCGCCACCAGCGGCTTGGCAAAGGCCGCCAGGCAACGCATGAAACGAAAGGCCGGTGCATCCTGGCCGACCGGCGGCGCCTCGATGAATTCGCCGATGTCGTTGCCGGCGCAGAACACCGTCTCGCTGCCCTGCAGCACCACCACCCGCACGGCGGGATCGGCGGCGGCGCCGTCCAGCGCATCCGCGAGGGTGGTGTACATGGCCCGGTTGATCGAGTTCTTGCGGTCGGGGCGGTGCAGCGTCAGCGTGAGGACGCTGTCTTCGGTGTGGCTGAGGATGTCGCTCATGGTGTCTCTTGGCTTGTCAGTCGCGGAAATAGACCAGCTGGTGGGTGGTCGTCATGATGGTGCCGTCGGCGCTCCAGAGCTGGGCGCGCTGGTCGAAGAAGCCGTGGCGGTATTCCTGGCCACGCGCCTCGCCGAGCAAAGGGCCGCTGCCGGCGGCGGCCAGCGCGGCCTGGTCGGCGTGGAAATACACCGTCATCGAAACGGTGCCGGCCGGCGTGCGCAAGGCGCGGCGGCGCCAGATGCGGGGATAGAACATATCGCTCATGGCCGCGAGCGAGAGGAAATCGATGGGGCGCGGCGGCAAGTCCTGGATCCACAGGCGGGTGAGGCTGTCGTCGGCATGAGCCCCGTCCCAAGCCGTGGGCAGGTCGCCGTCGAGCAGGCGCAGGTCGTAGCGTTCGCTCCAGGCCAGCCCGGCGGTCGGCGGTCGAGGACTGAGGTTTTCGGCCGGGGTGACGGGCGGATGCGGCAGCTCGGAACCGGCCCAGGTGCCGCGGCGCAGCGCCGTGACGGCGGTGCCGGACGCCACGGTGATGGTCTGGCCTTCGGTATCGACCTGCGTCATCAGCAGCAGCCAGTGCTGCGAGGAGCGGTTGGTGCGCAACGGCCGCGCCTCCAGCACGAAAGGCAGGTCGGCCAGCGGCGCGGCGTAATTGACCGTTAGAGCGGCCGGCTCGCCGATGCGCTCGGGGTGCAGCAACACCGCATGCAGAAGCGTCGCGGCGGTGGTGCCGCCGAAGGGCCCGACCATGTTCCAGTACAACCTGCCCGGCTGGCCTTTCCAGTGATGCGGCCCGGCCGGCTGCAAGGCCGTGGCCTGGTCGAACGTGTGAATGTTTTGGTGGGTTGGTTCGCTGGACATCCCACGATTACACACGCAAAAAAACGGCGCCCGTGGGCGCCGCGTGTGTCAGAGCATGCTGGCCAGGCTGGCGTCGAGCTGCTCGGAGGGCTGCCGCCGGAAACCCGAGCGCGCGAAGCGCTGCAGCCGTCCCACCGAGAAGGCGCACAGCACCGAGGCACGCACCGCCGAATCGTCGCTGGGCACGGCATCGCCGCTGTGGCCTTCGGCCACGAGCAGGGCCTGGCGCAGGGCGGCCTCGAACTTGTCGAAGAACAGGTTCATGCGCTGCTGCAGGCGTTCGTTCTCGAAGACCAGCGCGTCGCCGACCATCACCCGGGTCATGCCCGGATTCTTCTCGGCGAACTGCAGCAGCATGGAGACCAGCTGCCCCGGCTGACCCGCGCGGTCGGAGCGCTCGGCGATCTCGTCGACCAGCGTGAAGACCGACTGCTCGATGAACTCGATCAGCCCCTCCAGCATCTGCGCCTTGCTGGCGAAGTGCCGGTAGAGCGCCGCCTCACTCACGTCCAGCCGCGCAGCCAGCGCGGCGGTGGTGACGCGCTCGGATCCCGGCTTCTCCAGCATTTCGGCAAGAGCGCGCAATATCTGCACGCGGCGCTCACCGGGCTTGGGACGTTTGCGTGTACCGGATGCGGGAACATCGGCGGAACGCGGCTCCTCGATGGAATTCACTGCTGCCTCGGACATAGGTGTAACCGTGCGTAATCTTGTCCCATTCTCGCACAGTGCTCGCGGCAACAGTCATCCATTTAGTGGTAACACTACATCAATGGGATCGGATCATCGTGCCGAAGGCCTGGTCCGTCAGGATTTCCAGCAGCAGCGCATGCGGCACCCGGCCGTCGATGATGTGCACCGAGTTCACGCCGCTGCGCGCCGCGTCGAGCGCGCCCTCGATCTTGGGCAGCATGCCGCCGGAGATGGTGCCGTCGGCGAACAGCTCGTCGATCTCGCGCGCGCTCAGGTCGGTCAGCAGCGTGCCGCCCTTGTCCAGCACGCCGGGCGTGTTGGTCAGCAGCAGCAGCTTCTCGGCCTGCAGCACGGTGGCGAGCTTGCCGGCCACCACGTCGGCGTTGATGTTGTAGCTCTCGTTTTCCTCGCCGAAACCCAGCGGGCTGATGACGGGGATGAACTGGTCGTCCTGCAGAGCCTTCACCACCGAGGGATCGATCTGCACGATGTCGCCCACCTGGCCGACGTCGTGGAAGGTGTTCGGATCGTCGCGGTCGGGCATGCGCAGCTTCTTGGCGCGGATCAGGCCGCCGTCGCGCCCGGTCAGGCCCACCGCCTTGCCGCCGGCCTGGTTGATCAGGCCCACGATGTCCTGCTGCACCTCGCCGGCCAGCACCCACTCGACCACTTCCATGGTCTCGTGGTCGGTGACACGCATGCCCTGGATGAACTCGCCCTTCTTGCCCAGGCGCTTCAAGGCCGTTTCGATCTGCGGGCCGCCGCCGTGCACCACCACCGGGTTGATGCCGACCAGCTTGAGCAGCACCACGTCCTCGGCGAAGTCGGCCTGCAGCGCCGGATCGGTCATGGCGTTGCCGCCGTATTTGATGACCATGGTCTTGCCATGGAAGCGGCGGATGTAGGGCAGCGCCTGGGCGAGGATTTCGGCCTTGTCGCGCGGAGGGATGGATGCGAGGTTGTCCATGGGATTTGCAGGATGGGTCAAACAGAAAAACGGGCTCAGAAACGCAGCCAGCCCGGCACCTTGAAACGAACGATCATCAAGTAGGCGCCGACATAGATCAACGCGAACAGGGCACTGCACACGACCAGGGCCCAGGTGTGGCGCCACAGCAGCACCGCCGGAACGAGGGACAAGGCGGAAAACATCCAGAGGTAGGGAGCCGTCTTGTTGTTGCGCCGCAGCAGTTGCAGATCGTCGTCGTCCAGCAGCACGGGCCTCACGATGCGGCGGAAAACCAGTTGGTGGAAATGCAGGGCGTCGGCCGTTCCAGGCGACTGGCCGCGGGCCACCTTGCGGTAGATCGAGAAAAGCGTCTCGCAGACCGGATAGACCAGCAGCAGTATCGGATACCAGGGCGACACCTGCGCATGGCGCTGTACCAGCGCCACCGCCGCTACCGCGATGACCATGCCCCACACATAAGCACCGCCATCGCCTGCGAAGATCTTGCCGCGCGGGTAGTTGAAGGCCAGGAAACCGGCGGTGGCGCCCGCCAGGCACAGCACCATGGCAGCGAGCTGGCGGTCGCCCACCTGAAGCGCTACGTGCGATATCGCCAGGCAGGTCAGCAGGGCTACCGTCCCGGCCAGGCCGTTGTAGCCGTCGATCAGGTTGAAGGCGTGCGGCAGGCCGCCGATGGCGAAGACCGCAAACAACAGCCCGAGGACCGGCCAGGCGCTCAAAAAACCGTCGACCAGGCCGATGTCGGTACGGATGATCGATAGGCCGAACAGGTAGCAAAATAGTCCGGCCGAAGACAAGGTAAAGACCAGCCTCAAGCCGATGCGCACCCGCTGCGTGACATCCTCGGCAATGCCGCAAACCACCGCGGGCAGCAGGCAGGCCAATGTCAGCGCGCAATCCTGCCCGGACCAGGCGAGGTTGAACGGGTCGCCACGCAGGCAACCGGCAAACAGCCAGCCAGCGGCGAGACCGATGAAGATGCCGACGCCGCCAAGGCGCGGCACGTCTCCACGATGGAAGCGCTGCGGAAGATCGTCCGCATATCCACGGGCATGCCGGTGGGTTCGCCTGACAAGCAGCAACACCGTCATCGCGGACAGGAAAAAGCTGAGAACTATGAGTGTGATCATCCTGGGGGGTGGGGGCGCGGCACTAGAATCGCGACCGAAATTAGACCATGCCAGACAGCGCCATCTTGCCGCCCTCCCGGCCCATCACCGTTTCCATCGTCAGCCATGGTCAACTGGGCCTGATCGCACCCCTGCTCGTACAGCTGGACCGCCACTGCAGCACCAGCATCGCCAAGATCGTGCTCACCATCAACATCCCGGAGCCCGACGCGCCGCCCCTACCCCCCAGCGGATTTCCGGTCGAACAGCTCTTCAACCATCAGGCCCAGGGTTTCGGGGCCAACCACGACCAGGCATTCGGACGATGCGAAACGCCCTGGTTCCTCGTCCTCAATCCCGATATCCGGCTGAACGGGGACATTCTGTCGCCGCTGCTGGCCGCAGCCCGGCCTGACAGCGGCCTGCTGGCTCCGCGCATCCTTGAGCCGGGCAGGCGGGGACCCGAGCCGCACCGGGGCTTGCTGACTCCGTGGGAGATCCTGACGCGGCGCCGGCCGGCCTACCTGCCGCC
The DNA here is from genome assembly GCF_009906855.1 of Xylophilus rhododendri. Lineage (NCBI taxonomy): Bacteria > Pseudomonadati > Pseudomonadota > Betaproteobacteria > Burkholderiales > Xylophilus > Xylophilus rhododendri. Next base: position 1,727,080 of record NZ_CP047650.1, read on the forward strand.
CGCCGAGCCGGCCTGGATTCCCGGCCTGTTCATGCTGTGGCGATCGCAGGCCTTCCAGCAGCTGGGCGGTTTCGACAAGCGCTTCTTCATGTACGGTGAGGATTTCGACCTGTGCGCTCGCGCCCGCCTGGCCGGCTGGCGGCTGCAGATCGACGAGACGCTGCTGGCCCACCACGAGGCCCAGCGCGCCAGCCACGCAGCGCTACGTCCACTGGCCTGGCATGTCGCCAGCCTGCTGCGGATCTGGATGTCCAGCGTCTTCTGGCGCTATCGCTCCTTGCTCGGCAAGGGCTGATCAGCCGCGCTCCAGCAGATCCTTGGCCAGGCCCCGCAGCCCGCGGCCGAACCGCCGGTAGCGGCCGGTACGCCATTCGCGCCACACCGGCAGCGTGCGCAGCAGCCGGTTTGCCGGCAGCGCCGCCCGCACCGCGTGGTGCGCCACCTTCTCTCCTGCCAGACGCAGGGCCCGGGCAGGCACGCGCAAGCCCAGCGCCTCGAGCGCACACCGCAGTTCGCGGGCCCGCTCCAGCCGGAAAGCGAGGAAATCGCCTCTCGGGCTGACCAGGCGGCGCATCGCCTCGTGCCAGGACTCCTGGCGCGCACCGATCTGGTTGGCGCCATGCTGCCGGTAATCGATGAGGCATCGCCGCGTCACCGCCAGCGCGTCCATCGCCGCGGCCAGCGCCGCCAGCCATTCGTCGTGGATCCAGTGCGCGGGTATCGGCAAGGCGAGCGCGAGCAGTTCCTGCCGGACAGCCATGGTCGCGCCGGTGGCCAGATTACGGTCTAGCAGGGGTTCGAAAGCCCTGCCCTGTTCGAGCGCTTCCAGTTCTTGTGCGCCAACATCCAGCGCGGTGAAGAGGTCTAGACCCAGGGGCTTGCCTGCGGCATCGACCAGATCGGCGTTGCCATGCAGCAGCAAGGCTTGCGGATGGGCGGCGAAAAAGCCCACCGCGTGTTCCAGCCGGTCGGGATGCCAGCGGTCGTCCTGGTCGCTGAGCACCACCAGTTCGCCGCTGCACCGTGCCAGAGCCGCCGCAAAATTGGCCGCCACGCCCAGGCGGCGCGGTTGCACCGTCACGCGCAACGCCGGCACCTGCCATCCGGCGTCCCGGCAGCGCGCCCATGCAGCCCGGGCACGCTCGACGGTGTCGTCCGTGGAGGCGTCGTCGCACAGCACCAGTTCGGTCGCCGCGACCGTCTGCCGGCAGATGCTGTCGATCTGCTCCTCGACAAAACGCGCGCCGTTACAGGTGCACAGCGCAACCGAGACGGAATGGCAGGGTTGGCTCATGGCCTCAGGTGGCGATCAGCAGATCGTGCAGCATGGAAATCTTGCCGTTCGACCAGCGGTGGTAGTCGCGCCGACGCCAGCTGTGCGACACGGCGATGGCCCGGCGCAGCGGATTGCGCGGCAGATGACCGCGAAACTGCGCATGTTCGGCCGCGGCGCGAATCCAGGCGATCGCCTGCGCATCCGCGCCCAGGTGCTCGGCGCGCTCGACCATCTGCGTCAGGCGTTCGGCACGCAGGATCTGGCGCGGCGCCATGGGCGTGAAAAAAGCCTGGGCGATGGTGCGCAGGCGCCATCCCCACGACGGGATCGGCATGCCGACGGTGTTGGCCCGGTGCAGCCTATAGGCCATGGTGGGTACGTCGAGCAGGCCGACTCTGGCCGTCAACGCCGCAACGAAGGCGAGCCATTCGTCATGCACCCAGAGTGGCGAAAACGGCAAGGCCCCCTCCAGCAGCGAGCGGCGAAAGGCGCAGGCAGCGCCGGTGACGAGATTGCGCTTGGCATACACACGCCAAGCCCGGCCGCCTGCAACCTGGCTGCGTTCGTCATCCGTCACCAGCAGGGCCTGGAACAGGCGGCGGCCCATGGACACGCCCTCGGAGTCGATCAGTTCGGCATCGCTGTGCAGCAGGCACAGGCCAGGATCGGCTGCGAAGCGGTCGACGAAGGTGGCGAGCTTGTCGGCGAACCAGCGGTCGTCCTGGTCGGCGAGGAAAACGAGGTCGATGTCATCGCCAGCCAGCGCCAGCGCGCGTTCGAAGTTTCGCACCACCCCCAGGTTGGTCGTATTGCGATGCAGCCGCACCTCGAAGGGCGCCGTCGGTGCCCAGCGCTGCAAAAGCTCCCAGCTGCCGTCGACCGATCCGTCATCCACGATGGCCATGCGCCGGGGCAATTCCGTCTGAGCGGCGATGCTGTCGAGTTGCTCCTGCAGATAGGCGGCGCCGTTGTAGACGCACATGGCGACGCCAGCGACGGGACGGAGGATCGCCATCAGCGCAGCGACGTCACGCCGTCGTCCGCCGCAGCGGGCGGCACGTCCGGTGCTGCAGACCGGACGATGGATTCTTCATCGACCCGATCGAAGTTCACCCGCTCCAGCTCGACTACCAATGGCATGCGCCGGACCCGTGTGTAGATCGCACCCACGTATTCACCCAACAGCCCGATGAACAGCATCTGCACCGATGAAAAGAAAAACAGTCCCACGACGATCGGGGCGATACCGAGCGAAAAGTAATTCCAGAAGAGCAGCTTGGCCATCAGGAACAGGATGGCGATGAACATGCTGAGCATGGACAGCAGAAAGCCCCGAGCGCCATGAGGCGCAGCGGCACCTTCGAGTGGTTCGTGATGCCCAGCATCGCGATGTCGTAGAGCGTGTAGAAGTTGTTTTTCGTGATGCCGCGCTTGCGTTTGGGCTGCTTGAACGGAACGGTTGCGATGGGAAAACCGATCTCGCATACCAGGCCACGAAAATACGGATACGGGTCCTCGATCTTGCGCAGGATGTCGATTACGGCGCGGTCGAACAGCCCCGCGCCGGTGGCGTTGCGCACCAGTGGGACCTCTGAAATGCGGCCAATCATCCGGTAATAGGCCGAACGCACCGCATACATCAGCCGCGACTCCTCGCTTTCGGGCTTGGTGGCCATGACGGTCTTGAATCCCGCCTCCCACCTCTCGACGAACTGCGCAATCATTTCCGGCGGATCCTGCAGGTCGGCGGCGATGAGTACGCATGCATCGCCCCGGGACTGCATGATGCCGTAATAGGGCGAGCGGATATGGCCAAAGTTGCGCGCGTTGACGATCAGCTTGATGCGGCGGTCGGCGGCCGCCATCGACTTGATCAGCCCGGCGGTGCCATCGGTCGAATGGTTGTCGATGAAAATGTGCTCGTACTCGTAGGGCAAGGTCGCCATGGTGGCTGCAATGCGGGCGGCGAGCTCCTCGACATTGCCCTCTTCGTTGTAGCAGGGAGTGACGATGCTAATGAGTTTGGGCATGGGTAAATACGAAAAACTTGCTGAGTAGATAGGAAAGCACGGCCATGGGGACCAGCATCAACGCCCCTGCCGCATACGCACCGATGCCGAAATGCAAAAGCATGGCCAAGCCTGCCACATTGCATCCATACACCACACCGTAGACCAGCACGAACCGCCCCAGCAACCGGGGCGATGCCGAACCAAAGACCAGGCGCCCGGTGGTCATGAAATTGAAGAGCACTCCGCACACAGTCGCCAGCAGTTGGGCGAGCGCGTAGTGCAGGCCCAGAAAGAGCAGCGCTGCAAAACACCCGTAACCGAAGGCGGAGTTCAGCACGCCGACAAACAGGAAGCGCACGAACTCCAGCCGGGACACAGCCCCTGCCGCGCTCCGCCAGGCGACGCGCTTTTCCGAAGGCTCAACGCGCATACAACAGGCGCATGACCAGCGCCCCGGAGACAGGCTTGTCGCCGGCTTGGGCAGGCGACATGCCCGACGGCAAAGCGCTGGCAGAAGTCATCCATACCGTCACCGCGTGCGCCGGCAGTACCTGGGGCGCCGACAGGGTCAGCGTGTAACTCTGTCCCGCTGAGTTGTCCATTCGGGACAAACGAAAATCCTGGAACGCGTTGTCCCTCAGCAACTGCTGTTTTTCAATGCCCTGCGCAACCGTCCTCCCCTGGCTGTCGGTTAGGCTCCACTGCAACTCGCCCAGGTTGATACGCGCATACGTGGCGAACTGCAGCCCCACCCCGATCAGGCCGTTGCGAGGAACCACGAAGCGTTGGGATACGACCTCGCCGCCCCAAATCGCGCCTACTGGCCGTTCGCCTTCGCTGGCGAGCGGCACGACCGTCGCCTCCTGGACCCAGGCGTTGCGATTCCACCGCTGCGCAGCATCGCGCGAGATCAGGCCGCAGGCGAGCGCGGGCAATACGAAGAACGCCACGCCCAGCCACATGCGGCTCTTCAGCCCGGCCAGCGAGGAGCCCGCCACAACATGCGCAGGCTGGCGCCAGAGGCGTTCGAACACGACGAGCGCCACCGGCAGCAGCAGGAATATCTGCAACCACAGCTTCCACCAGGAGGTCGCCACCAACGGCATCAGATCGGCCATCGTCATGTATTGCACCTGGAAATGCTGCCGCCACACGCCCAACTGCAACATCGTCGCGTCGACATTACCCACCCACTGGTTGGCGCTGACCCAGACCAGCCCTGCCATCGCGAACAATTCGCCGATCAAAAGAAGGGAACGGCGCCGAACCAAGATTGTCGACAGCGCGATGAAGGGCATCGTGATGATCAGCCACTGCGGATGCCAGTCCACGCTGGCCAGAAAACAGCCATACGCGGCGATCGGGAAAAGCACTGCCTCACGTCGGAAGCTCGCCGCCGATGCCGGTCGCCTGACATATGCAACCAGACAGATGAGCGCCATGGCCAGCGCGAGATGGAGGCGGGGGCTGTGCAGCAGAGGGACCGCCGCATCGCCCAGCTTGGTGCCCGCCAGATGGAAAATCGATCCGCGAAACGCCGGGCTGCCCGCATACAGCAGGAACTGCAGCAGTGTCAGCGACACACCAATGGCACCCAGGCGAATAATGGCCAACGGCCTTTTCTCGGCGAAAAGCAGCAGCGGTATGAACGCCAGCAGGGCGAAATACTTGAAGGGAATGGCGAATGCGAACAGCACCGCAAAGCGGTTGAGGTCCCGCGTCAAATAGAAAAAGAATCCCCAAATCGCAAAACACAAGGCAATGACGTCGTATTGCCCAAAAATAAATACCGCGAATATGGCAATTGGCGATGTGGCAAAGGCGACCGTCGCCAGCCTGGCGGCGTCGCGTGTCCCCTCCGCAAGTAGCAGGGCGCATCGATACACCCCGGCGGCGACGATTGCGAAGGCCACGGCCAGCAGGCTTTTCGCCCAGAGAATCTCCCCCGTCGACAGTGACATCATCCCCAAATGTCCGACATCGCCTGCCGCGCCTAATATATGCCATGGCAGCATCCAGATGGCGAAAATGACGTAAATGATCGGCAGATAATCGTTCCGCGCCACGATACCTTGGTTGTAGTCGTAGAAGTCTACAAAATGCCCCGTCAGGTAGGCATAGGATGAAGCAGTGGTGTGAAAAAGGTCGGGCTGCTGGAAAAGCAGCGCGCAAATCAACACACAAGCAACATAAGCGATGATATTAAACGGATCCAATCTCGGAACTCCGGCGGCCAGCGGTAGTGTTCGCATGGGTCTTTCAGAAAATATGCGTCGGCAGACCACAGCGCAAGCCAAGGCCAGAAGGATCAATTTCGGCAAAAAGAAATAACGGTTTTCGACATGGATGATGGCCACGGTGAAAATAATCGCAGCCACGGAGAAAACCAGCGCCGCTTTCTCCCGTCGTCCTCTCGAATACCTCGCGAGCAGGCAGCATATCCCTGTAAAAGCCGCAACCGACGCCCATGCGCAGGCCAGGAGCCATCGATCGACATGAAGCGTCGACGGCGCATCGGCCGGGGGCTCACCCAGATAAACTGCGTGCCGGTACGCAAAAAGGCCTTGCCACAGCTTGATCGCGTAGTGGCTGGCGCGGCTCACCGGTGCATCGAGCTGGCTGATATAGGCGCCCGTGTGAGGAAGCGAGAACGCGATCAGCTCAACATTCGGCTGATTGCGAACATCAGCGAAAACCGCATTCATGGCGGGATCGTAGACATGCACATGGCCCGTGTGCGCCCAGATCCACCACACCTGCGTCAGGCTGACGCTGAAGCCCGCTGCGAACATCGCAGCACAGCGCAGCAGTTGGCTCCAGGAATGGATCCGTGGACGCCAAGGCATCGTGACGATCAGCGCCAACACGGCGAAAGCCGAGAAAACCAGATAGTTTTGCTTGATCAACCCGCCAAGCGCCATGAAAAGCCCTGCCAGCAGGGCATCGATCAGGCGCCCGGGCAAACGCACCATGAAGCCCAAGCCAATGGCAAACAGCGTGGCTGCAGGCATGTCACTCAACGCGACGGGCAGGAGCGGCAACGCAAGCAACAGGGTGAGCGCCCCTACGAGTATCCGGGCCAGACCGACCCCGGCATTGCACATTCCTGCGGTTGGCATCCGCAGTTCGACAATACGCAGCACCGCCTGGTACATGAGCGCAAGCCAAAACAGATTGAACGCCAGTATGGTGTACGACTGCGTGACAGGATCGCCGCTGAGCAAGGGCGGCAAGGCGAAATACAAGGCGCTGCCGATCGACCGAATACCGTTGTAGCAGCCCTTGAACAAGGACTCCTGACCGCGCAGGGCCAGGGCACATTGGTCTCCGATCTGCCTGAATGTTTCGGCATCTCCGAAGGAGGGAAAATTCATGCCATGGGACTATGAGATTGGGCGCATCGATTTGCGGCCGGTAAGAAACCTGGAGCGTGGCGGATAGGCCAAGGAAAAATCGCCTCGTTCAGAAAGGTTGGGGCTGTAGCTGCTGTCTTCAGACAAGGCCCCCCCCAGCGCAATGCAAGTGCCTTCCAGTGCTCGTCGGAGACCGCATCTCCGCCCGGGCCCGCGCGCGTTGAGGGCTCCGTCCATTGCACATGGGCTTTGGGCGCATACACCATCCGCAAACCCACCTGACTGGCGACCAGCCCGTAGTCGATCATGGCTGCCAGGCCCGCCAAGTTGTGATCGAGCTCCGGCATAAGCTGCAATAGCAAGTCGCGGCGCAGAGCCACGCAGCCGTCCTCGAGTGCGGTGAAATTCTGTGCAAGCAGTGCTCTTCCGAAAAAGCCCGGATCGCCCTCTCGCAAGCCGTGGAAGGCCGGCGCAAAGCGCCGGTCAGGCCCAACACCGAGCAGCAACCCGCTGCCCCGATATTGGTCTTTGCCGATCTGGTAACGCGGGCCCGCTCCGGCGATGTCTGGCCGCATGGCTTGTGACACCAGAACAGACAGCCATTGAGCATCGACGAACCGCAATACCGGCTGCACCAGCACCAGAACCGCGGCGTCGCCGCCGGCCAATGCGGCCGCCGCCAGCCCACCTGCCGGATCAGGTGCGACTGCCACCGAGATGCGGTGGTCGAGCAGCGCCGCGAAACGACGATCGTCCGGCGACACCTCATCCAGCCACACCACCACGTGCCACGACGCATAGTCGGTATGCGCCACGAGCGAACTCACGCACGCCTGCCAGGCGTCCGATCGTCCACCATGCAAATCCGCATGCACCACGATGCACGCCTTGGGCTCCGGCGTCGGGCAATGATGTGAGATTTCGTATCCCCAACCCACATGCCGCGCAGACGCGGGACGATCGATGCGGGAAAAATGCTCCGTCAAAGCTCTTTCGGCGGCGAACATTGCATAGGGCTTCGCGTCGGAAGAATGCGCTGTGCTTTCCGAATGAACGCGCCAGTGGTAGAGAACCCGCGGTATGTGAATAACCTGGCGATCATGGATGTGTTCCAGGCACCGTAGCGTCAGGTCATAGTCCTGCGAGCCTTCAAGGCCCAAGCGGAAGCCGCCCACCTGCTCCACCAGCGAACGCGAGAACGCCCCCAAATGGCTGAACATGTTCTGTGAATAAAAAAGGTCCCGGTTCCAATCACTTTTGAAATAAGCGCCAAACCGTTGCCCGGTTTCGTCGATCTTGTCCTCGTCGGAATAGACCATGCGCGCATCCGGATTGCCATCTATCGCTTCGGCAATCCAGAAAAGGGCATCTACGGAAAGCAGATCGTCATGATCAAGCAAGGCAATCCATTCGCCGCCAGCCAACGACAAGGCACTGTTGGATGTCGCAGAGATGTGGCCGTTTTCTTGACGCATGACAATCTTGATGCGTGGATCACGGGCAGCCCAGCGGGCCAGCAAAGGGCCAACCGAAGACTTGCTGGATGCGTCATCGGCAATACACAACTCCCAGTGCGGATAGACCTGCGCTCTAATCGATCGGATTGCCGCATCAAGCCACGCGGGCTCGGGGTTGTATGTAGGCATCACGACCGAAATGACAGGCCGCTTGGCAAACTTTTCCGTGCGCTGGCGCATCCATGCCTTGTCCGCGCCAGTCACGGTCGAGTATTTTTGCACCCAGTCTGGATAATCAACCTCACGCTGCAATTCGGTGGCATGAGCATCCGCCATGGAAGCGACGCGAATAAGAATTCGAACGCCACCAGCCATGCCTTTGACAAACCCGTCTCGCCTGAACAACTTGAGCGCCGACCGTGCCATGGCCACCCATCCGCCGCCGAACGACCACGCCGCGCCCCCCCACCGGAGCGGCCTGGCCAAGTGAAACAAACCTTTTCGGCACCTTTTAAGAAAACGGGACGATCGCATATCAGGCGAAATATCGCATGGGGAAAATCAAGTTGGAAGAAATAAAGGCGCAACTGCCGATACTGGAGAGTCCATAAAGGCCGACCGTACGATCCGAACGGTTTTCCACCCGCACATCGATGACCCCGGGGACCAGACCCGGCACCGCGAAGCGGAGATGCGCCCCATCCGAAGAAGCATCCAAACCAAATGACTGTTCAAGCAACGGCGCGCTGAACTGTGAAATCCACAAACGTATTTCTCCAATGGGTACGGTTGCAAAGGTGGCTACCACCATACTCCACGTGCGCGGATCAGCAGTCGTTACCCGCAACGCAGAAGTCAAACCGTCACCCGGCGCCAAGGCCAGAACGGTCTGCCGTTGCATCAAATCGACAGAATCACCCAGGCCTGCTACAACATCAAGCTGATCCGCCGAAACGATCCGCGGCGCCACACTGGTTACGACGCCCGTCCTTGCTGCGGCGTCGATGCGTTCCCCGACCCTCCTGACGGTCCGGATGCGCCGTGTCACCGACGGACGCCAGGCCTTCCACCATGCGCCGTGCACCCGGGCAAGTGCATGGTGTTTCTGCACATAGGCATTTGCCCGGAGCCCGATGGTTTGTGCGGCCGGAATGTCGTTGAGTGCCGCCAAGATCGTTTCCACCCACGCCTCGGCATCGTCGGGCACGAGCCAGCCAGTCTGTCCATGCGCCACGCTATCCCGGTAAAGTGGGGTGTCTGAATAAATCGCCGGGATCTTGCAGGCGCCGAATTCGCGCACTTTGTTGTTGGTCTTGTAGCGTCCGAAAGGGGTATCGAGCAAGGGCGCCAGCGCAAGAACCCAAGAACGTGACAGCTTGGTCTGGATGAAGCTGGAGTAATCGCGGACCCCGTCCAGGCTACGTACGCCAGGCCGCCCGGACAGCGCCGGAGGCGTAAAACCGAAAAACTCGAATACCGTGCCTTCCGGCGCCCGCTTCAATACCTGATCGATGACAGGAACAAGCAGTGCGACGTCGGCAGCACGGCTGGCGTTGGCGACAACGCCAATCCGCAATTCCGTAGACGACTCACGCTCGGTTCCCACCACCGGCTTCAGCATTAAAAAATCGAAGAACGCCGGAACCAGCCGCACATTGCGGTTGAACGCTTGAAGGAACTTCCGAAAGATGTTCGTGTGGCACAAAACCACATCAGCGCCATGAACCACATACTCTAATACCGCACGGACTTGCGGATTCGAATAGAAGCAGGAAATATCGCTCCTGTCGTCTAGCAACCAGAAATTATCGTCCAGCAGATACGCATAAGGAAACCGGCAGCGCTGCAACCAATTAATGAGATCAAGGGATTCGATCGATGCAACCCTGATGAGCACGACATGCGTATTGGCAGGCGCGGAAGGCAGGAAATCCAGGGCTTCTTTGCATGACATCACCGTGACTCTTTCGACCGCGGGTATCGCACAGAACGCCTGAAAAGTCAGCTGAACCGTTGGGATATTGCCCTCGCACACCAGCACTACATGCAGACGTGTTCGAGTGGCATAGCCCAGCCGACGCATCAGTTCAATCAAAGTGCTTCTCCATGCGCACGATCAATCCTTCGTCACCGGTCACGGCGAAACCGGCCCTCTCATAGAGCTTGCGGGCACGCTCATTGCCGGCGAACACTTGCAGATAGACGGAGGTCAGGGCCCAATATTGCTGCGCCATGATGCACAAACCTTCCAACGCCCGACGCATCTGGCCCTTGCCATCCTCCCCCGGCGCAGCAATAAAACGACCAACTTCGGCGGTGCGCAAGTCATCGTCGATGCGATAGATGGCAACTTGGCCGATCGGCTGCCCCACTGAATTTTCCGCAATGAACACATAATCATCGGCCTTGCCGACATAAGCATCAAACCATGCCAATTGCGAAGCCGAATCGATTACCTCAGAATGCAGGAATTGCTGGCGAATGCCATCCCGGTTTCGCCAAAGCCGAGTCATTTCCAGATCCGTCTCCCTCAAAACCCGCAAGGTCAGTTGCTCGCCACAATAGGGGGCAATTTCTTTTTTTCCACCAAGGCAGTTGGATTTTTCACTTTGCGTAGCGTGCCACCAATTCGGAAATTTTCCGTACTTCCGCCGCCGTCACAGCCATGTGCATTGGAAGGGAAAGGATTTCTTCGCTGATCTTGCGTGCGTTCGGGCATGGCGGACCTCCAGCATACATCTCATAGCAGGTATTATCCCGGTAATGGACGCCCGGATAAATTTCATGCTCGTTCAACGCCAGCATGACCTCATCGCGATTGCGCAAGCGCACTTGGAACAAATGGCGTGACGACTCGCATTCTTCCGAATGACTAACAACATTGACATTATTGTGGCCAGTCAGGCCGGCCGAGTACCAGGTAGCCAGTTGACGACGGTAGGCGTTATCCAAATCCAGATATTTCAACTGGACCAAGCCTATCGCAGCCATGATCGAATTGCCGTGGTATTTGAAGCCCAGTTCCTCTACGTCATACATCCACTTATATGCGCCCTGGCTGCTCGTTCTCGCATAGGTATCCTTGTTGATTCCAAGCCAAGTCAACCGGCGCACGCGAGCGTCGTCCTCAACGTCACGGAAACATATCATTCCGCTGTCCGCTGTAGGCAAGTTCTTGACGGCCTGAAAACTGAAAACGGTGCAGTCTGCATCGCCCCCGACATGGACGCCATTCACGCGTGTGCCCGCCATATGCGCCGCATCGAGAATCAGCCTGAGACCCCTTGCCCGGCACAGTTCCACAACGCGCCGGTATTGGCCGACATTGCCGCCCATACCCACGAAAATCACCGCTTTCGTGCGCGGTGTGATCTTGCGCTCGATATCCGCCGGGTCGAGACAAAGAGAATCATCAACGTCGGCAAATACAGGATTCAGAGCGCAGTACTTAATCGCATGATTGGTCGAAATAAAAGTCAAAGGGGAAGTGATGACCTCATCGCCATCGACCCAGCCATCCTTGGTGCGGAACAGATGCATGGCCAAGTGCAAGCCCACAGTGTTCGAACTAAGAAAATGGGAAAAAGGCAACTCGGTATAGTCACCCCACGCCTTCTCGAACTGAACCGTCTTGAAGCCCAAGCCGGTCCATCCTTTGACCAGGCATTCCCTGATTTCTTCAAGGCATTCTTCAACCCGAAAAGCCGGTACAAACAATTGAGTTGCCATATTTATTCCCCTTTGTGCAAATAATTAGTCAAAACCTGCTCTGTCGGGCCGTCCTCTCGGATTTGGCCATGATCCATCCATATAACACGGTTGCAGAGGCGTCGAATCAAGTCGGTTTGGTGAGAGACAAAAACAAGGATGCTAGAGTTATCGACGAAAGACGCCATGCGCTCTTGCGCACGCGCAATGAATTCTGCATCCCCGCCTGCAAAAAGCTCATCAAGTATCAAGATTTCCGGATGAACCGCCGTCGCGATCGCAAACGCAAGCTTCATATACATGCCGGTCGAATAATACTTGACTGGAGTGTCGATAAAATCCTGCATGCCCGTGAACTCAATCACTTCGCGTTCGATCTTTTCGAGTTGGGGCCTCGTGTAGCCTAGGATGGCGCCATTGAGGTAAATATTTTCACGGCCGCTGATTTCGGGCTGGAAACCGGCGCCGATCTCGAGCAAAGGAGCAACTTTGCCAGCGACACGAACCGTACCGAATGTAGGCTCGTAGATCCTGCAAATGGTCTTGAGCAAGGTGCTTTTACCCGCGCCATTGTGGCCCACGATACCGACCCGCTCGCCGTGGACGATATTGAGGCTTACATCCTTGAGAGCCCAAAACTGCTTTGGCTGAGGACTATGTTGCCCCCGCAGCATAAGCGCAAACTTCTCTTTGATCGACGTGTGCTTATCCTGATAGAGCTTGAACTCCAGGGAAACACCCTCGACATTTATCTCACTGAGCTCATTCATAAGCGAAAAATAACCTCGCGATCAAAGCGCCGAAAAATGTACATGCCGATCAACAAGCTGCCAACCGCACACATAGCGGCCACAGAGTAAGAATGCAAAGACGGGAATTCCCCGGAATAGATAGGCGCGCGAAATAAATCGATAAAATAATACAAAGGATTGGTTGCAACGATCCAATGATATTTCTCGGGAATGATCTCGAGCGGATAGATAATAGGCGTCAAATAATATCCAGCCTGCAACGCGATTGACACAATGTGTTGCGCGTCGCGCGCATAGACTGTCAATACCGACATCGCCAACGCCATTCCCACAGCGAATAAAAAGACGAGCAGAAATGCGAGCGGAATGGTGATCAAGGCAATCGTCATCTGCGCACCAAGCAATAGCGCCAGGATGAAAAGGCATGCAAAGCTCAAAAGAGCATCAACCAGCAGACCGCAACAGCGGGAAATAACGAAAATCTGGCGCGGTATATATATTTTCTTGATTAATGACTCGTTCTCCAAAATGCCGCCTCCGCCCTGAATAACGCAGCCGGAAAATAATGTCCAGGGAATCAATCCAGCAAATAAAAAGACGGCAAAACTCTTTACCGGCATCCGCATCATTAGCGAAAAGACAACCGAAGTGATGGCCATCGTCAACAAAGGATTTACCAGCGTCCACATAAACCCCAGTGCGGTGCGGCGGTAGCGCAACGTGACATGCTGCTGAATGAAATGAACAAGAACAAGCTTGAATTCCCAAAGGCCCGTCAAAAACCACTTAATCATATCCAGAACCCTAGCACGGAATCATAATGCGAAAACAGCCATTCACACGCGAGTACCATTAAGGGAACAAAACGGCATTATCCTCGCCGTCCTGCATTCCACGATGAAACGCCACCTCTAACAAACCATCGAAAATAAGCATTTCTACAAGTTCGACCTGAAGGTCCATATTCTGAACCATCTTCCACCCCGCCCCGCCGCTCATCACGCATAAGGGCGTTTCGTTGCACTGGCTTCCAAGTGTATCCACCATTCTGCGAACTGCACCAGCAATGGCATACGTGCCGCCGCTGGTCAACGCATCACTGGTGTTTTTCGGAAATGACACAACTTCTCCTGTCGGAACATGGAGGCCAGCAGTGCCGCTTTCAAGCGCGCGCAGCATGATGCCATGGCCAGGAAGAATTAATCCACCCAAGAACATGCCCGAACTATCGAGCGCATCAATCGTAACTGCAGTGCCAACCATTACCACTATCAATGGCTTGAATACCTGGCTTCTCCGCATTCTGCGGTAGGCGCCGATCATTGCAAGCCAGCGGTCGGCGCCGAGTCGCAGCGGATGATCATAGCCATTCGTCACTCCCGCCTCATACTTTGAAGCGATGACCCATTGAGGCAATACATTCCAAAGCTCGAGCTGCTCTTCTACCAAACGTCTAATGGCGTCGCCTGCAACGATGCAGCCCAGCATACGAGTAGGAGCAGGCAACTCAGCCCAAGGTCCCTCTGAAAGCCGGCCAATGTTTTCCAAGAACTCTACGCCCTGCGCGATCGGATACTGCCCAGGCGATACGTTTGAAAACATTGCCCACTTCAGCCGGGTGTTCCCGACATCAATCGCTAGAAAAGTCATGGCCGGGTTTATAAGAGGTCAAAAAATAAACAGCAAGTTAGCTCCGTTAGGAATGTAAGCCTTCCTGCGAGTTTGCACCACATGGCATTACCCAAAGACAAAAGCCCCTCAATCTTTCGACTGAGGGGCGTTTGCGGCTGTAAGAGCCTGACGATGACCTACTTTCACACGGGAACCCGCACTATCATCGGCGCGGAGTCGTTTCACTGTCCTGTTCGGGATGGGAAGGAGTGGTACCAACTCGCTATGGTCATCAGGCATAAAGGGTTGCCGTCCTGGTTTTGAGGTCAGGACAGCGAATTCATAGAGTCAAATCAGTTTGAGTGTTTTGATTACGTCTTGGCATAACACCCTGATATCTGCGTTGGCAGTGTATCAAAGTTATAGGGTCAAGCCGCACGAGCAATTAGTATCAGTTAGCTTAACGCATTACTGCGCTTCCACACCTGACCTATCAACGTCCTGGTCTAGAACGACTCTTCAGGGGGCTCAAGGCCCCGGCAGATCTTATCTTGAAACGAGTTTCCCGCTTAGATGCTTTCAGCGGTTATCTCTTCCGCACTTAGCTACTCGGCAATGCCACTGGCGTGACAACCGATACACCAGAGGTGCGTCCACTCCGGTCCTCTCGTACTAGGAGCAGGCTTCCTCAAATCTGCAGCGCCCACGGAAGATAGGGACCAAACTGTCTCACGACGTTTTAAACCCAGCTCACGTACCTCTTTAAATGGCGAACAGCCATACCCTTGGGACCGGCTACAGCCCCAGGATGAGATGAGCCGACATCGAGGTGCCAAACACCGCCGTCGATATGAACTCTTGGGCGGTATCAGCCTGTTATCCCCAGAGTACCTTTTATCCGTTGAGCGATGGCCCTTCCATACAGAACCACCGGATCACTATGTCCTGCTTTCGCATCTGCTCGACTTGTCAGTCTCGCAGTTAAGCACGCTTATGCCATTGCACTATCGTCACGATGTCCGACCGTAACTAGCGTACCTTCGAACTCCTCCGTTACGCTTTGGGAGGAGACCGCCCCAGTCAAACTGCCTACCATGCACTGTCCCCGATCCAGATAATGGACCTAGGTTAGAACCTCAAACGCACCAGGGTGGTATTTCAACGTTGGCTCCATGCGATCTAGCGACCGCACTTCAAAGCCTCCCACCTATCCTACACAGATCCGTTCAAAGTCCAATACAAAGCTACAGTAAAGGTTCATGGGGTCTTTCCGTCTTTCCGCGGGGAGATTGCATCATCACAAACATTTCAACTTCGCTGAGTCTCGGGAGGAGACAGTGTGGCCATCGTTACGCCATTCGTGCAGGTCGGAACTTACCCGACAAGGAATTTCGCTACCTTAGGACCGTTATAGTTACGGCCGCCGTTTACTGGGACTTCAATCAAGAGCTTGCACCCCATCATTTAATCTTCCAGCACCGGGCAGGCGTCACACCCTATACGTCCACTTTCGTGTTTGCAGAGTGCTGTGTTTTTAATAAACAGTCGCAGCCACCGATTTTTTGCAACCTCATTGGGCTCCAGGAGTAAATCCCTTCACCTACTAAAGGCACACCTTCTTCCGAAGTTACGGTGTCAATTTGCCGAGTTCCTTCTCCCGAGTTCTCTCAAGCGCCTTAGAATACTCATCTCGCGCACCAGTGTCGGTTTGCGGTACGGTCGTCAATAGCTGAAGCTTAGTGGCTTTTCCTGGAAGCAGGGTATCACTCACTTCGTCTGCAAGCAGACTCGTTATCACCCCTCATCTAAGCCCGGCGGATTTGCCTACCAGGCACGACTACAGGCTTGAACCAACATGTCCAACAGTTGGCTGAGCTAACCTTCTCCGTCCCCACATCGCACTATTGATCGGTACAGGAATATTGACCTGTTTCCCATCAGCTACGCATCTCTGCCTCGCCTTAGGGGCCGACTCACTCTACGCCGATGAACGTTGCGTAGAAAACCTTGCGCTTACGGCGAGGGGGCTTTTCACCCCCTTTAACGCTACTCATGTCAGCATTCGCACTTCTGATACCTCCAGCATCCTTTACAAGACACCTTCACAGGCCTACAGAACGCTCTCCTACCACGTGCCATAAATGACACATCCGCAGCTTCGGTAACTGGCTTAGCCCCGTTACATCTTCCGCGCAGGACGACTCGATCAGTGAGCTATTACGCTTTCTTTAAATGATGGCTGCTTCTAAGCCAACATCCTGACTGTTTTAGCCTTCCCACTTCGTTTCCCACTTAGCCAATTTTAGGGACCTTAGCTGGCGGTCTGGGTTGTTTCCCTCTTGAGTCCGGACGTTAGCACCCGGTGCTCTGTCTCCCAAGCTGTACTCTGCGGTATTCGGAGTTTGCCTTGGTTTGGTAAGTCGCCATGACCCCCTAGCCAAAACAGTGCTCTACCCCCGCAGGTAATACTTGAGGCACTACCTAAATAGTTTTCGGAGAGAACCAGCTATTTCCAAGTTTGTTTAGCCTTTCACCCCTATCCACAGCTCATCCGCTAGTTTTGCAACACTAGTCGGTTCGGACCTCCAGTACCTGTTACGGCACCTTCATCCTGGCCATGGATAGATCACTTGGTTTCGGGTCTACACCCAGCGACTGGACGCCCTATTCGGACTCGATTTCTCTACGGCTTCCCTATTCGGTTAACCTTGCCACTGAATGTAAGTCGCTGACCCATTATACAAAAGGTACGCAGTCACCCTTGCGGGCTCCTACTTTTTGTAAGCATGCGGTTTCAGGATCTATTTCACTCCCCTCCCGGGGTTCTTTTCGCCTTTCCCTCACGGTACTAGTTCACTATCGGTCGATGATGAGTATTTAGCCTTGGAGGATGGTCCCCCCATATTCAGACAGGATTACACGTGTCCCGCCCTACTTGTCGCTGGCCTAGTACCACACGTCGGTTTTCGCATACAGGGCTATCACCTGCTATGGCTGACCTTTCCAGATCATTTTGCTAACCGTCGTGCTATCACCAGCAGGCTCTTCCGATTTCGCTCGCCACTACTTTCGGAATCTCGGTTGATGTCTTTTCCTCGAGCTACTGAGATGTTTCAGTTCACCCGGTTCGCCTCGCATGACTATGTATTCATCATGCGATACCCCTAAAGGTGGGTTTCCCCATTCGGAAATCTCCGGATCAAAGCTAATTTGCCAGCTCCCCGAAGCTTATCGCAGGCTATCACGTCCTTCGTCGCCTATCATCGCCAAGGCATCCACCACATGCTCTTATTCACTTGACCCTATAACTTTGACGTCTCTCATCGAAACATCGCCGCACTATCAAGGAATTGTCAGGTCTTTCACCTGACGCGTTATGCCGTATGACCCTTGCGGATCGATACTTTGAATTTCCAGACTTAGTCTGAATATTCGTTTTGACGCAATCAAAAATTCATGTCACCGGCGGCACGGTGAGGGATAACCCTCTTTCCGCCGGCAACACTGATTAGACTCTATGAATTTTTAAAGAACAGCCGATCAATCGCACTATCACGATCAACAACAAAACAGCCTCTTGCAAAGCTGCTTTGGTATTGAACCCAGAATTTCATTCCAGAATCATAAGTATCTATTGTTGACTTCGAAGAAGAATGGTGGAGGATGACGGGATCGAACCGACGACCCCCTGCTTGCAAAGCAGGTGCTCTCCCAGCTGAGCTAATCCCCCAAGTGGCCTCACGCCATATCTCTTCTATCCAGTCACCCGAAATGGTGGGTCTAGTTGGGCTCGAACCAACGACCCCTGCGTTATCAACACAGTGCTCTAACCAGCTGAGCTACAGACCCATTCGCCGAGTGACTCGACTTCTTCCAACAACCGATAAGTGTGGGCGTTCAATAACGCTAAACCTGCTAGTTTTTCCAGAAAGGAGGTGATCCAGCCGCACCTTCCGATACGGCTACCTTGTTACGACTTCACCCCAGTCACGAACCCTGCCGTGGTAATCGCCCTCCTTACGGTTAGGCTAACTACTTCTGGCAGAACCCGCTCCCATGGTGTGACGGGCGGTGTGTACAAGACCCGGGAACGTATTCACCGCGACATTCTGATCCGCGATTACTAGCGATTCCGACTTCACGCAGTCGAGTTGCAGACTGCGATCCGGACTACGACTGGCTTTATGGGATTAGCTCCCCCTCGCGGGTTGGCAACCCTCTGTACCAGCCATTGTATGACGTGTGTAGCCCCACCTATAAGGGCCATGAGGACTTGACGTCATCCCCACCTTCCTCCGGTTTATCACCGGCAGTCTCATTAGAGTGCCCAACTAAATGTAGCAACTAATGACAAGGGTTGCGCTCGTTGCGGGACTTAACCCAACATCTCACGACACGAGCTGACGACAGCCATGCAGCACCTGTGTTACGGTTCTCTTTCGAGCACCAAGCCATCTCTGGCGAGTTCCGTACATGTCAAAGGTGGGTAAGGTTTTTCGCGTTGCATCGAATTAAACCACATCATCCACCGCTTGTGCGGGTCCCCGTCAATTCCTTTGAGTTTCAACCTTGCGGCCGTACTCCCCAGGCGGTCAACTTCACGCGTTAGCTTCGTTACTGAGTCAATGAAGACCCAACAACCAGTTGACATCGTTTAGGGCGTGGACTACCAGGGTATCTAATCCTGTTTGCTCCCCACGCTTTCGTGCATGAGCGTCAGTGCAGGCCCAGGGGATTGCCTTCGCCATCGGTGTTCCTCCGCATATCTACGCATTTCACTGCTACACGCGGAATTCCATCCCCCTCTGCCGCACTCCAGCAATGCAGTCACAAATGCAGTTCCCAGGTTGAGCCCGGGGATTTCACATCTGTCTTACATTACCGCCTGCGCACGCTTTACGCCCAGTAATTCCGATTAACGCTTGCACCCTACGTATTACCGCGGCTGCTGGCACGTAGTTAGCCGGTGCTTATTCTTACGGTACCGTCATCGACCCATCGTATTAGGACAAGTCTTTTCGTTCCGTACAAAAGCAGTTTACAACCCGAAGGCCTTCATCCTGCACGCGGCATTGCTGGATCAGGCTTGCGCCCATTGTCCAAAATTCCCCACTGCTGCCTCCCGTAGGAGTCTGGGCCGTGTCTCAGTCCCAGTGTGGCTGGTCGTCCTCTCAGACCAGCTACAGATCGCAGGCTTGGTAGGCCTTTACCCCACCAACTACCTAATCTGCCATCGGCCGCTCCGTCCGCGCGAGGTCTTGCGATCCCCCGCTTTCATCCGTAGATCGTATGCGGTATTAGCACAGCTTTCGCTGCGTTATCCCCCACGATCGGGCACGTTCCGATGTATTACTCACCCGTTCGCCACTCGTCAGCATCCGAAGACCTGTTACCGTTCGACTTGCATGTGTAAGGCATGCCGCCAGCGTTCAATCTGAGCCAGGATCAAACTCTACAGTTCGATCTTGATTGTTTTACTCATAAAAACGGAATTGAAGTGACTTCACTTCTATTCTCATGAGCGTTTGATGAGAGTCAGTTAAGACTCTCTGGTTCTGTGAACCTTGGCAAGTCGCCTCTCAAACGCCCACGCTTATCGGCTGTAAGTTTTTAAAGATTTCCCGCAAAACCCGGCAGCGTTTGCTACCCTGTTTTGCCTGCTAGCTGCGATCAGCTGAGCCTTAAATTCTACACCGTTTTTGAAGTTCGTGTCAAACTTTTTTTCACTCGCTTCGAACAACTCGCTGAATTTCTTCTAACTCGCCGTTTTCTGCTGAGCCTCGAATTCTATACTGCTTTTTCGACTTTCGTCAAACAACCGTAAAAAACTTTTCGACCCGCTCAGCGCAACCAACTTGCTGCAAAAGCAGCGCACTGTGTTGTGCTGAGCCAGCGACTATAGCACAGGAAATTCAGCCCGCAAGCGCTTTGGACCGGATAATGTCCCCATGGCTCTTCTTACGCTGCTTGATGCACAACTGGCCTTCGGCCATGTCCCCCTCCTCGATCACGCCGACTTTGCCCTGGAGTCCGCCGAACGCGTCGGCCTCATCGGGCGCAATGGTGCGGGCAAGTCGTCCCTCCTCAAGATACTGGGCGGCCTGGAGAAGGCCGACGACGGCAACTTCCAGGTGCAAAGGGGGATTCGCACTTCCTATGTGACGCAGGAGCCGGTCCTCGATCCGGAGTCCACCATCTTCGAGGCGGTGTCCCAGGGCATCGCGCCGGCCATCGCCGCGCGCGATCGTTATCTATCAGGCGATCCGGAGGCCGACCTGGATTTGCTGCAGCAGGAGATCGAGGCCTACGACGCCTGGAACTGGGAACAGCGGGTGGAAGAAACCCTGCACCGCCTGCGCCTCTCGCCCGAAGCGCGCATCGCGACCCTTTCTGGCGGCATGCGCAAGCGTGTGGCCCTGGCCCAGGCGCTGGTGGCGCGGCCCGACGTGCTGCTGCTCGACGAACCCACCAACCACCTGGACCTCGATGCGATCGAATGGCTGGAGAACCTGCTGATCGACTTCAAGGGCAGCATCATCACCATCACCCATGACCGCTCCTTCCTGGACCGTGTCGCCACCCGCATCGTGGAACTGGACCGTGGCCAGCTGCGTTCCTACCCCGGCAACTTCGCCGCCTACGTGACGCAGAAGGCCGACCAGCTCGCCCAGGAAGCGGTGATCAACGCCAAGGCCGACAAGCTGCTGGCCCAGGAAGAGATCTGGATCCGCAAGGGCGTCGAGGCCCGCCGCACCCGCAGCCAGAGCCGCATCGAGCGCCTCAAGGACATGCGCAGCCAGCGCGCCGTGCGGCGGGACGCGGTCGGCCGCGTCAACATGGATGTGGCCTCCGGCCAGTCCTCCGGCAAGATCGTCGCGGAGCTGACCGACGTCAGCAAGCGTTACGGCGACCGCGACATCGTGCGCGGCTTCAGCGGCACCATCCTGCGTGGCGACAAGATCGGCCTGGTGGGCTCCAACGGCGCGGGCAAGACCACGCTGCTCAAGATGATCCTGGGCGAACTCGCGCCCGACAGCGGCAAGATCCGCCAGGGCTCCAACCTGGAAGTGGCCTATTTCGACCAGATGCGCGACAAGCTCGACCTCGACGCCACGCTGGAGGACTTCATCAGCCCCGGCAGCGAATGGATCGAGATCGGCAACCAGCGCAAGCACGTCAAGAGCTACCTGAGCGACTTCCTCTTCGCGCCCGCACGCGCCAACTCGCCGGTGCGCTCGCTCTCGGGCGGTGAACGCAACCGGCTGCTGCTGGCGCGCCTCTTCGCGCGTCCGGTCAATGTGCTGGTGCTCGACGAGCCGACCAACGACCTGGACATCGACACCCTCGAACTGCTGGAAGACCTGCTGCAGAACTACGAGGGCACGGTGTTCCTGGTCAGCCATGACAGGACCTTTCTGGACAACGTGGTGACCAGCCTGGTCGTGGCCGAGGGCAACGGGCTCTGGCGCGAATATGAAGGCGGCATCGAGGACTGGCTGCTCCAGTCGCGCCGTGCGCGCGAGATCGCCCAGCGCCAGACCAGCGCGCCGACGCCGCCGGCCGCCGCGCCCAAGGCGGCACCTGCCCCCGCACCGGCCCCGGCGCCCGCCGCGTCCAAACGCAAGCTCAGCTTCAAGGAGCAGCGCGAGTTGACCGAGCTGCCGCAGACCATCGCCACGCTGGAAGCCGAGCAGAAGGAGATCGCCGATGTCCTGGCGGACGGCTCCATCTATGCCAAGGATGCGGCACGCGCCACCACGCTGGCGCAGCGCACGGCCGAGATCGACGAACTGCTGCTGGGCGCGCTGGAACGCTGGGACCAGCTGTCGGCCTGAGGCCCGGGGGCGGCTGGCGCATCGTCCGACAGACCGGGCGGCCGGCCGTCCCTACAGTCGGCGGACCGCTCCGGCCAGCTCCCCTCGCCTCCCATGCCCGTCGCTTCCGTTCTCTCCCCGCACCTGCGCCGGGCCTCCTGTTCTGCTCTTGCCGCCCTCGGGTTCGCAGCCCTCCTGTCGGGTTGCGCCGGGCTGCCGGCCAACGAGGGCCGCGTCGAATCCAAGGCCCTGCAGGATCCGTCGGCGACCACGCTGGCGACCCGCATCGCGGCCGACGCCCCCACCGACACCCAGGCCCGCCACCGCGCGGGCTTTCGTTTGCTGGGCGATGTCGAAAGCGCCTACGGTGCGCGGCTGGCCCTGATCGACACGGCCGAGAAGACCATCGACCTGCAGTACTACAGCATCCACTACGACCGCTCCACCGAAGCGCTGCTGCAGCGCGTGCGCGCGGCCGCCGCGCGAGGCGTGCGGGTGCGCATGCTGATCGACGACTTCAACGCCGGCGGCGAGAACGCCAGGGTGCTGCGCATGGACGAGGTGCCGGGCATCGAGGTGCGCCTGTTCAACCCGGTGCAGGGCCCGCGCAACTGGCAGCCCGGGCGCCTTTTCACGGCCCTGTTCGACTTCCAGCGCATCCAGCAGCGCATGCACAACAAGGCCCTCATCGCCGACAACGTGCTGGCCGTCACCGGCGGCCGCAACCTGGGCGACGAGTACTTCGGGCAGGACAGCAAGAGCAACTTCCTCGACCTCGACGTGCTGGTCGCGGGCGCACTGGTGCGCCAGATCTCCGGCACCTTCGACGCCTACTGGAACAATCCGCTGGCCTATCCCGCCGCGACGCTGCTCACGCAGCAGGAACGCCAGTCGCTGGACCGCAAACGCAAGCCGCAACCCGACGCCGCACCGGCGCAAGGCGGCGAGAGCCATCCGGCAGACACATCCGCCGCCGCCGCCCCCGCGGAACCGGACTCCGCACGCCCGGTACCCGGCTCGGCCGGCATCGCCCAGGACATCGAAAAAGGCACGCTGAAACTGAACTGGGCGCCGGCGACCTACGTGGCCGACCACCCCGAAAAGATCAGCGGCGACGAACCGGACGACGAAGACGAAACCGTGGTCGACGGCATGATCAACCTGATCCAGCGGGCGAAGTCCGACCTGCTGATCGTCTCGCCCTACTTCGTGCCCGGCGCCGAGATGATGAAGGCCTTCGAAGGCATACGCGCCCGTGGCGTGCGCATCCGGGTGCTCACCAACTCGCTTGCGTCCAACGACGCGCCGCTGGCCCATGTGGGGTATGCCCGCTACCGCAAGGCGCTGCTGGCCCTGGGCATCGAACTCTACGAACTGAAGGCCATGGGCGAGACCGAGCGCCGCTTCCTCGGCTCCACGCCGCAGTCGCGCTCCAGCCTGCATGCCAAGACGCTGGTGATGGATGGGCGGCTGCTGGTCGTCGGCACCATGAACCTGGACCTGCGCTCGGCGCTGCAGAACACCGAGCAGGCCATCGTCATCCGCAGCCGCAGCCTGTCGGGGGAACTCACGCCGGCGATCGAGCAGGCGCTGCAGGACAGTTACCGCCCGGCCATGCAGGACGGAAGACTCGTCTGGCATGTGCCCGCATCGGACAAGGAGCGCGCCGGCCAGGTGCTCACTTCCGAGCCCGATGCCAGCACCAGCCTCAAGCTGATGGTGGATATCGCCGGCCCCTTCGCGCCGGAAGAAATGCTCTAGCCCGCGGCGGGCGCAACAGGCGGCACGCTCAGACGCGGTGCCGAACCTCGTTGCCCGAGCGCAGCTTCAGGATCAGCGCCGCCGCGATCTGGTCCAGCGGCAGCACCTCGTTGGCGGCTCCATGGGCGATCGCCTCGCGCGGCATGCCGAAGACGATGCAGCTGGCCTCGTCCTGCACGTAGTTGTAGCTGCCGGCGTCCTTCATCTCGCGCATGGCCTTGGCGCCGTCGGCGCCCATGCCGGTCAGCATGATGCCGTAGGCATTGCGGCCCGCCACCCGCGCCGCCGACTGGAACAGCACCTCGACCGAGGGCTTGTGGCGGTTGACCGGCTCGGTGTCCTGCACCACCGCCACATAGTTGGCGCCACTGCGACCGATGCTGAACTGCCGGCCGCCCGGTGCGATGTAGGCATGGCCGGGCAGGATGCGCTCGCCGTCGACGGCTTCCTTCACCGAGATCCTGCACTGCGAGTCCAGCCGCTGCGCGAAGCTGGCGGTGAAACCCGGTGGCATGTGCTGGGTGATGGCGATGGCCGGGCAGTCGGCCGGCAGCGCCACCAGGATGTGGCGGATCGCCTCGGTGCCGCCGGTCGAGGCACCGATGAAGATGAGTTTCTCGGTCGAGACCCGGCCCAGCAGCGCCGCGCTCGAAGGCGGCGCCGCTACCGGCGCCGCACCCGGTGCCGCGGCCGCAGGCGTTGCCGCCACCGGTGCACGCCGCACCTTGGCCTTGGCGGCGATGCGGATCTTCTCCACGATCTGCTCGGACAGGTCCTTCAGCCCCGAGGCCACGCCGACACGCGGCTTGGCCACGAAATCGACCGCGCCCAGCTCCAGCGCCCGCATCGTCACTTCGGCGCCGCGGTCGGTCAGGGTGGAGATCATCACCACCGGCATCGGCCGCAGCCGCATCAGCCGGCCCAGGAAGTCGATGCCGTCCATGCGCGGCATCTCCACGTCGAGGGTGATCACATCCGGATTGCGTTCGCGGATCATCTCGCGCGCCACCAGCGGATCATTGGCCGTGCCTATGCAGCTCATGTCAGGCTGGCGGTTGATGATTTCCGACAGCAGGCTGCGCACCAGGGCCGAGTCGTCCACGACGATGACACTGATCTTGTTCATGGGAATTCGTTATTTTTAGAACAGGTCGACCGAGCCACCCGAGGTGGTCTGCGCGACCGTCGCCGCGTTGCCGCGCCGTTCCTGGCTGAGCAGGGATTCGGGATGGGCATGCGCCAGGCGCTTGACCATGGCCTTGCCGGTCGTCGGAAAGAAGCAGACCTTGCGCGGGCAGATGTCCAGCACATCCTCGGCCAGCAGCGGAATGCGTTCGGTGCGCAGGTACTCCTGCACGAAGGCGGTGTTGCGCTCGCCCACGTTCATGGTGGTGAAGCCGGCCATCACCTGCGCGCCGCCGAAGATCTTGGCCTGCAGGCTCTCGCGCCTCGCGCCGGCCTTCATCATCTCGTTGATCAGCAACTCCATCGCATAGGAGCCGTAGCGGCCGGACACGTCCGACGCATCGCTCTCGGGCAGCATGAAGTGGTTCATGCCGCCGACCCCGGCGCGGCTGTCCCACAGGCAGGCGGCGATGCAGGAACCGAGCACGGTCATGATGACCACCTGCTCGTTGGAGACGAAGTACTCGCCCGGCAGCACCTTCACCGCGTTGTGCTGGAAGTGGTGGTCGAAGTAGAAGAAGGAGGCCTCGCCGGCCTTGCGCCGGGTCGACTTCAAAACCTCCAGCGAAGAGCCGGGCGCGCGCGATCCGGGACGTTGGGCCAGTGCCTCAGCGGCGTTCATAGACGGTCTTTCCGCGCAGGGTGAACAGGTCACGCGAGTCGCTGAAGTTCTCGGCATGGCCGACGAAAAGCATGGCGCCGGGTTTCATCACACGGTGGATGCGTTCGAGCACGCTGCGCTGGGTGGGTCCGTCGAAATAGATCATCACGTTCCGGCAGAACACCACGTCGAACGGGTCCTTGAAGGGCCAGTCGTCGCGGATCAGGTTGACACTCAGGAAGTCGATGGCCGAGCGCAGCTCGGGCCGCATGCGCACCAAGCCCGCATTGCCGTTCTTGCCGCGCAGGCAGAAGCGCTGCAGCTGCGCCTGCGAAAGGCCCTTGATCGCATCGGCCCGATACACGCCGTTGGCGGCCGTGGCCAGCACCTTGGAATCGATGTCGCTGGCGCTGAGCTTGAACTTGCCGCCGTTGCCCAGCGCCTCGGCCGCCGTCATCACGATGGAATAAGGCTCCTCGCCGGTCGAGGCCGCGTTGCACCACATGTTCCATGGTCCGGCAGGCCGCTGCCTGAGCAGGTCGGCCAGGATCTCGAAATGGTGCTGCTCGCGGAAGAAGGAGGTCAGGTTGGTGGTGAGCGCGTTGACGAACTCCTGCCACTCCGGCCCGTCGGTGCGCTCCAGCCAGGTGAGGTATTCGGCGAAGCTCGAATGCCCCGTCTCGCGCAGCCGGCGCGACAGCCGGCTGTAGACCATCGCATGCTTGCCCGCCTGCAGGTCGATGCCGGCGCGCTGGTAGATGAGTTCGCGGACGCGGTCGAAGTCCCGGTCGGTCCAGGTGAACTCACGGTTCTGGGTGGGCACCGATCCGCCGGTGGAGGGAGCAGAGCGTTCGCGCACGGCGGCCATGGGTGACGGGGCTCGGAAAGATCCGGCCTTCAGGCTTCGGCCGGCACGAGGCCCATGTCGACGCTCGACATGAGTTTCTCGATGTCCAGCAGGATCAGCATGCGTTCGCCGACCGAGCCCAGGCCCAGGATGCAGCCGTTGTCGATCACGCTTTCGATCTCGGGCGCGGCCTTGATGTTGTCCGGGCTCAGCTCCAGCACGTCGCTCACCGAGTCCACCACGATGCCGACCACGCGGTTGCGCAGGTTCAGGATGATGACCACGGTGAAGCTGTTGTAGTCGGCCTGCTCGCAGTTGAACTTCAGGCGCATGTCCACGATCGGCACGATGGTGCCGCGCAGGTTGACCACGCCCTTGATGAAGGCCGGCGCATTGGCGATGCGGGTCGGCGGCTCGTAGCCGCGGATCTCCTGCACCTTCAGGATGTCGATGCCGTACTCTTCCTTGTCCAGGCGGAAGGTCAGGTACTCCCTGGTGCCCTTGGCCGCGCCTTCGTCCATTTTTCCGTTCAAGCTCATCTGATCTTCCTTTCTTGCGCTATGGGGTCGTCGGCGCTCAGTGGCGCGCGCGGCGGACCAGGCCGCCGGTATCCAGGATCAGCGCCACCTTGCCATCGCCCAGGATGGTCGCGCCCGAGATGTTCGACACCCGCCGGTAATTGGTTTCCAGGTTCTTCACCACCACCTGGTGCTGGCCCAGCAGTTCGTCCACCGCCAGCGCCACTCGGCTGCCGTCGGCCTCGATCACCACCATGATGGTGCTGTCCGCAGCGCCGGCCGGGCGCGGCACCTGGAACAAACGTTCCAGCGCCACCACCGGCATGTAGTCGGAGCGCACCTTCACCAGCTGCGAGCCCTGGGCGATGGTGCTGACCGTCTCGGGTTCGACCTGGAAGGATTCGATCACCGAGGACAGCGGCAGGATGTAGACCTCCTCGCCGACACGCACCGACATGCCGTCCATGATGGCCAGCGTCAGCGGCAGCCGCACCGAGACCTTCATGCCGTAGCCGTCCACCGAGTCGATGTCGACCGAGCCGCCCAGCGAGTGGATGTTCTTCTTCACCACGTCCATGCCGACACCGCGGCCGGACACGTCGGTGACCTGCTCGGCCGTCGAGAAGCCGGGCGCGAAGATCAGGTTCCAGACATCGCTGTCGGACATCTGGTCCGACACCTCGATGCCGCGCTCCTGCGCCTTCTGCAGGATCTTCTGGCGCGACAGGCCGCGGCCGTCGTCGCGCACCTCGATCACGATGGAGCCGCCCTGGTGGGAGGCCGACAGGGTGATGGTGCCGGTCTCGGACTTGCCGTTGGCCAGCCGCACTTCCGGCAGTTCGATGCCGTGGTCGCAGCTGTTGCGCACCAGGTGGGTCAGCGGATCGGTGATCTTCTCGACCAGGCTCTTGTCCAGCTCGGTGGCTTCGCCCTGCGTGACCAGGTCCACCTTCTTGCCCAGCTTGTTGGCCAGGTCGCGCAGCATGCGCGGGAAGCGGCTGAACACGGTGGACATCGGGATCATGCGGATCGACATGACCGATTCCTGCAGATCGCGGGTGTTGCGGTCCAGGTCGGCCAGGCCGCTCATCAGCTGCTGGTACTGCGCAGGATCCAGGCCCTGGCTGTTCTGCGCCAGCATGGCCTGGGTGATCACCAGTTCGCCGACCAGGTTGATCAGCTGGTCGACCTTGCTCACCGCCACGCGGATGCTGCTGGCTTCGAGCTGCGTCTGGTTCGACTTGGCAGTGGCGGCGGCGGCGCGCGGCGCGGCCACGGCGGTGGAGCTGGTCGGCTCGCCCTCGGGCACGCCGGGCGCGCCCTCGAACAGGCCGAAGGAAGCGATCGGCGAGCCGGGCGCGTCGTGGAAGAAGCCGAAGGGGCGCTTGGCCGCGGCCTCCGCCTCGACCACATCCGGGTCCACCGGCTCGGCGGGCTCCGCCGGATTCTCCGAAGCCACCGGCTCCTGCGGCGCGCGCGGCAGGATGCGCACCTGCTCCTTGGCCACGTGAAAGACGAACAGGTCGAGCAGGTCGGCGTCGGAAGAGGCGGTCTCGACCGCGAAGGAGCGCATGTCCGGCTCCACCGAAGGCAGCGCCTCGATGGTGCCCAGGCCCGGGATGTCGCGGAACAGTTCGCGGATCGCATCGGCCTGGTCGGGCCGCTCCAGCGGGCCGACGTGGATCTCGATCGAACGCTGGCCGCTGGCCGCGGCGGGGGCCGGTGCAGCAGCTGCGGGCGCTGGCGCGGGCGCCGGAGCGGCTGCCACCGGTGCCGGTGCCGGCGCGGGCGCCGCCACTGGCGCGGGTGCCGGCGCGGCGGCGGCTTGCGGCGCCTGGCCGGCGGCCAGGCCGGCGATGCGGCGGACCAGGTCCGAGGTGTCGGGCGATTCGCCTTCATCGCCCGACTGGTGGCGCGCCAGCAGGCTGCGCGATGCGTCGGCCGATTCCAGCAGCACATCCACCATCGCCGGCACCGGCTGCAGCTCGTGGCGCCGCAGCTTGTCCAGCAGCGACTCCATGTGGTGGGTCAGCTCGGCCACATCGGAGAAACCGAAGGTCGCCGCACCGCCCTTGATCGAATGCGCGCAACGGAAGATGCCGTTGAGCTCCTCGTCGTCCGCATGGGCGAGGTCCAGGTTGAGCAGCATCTGCTCCATCTGGTCGAGGTTCTCGCCGGCTTCCTCGAAAAAGATTTCGTAGAACTGGCTCAGGTCGAAATCGGCCCCGCCGCCAGCACTTTGCACGTCAGCCATTGAAGGCTCCCAAGTTCTTCATCTTCTACGCTCCCGGCGCCGCGCTCAGCGGATGACTTTCTGGATGACTTCGATCAGGCGGTTCGGATCGAAAGGCTTGACCAGCCAGCCGGTGGCACCGGCGGCGCGGCCGGCCTGCTTCATCTGGTCGCTGGACTCGGTGGTCAGGATCAGGATGGGCGTGGTCTTGAATTTCGGGTTCTCGCGCAGCAGGCGGGTCAGGCCGATGCCGTCGAGGCGCGGCATGTTCTGGTCGGCCAGCACCAGGTCGATCTTCTCGGTCTGGGCCTTCTCGAAGGCGTCCTGGCCGTCCACCGCCTCCACCACGTGGTAGCCGGCGCCGCTCAGGGTGAAAGAAACCATTTTTCGCATGGATGGTGAGTCATCAACAGCGAGGATCGAAAACATGTATTTGGCTCCAGCTAACGTATGGGCGATGCGTGAGGGCGGTCAGAACAGCTCGATGGAACCGGCGTCCATCTCGCTCTGCGTGACCGGATTGGGGCGTTCGGGCTGGATGTCGGTGAAGGGGCTCGCCTCCTCGCCCTCTTCCTGCCCCATCGATTCGGCTGCCAGGCGGAAGGCACAGCCCTGCAGCACCCGGGTGGTATGGACGATGAGCTGCGAGGCCATGTCCTGGAACTGCAGCTCGGTGATGGCGGCGCGCAGCGAATCCAGCGCGCCGGGCACGCCGTCGGCCTGCGTCTGGATCGGCGCCAGATGCGTGTTGGCCTCGCCGAAGCGGTCCATCAGGTTGTCGCAGGCGTGGGACAGAAGCCCTTGCAGGCGTTGCAGGTCGTGCATGACGACCAACAGCGAATCCTGCACTTCGGCGACCACCATCAGCGGTATTTGCACGGCAGGACCGCCATCGGGGGCGAGCGGTGTTTGCATCGAATCTCCATCCTTGCGGGACGCCTTGCAGCGGGGCTGCGACTGCGTCCTGAGCAAATGCCACGGGTGTCGGTGGGTCGAGGCAGACCGGTTACGGATGCCTCTATCTTACGCATACATATCGGCACAATTAAGGCAGACTTCACGCATTTTTATATGGTTTGTTGTAATCACCCACTAGCAACCATGCGCATGAATGCGCCTTCGTGAAATGATGGCCTCGCGTCAGGAAACTTCATGCATGGCAGATGACCCCCTCTCCCCCTGCGCATCCTGCACCTGGAGGATTCGCCGACCGACCATGCGCTGGTGCGCATGACGCTGCAGCGCGCCGGCCGGCCTTTCGAGCTGAAGCGGGTGGAGACCCTGGAGGCCCTGCTGCAGGCGCTGGACGAGCACAGCTTCGACGTGCTGATCGCCGACTACAACCTGGCCGGCTTCACCGCCCTGGATGCCTGGAACGCCATCGGCACCAGCCAGCGCGACACCCCGCCCTTCGTGGTGCTGTCGGGCGCCATCGGCGAGGCGGCCGCGGTCAATGCGATCCGCCGCGGCATCAGCGACTACCTGCTCAAGGACGACATCGCCAAGCTGCCCCACGTGATCGCCCGGGCCATCGATTTCCGCAGCGCGCAGCGCGCCCGGGAGCAGGCCGACCGCGAACTGGCGGTGTCGGAGCGCCGCCTGGCCGAACTCACCGAACACCTGCAGCAGAGCATCGAGCAGGAGCGCGCCGCCATCTCGCGCGAGATCCACGACGACATCGGCGGATCGCTGGCGGCTGTCAAGTTCGACCTGGCCTGGATCGTGCGCCATGCCGAGAACGAGGAGATGCAGCGCCATGCCCAGGCCGGCGTCGACATGCTGCGCCACGCCATGGACGCCAGCCAGCGCATCATGATGAACCTGCGCCCGCCGGTGCTGGAGCAGGGCATAGGCGCCGCCATCCAGTGGCTGGCCGACAATTTCACCCGCCGCACCGCCACGCCGGTGCGCATCCTGGCGCCTGCCGAACGCATCGCCCTGCCCCCCACGGTCGAACTGGCCGCCTACCGCACCGCGCAAGAAGCCCTGACCAACATCATCAAACACGCACCCGAGAGCACCGAAGTCCGCATCGAACTGACCGACGGAGAAGGCGTGCTGACCCTGGAGATCGCCGACAACGGCGCCGGCCTGCCCGCGCAGATGCTCGACAAGCCGCGCGCCTTCGGCCTGCGCGGCCTGCAGGAACGCGCCCGCACCGTGGGCGGCTGGATGGACGTCAGCGCCCGCCCGGGCGGCGGCACCTCCATCATCCTGTCGGTGCCGCTCGATCCCGCCTCCGCTGCCGCCGCCACCGAAGGAGAAGCGCCATGATCCGCGTCATGCTGTGCGACGACCATGCGCTGGTGCGCCGCGGCATCCGCGACACCCTGGCCGACGCGGTCGACGTGACCGTCACCGCCGACGTCGGCAGCTATGCCGAGCTGCGCGAAGCCCTGCGCACCCAGCCCTGCGACGTGCTGCTGCTGGACCTCAGCATGCCCGGCCGCGGCGGCCTGGAAGTGCTGGCCACGCTGAAGGAAACCGACGTCACGATCCGCGTGCTGGTGGTCTCCATGTACCCGGAAGACCAATACGCCATCCGCTGCCTGCGCGCCGGCGCCTTCGGCTACATCAACAAGGCCGGCGACCCGGCCGAGCTGGTCGCCGCGGTGCGCACCGTGGCCTCGGGCCGCAAGTACCTGACGCCCGAGGTGGCGCAGATGCTGGCCGAGAGCGTGGCCAAGCCGGTGGCCGAATCGCCGCACTCCACCCTGTCGGAGCGCGAGCTGCAGACCCTGCTGAAGATCGCCTCCGGCCGGCGCCTGTCGGACATCGCCGAGGAGCTGATGCTCAGCCCCAAGACGGTCAGCGTCTACCGCAGCCGGGTGATGGAGAAGCTGGGCCTGTCGAACAATGCCGAGCTGACGGTCTACGCGATCCGCAACGGGCTGGTCTGAGGGCTAGCGGATGAAGAGGTCGATGACCTTTTCCATCAAAGCCAGCAAGGGCGTGTCCAGCATCGGCAGGGTCGCGGCGATGCCCACCATGCCCACGCTCAGCGTGATCGGAAAACCGATCGCATAGATGTTCATCTGCGGCGCCACCCGCGAGATGATGCCCAGCGCCAGGCTGGTGAACACCAGCAGCGCGATCATCGGCAAGGCGATCCACAGCGCGCTGGCGAACAGCTCGGTGCCCAGCTGGTAGAGCTGGATCTTGGCCAGCACTTCCAGGATGTTGCCGTCGGCCGGAAAGGTGCGGAAGCTGCGCACCACCGCCATCACCAGCGTCAGGTGGCCGTTGACCACGATGAAGAGCAACAGCGAGATCTGGCCGAAGAAGGCCGAGACCGCGCTGGCCTGCCCGCCCGAGGCCGGGTTGAAGAAGGAGGCGAAGTTCAGGCCCATCTGCAGGCCGATCAGCTCGCCCGCCAGCTCCACCGCTGAAAACACCAGCCGCACCGCGAAGCCGATCGCCATGCCCACGCCGACCTGCTGCACCACCGCGCCCATCGCGCCGGGGCTGTTCACGTCGATGATGGGTTGGCCGGTCAGGCTGGGCTGGGCCGCGATGGCGATCAGCAGCGCCAGGCCCACCTTGGCCCGCACCGGGATCGAACGCATCGAGAAGATGGGCGCCACCGAGAACATGCCCAGCACCCGCAGGAAGGGCCAGAGAATGGGCGACAGCCAGGCCGCGATCTGGGCTTCCGAGAAGGAGATCACCGCGGATCAGGCCACGTAGCTGGGGATCGCCTCGATCATGCGGCGCAGGTAATCGACCAGGGTGGTCAGCATCCAGGGGCCGATCATGGCGAACACCGCGATCGCCGCGATCAGCTTGGGCACGAAGGACAGCGTGGCTTCGCTGATCTGGGTGATGGCCTGGAAGATGCTCACCACCAGGCCCACCACCATCACCACGCCGAGCAGCGGCATGGAGACCGTCAGCAGCATGACCAGGGCGTCCTGCCCCGTCGTCAGGACCATTTGCGGATTCATTGGGCGAAGCTCGCGGCGAGCGAGCCGATCAGGAGGTTCCAGCCGTCCGCCAGCACGAACAGCATCAGCTTGAAGGGCAGCGCCACCAGCACCGGCGACAGCATCATCATGCCCAGCGACATCAGCACGCTGGCCACCACCAGGTCGATGACCAGGAAGGGGATGAAGATCATGAAGCCGATCTGGAAGGCCGACTTCAGCTCGCTGGTGACGAAGGACGGCACCAGCACGCGGAAAGGCGCGTCCTCGATCTTCACGCCGGCCTCCAGCCGCGCCAGGCGGGCGAAGAGCGCGTAGTCGGACTGGCGGGTCTGCCGGGTCATGAACAGGCGCAGCGGCGCTTCGCCGCGGTCCAGCGCCTGGTCGAAAGTGATCTGCTGGGCGGTGTAGGGGGCGTAGGCCTCGCGGTAGACGCGGTCGAGCGTCGGCCCCATGACGAAGAAGGTCAGGAAGAGCGACAGCCCGATGACGATCTGGTTGGGCGGCGCCGACTGCGTGCCCATGGCCTGCCGCAGCAGCGAGAGCACGATGACGATGCGGGTGAAGGACGTCATCATCAGCAGCACTGCCGGCAGGAAGGACAGCGCGGTGAAGAACAACAGCGTCTGGATCGGCACCGAGAAGCTGGTGCCGCTGGCGCCGGTGCCCAGCAGCAGCGGCAGCTGGCCGTTGGGCGGCACGGTCTGCGGCCAGGCCAGCGCCGGCAGGCCGGCCAGCAGCAGGGCCGCGAGGGCGAAATAGCCCTTACGCATGGCCCGGGTTCCGGTAATCGTGGGCAGCGGCGGCCGCGGGAGTGGTGGCCTCGACCAGGCGGGCGGCCTGCGCGAAGCCCGGTGCCGGCATGTTGTGCAGCGGCGTGATCGATTGCTGGGTCACGCCCAGCACCAGCCAGACACGTGCCTCGGGCGGGCCGACCTCCACCGTCACCACCCGCTGCGTCGGGCCCACGCCCAGGGCCGACACCACCCGCGAGCCGCTGCCGGCCATGCCGCCGAGCGTCCCGCCGTTGCGCAGTTTCAGCTTGCGCAAGCCCCAGGGGATCATCGCCAGCACGGCGATGAAGACGGCGACGGACAGCAGGGACTGGGTCATGGAACTCATCGGCCGGACTGTAGCGCCTGTTTCAGTTCTTGCTGACGCGGCGCAGGCGTTCTGACGGGGTGACCACGTCGGTCAGGCGGATACCGAACTTGTCGTTCACCACCACCACTTCGCCCTGGGCGATCAGGTAGCCGTTGACCAGCACGTCCATCGGCTCGCCGGCCAGCGCGTCGAGCTCGACCACCGAGCCCTGCGCCAGCTGCAGGATGTACTTGATCGGCACCTTCACCCGGCCGAGCTCCACCGACAGCTGCACGGGAATGTCCAGCACGCGGTTGATGTCGCCGAGCGCCGCATCGGCCGTGGCCGAGGCCGAGACGCTGGATTCGGGGAACAGCGGGCCGCCGTTGTCGGAGCCGTCCGGCCGGGCCGGCGCGGACTTGGCCTCTTCCAGCGCCTCCGCCCAGGCCGACATGTCGTCGTCGCTATTGCTGGTGGGATCTTCAGCCATTGTTTTCTCCAATCCAGGTGCTGTCGTTGTTGCGCAGGTGTTCGTCCACGCGGATGGCGTACTTGCTGTTGTGGGTGCCGTAGCTGCAGCTGAACATCGGCACGCCGCCGATGGTGGCCTCGATGCGCGGCGCCCGGTCCAGTTCGATGAAATCGCCGACCTTCATGGCCAGCAACTGCTCGACGGTGGCCTGGGCCTGGGCCAGCTCGGCCACCAGCGTCACCTCGGCGGCCTGGATCTCGCGCGAGAGCAGCTTGACCCAGCGCCGGTCCACCTCGATCGAGTCGCCCTGCGTCGAGGAGAACAGCACATCGCGGATCGGCTCCAGCGTGGCGTAAGGCATGCAGATGTGGATCATGCCGACGATGTCGCCGATCTCCAGCTGGAAGGCACTCGACACCACGATCTCGCTCGGCGTGGCGATGTTGGCGAACTGCGGCTGCATCTCCGAGCGCTGGTACTCCAGCTCCAGCGGATAGATGCCGCTCCAGGCCTTCTTGTATTCCTCGCAGACCACATCGACCAGGCGGTTGATCACACGCTGCTCGGTGGGCGAGAAGTCGCGGCCCTCGATGCGGGTCTGGAACTTGCCGATGCCGCCGTAGAGCGTGTCGATCACGCCGAACAGCAGCGCGGGTTCGCACACGATCAAGCCGCTGCCGCGCAGCGGGCGGATGGCCACGATGTTGAAGTTGGTCGGCACGGCCAGCTCGCGCAGGAAGGCGCTGTAGCGCTGCACGGTGACGGTGCCCACCGAGATCTCGGGATTGCGGCGGGTGAAGTTGAACAGGCCGACGCGCAGGTTGCGGGCGAAACGCTCGTTGACGATTTCCATCGTCGGCATGCGCCCGCGGACGATGCGTTCCTGGCTCGACAGGTCGTAGTCGCGGATGCCGCCGGCATCGGTGGCCTCCTCGACCGTCTTCTGGCTCTCGCCGGTGACGCCTTCGAGAAGGGCATCGACTTCTTCCTGGGAAAGAAAGGCTTCACTCATGCGGAATCTCCGACTGTGCGAGAAGGGAAAGTCTGAGGGCTGCCAGCGTCACTGGACGATGAAGCTGGAAAAGAGCACACCCTGGACGGGGCTTTCGGGGGCGGCCTTGCGTTTCTTCTTTTTCTTCTTGGGCGCGGCGTCTTCGTCCTCGTCCTCGTCTTCCGGCTCGATGCCGAAGGTGCGCGAGGCTTCGTCGGCGATGTTCTTGGCCAGCTTTTCCTTGCCTTCGCGCGAGAGCAACTCGGCCGAGGTGCGCTGCGAGGTCATCATCAGGATGGCGCTGCGCACCCGCGGCATATTGGTCTTGAGCGCATCGGCGCTGTGGCCGTCGGCCATCTGGAAGGTGATGCCGACCTGGGCGAAACGCTCGCCGCCGGGGTCGGCCAGGTTCACCACCAGGTTGTCGATCGGCAGGAAGGTCGGCGGGTTCTTGTCGTCATGCTTGGCATGGGCGGCGGGCGCCGCGGCGGCGCCCTCCTCGCCGTCCTCGTCGCCGCCGGACTTCTTCTTCATCATGAACATGGCGCCGGCACCGGCGATGGCCAGCACCACGACGGCCGCGATCACGATGACCATCAGCTTCTTCTTGGACTTGGGCTTGGGCGCAGCGGCATCGGACACGGGGGGATTCCTCAAGTGGCGGTATCGGACGCTGGCGGAAGATCCGCAGCGGATACGCGATTATTGAGGAGCCGGCCCCGGACGGTCCCGCGAATAGCCGGCAAAAATGCCTGCTATCGATTCGAAGGCTAGGCGTAGAGGTCCAGCGCACCCCGGCCGGCGCTGGGGCGCGGCGTGCCGGTGGCGGCAGCGGCGACTTCGATGGAGGGCTTGTCGGCGCGCTGCGAACGGCGCGATTCGCCGCGGCTGCCGCCCTCGCCCGTCGCCTGGCCATTGGCCTGGGCGCCGGAATCGCCCACGGTGACGTTGGACAGCACCAGGCCTTCGCGCTGCAGCAGGTTCTGCAGTTCGGAGACCGCGCCGCCCAGCATGGCGCGGGTGTCGGCCTGGTCGCTCTGGAAGGCCACCTGGGCCTCGGAACCCTGCAGCGAGATGCGCACATCGACCGGCGCGCCGAAGGCGTCCACCGTGAGTTCGGCGTTCTGCACCTCGCGCGAATGCAGCGAGGGGGTGGTGGCGGCCAGCAATTCGTCGGTGGACATGGCGCCGTCGCCGGGCACGCCCTGGGCGCCGGCCGCCGAGGCGGTCGACTGGAAGCCGTTGTCGCCCGCGCTGGCGGTGGGGGCGAAGCCGATGGCGGCGGAAGCCAGGCCATCGCTGCCCTGCGATTGCGCGCCACCGCCCTGGCCGGAACGGGAACCGCCGCCAGAGAAACCGCCCGCGCCGGCCTCGGCCTGCGGACGCGCGATCTCCGACAGCACGCTGGCCCAGCGGGCGGCATTGCCGTCGGCCAGGGACATGGTGGAGGCGGCGCCGCGCACGCCCTGGTCGGCGGCCACCGGTGTCGTCGAGGTGCTGAGCGCGACCGCGCCGAGCGCCGAGGCATCGGCCGCGGCACCCGCGGCGCCGGTGCCGACCGCTGCCTGCGCCCGGTCGGTGGCGGCCTGGGTGGCGAGCTGGTTCACCCGCAGCTGCTGGGCGCCAGCCAGGGTGGCGCGGGCATTGCCATCGGCCAGCAGGGCCGCGGCGGCGCCCTTGCCGGCCTGGTTGGCGGCGGCGGTGGGATCGGCCGGGACGGCGGTCTGGGCGCCCAGGTCGGCGGGGGTCTGGGATGTCGGCTTGCCGGCCTTCAGGCCCTGGAGCTTGTTGCGTGCCTGTGCCAGACCAGTCAGGCCATTGGCATCGGTGCCGCCGGCGGCCGGCGGGGCATGCAAGGCGAAACGGCCACCCAGCACGGCGCCGGCGGTGGCGAGTGCCGCGGCGTCCGCATCGCTGGTGGCGGTACCGGCACCGGTGGCCACCGCGGCGGGCGGGTCCACCGGCGTCTTCGGCATGGCGCCCCAGGCGGCCAGGGCCGCCGCATCGGCGGGCGCGGCACCGTCGGCGCCGGCCTGGGCGGCGCGCCGGCTGCGGCTGGCGCGTTTGGTGTCGTCATCGCTGTCGTCGCCGGATTCACGGTCGGCGCTGTTGTCCGGCGCGGTGGGCTCGGGCTCCGGCGCCTCGGCGGCGGCGCCGAGCAGGGCCGAGAAGCCGGTGGCGGGTGTGTCGCTATCGGCCGGCGTGGACGGATTGCGGGCCATGCGCTCGGTATGGGCCGCGCGGCTGCGCGGCGCGGCGACGGCGGTGCTGGTTTCGATGCTCATCTGGAACTCCCCTCGATTGCGGCGGCCGCTGTCCTGCGGAACAGGTTCGCGGCCATTTCGTCAGTCTGTTTCTGCTCGCGCTTCTGCATCAGGCGCTCGGCCTCCAGGCGCTGGCGGTCTATCACCATCTGCAGGCTGCACAGGCGCAGCTCGGCCTCGCGCACGCGGGCGGTCAGCAGCTCGATCTGCCGGCCATGCTGCTGCAGCACGTCGCGCTGCAGGTGGATGGCATGGTGCAGCCGGGTCATGAACTGGTAGTGGTGGCTCATCAGCTCGGGCGTGGCGAGCACGCGGGCCTGCTCGGTCCAGCGCGATTCGGTTTCCCGGGCGTAGGCGGTGAGCTGCTCGAACTGGTTGTGGGCTGCGCGCTCGGCGGCGCGGCCGCGGCTGAGGTCGGCTGCCGCCGCGTCGCGCTTCCTGCGCGCCATGTCGGTGGCGATCTGCATGCCACGGCCCTTGTTCGCGCTCATCGGAAGCCTCCCGCGGCCTGCTGCTGCGGCGCCAGCAGCGTGCCCATCTCGTGCACGCATTCGTCGAGGTTGGCCGCGTCGAACATGCCCTGCTGCAGGAAGGCGACCATGGAGGGCTGCAGCGAGATCGCCTCGTCGAGCTGTGGATCGGAGCCGGGCGCATAGGCGCCGACCTGCACCAGGTCCTTGGCCTGCTGGTAGCGCGAATAGGTGGCGCGGAACCGGCGGGCCACGTCGAGGTGCTCGCGCGAGACCACGTTGTGCATCACCCGCGAGGCGGATTGTTCGATGTCGATGGCCGGATAGTGGGCCGCCTCGGCCAGGGTGCGCGACAGCACGATGTGGCCGTCCAGGATGGCGCGCGCCGCGTCGGCGATCGGGTCCTGCTGGTCGTCGCCCTCCGACAGCACGGTATAGAAGGCGGTGATCGAGCCCACGCCGTGCAGGCCGTTGCCGCTGCGCTCGACCAGCGCCGGCAGCTTGGCGAAGCAGCTCGGCGGATAGCCCTTGGTGGCCGGCGGCTCGCCGATGGCCAGGGCGATCTCGCGCTGGGCCATGGCGTAGCGGGTGAGCGAATCCATCAGCAGCAGCACATGCTGGCCCTTGTCGCGGAAGTATTCGGCCACGGCCGTGGCATAGGCCGCGCCCTGCATGCGCAGCAGCGGCGGCGCATCGGCGGGCGCTGCCACCACCACCGAGCGGTGGCGGCCGTCCTCGCCGAGGATGTCCTCGATGAATTCCTTGACTTCGCGGCCGCGCTCGCCGATCAGGCCGACCACGATCACATCGGCCTGGGTGTAGCGGGCCATCATGCCCAGCAGCACGCTCTTGCCCACGCCGGAGCCGGCGAACAGGCCCAGGCGCTGGCCACGGCCCACGGTGAGCAGGCTGTTGATGGCGCGCACGCCGGTGTCCAGCGGCTCGCGCACCGGGTCGCGGTCCATGGCGTTCAGCGGCGAGCGGTCGAGCGGCTGGGCCGTCACGTTCTCCAGCGGGCCCTGGCGGTCCAGGGGCTCGCCGCAGGAATCGACGACACGGCCGAGCAGGCCGTCGCCCAGCGGCAGACGCAGCACGCTGGCGCCGGCCTGGCCGGGGCGCGGCGTGGGCGGGGTCTCGCGGCCCCAGCGCAGCATCGGCGGCTCGACGCTGGTCGGGGTGACGGTGGCGCCGCTGGACAGGCCGTAGATATCGCCGGCCGGCATCAGAAAGGCCTTCTCGCCGGAGAAACCGACCACCTCGGCCAGCACCTGCGGCTGCGTGCCCTGGCGGATGTAGCACTGGGCACCGACCGGCACCTTCAGGCCCGAGGCCTCCAGCACCAGTCCGGTGAGTTTGGTGAGCGTGCCGCTGGAAGGCAGCGACACCGGCTCGGCCGTGCGTGCGACGGCCGCGGCCATGAAACGGTCCCAGGCGCCGACCTGGGCCTGCGTGGCGACTTGAGCGGACAGCGGATCCATCAGGCGGCCTCTTCGTCGGCCGCGCCAGCGGACGCTTCGGGTGCTTCGTCGCCGCCTTCGAGCGGCATGTCCACACCCAGGGCGGAGATGGCGCGCTGCCAGCGCGTCTGGAGCCGGCCGTCGATCACCGTGCCGCTTGATTCGACCTGGCAGCTGCTGGCCGGCATGGCGGCATCGGCCACCCAGGCCACGGCCACGCCAGTGAATTCTTCCTGCAGCGGCACACGCAGCCGCTCCAGGTCGGCCGGATGCATACGCACCGTGGCCGGGCGGCCGTCGGCGATCAGCTGGCCCATGGCTTCGCGCACCACCGGCAGCAGGGCGTGCGGATCGGCCGCCAGCTCGCGCCGCAGCACCTGGCGCGCCATGGCGACGGCCATTTCCAGCACCTGCACCGCGATGCGGTCCTGCGCCTGGCCGAGGCTGTCGCCCATGGAGCCGGTCAGGCCCGCCAGGCGTTCGGCCGAGGCCTGGGCGTCGCTGGCGATATAGGCTTCGAGCTTCTTCTCGGCCTCGGCCAGCGCTTCGGCGTGGCCGTCCTCGTAACCTTGCTGGCGGCCGGCTTCGTAGGCATCCTGGATGCGCTTCAGATAGACCGGCTGGCGCTCCGCCGCCTGGGCCTCGCGCACGCGCAGGGCCTCTTCCTCGGCCAGGCGAGCACGCTCGTCGACCGCGGCGAAGAGCCAGGGCGCGGCCCGGTCGATCTCCTCGTCCGGGATGAAGCGGGTGTAGCGGTGGCTGCCGGAATCAGACAAAGCTGTCGTCTCCGCCGCCGGCCAGCATGATCTGGCCTTCGTCGGCCAGGCGGCGCACCACCTTCAGGATTTCCTTCTGCTGCGCTTCCACTTCGGACAGGCGCATCGGCCCGCGCGATTCCAGGTCCTCGCGCATCGCCTCGGCGGCGCGGGAGGACATATTGGCCAGGAACTTCTCGCGCAGCTCGGGCGCGGCGCCCTTGAGCGCGACGACCAGGGTCTCGGAGGCGATTTCCTTGAGCAGCAGCTGGATGGCCTTGCCGTCGAGCTTGCCGACGTCGTCGAAGACGAACATCTTGTCCATGATCTTCTGGGCCAGGTCGGCGTCGTAGCCGCGGATGGCGTCCATCAGCGGCGCCTCGACGGCCGTGCCCATCAGGTTGACGATCTCGGCCGCGGTCTTGATGCCGCCGAGCGAGGTCTTGCGGATCTTGTCGCCGCCGGCCAGCACCTTGAACAGCACCTCGTTGAGGTCCTTCAAGGCGGTCGGCTGGATGCCTTCGAGCGTGGCGATGCGAACCATCACTTCACCGCGCTGGCGCTCGGACAGGTTGCGCAGCACGCCGGCGGCCTGTTCGTAGTCCAGGTGCACCAGGATGGCGGCGACGATCTGCGGATGCTCGTTGCGCAGCAGCTCGGCCACCGACAGCGGGTCCATCCACTTCAGGCTTTCGATGCCGGAGACATCGCCGCCCTGCAGGATGCGGTCGATCAGCAGCGAGGCCTTGTCGTCGCCCAGCGCGCGGCGCAGCACGGCGCGCACGTAGTCGCTGGTGTCGTTGACCAGCAGGCTCTGCTGTTCGGCGGCGAGAATGAATTTCGAGACCACCTCGTCCACCCGGTCGCGCGAGACCACCCGCATGCGGGCGATGGTTTCGCCGAGCTTCTGCACTTCCTTGGGCGAAAGATGCTTGAAGACCTCGGCGGCTTCTTCCTCGCCGAGAGACATCAGCAGGATCGCGGCGTCGTTGAGTCCTTGATCGTCCATGGTGCTAGATGGTGCTCGTAAATGGGGGGGATGAAAAGCGCAGCAAGGGGATTAAGCCGGCGCTTCTCCGTTGACCCACTCCTTGACGATGTTGGCCACGGCGATCGGATTGCTGCGTGCCAGGCCGCGGGCTTCGTCCAGCCGGGTCTGCTCGGGCGACGCCGGCAGCAGCGCGGTGGTGTTGTCGCCGGGGCCGCCGAGCGCGGCGCGCGCCACGTCGCCTTCGATCGACAGGTCGATCTGGCCACCGGCGCGGCTGCCCGGGCCGCCGCTGCCGTCCAGGGCGATGAAGCCCGGGTCGCCGGGCGACAGCACCTTGACCTGCGGAGCCCGCATGGCCTTGAGCGCCGGCCGGATGAAGCCCAGCAGCACCAGGGCGCCGAACAGGAAGGTGCCGACCGGCCAGGCCATGCTGCGGGCCAGCTCGATCATCTCGGGCTGCTTCCACAGCGGCAGGGTCGAGGTGTCGGCCACCGGCGCCACGAAAGGTGCGTTCATCAGGTTGACCGAGTCGCCGCGGTCCTTGCTGAAGCCGATGCTCTCGCGCACCAGGGCGGTCATCTGGTCGATCTGTTGCTGGGTCAGCGCGGTCGGGCCGCCTGCCTTGGCATCGACCGGGGGCTGGTAGTTCACCACCACCGCCGCGCTCAGGCGCCGCACGGTGGGCGTGCCGCCGCGCACCACCCGCACGGTCTTGTCGACCTCGTAATTGGTGACGGTCTCGCGCTTGGTATTGGCCGAGGTCGGCGTGCTGTTGCCGGTGTTGCCGTTGCCGGCGGTCAGGGGCGGGTTCTGGCCGTTGATCGGCGCGGCCGGCTGGGCGGCGGGCTGGTTGCTGGTGGCGCCGGGCACGCCGGTGGGCGGGTTGTTGCCGGCGCCGTTGCTGCCGCTGCTCTCCAGCACCTGCTGGCTGCGCACCGCGCCGGTGTCGGGGGTCTGGTTGGGTTTGTGCTGCTCGGAGGTCTGCTCGCTGAGCGAGAAATCGACGTCGGCCGTGACGGTGGCCTTGACGTTGCCGCGGCCGACCACCGGCTCCAGCATGTCCATCACCCGGCGGGTGTAGTTCTGTTCGAGCTGCTGCACGTACTGCAGCTGGGTGGCGTCGCCGCCGCCGGCGCCGGCCGCGTCGGGCGACTGCGACAGCAGCTTGCCGCTGTCGTCGAGCACGCTGACGGCCGAGGGCACCATCTCCGGCACGCTGGAAGCCACCAGGTGCACGATGCCGGCGATCTGCGCGCGGTTGAGTTCGGCGCCCGACTGCAGGGTGATCAGCACCGAGGCCGAGGGCTTCTGCTGCTCGCGGAAGAAACCGTTCTGGTTGGGCAGGGCCAGGTGCACCCGGGCGCTCTGCACCGAGGACAGGGACTGGATGGAGCGGGTCAGCTCGCCTTCGAGGCCGCGCTGGAAATTGAGCCGCTCCTGGAACTGCGTCATGCCGAAGCGGTTGCCCTCCATCAGCTCGAAACCGGTGATGGAACCCTTGGGCAGGCCTTGCGATGCCAGGCGCAGGCGGATGTCGTGCACGCGGTCCGCCGGCACCAGGATGGCGCCGCCACCTTCCGAGTACTTGTAGGGCACGTTCATGGTGGCCAGCTGGGCGACGATGGCGCCGCCGTCCTTGTCGCCGAGGTTGCTGAAGAGCACGCGGTAGTCGGGCGCCCGGCCCATCACGATGCCGGCGATGCCGGCGATCACCAGCACCGCCACGCCCAGGCCCAGGCGGATGCGCTGGGCACGGTCGAGCTTGGACAGGCGCTCGGCCCAGGCAGGCAGGGCGGCGGCGGGAGCGGCAGGGACGGGCAGTTCGGCAACGGCGGTGGACATCGGCGGATCCAAGGGTTGAGGGCGGCATTACCCCGAGACCGGATTATTGGTTTTCGCCGCCGCGCCGTTCGCCGGGATAAGCCGCCCTTTGCCCCGCTTTTCCCCCCTCGGCACCCGCGCCTGAAACTTTAGGATCGGTCCATCGAAAAATCCTCTAGCGAGGAGGACCCCCATGGACGCCATCTCCCGCCTTTCCCTGCCGCTCGACACCCAGGCCCTGACCGGCGCCCGCGCCGCCAAGACGCTGGGCGCCCAGTCGGGCGTCGCCGGCACGCAAGGCGGCAGCTTCGGCACCGCCCTGCAGAGCGCACTGAAGTCAGTGAGCGCTTCGCAGAACGAGGCCACGTCCATGCAGCGTGAGGTGCAGCTGGAGAACCCCTCGGTCAGCCTGGAGCAGACCATGGTGGCGATCCAGAAGGCGCAGATCGGGTTCCAGGCCACGGTGCACGTGCGCAACCGGATGGTGCAGGCCTATACGGACATCATGAACATGCAGGTCTGACGGCAACGCCCGCCCAGAAACGCAAAAGCGCCGGTCCAGCCGGCGCTTTTTGTTTTGGCGCGCCGGATCGCTCCGGCGCCGCTCTCTCTCTCAGTGCATCGTCTGCGGCTGACCCTGCATCAGCTTGTCGAACTGCGCCAGCCAGGGCTCGGCCAGGGTGCGGATCTGTGCGTCGTTGCGCAGAATGCGCTGCATGATCTTGATCTTCTCGGTGCGGTGTTCCGGCGGCAGGTCTTCGGTCTGCGCGCGGAAGTGCAGCTGCTCGATCAGCACCGCGCAGGCGCCTTCGTAGCGCACCACTTCTTCCCAGTCCTTGGCCTTGGCGGCGTCCAGCATCTTGCGGCTGCTGTCCTCGATGGCCTTGTAGTAGTCAATCAGCATTTCGGTCATTTCAGGCTCCAACGGACAGGGAAGGCATGGCACGCACCTGCTGGGCTTCGTTGGCGATGCCGCGCCAGCCTTCGGCGATCTGCTCGACCAACTGCTGCACCTCGGCCACGGGCGTCTCGTCGCTGCGCAGATTGCCCAGGGTGAGCTGGCGCACGCAGTAGTCGTACAGGCTGCTCAGGCGGTTGGCCAGGTCGTCGTTGCGGTCGGGGTTCAGGCCCAGCTTCAGGCCTTCCTCGATGTAGCGAACGGCCATGCCGATGTGCTGGCACTTGCCGTCGACGTCGCCCTGCTGGATGCTGAGGCGGGCCGAACGCACCGACTGCAGGGTGCGTTCGAACAGGATGTTGATCAGCTGGTACGGGCTCGCGCCGTCCACGCTGGCTTTGCGGTAACTGGAGGCGGCGCGGGCGCTGGCGGGGGAAAACATGATTGCTTCCTCTATCTAT
The DNA here is from genome assembly GCF_009906855.1 of Xylophilus rhododendri. NCBI lineage: Bacteria > Pseudomonadati > Pseudomonadota > Betaproteobacteria > Burkholderiales > Xylophilus > Xylophilus rhododendri. Next base: position 1,771,794 of record NZ_CP047650.1, read on the forward strand.
CTGTTGCTCTTGTAGTCTTTATCGGTTGCGTATCCGCAAAATGAAGAGCCGTTACGACGAACTTGTCGAATTCAGTGGATCGACTGGCCGATCGGCTACTTGTTCCAGGCCGCGACCTGCTGGGTCACGTAAGCGCTGAGCGAGTTGAGGCTGGCCATCTGGGTGTCCAGCGCCGTGTACTGGGCGTTCAGGCGCGCTTCCAGGGCGGCAGCGCGGGCATTGACCTTGTCCTGGTCAGCCAGGTTGGCCTTGTCCTCGGCGGCCAGCGAGTCCGACTTGGTGTTGAAGGTGCCGTCGTAGGACAGCATGGCGGTGGTCAGCGCCTTGAACTTCACCGCGATGCCGTTGCCGCTGTCGGTGGCCGCCTTGGTGGCGAACAGGGCCTTGACGTCGGCCGCGCCGCTGGTGGTGGACAGGGCCTTGTCGAGCTTGGTGGAGTCCAGGCTCAGATCGCCGCCGCGCAGCACCGAGATGCCGACGTCCGACAGGCGCGAGAAGGCGCCGGTGGTCGCGGTGACCGAACCCACCATGGCGCGCAGGGTGTTCTGCAGGCCGACGGCGGTGGAGTCGCCCTGCAGGTCGCCGGCCACCTTGCTGTCCGGGTCGTACTTGACCGCGGTGGTGAGCAGATCGTTGATCGCGTTGTAGGAGTCGACGAAGGCCTGGATGTTCTTCTTGGTGGTGGCCGTATCGGCCGCCACACTCACATCCACCGCCGAGGTGGTGACCTGCGAGGCGGTGAAGGTCAGGCCCGGCACGGTGTCGGTGAAGTTGCGGGTGGACGAGGTCACATCCACGCCGTTGATCTGGGCCTTGGTGTCCTGCGCCGCCTGCTTGACATCGAAGCTCAGCGAGCCCAGCGCGCCCGAGCCGCTGGCGCTGACGGTGAAACCGCTCGACGCACCGGTGGTGGCCGAACGCAGCACCAGGCGCTGGCCGGAGGAGTCGGTGACCACCGAGGCGTTGACGCCGGTCTTGGCGTCGTTGATCTTGGAGGCGATGCCGGTCAGCGAGGTGTCGTCGCTGTCGCCGATGTTGACGGTGACCGCCGTGCCGGTGCCGACCTGGATGGTCAGCGAGCCGGTGCCCATGCTGGTGCCGGCGGCGATCACGCCCGAAGCGCTGGTCTGCGCCTGCGCCAGCTGCGACACGGTGAAGCTGTAGTTGCCCGGCGAGGCCACGCCGCTGACGGTGGCGTTCACCGCCGAGCTGTTGCTCGAGGTGATGCTCATCGCGTTCCAGCCGCTGTCCAGCGAAAGCTTGGAGGCCGCGTCCGAGAAGGTGGACACCAGGGCCTTGATCTGGGCGAAGCTGCTGATCTTCGTTTGAATCGAGGCTTCCTTGGTCTGCAGCGTGGTGAGCGGCTGCTTTTCCAGCGCCACCAGCTGGCTGACGATGGACTTCACGTCCAGGCCGCTGCCCAGACCTACCGAAGTGATGCTTGCCATGGGAAACCTCGATTCAAAAGGGGATCATGCCGCGCAAGGCGGCAAGCACAAAAGGCGACGAAGGCCCAAGACCTTCGTCGCCTTGAGGAAAAGGGCGATCAAGCCCCTCGCCTCATGTCGATCAGCGCAGCAGGGAGAGAACACCTTGCGGCAGCTGGTTGGCCTGCGCCACCATGGCGGTGCCGGCCTGTTGCAGGATCTGGGCACGCGACAGGTTGGCCGTTTCCGTGGCGAAGTCGGCATCCACGATACGGCCGCGGGCGGCTGCGGTGTTTTCCGACTGGATCGCGATGTTGGACACAGCGTTCTCGAAGCGGGTCTGCAGGGCGCCCAGGTTGCCGCGGGACTCGTTGACCGAGTCGATGGCGGCGTCGATCTTCTTCAGGGCGGTCCAGGCGCCGGCCTGGGTGCCGATGTCGATCGACGAGATGCCCTTGGTGTCGTCCGTGGTGCTGGCGGCCGTCAGGGTGGAGATCGAGAAGCCGGCGTTGGTCGCGGTGAAGCCGCTCAGGGACACGGCGCTGGCCGTCGGCGTGGAGGCCGAGGCGTCCAGCTGGTCCGAACGCAGCTCGATGTTGAAGGTGCCGTCCGTCTTCTTGGTGACGAAGGCGGTCACATTGGTGTCGGCGGTCTTCGCGTTGATTGCGGCGGCGATCTGGCCCAGGCGTTCCGCACCGGAGGAAGCAGCGTCGATCTTGTCGAGGCTGATGGTGGTGGAGCCAGCCGAGATGGTCAGCGTGCCGGCGGCGATTTCGCTGTTGTAGCCGGTGATGGTGGTGGCATCGATCGAGGTCGTGCTGGCCTGGGCGAAAGCCACGGTGCCGAGGTCGGCGCCCTTGGCGTTGGCCAGGGAGCCGACGGTGATGTTGTCACCGGCGCTGGCGCCGACCTGGAACACGGCACCGGCGAAGGAACCGTCGAGGATCTTGCTGCCGTTGAAGGAGGTGGTCTTGGCGACGCGGTCGATTTCCGAGGACAGCTGGCTGACTTCGGTCTGCAGCGCCTTGCGGTCGCTGTCGCTGTTGGTGGCGTTGCCCGACTGCACGGCCAGTTCACGCATCCGCTGCAGCATGTCGCCGACCTTGCCGAGGGCGCCTTCAGCGGTCTGCGCCAGCGAGATGCCGTCGTTGGAGTTGCGCGAGGCAACTGCCAGGCCCTTGACCTGGGAGTTCATGCGCTCCGAGATGGCGAGGCCGGCGGCGTCGTCCTTGGCGCTGTTGACACGCAGGCCGGAGGACAGGCGTTGCATGGCGGTGGCCAGGGAACCCTGGTTGGCTGCCAGATTCCGTTGAGCGGTCAACGAGGCGACATTGGTGTTGATAGTAGAGGCCATTTAGAAGCTCCTGACTGAAAAAAATCCGGCAAAACCGCCGATCTCAACGCTCCCTCCCTTATTAGAGAGAGCACCCAGACCGGTTTGCCCCGGTCAACGGACCCTGTGTTTGCGGATCCCTTGCACCTGTTTTCGGGCTCCTGTGGGAAAACTTGAGGGCCATCGCATCAAAAAGTTGACAAATGGACCGTCCACAGGGGGAGGCGGCTTTTTTCAGCTCCGCCATCTTCGCGGCTCCGCGCCGGGCCCAGCAGCCGAACTGGGCAGATTTCCTGGCGCTTTTCCAGCCCTTGTATCGGCACGGTATCGGGAGAATTCACTGGCACCAGCGATGAGCCAGCGTAATAGCCGGCTTGCCCCTCCGGCGGTAAGCCGGGTTTTCTTCACTAGGAATTTCCGTCATGGCATCCACCATCAACACGAACATCGCCTCGATGACCGCCCAGCGGAATCTGTCGGCGTCCCAATCCACCCTGGCCACGGCCATGCAGCGCCTCTCCTCCGGCCTGCGTGTCAACAGCGCCAAGGACGACGCCGCCGGCCTGGCGATCGCCGAGCGCATGAACACCCAGGTCAAGGGCCTGACCGTCGCGGCGCGTAATGCCAACGACGGCATCTCGCTGTCGCAGACCGCCGAAGGCGCGCTGGGCAAGGTCGGCGACATGCTGCAGCGTATGCGTGAACTGGCCGTGCAGGCCGGCAACGCCACCAACAGCGCCAGCGACCGCAAGGCCCTGCAGTCCGAGGTCAGCCAGCTGTCTTCCGAAATCGACCGCGTGGCCAAGACCACCTCCTTCAACGGCACCAAGATCCTGGACGGCTCCTTCGCAGGCGCCGTGTTCCAGGTCGGCGCCAACGCCGGCGACAACATCTCGGTCGGCTCCCTGGCCAACGCCAAGGGCGCGGACCTGGGCAACATCGCCTTCGCCCAGGCCAGCGTCACCGCCATCGACTCGTCCACCATCACCGGTTTCACCACCGCCCTGGCCGCCGGCGACATCAGCATCACCGTCAACGGCACCACCGTCGCCCTGGACGCGATTCCCGCGGCATCCTCCGGCGCCGAGCGCCTGGGCCAGGTCGCCGCCGCAATCAACTCGAAGACGGTGGACACCGGCATCACCGCCTTCGTCACCAAGCAGGACAACGGCAGCTTCGACATCGAGTTCCGCTCGGAAAAGCTGGATTCGACGGCCGCCCTGCCGACCGCCACCATCCCGACGATCACCATGGGCGGCGCCGCCAGCGCGACCTCGGTCGGTTTCTCGACCCCGAGCTTCGCCGCCGCCGCCACCGCCGCCGAGACCCAGGGCATCGACAGCATCGACATCGGCTCGCAGGCCGGCGCCTGGACTGCGCTCAAGAAGATCGACGCGGCCATCGACTCGGTGAACACCTCGCGTGCCAACCTCGGCGCCTTGCAGAGCCGCTTCGAGACGGCGATCTCCACGATCTCGGTGCAGAACGAGAACATCTCCGCCTCGCGCGGCCGCATCGTGGACGCCGACTTCGCCATGGAAACCGCCAACCTGTCGCGCGCCCAGATCCTGCAGCAGGCCGGCACCGCCATGGTGGCGCAGGCCAACCAGCTGCCGCAGAGTGTCTTGTCGCTGCTGAAGTAAGCAGGCGGCCCCGGCCGTGAGGCCTGGGTTTAGCTACTAAACTGTTTGGTTACGCCAATCGGCAACGGGCGTGCAGCGTGCTCGCACGGTGCGCGCCCTTTCACTTTTTGAAGAGCCACCATGAGCACCATCACCATCGACGCTTTCATCGAAAACTTCCTGACCGCGGTCGACTTCCAGGACCCGGTGGAGCTGACGGCCGACACCGAGCTGCGCAGCCTGTCCCAGTGGGACTCGCTGGCCGCGCTCGGCGTGATCGTCATGTTCGATGTGGAGTACGGCAAGACCATCGTCGGCGACGACCTGAAGGCAGCCAACACCGTGGGCGATCTCTACAAGCTGCTCGGCTGAGCGACCGGGGAACGCCATGGGCCTGTCCACGCTGAAGAACGTTCGTTTCGCCGGCATGGCGACCAGCGTTCCCAAACGCATCCTGCACAACATCGACGACGCACCGCCCAAGATCCGCTCGGAGCGGGAACGGCTGGTGCGCAACATCGGCATCCACCAGCGCCGCATCTGCCAGGAATGGCAGACCTTCTCCGATCTGGCCTTCGACGCGACCGAGAAGCTGCTGGCGACCCTGGACTGGAAGCGCGAGGAGATCGATGCGCTGATCATCGTCACCCAGTCGCCCGACTACCTGATCCCGGCCACGGCGATCATCATGCAGGATCGCCTGAAGCTCTCCACCGCGACCATCGCCTTCGACGTGAACCTGGGCTGCTCGGGCTATCCCTTCGGCATCCAGATCCTGGGCGGGCTGATCGCCTCGGGCGTGGTCAAGAAAGGCCTGGTGCTGGTGGGCGACCGCTGCGCCACCCTGAACGACCCGCTGTTCTCGGATGCCGGCACGGCCACCGCGCTGGAGTTCGACGAGAACGCGCCGCCGATGTACTTCGACATGAACAGCGACGGCAGCGGCCACCGCGCCATCATGCTGCCGGTGGGCGGCCACCGCGAGCCTTTCGGCTTCCAGCACACCATTCCCAAGCGCGACGAGGATGGCACCCTGCATTGGCCGGCCGAACTCATGCTCGACGGCCCGGCCGTGCTGAGCTTCTCCACCCAGCAGGTGCCGCCCTCGGTGCGCCGCGTGATGGAGTACGCCGGCATGACGACGGACGACATCGACTACTTCGTCTTCCACCAAGCCAACCGGATGATCAACGAGACCATCCGCAAGAAGCTGGGCCTGGCGGTGGAGAAGGTGCCCACCACCCTGCACGACTTCGGCAACACCAGCGGCGCCTCGCTGCCGGTGACCATGACGGCGCGTATCCACGAACAGCTGGCCCAGGGCCGCAAGCGCCTGGCGCTGGCGGGCTTCGGCATCGGCCTGTCCTGGGGCACCTGCATCCTGGATGTGGAAGGCGCGGTGTTCCCGCCCCTGCTGATCTCGTGATGGACCTGCCGACCGACGCCTTCGGCCTGCATGGCAAACGCATCCTGGTGACCGGTGCCTCCTCGGGCATCGGCGCCGCCGTGGCCCGGCTGTGCGCCGAGCTGGGCGCGGAACTCGTGATCAACGGCCGCGACGCCGACCGGCTGGAGGCCACCCGCGCCAGCCTGGCCGGCGCAGGCCATCTGGCAGTCGCCGGCGACATGACCGACAGCGCCACCCACGACGCCCTCCTGCAGGCCGCCCCCTTCTACGACGGCCTGGCCTCCTGCGCCGGCGCCGCGGCCCTGGTGCCCATGCGCATGGCCAGCGAAAAATACCTGCAGCAGATGCTGGCGATCAATTACCTGGCGCCCATCGGCCTGGCCCAGCGCCTGCTGCAGAAGAAGAAGCTGCGCGACGGCGCCTCGCTGGTCTTCGTGAGTGCACTCTCGGCTCGCGCCGCGCCGCAGGCCGCCGGTGCCTACGCGGCATCGAAGGCCGCGCTGGAAGCCGCCTCCCGCACCATCGGCCTGGAGCATGCCCGCCAGCGCATCCGCGCCAACTGCATCGCCCCGGGATATGTCGACACACCCCTGCTGCAAAAGCTCGGCAGCGCCGCCGACATGAGCGAGAAGATCGGCCTGACGCCGCTGGGCACCGTCACGCCCGAGGACGTGGCGCCGGCCGCGGCCTGGCTGCTGTCTTCGGCCAGCCGCTGGATCACCCGCACCACCCTCACACTCGATGGCGGCATCTCGCTGCCGATCCGCCAATGACCGTAGATCTCGCAACCAGCCTCGCAGCGGCCCAAAAGATCTTCGGCCTGGCGGGCAAGACCATCCTCGTCACCGGTGCCTCCAAAGGCATCGGCCAGGAAGTCGCACGCCAGTGCGCCGCCGCCGGTGCGCAGCTGATCGTCGCCGGCCGCGATGCCGACCGCCTGGCCGAAACCCTGAAGTCCCTGCCCGGCGAAGGCCACCGCGCCCTGGCCGCCGAACTGACCGACGCCGACGCCCGCAAGCAATTCGCCGCCGACTGCGGCCCGCTAGACGGCGTGGTGCACAGCGCCGGCATCCGCGGCCTGGCGCCGATGCGCATGGTGAGCGACGCCTTCCTGGCCGAGGTGATGGCGACCAATTACCTGGCGCCGATGATGCTCACCCGCCATCTGCTGGCCAAGAACCAGATCCGGCAGAACGGCTCGCTGATCTTCCTGTCCTCCATCGCCGCCCTGACCGGAACCGTGGGCGTGGGCCCCTATTCCGGCTCCAAGGCCGCCCTGGTCGGCACCATGCGCCCGCTGGCGCTGGAACTGGCCAAGCGCGGCATCCGCGCCAACGCCCTGTGCCCCGGCCTGGTGGAAACCACGCTCATCACCGAGGACAAGGACTGGTTCGAGGAAAGCCGCAAGCGTTATCCCCTGGGCATCGGCCTGCCGGCGGACGTGGCCCAGGCCTGCCTGTATTTCCTGAGCGATGCCAGCCGCAAGGTGACCGGCGCCGTCTTCAGCATGGACGGCGGCGTGGAGTTCGTATGAGCCAGCCACCGGTCGCCGCCGTACCCAACCGCATCCTGGTGGTCAGCGCCGGCGGCTTCGGCCGGGCGGTGGCCAGCCTGGCGCGCTCCGACATCGCCTTCGGCACCGCATGGGATGTGAAGGGTTTCCTCGACAACCGCGCCGGCCTGCACAACCCCAGCGACCTGCCCATCGTCGGCGACCCGCTGACTTACAAGATCCAGACCGGCGACATCTTCGTCTGCGCCCTCGGCGACCCGGCCGCCAAACGCAAGTACACCGAGGCCCTGCGTGCGCAGGACGCCAACTTCATCGTCCTGCGGCCCGACCTCACCACCGGCGAGCGGGTCGAGTTGGCCCTGGGCGGCATCTTCGAACGCAAGGTCTCGCTGGGTCCGGACGTGAAGGTCGGCTTCATGGTGACCATCCTGTCGACCACCATCGTCGGCTATGACGTCACCATCGGCGACTACTGCCAGATCGGCAGCTTCGTCTTCATCGGCGGCGGCGCGCGCATCGGCCACGACGTGGTGATCCATCCCCACGCCACCATCCTGCCCGGCGTTACCGTGGGCGACGGCGCGGTCGTCGGTGCCGGCGCGGTGGTGATCCGCAACGTGGCGCCCGACACCACCGTCATGGGCAATCCCGCCAAGCCTTTTTCCTTCCGCTAGCCGATGCTGTCGAGACTGTCGCCGTCGCACTACCTGGACGCGGACGTCTTCGCACGCGAACAGACCCATGTCTTTCGCAAGCTCTGGCTGTTCGCGGCCTTTCGCACCGCACTGAGCGAGCCCAACGCCTTCGCCACCCGCGAACTCGGCGGCCTGCCGGTGCTGCTCCAGAACTGCGAGGGCGAGATCCGCGCCTTCGAGAACCTCTGCCCGCACCGCCAGATGCCGCTGCAGAAGGAGGCCTTCGGCCAGGCCCGCATGGTCTGCCCGTACCACGGCTGGGTGTTCGATCCCGAGGGCCAGGTCAAGACGATTCCGCACGAGCAGCGCCTCTACGCCTATCCGCCCGAAGAGCGTGCGGGGCTCTGCCTGAAGCGCTATGCGGTGCGGGTGGTGGGCGAGCTGGTCTTCGTCAACCTCGACAAGAACCCCCTGCCCTTCGACGAGCAGTTCACGCCCGAGCTGCAGCAGGCGCTGGCCGACATCACCAGCCACTTCGGCGCTCAGGCGATCCACGCCGACCTGCCGGCCCGCTACAACTGGAAGCTGAACTACGAGAACGTGCTGGACTACAACCACGTCCCGTACATCCACCCCAAGACCTTCCAGCCGCTGCTGCGCGAGGGCATATCCGATGCACGCCAAGGCCAGCCCGCCGCCGAGGCAGCGCCCGCGCAGGACGGCGCGGAACTGCCGCCCCCGCCCACCGCCGGCCTGGCCGCGCAGAGCTTCTGGACCCGCTCGCCGATCCGCATCGAGGCCTGGCCCTGGCACGGGCTGGTCGAGCGCTACGGCGAAGGCGACCTGTACTACAACTTCTTCCTCTATCCCAACGTCAACTTCATCTCGCTGGGCGGGCTGACCTTTCTGCTGCAGCAGTTCCATCCGGTCGCGCCGGACCGCACCGAGGTGCGTTTCACCCTCTGCGCGGCCCGGGAGAAACGCCGGCTGGCCGGGTTGCCCGCCATCCTCTGGGGCCATCTGAAGAGCGAGGTCGCGGTGCTGCACGAGGACCTGGGCCATCTCGAAGCCCTGCAGGCCGCCCTGCACCGCGACGCGCCGCGCGCGAACCACGGCATCTACGAAGACCGGCTGACCGCCGTGGCCGACACCTACCTCGGCTTGATGGGCGAGGAGCGGTCATGAATCTCTGCCTGATCGGCGTCGGCAGCGTGTTCGACACCATTGCCGGCGATGCCATAGGCCACGGCCTGCCCGAAGGCTGGAGCCTGCGCCGCGCCGAGAGCGTGGCCGTCCTGTCGTCCTCGGTGGAAACCTTGCTCGAAGGCCTGCTGCCCACGGAGACCCAGCTCTTCGTCGCGGTGGACCAGAACGCCCTCAACCACGCCCGGCTGGAACTCTACGGCGCGGCCCGCCTGCGCGGCCTGCGGCTGGCCACGCTGGTGCATGCCCGGGCCATCGTGGCGCCGGACGCCAAACTGGCCGACAACGTCTGGATAGGCGCGGGTGCGCTCATCGGCAGCGCCGCGCGGATCGACAGCAATGTGATGGTGAACCCCGCCGCCCGCATCGACGGCGGCGCACGCATCGGCATGCACGGCTGGATCGGCCCCGGCGCCGTGGTCGGAGCCGGCGTGGAGATCGGCCAGCACGGCGTGATCGGCGCGGACGTGCGCCTGCGCGCCGGCCTGCGCCTGGGCAAGCACTGCGTGGTCGATACCGGCGCGGCGCAGACCGAGGACCTCGCCGCCGGCAGCTTCCTCGCCCCGCATTTCCCCAGCCCCGCACGCATCGTCGGCGCCGGCTACAGCCACCAGAAGCAGCGCTGATGCGATCCCTCATCCCCGCCGAGGCCTATACCGACGAAGCCTGGTTCGCCCGCGAACGCGAGCTGCTGATGCGGCCGCTCTGGCAGTTCGTGGCGCCGCGCATGCTGCTGGGCAAGCACAACGCCTTCGTCACCCGCAGCATCTGCGGCATCGAGGTGGTGGTGCAGAACTTCGACGGCGAACTGCGTGCCTTCGAGAACATCTGCCTGCACCGCCAGAACCCCTTGCAGCAGCAGCCCCAGGGCGTGCGCCCGCTGGTCTGCAGCTACCACGGCTGGGGCTACCGGGCCGACGGCGCGGTGGACAACATCCCCTTCCACGACTCGGCCTACCGCCTGCCGCCGCAGGAGCGCGAATGCCTGCGGCTGCGGCGTTTTCCGGTCGAATGCATAGGCCAGCTGGTCTTCGTCAACGTGGGCGACAAGCCGGTGGCCATCGAGCAGCAGTTCTCGATGGACGCGCTGGCCAGCCTGCGCGCGGCTTCGGAGCTGTTCGACAGCGAGGTGCTGATCGCCACCATTGCGGGCCGGCTCAACTGGAAGCTGGCCTACGAGAACCTGCGCGACAGCCTGCATCCGCGCTACCTGCACCAGCAAAGCGTCTACCAGCAGGTGAAGTTCCAGGTGCAGATGGACGAGACCGCCGTCGCCGCCGCCAAGGCGTACCACGCCCAGGGCAGCGCAGACCGGGATCAGCACATGGACGTGCTGCGCGGCTTCAGCAACGGCGGCCTCAACGAACCCATCGCCCAGATGCCGCACTACGCCTGGCACGAGAACGTGGAGCGCTACGGGCAGGACGACTGGTACCTGAACTGGCTGGTCTATCCCAACCTGCACATCGCTTCCGGCTCGGGCGGCTACTCCTTCATCATCGAACACCACCAGCCTGTCTCGGCCGGGCGCACCGACCTGCAGATCTACTACGTCACCGCCCGCAAGAAGAAGCGCTACCCCACCTCGGCGGCGGTGCTGATGGCCCACCTCGAAGGCGCGGAGAAAGTGCTGCGCGAGGACATCGATGTCATGGAAAAGGTCCAGTCCGCCCTGCGCCCCGGCGCGCCGCGCGCCCAACTGGGCGACTTCGAGTTCGGCAACATCGCCGTCGAGCGCTGGTACATGGACGTGATGGAGGGCCGCCATGCCCTCTGAGAAATACGTGCTCGGCAGCGGCGCGCTGCTGGCCTGGGCGCTGGCCGGCTGGGCCGAGATCGAGCCTCAGACCCAGCTGCACGCCATCGACATCGGCCAGGACAAGGACTACCGCTTCGACCTCGCCGCGCTGCAGGGCGCCAGCCCCGAAACGGCCACCGCCTTCGTCGCCTGGGGCCCGCAGTTCCTCAACTTCCGCCGGCTGGAGCTGATGGGCGAACTCAAGGGCCGCGGCTTTCGCCTGCCGCCGCTGGTCTGCCGCGGCGCGCTGGTGGCGTCCGGCGTGGCGGTCGGCGAGAACTGCAGCATCGGCGCGGGCAGCATCGTGGGCGCCGACAGCAAGATCGCCTTCAACACCGTCATCGGCGCGGGCTGCATCGTCGGCACCGGCGTGCAGATCGGCGCCTCGGCCTGGATCGCCGACGGCGTGCAGATCGGCGCGGCCGCACGCATAGGCGCCAACGCCACGCTGGGCCGCGGCGTGATCCTTGAGGACGGCATCGCCATCGGCAAGCAGGCCGTGCTCGACCTGCCGGGCCGGCGCGCCACGCCGCTGGCCGACAAGACTTTCATCACCCCCGCATTCCCCACCGCCGTGACCATCGTCGACGGCGGCGGCCCCATCTGATCCAGGAGAGACACCATGACCCCGAATCTCAGCGAATCGCTGCGCCAGCAACTGCTGGCGATGGCCGCGCAGGCCCAGGAGCCGGTCATCGCCGACATGGCCACCCGCCCCGTGTTCTTCCTGGCGCCGTTGTCGCTGCTAGGCAGCATCCACGGCCCGCAGATCGCGCGTTCGGCCGCGGGCCTGGTGGCGGTGGTCGATGACCATTCGGCCGAGGCCACGATCCACGGCGCGCCGCGCTGGACCAGCGCCGAATTCCTGCAGCGCATCGGCCAGCATCCCGGCGCGGTGGCGATCGACTTCTCGGAAAGCCCCGGCGACCGCTCCGATGCCGCGGAACTCTGCCGCCTGGCCAGCGTGGAACGCGCCGACTGCGTGGTCGCCCAGGCGCAACTGGGCATGGTGTCGGTCTACGAATATGCCGCCGACTACCGCAGGAAGACCCTGGAGCGCCTGGACGACTTCCTGCGCCTGGCCGAGCGTTTCGCCGACGACCATAGCCGCGCCACGCTCTACGCCAACCTGCTGTTCCGCCTGAGCTACGACCGCAGCCACATGCTGGCGACCTGGGCCAATCCGATCGAGGAGTACTTCTCCAGCTACGCCGCGCCGGCCACCTTCCGCCTGGGCACCCAGGAGCATTACTGCGACTGCGGCGCCTTCCAGGGCCCCATCGTCTCGAAGTTCCTGGGCGCCACCGGCCACCGCTACGGCAGCATCACCGCCTTCGAGCCCGACCGCGCCAACTTCGAGGTGCTGCAGAAGGTCTCGCCCCTGCCGCTGCCCAACTACCGGCCGGTCAACAAGGCGGTGTCCAGCCGCCGGCAGACCTTGCGTTTCATGGAGACCGGCACGGTCTCCAGCTATGTCTCGGCCGAAGGCACGGCCATCATCCAGACCACCCGGCTCGATGACGAACTGGACAAGCTCACCTTCCTGAAGATGGACGTGGAGGGCTTCGAGGCCAAGACCCTGCAGGGCGCCTCGCGCCTGCTGGGCGAGCAGCGCCCGCGTGTGGCCGCCTGCGTCTACCACTACGCCCACGACCTGCTGGACGTGGTCGCCCAGCTCGACAAGAGCGTGGACGACTACCACCTGCGCCTGCGCCAGCACAACGGCAGCTACTACTACGACCTGGTGCTCTACGCATCGCCGATCGCGGGTGTCGAAGCACCGGCGTGGGCGGCCTGACCGCGACGAAGGCAGACAAGATGGCTTACGCACGCGGCGGCATGTCCCGCGCACTGCTGAAGTATCCGGACCTGGACCTGTCGCGCACCCGCCTCATCGGCTGGGGCGCGGGCCAGGCCTTTCGCGACTACTTCCCGCTGACGGGGCTGCAGCTCGAATACACGCTGTGCCCGCGTCAGGAGAACCACGGCAGGACCATCCATGGCGTGCCGGTGCGCTCCACCGAGGCCCTGCGCGAGGAGTCGCCGCAGGACGTTCTGGTGGTGATCTTCTCGGCCTACTCCGCGGAAATCATGAACGAGATCCGCGACCGCATCGGCCCCTACCGGGCGGTGCGCGCGGTCGAGTTCGGCGACAACGCCGCGCAGATCAGCGAGCTGGAGGCCCTGGCCGGAGCCCTGCGCGGCGGGCTTTCGCTGCACAAGGCGCCAGCGGCCGAACCGGCGGAGGTGGGCATGTTCATGCAGGGGCCGCTGACCGGCTTCACGCCCATGGCCCTGGCATTTCATCGCATGCGGTATCCGGGCATGCACCTGAGTGTGGTCACCTGGAACGGCGAGGATCCGGCGCTGGTCGCGCAGTGCCGTCCGTGGTGCGACGAACTGGTGCAGATCGAGCCGCCGCCGCCCAACGGCTACGACACCCGCAACCTGATCACCCGCTCCTGCAAGGAAGGCGCCCGGCTGCTGCAGCGGGCCGGCGTGCGTTATGCCATCCGCGCGCGCACCGATGCCGTGATCTTCGGATCGCCCTATCGCACGCTGGAGCGCATGTTCGGCGACGGCAGCCGGGGCGCGGGCAAGATCGGCGTGCTGCTGGCGGCCTCCTGGGCCTATGTGCCCTTCCACTTCTCGGACAAGCTGATGCTCTGCCGCACCGAAGACATGGTGGCCCTGTGGTCGCTGCCGGAAGACCCGCGCGGCAAGGCCGACTTCCCGCCGGCAGGGCTCACCGATCCCGGGCTGCTGGGCTGGAATTTCCTCGACTACCGGCATATTTCCTGGGAGTCGCGCCTGTGGGGCTCGCATGCCCGGCAGCTGGGCTATCCGGCCGACACGCTGGAGGATGCCTACCGCTTCGCCCGCGACCGCCTGCTGGAACTGGACTCCGACAGCCACATGTTCTCCATCAAGCACGTGCCCATGTTCAACCTGAAGCTGCGGCCAATGCTGGAGCCGACGGTGGAGTGGTGGAAGGAGATGCAGAGCGACTTCGACGGCACGCTCGACCATCTGCGCCAAGTGTCTTCCTCCGGCATGACGCTGCAGGACTTCTTCGCCAAGCGCGTGGGATGAAGCCGGCGCTGACCGTGCTGGGCGCCGGCATCGCCGGCCTGGCCGCCGCCGCGGCAGCACGCGGGCTGGGCCGCTCCTGCGTGGTGTACGAGGCGGCAACGCGGGCTGGTGGCCTGCTCGACGCCATCGAGGTCGAAGGCTACCGCTTCGACCAGGCGGTGCATGTCTCCTTTGCCGACAAGCCCGAGCTGCGCGCGGTATTCGACCGCACGCAGCAGCACCGCTACAAGCCGCAGCCCCTGTGCGTGGATCATCCGTACTGGCTGCGCCATCCGGTGCAGAACCATCTGTACCCCTTGCCGGCGGAGGAACGCGTCGCTTTGATCGAAGGCTTCGTCGCCAGGCCGGACGGCCCCGTGCGCCACTACGGCGACTGGCTGGCCCAGCAGTACGGAGAGCCCCTGGCACGGCGCTTTCCCGAGCGCTACACACGCAAGTACTGGACCCTGCCGGCGCAAGAGCTGGGCACCGCCTGGATCGGCCAGCGCATGAACCGGCCCGCCCTGGCCGATGTGCTGCGCGGCGCACTCACCGACACCGACAGCCACGCCTATTACGTGAGCGAAGTGCGCTATCCGGAAAAAGGCGGTTTCCGTGCCTTCATCGAGCCGCTGATGGCCGAGGCGGACATCCGCACCGGCCACCGTCTGCAGGCCATTGACACCCGCGCGCGGCGGCTGCGGTTCGGCAACGGGATCGAGGCGGACTATGAAAAGCTGGTCTCGACCCTTCCCCTGCCCGAGCTGGTGCGCCTGGCCACCGATGTGCCCGACCAGGTGTGCGAGGCGGCCCGCCATCTCGTCGCCACCTCGGTGGACCTGCTGAGCTTCGGGGTGCAACGGCCCGATGCCTTTTCCGAGCTGTGGTTCTACATCTATGACGACGATGTGCTGGCAGCACGCGCTCACAGCCCCAGCGCGAAGTCGGCCGACAACTGCCCGCCGGGCTGCTCGTCGATCCAGTTCGAGATCTACAGCTCGGCCGCGCGGCCGCACGGGCTGAGCGCCGACGCCCTGGCCGCCGACTGCGTGCGCGCGCTGGAGAAATGGGGCATGGCACGAGGCGAGGAACTCAGGCTGCTGGACCACCGTTGCGTGCGTTGGGCCAATGTGCTGTTTCCGACCGGCATGGAGGCGCAGCGCCAGATCGTGCTCGACTGGGCGGAGTCCGCGGGCATCGCTTGCGCCGGCCGCTTCGGTGCCTGGGAATACCTGTGGAGCCACCAGGCCTACGCCAGCGGGCAGGCCGCGGCGCAGCGGGTGCTGGCGGCCGCCTGAACCCGGCCGGTCAGTCGGCGGGCCAGACGTCGTCGTCGATGCGCGGCACGAAGCGCATCGGCTCATGGGGCCGGTAAGGCAGGCTGCCGGCCAGCAGGCGGCCGGGCGCCTGCCAATGCCGCCACCAATGCTCGGCGAACTGCCGTACCGATACGGGCTGACCCGAACCCACATTGCGCACCCAGGGCTGGCCCGGGCGCAGATCCTGCCGCCGCACCGCGTGCACGAAGGCGGCGGCCACGCGAGCCACGGGAACATAGTCGCGCAGCTGTTCGCCGGCGGTCATGGCGAAGTCGCGCCCCTCCAGCGCCGCATCGCGCAAGGCGGGCCACAGATTGTGCGCATGCTGGCCTTCGCCGAAGGCCGGGCACAGCCGCAGGTAGGCCAGCTCCACCCCACGCTCGACGGCCAGGGCGTGTGCCAGCACGAAGCCGGCAGCCTTGGATGCGGCATACCCCTCGGTAGGCAAGAGCGGCGCATCGGGCGGGATCGCATCGCCGCCGTCGGCCGAACGGCCATATTCCGCCACGCTGCCGGCCAGCACCCAGCGCCGCACGCCACCGTCCGCCGCGAGCGTGAGCAGGCGCGTCTGCTCCTCGACGTTGATGCGCAGCAGGGTCGGCGCATCGGCAAGCTGAGGCGGAACGCCGGCCGAGGCCAGGTGGACCAGTACATCGACGTCGGCGAGGTCGGCGGGACCGATTTCATGCAGCGCGCGCGGTAGCCAGGCCAGCGCAGCGCCGGCGGGCGCCACCGCGAGCCCGGCCCGGTCAAGCGCACGCACCGAATGGCCGTCCGCCAGCAGGGCGGCCAGGACATGGCGACCGACGAAACCGGTCGCGCCGGTCAGGAAAATGCGCATCGAGCGCTCAGGCCGACAACTGCGCGATCGCCAGGGCCTGCACTGCCAGCGTGTCCCCCATCGCACGCGCCACCGAAACGATCTGCGCGGACTCGATCCCGGGGAAAAACGGCAGGCCCACCATATCCGCCGCGATGGCACCGGCGACCGGCGTCGGCAGGCAGATGCACTCCGGCGCGATCTGCAGCATGCTGGTTAACAAGGGCTGGTACCAGCGCCGCAGGCCGATGCCGCGTTTGGCACACAGGGCTTCGAGCCGCTTGCGCTGCGCGGCGCCCGGCAGCCTCACGCACAGCAGTGTGGGCGCCGCGACCGGCACATCGGTGGCCTGCCAGCGCAGGGCGCCGGGGGCGGCGAGTTCCAGCGCCTGATGCATGTCGGCATAGCGGCTTCGGCGCAGGGCGGCGCAGGCCTCCCAGCGGTCCAGCGAGGCCAGGCCGACGGCAGCGTGGTATTCGCTCATCTTGGCGTTGCTGCCGATGCGCGCCAGCATGCCCACCGGCAGTTTGGCCGCCGGGTTCAGGTTGATGCCGAAGTTGGACAGCTGGCGGACCCGGGCGACCAAAGCCGCGTCGGTGGAGACGACAAAACCGCCCTCGCCCGCCGGCAGCGACTTGGTGGCGTGCAGGCTGAACACGGCCGTGCCGGTGGGCGCCTCCAGCCACTGGCCGCCGAATGCAGCTGCGGCATCGATCACCACCGGAATGCCCGTCTCCTGCTGGAAGGCGTGCCAGCCCGCCATGGCATGAGGGGCGCCGAAGGCAGCCACCGGCATCACCGCGTCGAAGCGGGCCTCGCGCAGGGCGCGGCGGGCGATCTCGGGGGTCAGCAGCCAGCTGTCGGCGTCCACGTCGGCCAGCACCGGGATGTGGCCGGCGCGCAGCACTGCGGTGGCCGTGGCCACGAAGGTCAGCGAGGGCAGCAGCACCCGACTGTGCGGCGGCAGCTCCAGGGCGGCGAGCACCAGTTCCAGGCCGAGCGTGGCGTTGGCCACCGTGCTGAGCGCCAGGGGCACGGCCGCGTTTTGCGCGAAGTGGCCCAGCAGCCGCCCTTCCATCTCGCGCAAGAGCGGCCCGAAGTTGGAGTACTGCTGCGCGGCGTGCATGCGCTGCAGGTAAGGCATCAAGGCCTCGGGTGCCGGCAGGTCCGGCACCAGGAGGGGGACCGGGACATGGGCGGTCATGCGGCGCTCCTGGTGGCCGTGCTGGCCTCGTAGGCCTGCAACTCGAGTTCCAGGTCGGCGCTGTAGTCCAGGCTCTTGCGGTCGCCGCGCAGGTAGTTGAGCCACATCAGGCGAAACGCCTTCTCCAGCTCGGCGGTACGGGTGCGGTAGTCCATGAGGGCGGTGCCGCGCAGGAGATCGCGGGCGCGGGCGCGGTGGGCGATCAGCAGTTCGGGATCGTCCATGAACTGCAGCGCGCGGGCCACATAGGCATCCTCGTCGGCCGCCACCCAGTCGCCCAGGCCGATGCCCTGCAACGTGCGGGCGGTGGCGGCATCGGTGCCGCGTTCGGCGTCCAGCGCGACGATGGGCAAGCCCATCCACAGTGCATGCAGGGTGGTGGTGCCGCCGGAGATCGGCGAGGTGTCCAGCGCCACGTCGGCGATGTGGCCCATCTCCATGAACTGCTCCAGCGGCTGCTGGTGCAGCACGAAGACGCGGTCCACCGGCATGCCGGCGGCTTCGATGCGGCCCTGCATGGCGTCCTGCGCGGCGTCTGCCGTCTGCTCCTTGACCATGATGATCAGGCGCGCGTCGGTGCGTGCCTCCAGGATGCGGCGCCACACCTGCAGCATGTGCGGCGTGAGTTTGACCGAGTTGTTCAGCGAGACCAGCGTGGGATAGCCGGCCTCCAGCATCGGCGGGCTCTCGCGCAGCGGCGCATGCAGCGGCGGCGCGTAGCTGGCCATGCATTCGAGGCGGAACAGCGTCTCGACGTAGTACTGCTCGCGGCCAACGGGGTCCATGCCGTAGTCGGTCAGCCGGTAGTCCATGCCCTTCATGCCCAGGGTGTTCATGAAGCCCAGCCAGGTGGTCTGCACCGGCGCGGCACGCATGGCGAAGGTGAGCAGCCGGTCGCCCAGGGTATGGCCGGACAGGTCCACCAGCACATCGATGCGCTGGGCGCGGATGTATTCGCAGAGCGATTCCTGGCTCAGCTCGCTGATGTTGTGCCAGTGCGGCACGAAGGGCCGCATGGCCACCGTCACGTCGTCGGCCGCGCCGGTGGAGAACACATGCAGGTCGACTTCCTCGGGGTTGTGGTGCTGCAGCACCGGCATCATGAAGAAGGCGATCGAGTGACGACGGAAGTCGCCGGTGACATAACCCAGGCGCAGCTTGCGGCGCGGCGAACGGTCGGCCACCACCAGCGGCCTGGCGCGAGCAGTGAAGGGGTCGGCCACCCGCTGGCCCCAGTCCCGATAGACCCGAAGCGTGCGCGCCGGGTCCTTGTCGATGCTGCTGTGGATCCAGGCGCGCAGCACCCAGGTGGCGGATTCGTTGCTGCGGCTGGCGGCGCGCTCGATCAGGCGGCGGCCTTCTTCCAGCCGGCCGAGGTTGAATTCGGCGAAGGCCATGAAACGCAGGGCATCCGGCGAATCGGGCTCCAGTTCCAGAGCCGTCTGCAAGGCCTCGATGCCGCGCTGCCATTGCAGGGCCACCAGGAAGATGTAGCCCATGCGCAGCCAGGCGTGCACCAGGCGCGGCTCAAATGAAAGCGCCTGCATGTATTGCAACAATGCTTCCTCGGGCTGCTGCCTGCGCTCGAATGCATCCGCACGTTGCAAGGCGGCGCTGGCTTCCGGCGCGATGGCCGGCGCGGCTGCTTTTTTGTTCGCCACGCGGGGCGTTCCGGCCTGAAGCGATTTTTTCATTCAACCCATTGTGATGCGAGTTTCCAACGGGAACAGCGGGATGAGCCCGACAAAGCCACGGTTTTTCCGGCGAGCCAACCAAATTAAGCTAAGTTAGCATCCGGATACATTTATTGGTTACGCTTGGCGGTTTTTCATCGCGCCGGGCTCGCCCCACCCGCCTCCGCCACCGGCTTTTCTACAGGACCACATGCTCGTCATCATCGGCTACGTCGTATGCCTGGGCTGCATCTTCGGGGTGTACATCGCGCACGGCGGGAACATCAGCGTGATCCTGCACGCGCTGCCGTTCGAGATCATCACCATCATGGGTGGGGCGCTCGGCGCCTTCGTGGTCAACAACCAGGGCAAGGTGCTGAAGGCATCGCTGAAGGCGCTGCCCACGGTGATGAAGGGCAGCAAGTACACCAAGGCGCGCTACATGGAGCTGATGTCGCTGCTCTACGACATCCTGCAGAAGGCGCGCAAGGACGGCCTGATGGCCATCGAGAAGGACGTGGAGACCCCGCACGAGTCGGAGATCTTCAAGAAATACCCCCAGGTCGGCCATGACCACCACGTGGTGGAGTTCATGACCGACTACCTGCGCATGATGGTCTCGGGCAACCTGAATTCGCACGAGATCGAGTCGCTGATGGACAGCGAGATCGAGACCCACCACCAGGAAGCCCATGCCCCCATCGCCGCCCTGGCCCGCCTGGCCGGCGCGCTGCCGGCCTTCGGCATCGTGGCCGCCGTGCTGGGCGTGGTCAACACCATGGGCTCGGTGGGCCAGCCGCCCTCGGTGCTGGGCGGCATGATCGGCTCGGCGCTGGTCGGCACCTTCCTGGGCATTCTGCTGGCCTATGGCGTGGTGGAGCCGCTGGCCGGCCTGCTGGAGCAGAAGTCCGAGGATGCGGCCAAGGAATTCCAGTGCATCAAGACCACCCTGCTGGCCAGCATGCAGGGCTACAACCCGTCGACCGCGATCGAGTTCGGCCGCAAGGTGCTGTTCTCCACCGAACGGCCCACCTTCGCCGAACTGGAAGCCCATGTGAAGGGCAAGAAGTAGGCGCACCGCCATGGCAGAGAAGAAGCTCCAGCCCATCATCGTCAAGAAGATCAAGAAAGGCGGCCACGCCCCGCATGGCGGCGCGTGGAAGATCGCCTACGCCGACTTCGTGACGGCCATGATGGCCTTCTTCCTGCTGATGTGGCTGCTGGGCTCCACCGCCAAGGGCGAGCTGCAGGGCATCGCCTCCTACTTCAGCAACCCGATGCAGGTGGCGCTGGGCGGCGGCGACGGCTCGGGCAACAGCTCCAGCATCCTGCCCGGCGGCGGCAACGACCTGACGAAGGTGCATGGCCAGGTGCGCCGCTCCGAGTCCGACGAGGACAAGAAAGTGAAGATGTCGGCGCGCATGGAGCGCCGCCGCCAGGCTCAGCAGGACGCCCAGCGCATGGCCGAGCTGCAGAACAAGATCGAATCGCTGATCACCGAGAGCCCCAAGCTGCGCGAATACAAGTCGCAGATCAAGATCGAGGTGACGCCCGACGGCCTGCAGATCCAGATCGTGGACGACCAGAACCGCCCCATGTTCGACAGCGGCAGCGCCCTGGTGAAGCCCTATATGCGCGACATCCTGCGCGAGATCGGCGCGGCGCTGGGCAATGTCGAGAACAAGATCAGCCTGGCCGGCCATACCGACGCCACGCCCTACGGCAACGGCGAGCGCGGCTACAGCAACTGGGAGCTGTCCTCCGACCGCGCCGCCGCCACCCGGCGCGAACTGGTCGGCGCCGGCATGCCCGACGCCCAGCTGGCCCGCGTGGTGGGCCTGGCCGCCAGCGACCCCTTCGACAAGAACGACCCCAAGGCGCCGGCCAACCGCCGCATCACCGTCACCGTGCTCACCCGCGAGGCCGAGCAGCGCCTGCTGGGCCACGGCCTGCCCGCCGTGCCGCCGGAAGACCTGACAGACGCCGTCGAAGGCATGGATGCCGCCGACGGCAAGGGCGGCAACGGCGCGACCACCACCCCTGCCGCCGCCTCCACGAACAACAACAACGGCGCACAGGCACTCCCGCTGCGCAAGCCCATGATCGATCTACCGGCGCGGCCGCCCCGCAACCAGGCCGAGGCCCCGGCCGCACGCTAGCCGCACCGGTCCGACATGCATATCCAAACCCTGTTTTCCCACTGAAAGGGTCCTCCGTGGCCACAGCATTGCGTTTCCTCATCGTCGATGACTTCTCCACGATGCGCCGCATCGTCCGCAACCTGCTCAAGGAATCGGGCTTCACGGATGCCGACGAGGCCGAAGACGGCGCCGCCGCGCTGCAGAAGCTGCGCAACGGCCGCTTCGACTTCGTGGTGACCGACATCAACATGCCCAACATGAACGGCTTCGAGCTGCTCACCAGCATCAAGGCTGATGAAAAACTCAAGCACCTGCCGGTGCTGATGGTGACCGCCGAAGCCCGCAAGGAAGACATCGTGGCGGCCGCCCAGGGCGGCGCTGCGGGCTACATCGTCAAGCCCTTCACCAAGGCGACGCTGGAAGACAAGGTGAACAACATCCTGAAGAAGACGGGGCTGGTGGCATGAACACGACGACGAACCCGCCCGCCGGCGACAACGGCGCCCAGCCTCTGCCCACGGTGTCCTCCGAGATCGTGCACATGCGCATCGGCCAGCTCACCCGCCAGCTGCACGACTCGCTCAACGCCCTCGGTTTCGCCGACCGCCTGCGCGAGAGCGTGGGCGAGATGCCCGATGCCAAGAGCCGCCTTTCCTACATCGCCCGCCTGACCAGCGACGCGGCCGAGAAGGTGCTCAACCGCGTGGAGCTGGCCAAGGCCAACCACGAGTTCATCCTGAACGAGGCGCGCCAGATGGTCGCCAGCGTCAAGAAGGACCCGGTCGCCGCCGTGGCCAGCGGCCGCATCATGAACTTCCTGGAAGACATGGAGCGCACCACCCAGGAGGCCGACAGCCACCTGACCGAGATCATGATGGCGCAGGACTTCCACGACCTCACCGGCCAGGTGATCGCACGTGTGGTGAGCCTGACGGCCAACATCGAGGACCAGCTGCTGCAGCTGCTGATCCAGACCGCTCCGCCCGGCAGCGCCGCGCCGGAAGCCGCTGCCGCCGCCACGGCCGCATCGGCCGCAGCCGTGTCCGCCGCCGAAGCCGCCGAAGCCGAGGTGGAAGGCCTGCCCGAGCCCTCGCATCCGCGCCTGAACGGTCCTGTCGTGGAGCCGGAAAAACTGGCCGGCGAGGTGGTGACCAGCCAGTCCGAAGTGGACGATCTGCTGGCCAGCCTGGGTTTCTGAGCCGCTTCGAAGCCTGCCCGATCTAGGCCCAACGGCCTAGCAGGCGCCCGCATCCTGCCTGGCCTGCCGGCCAGGCACCAAGAACAATGGCTGCCTCCCAACAGTGGAAACGGAGCCCGGTTCATGGCATTCACCCGACGCGGCTGCGCATGCTTATTCGCAGCGGCTGCTTTCCTCGTCGCCGCCACACCCGCCGCCTTCGCGGCCCAGTGGAAGACCTTCCGGCTCGAATGGAGCGGCGCCGAATTCCAGAACGGCGCCCGGGCCACCGGTTCGATCACGCTCGACACCGGCCAACTGCCCGACCCGCGTGACAACTTCATCGCGCTGCCGAACCGGGCCGTGCGCGCCTTCACCATGCAAGTCGTCGGCTCCAAAGGCGGCAACGGCAAGTTCAGTCAGAACGATTTCAGCGCGCTGGCCTTCTACAGTTTCCAGCCGCTGGATCTCTCCAGGGAACTGATAGGCCAGTCGGTGGGCAAGGGCAAGACCTTCGGTCAGTCCAGTGACCAGGCCGATTTCAACCTCGTGGCCAAGGAATCGAAGACGCGGCGCACGCCGGTCGACATGGACTCCTTCATCATGAAAACGCATGGCGGCGCGCTGATCCGGCTGACCTCCATGGTGCCCGTGCCGACTCGCCCGGGCCGGCGCTGAAATCGGATTCAACATCCGGGCTGGGCTGGGCGCGAACGGGAGCGGCAACAGAGGAACCACGACGCTGGTGTTGAGATGGCCGAGCAGATCGGCCTGAATATCCAGCAGATAGCCTTGGCCTTCGGCGTTGCGATAGACGTGGAAACGGGCCAAGGTCAGAAGTTCCGGTGCTGCGCCAGCGCAAGGCCGTGCTGCTCCACGTAGGCATTGGAACTCTCCAGGGCGGCACGGTTTTCGGCGAGCCAGTGTTCCTGCCGACGCTGCGCAACCGCCGCGGCAATACCCGTTTCGGCCGCCTGCGAAATGTTCACGCCCAGCGCCCGGGCCTCCCTCACCAAATCGCCCGTCAACGTCAGGTTGGTCGATTTTCGCGCTGGCGAAATCTGCGCGGATGGTGAACCAGGCGCTGCGGGAGAGGTTTGGGAAGCGCGCGCAAACATAGGAACCTCCTCGAAGACCTGCACAGCCTAACCCCACGGAAAACGCGCATTCTTCATGCGCGTATCTGATGAAGAAGCGCGAGGGCTTGTAGTGAAGAAACCAAGAACCCCGCTTTATCGAGCTTTAGCCTGGCCCACGGATTCCGACAATGGCGCCACCCCAGCCCCAAGCCGCCATGGACTCCAGCTCAGACCGCAACCTACCCGCCACCGCGCACAAGCTCAAGCAGGCCCGTGACGACGGCCAGGCGCCGCGCTCGCGCGACCTGACCAACCTGGCGGTGCTGGGCGCCGGCGCCTTCGCGCTGGTCACGCTGACGCCGACCGCCTTCCAACTGCTGCAGCAGGGCCTCATCAAGCAGCTGCATTTCGACCACGCCACCCTGGCCGACCCGGCCACCATGATGGAGCGGGTACAGGACATGGGCGGCATGGGCCTGATGATGTGCCTGATCTTTGCCATCCTGGTCGGCGCGGCCTCGGTCGCCAGCGCCATCGCCTCCGGCGGCTGGATCGCCAGCCTGAAACCCATCATGCCGGACTTCAGCCGCATCAACCCCATCTCCGGCCTGGGCAACCTGATCAGCAAGCAGCAGATGTTCAACATTGCCAAGCTGTCGGTGCTGACCGCCATCCTGTTCTTCGTCACCTGGATCTTCATGCGCGATAGCCTGCAGCGCGTGACCTCGCTGGTGATGCAGCCCTCCTCGCTGGCCTTGCGTGACCTGGCCGACTGGCTGGTCTCGGGTGTCACCATGATGCTGCTGGTGGTGTTCGCCGCCGCGGCGATCGACGTGCCGCTGCAGGGCTTCTTCATGAAGTCGCGCCTGAAGATGTCGCACGAGGAAGTCAAGCAGGAGCACAAGAACGCCGAAGGCAACCCGCAGATCAAGAGCAAGATCCGCCAGCGCGCCCGCGAGATCGCCAACCGCGCCAGCGTGGCCAAGGTGCCGCAGGCCGACTTCATCGTGATGAACCCCACCCACTACGCCGTGGCGATGCGCTACGACGAAGTGAACATGAACGCACCGCAGGTGATCTCGAAGGGGTCGGACCTGCTGGCCCTGCGCATCCGCGACATCGCCAAGCACCACGACATCCCCGTTCTGCAGTCGCCGGTGCTGGCCCGTGCCCTGTATGCCCACGCCGAACTGGACCAGCCGATTCCCACCTCGCTGTTCAACGCCGTGGCGCAGGTGCTGGCCTATGTCTACCGCCTGAAGGCCGCCAAACGCGGCGAAGCGGCCATGCCGGGCGTGCTGCCTGAGCCGACCGTGCCGCCGGAACTCGATCCGCACAACACGGCGGCCATCCAAGCGGCCAAGGCGGCGAAGGTCGAGGCAGTGCGGCTGTAACGCGAGCGTGGCGGCTCACTAGTGGGCGCCGAAAAAATCCCGCAGCAGGGCGGGCAGATAGAGGTCCGCATCGATTGCCGGAAAGTGCAGGCCCAGACCCGATGGCGAAATCTCGATCTCATCGAGATCTTCCAGCCTGGCCGCTTCCAGCCCGCGGACGTCATGCGGCCTGAAGGCGATTTCGACTCCGTTGCTGAGTTCGATGACGATGCGGCCGGCACTGCAGTCGTGGTGTGCGGCCATGACGGTTACCACACCGGCCAGGCGCGCGGCCTGATGGGCATTGGCGATCTGTTTCTTGCTGAATGTCATCCCGCGATCTTGATGTGAGCACCCGCCCGCCTATCGGCTGCCGCCCAATTCCCGAAGACACCACCCGAACCCCCGCTTATCGCGCTTTAGAAAAGTCGGACGATTCCGACAATGGGCAGGCACCACCACCGCCCCCATGACCACCTCCACCGACCGCCGAAACTCCGCCGCCGCGCGCCAGCTCCAGCACGTCAACGTCGCAGGAGCGTGCGCATGAAGGCCCGCGTCACCTCCGCCCGCAACTGGATGGGCGCCAACGGCGCGGCCATCAAGGGCATCGCCGCGCCGCTGTTCGTGGTGATGATCCTGGCGATGATGGTGCTGCCGATGCCGGCCTGGCTGCTGGACACCTTCTTCACCATCAACATCGCCGTCGCGCTGATGGTGATGATGGTGGCGGCCTATATGGTCAAGCCGCTGGACTTCGCCGCCTTTCCGCTGGTGCTGCTGCTGACCACCCTGATGCGCCTGTCGCTCAACGTGGCCTCGACGCGGGTGGTGCTGCTCGAAGGCCATTCTGGCGCGGGCGCGGCCGGCGCGGTGATCGAGGCCTTCGGCCACTTCCTGATCGGCGGCAATTTCGCCGTCGGCCTGATCGTGTTCGCCATCGTGGTGGTGATCAACTTCGTGGTGGTGACCAAGGGCGCCGAGCGTATCGCCGAAGTATCCGCCCGCTTCACCCTCGATGCCATGCCCGGCAAGCAGATGGCGGTGGACGCCGACCTGAACGCCGGCGTGATCGACGAGAAGGAAGCCCGCAAGCGCCGCGCCGAAGTCGGCGAGGAAGCGGCCTTCTTTGGCTCCATGGACGGTGCCAGCAAGTTCGTGCGCGGCGACGCCATGGCCGGCATCATCATCCTGCTGATCAACATCATCGGCGGCTTCACCATCGGCGTGCTGCAGCACGACCTGACCGCCGCCAAGGCCGCCGACACCTACATCCTGCTGGCCGTGGGCGATGCCCTGGTGGCGCAGATCCCGGGCCTGTTGATCTCGGTGGCCGCAGCCATGGTGATCTCGCGGGTGGGCAAGGAAAACGACGTCGGCCAGCAGGTGATCGCCCAGCTGTTCAATTCGCCCCGCGTGCTGGGCATCACCGGCGGCATCCTGCTGTCCCTGGGCCTGATCCCGGGCATGCCGCACCTGGTGTTCCTGGCCATCGGCGGACTGGTCTCCTACGGCGCCTGGCGCATGTCCAAGCGCCCGCCGCCGCCCACCCCCGAACAGCTGGCCGCCGCCGAAGCCGCCGCCAGCGCCCAGGCCGCTCCCGGCAACGACGGCGAAGCCAGCTGGGACGACCTGCAGCCGGTCGACCTGCTCGGCCTGGAGCTGGGCTACCGCCTGATCATCCTGGTCGACAAGAACCGCCAGGGCGACCTGCTGACCCGCATCAAGGGCGTGCGCCGCAAGTTCGCCCAGGAAGTGGGCTTCCTGCCGCCGGCCGTGCACGTGCGCGACAACCTGGAATTGAAGCCCAGCGGCTACCGCATCACCCTGCGCGGCGTGGTGGTGGGCGAAGGCGAGGCCTTCCCCGGCATGTTCCTGGCGATCAACCCCGGCGGCATCAGCACGCCGCTGATCGGCACCCCCACCACCGACCCCGCATTCGGCCTGCCGGCGCACTGGATCGACGAACGCCAGAAGGAAGCGGCGCAAATGGCGGGCTTTACCGTGGTTGATTCAGAAACCGTCATGGCCACGCATCTCTCACACTTGATGCAAGTCCAGGCAGCCAAGTTGCTGAGCCGGACGGAAACCCAGCAACTGGTCGAACATGTCGCCAAGCTGGCCCCGAAACTGATCGAGGAAGTGGTTCCGAAAATGGTGACTATCGCCGTGTTCCAGAAGGTGCTGCAGCTGCTGCTCGACGAGTCGGTGCACATCCGCGACATCCGCACCATCATCGAAACCCTGGCCGAGCATGCCGCCGCCACCCAGGACCCGGTCGAACTGGCCCGCCGCATCCGCATCGCCCTGGCGCCCTCGATCGTGCAGCAGATCTACGGCCAGGCACGCGAACTCAGCGTGATCGCCATCGAACCCCAGCTGGAGCGCCTGCTGGTGCAGGCCCTGGGCAGCAACAACGGCCCCTCGCTCGATCCGGGCGTGGCCGACATGCTGACCCGCTCCGCCGCCGAGGTCGCGCTCAAGCAGGAAGAAATCGGCCTGCCGGCCTGCCTGCTGGTGCCCGACCAAATCCGCAGCGCCATGGCCCGCCTGGTGCGGCGCGTGGCACCCCGCCTGCAGGTGCTCGCCCACAGCGAGATCCCTGAAACCCATTCCATCCGCATCGGCCCGATCCTCCGGGGAGCCAACGCATGAACATCCGCCGTTTCACCGCCGCCACCGCCCGCGAAGCCCTGGCCAAGGCCCGTCACGCCTTCGGCGACGGCACGCTGATCCTGTCGAACCGCCCCGTGCCCAATGGCGTGGAAGTGGTGGCGACCGCGGAAGAGTCGCTGTCGGACCTGCAGGACGGCGCACAGGCCGAACCGGCCGTGCCCGCCCGCATCGCCGCCCGCCCCGCCGCAGCCGCCCCCGCCAAGCCTTCCAAGCCCGCCGGCAGCCCGCTGCAGGCCCGCGCCGCCGCGCAGATGGACCGCCCCGCCCTCGGCGCGGCCCGTCCCGCCGCCGCGGCCGCCCGCCCCGCCGCCAGCACGGTCCAGGAAGACACCGAGCAGCTCGCCATGAGCACCCTGTCCTTCCAGGAATACGTGCGTGAACGCATGCTGCGCCGCCGCCACGAAGCCCTGAACGGCCAGGCCCAGGGGCTGGCGGGCGACGAAGCCCTGCCCGCCGCGCCGCTGGCCATGCCGATCGCCGAACGCGTGGAACGCATGGAGCGCTCGGTCGCCCCCGCCCTCTCCGGCAACCCGCGGCCCGCCGCTGCCGCAGCACCCGCCGCCGCACCCCGGGTGCAGCACGCCTTCCCGGCCGTCGCCGCGGCAGCCGCTGCCGCCGCGCCGCAGCGCCGCGCCGCCCCCGCTCCTGCCGCCGGCAAGGGCGTGGTCGACGAACTGCAATCGATGCGAGAGCTGATCGAGGACCGCTTCAACACCCTGGCCTGGCTGGGCCAGGCCAAGCAGGACCCGATCCAGTCCAACCTGATGCTGAAGCTGATCCGCGGCGGCTACTCCCCCGCCCTGGCCCGCGCCGTGCTGGAACGCCTGCCGCAGGAAGCCAATGCCGGCGAAGCCGTGCGCTGGCTGATCGATGTGCTGCAGCGCAACCTGCGCACTGCCCCCGGCAACCTGCCGCTGGCCGAAGAAGGCGGCGTGTTCGCCCTGGTCGGCTCCACCGGCGTCGGCAAGACCACCACCGCCGCCAAGCTGGCCGCCCAGTGCGCCCGCCAGTACGGCCCGCAGAGCGTCGGCCTGATCACCCTGGACACCTACCGCGTCGCCGCCCACGAGCAGCTGCGCGCCTACGGCCGCATGCTCGGCGTCGTGGCCCATCTGGCGCACGACCGTGCCGCGCTGCAGGACCTGCTGGGCCTCCTGGCCAACAAGAAGATGGTGCTGATCGACACCACCGGCGTCGCCCCGCGCGATCCGCGCAAGCGCGACATGCTCGACGTGCTCGACCTGCCCGGCGTGCAGCGCCTCTTGGTGCTCAACGCCGGCAACCACGGCGACACCATGGACGAGGTCGTCACCTCCTTCAAGAGCACCGGCGCGCAGCAGGCCATCCTCTCCAAGACCGACGAAGCCGTGAAGATGGGCCCCGCCGTCGACGCCCTGATCCGCCACCAGCTCGTGCTGCGCGGCGTGACCAACGGCCAGCGTGTGCCCGAGGACTGGGAAGAAGCCGACGCCGGCCGCCTGGTGCGCGCCTCGATGCGCTCGCCCGCCAAATCCGCCTTCGACCCCAAGGCCGCCGACCTGAGCTTCTTCTTCTCGTCGGACGTCTCCGGCGCGCAGGCCGCCTTCGGCCAGGGCAAGGGGAGCCTGCTCGATGCTTGAGTCCTGCCATGACCAGGGCGCCGGCCTGCGCCTGCAGATGCCCCAGACCTGCCCCCGCCTGGCCGCCCTGATCGGCCACGGCGATACCGACACCGAATTGCCGCTGCTCTGGCAGCTGTGCGACGCCCTGCAGTCGCTGGGCTACCGCGTGGCGGTGCTCGACGCCTCGCGCGCCGAGAGCTTCGACACACCCGGCCTGCAGGGCCTGCTCGACGGCAGCCTGTCGGCCGACGACGAGCTGGACCCGAGCGGCTCTTTCGCGGCTGTCGAGCTGTCGATCTTTCCCGCGCACCGCGGCCTGGCCAGCCTGGTCGGCCTCGACGGCGTACCGGATTTCGGTGCCAGCGCACGCCTCGGCCGCGCCCTGCACAGCTACGACATCGCGGTGCTCTATGGATCCGCCGCGCAACTGGCCGAATGGGCCGGCCACTGCGCCATCGCCCCGGTGCTGCCGGCCGCGCCGCGCAAGTCCAGCCTGCTGGCGGTCGGCAAGGCGGTGAAGACCCTGGCGGACGCGGGTGTTTTGCCCACGCTGGCCTCGGTCGTCACCCGCCCCGGCATCGCCACCGCAGGCGTGGCGCAGGCCGCGCGCGAGAACCTCGCCCGCTGCGCCGCCTACTGGCTGGGTCGTGAAATCGATGTCCTGCGGGTGCGCTCCGCGCCCGAGGGCGAGCCCGCATCCACCGAAGTCCATCGTCTTGCCTTGCGGCTGATCGAAGGCGCGGCTACCCTTGCCACGGTGGCGACACCGCTGGCGCCCGCGCCCGATGCCGCCGCATTCGTCCGCCACGGACGCACCGCACGGAGCCACTGATGTACACCGCCAAAGGCCAGCTCGACCGCGAAGCGATGCTGAAGCAGTACGTACCCCTGGTACGGCGGCTGGCGCACCACATGATCGCCAAGCTGCCGCCCAATGTGGAGATCGACGACCTGATCCAGGTCGGCATGATGGGCCTGGCCGAGGCCTTGTCGCGCTACCAGGTCACCCAGGGCGTGCAGTTCGAGACCTTCGCCACCCAGCGCATCCGCGGGGCGATGATCGACGAACTGCGCGAGGGCGACTGGATGAGCCGGGGCTCGCGCAAGAGCCAGAAGGACATCGAGCATGCGCTGCACCGGCTGGAGCAGAAGCTGGGGCGGGCGCCGCTCGAATCGGAGATCGCTTCCGAGATGGGCATGGAGCTCGATGAGTACCAGAGCATGCTGGCCAAGGTTCGCGGCACGCAGCTTGTCTATATCGAGGACATGTCTTCCAGCGAGGACGATGACGGGTTCCTGGATCGGTTTCCGGATGATCCGGATGTGGATCCCATGCAGCAGCTTCGGGATCAGCGGCTGCGGCAGGCTCTTGTGGAAGCCATCAAGGTTTTGCCTGAGCGGGAGCAGTACATCATGAGTATGTATTACGAGAATGACATGAATCTCAAGGAGATTGCTGCTGTTTTGGGGATTACTGAGTCTCGGGTTTGTCAGCTGCATAGCCAATCTATTGCGCGGCTGCGGTCTAAGATGCGGCATCACTGATTTTTTGTTTATCTGCCATTAGGCCGGTGACTTGACGGGGTTAATCGTCGGTCGCTGGCTTTTTTTATTTTCTTCTACTCCTACGGAGGGTGGAGGTGGGGCTCGCGTCGCCCCACACCCCGGTAACTTTCTTTCCATTGAAAGAAAGTCACCAAAGAAAAATTAGAAAGCGGGATCGGGGACGGGCTTTCGCCCGGGTCGGGCCATTGTTTCGCTGCGCTTCACTCGGCTCTCGGCATGGCGAAGTGGGCTCAGCAACTGGAACGGATGCTCGAGGATCGGGCCGCTCGTTCGCCAAAAGCTTCACGCACTGACGCGGTTGGTGGGCGCTTGTTTTGGCGCACTGGCGGTTTCCAGGGGATCTGGACGCGGCGCTTGATCGAACTTGTCGGTTGGCTGAGCGTGAAGCTTTTGGCGAACGAGCGTCCCGATCCTCGAGCACTGGCAATCGTTGCTGAGATCAAATCGCCATGCGGAGAGCCGAGTGAAGCGAAGCGGAACAAAGGCCCGACCCGGGCGAAAGCCCGTCCCCGATCCCGCATTGAATTTTTCTTTGGTGACTTTCTTTCAATGGAAAGAAAGTTACCGCCGGTCTGGGCGGCGCAAGCCCCAGTCCCTCCCTACGCGCAGTAGAAGAAGTAAATCAAGAAGCGCAAAGAGCGAGTCAAAAAAACCGCGACCCAAACCGCGAAGCAGCCCCAGCCCGAGAAGCAGCCTTGCTATAAGTAGCCTGATCCCCGGCGGCAGAGGGAATAAGAGAAGCCACAGCCCGATCGACCCCCGCCGACCGCCGCGCCAAATTCTCCCGACAAGCCGCAAACCGCTTCCCCGCGGCCAGCAAACGACGCTGCAACACAGGCCCCCCGGCCCGCACAGCAGCCACAGGCACCGGCAACAACCCGGAAACCTCGGCAGACGCATCCCGCAAAAGAGAAGAGGCCAGCAACAGCGCATCGCCGTCGCCATGAATCAAGGCCTCGGTCACGGCATCGAGCCGAGATTCAAGTCGCCCCAGGCGGGTGTCGATATCAGACCAGGTAGCGGTTCCGGCTTGCATGGCGGCACTCACTCGGAAAAGGCAGCAGACAGGGAAATCAGCCGACCTGTCCCTTGCGCAGCACCTGCTGCGCGTTCGACAAAAGCTTGTCGGCGATCGCTTCCGCATCGACCGTGAACGTGCCGTTCGCGATCGCCTCCTTCATCTTCGACACCTTCTCGGCATCGAAGGAGCCGCTGGCGCTGGAGGTTTCCAGCGAACGCGTCAGGGAGGACACGGTCACCGACACGCCGGACTGCTTGACGGCAGCCGGGTCGGGTGTGGTGGTCGCCGCGGTCTTGGCTGCAGTGGCTGCAGCCGAAGACGCGACAGCGGCCGTCTTCGCCACGGGGGTGGCGATTTCGGGAATGTCGGGGGTTTGGCCAATCTTCATCACGCTCTCCAGGGCCTCGGTAGCAAGGCCTCGTAGGAAGGTCTTCGGCGTTTTCTCGGCAGACTTTAATCTGTTTCATTTTTTTATCTTCGATCCGGGAAAAAACCAGGCCTTGTGTTGCGGCTAAAGCGCCACAAAGCGTGAATGCAGAAGCGGTCGCCACGCGAGTAAGCACTCAGATCGCCACACGCACGGTGCGCGAATCGACCACGGTGCCGGTCATGAAGCGGCCGCCCTCCATGCGCACCCGCACCGGCTGGCCGACGATGCCGGCGCCCACGGCCTGGCCGTCGGATGTCACGGCGAAACCCGGGCCCTCGGCCACCACACGGACGTTGGTGCCCGCTTCGAAAACCTGCGGCGGCCGCACCATGGACTGGCGCAGGGCCTGGCCGGCGTTGAGGTTGCGGGTGACCGTGCTGCCCAGCCACTGCGCCTGGTCGCCCAGCACGGCGGCGGGCTCCTCGGCCCAGTCGACCTCGGCCTGCATCGCATCGGAGGCGGCCAGCGTGGCGCCGGCCATCACCGGACCGCGCACCACCCAGGCCGGGCCGAAGGCCTTCACCTGCACCGGCATGAAGACGTTCCAGCGCACCGGGCCGTCCACGCAGCGCAGGCCGACCCGGCTCTTGCCCCACAGCCGCATGTTGGCGGGCATATAGGGCTCGACCTTGTTGCAGGCCGCCAGGCGCAGGCGGCTGTCGAGCGGGCCCACGCTCACTTCCATGCGCAGCGGCATGTTCATGCTCTGCGCGCCCCGGGCCACTTCGCCGTCGAGGAACTCGCGGCTGGAAGATTCCAGGGCGGAGGTCGAGGCCTCGGCCATGCCCTGCGGAACGTTCTGGGCCAGCGCGGGCAGCGCCGCGGCGGCCAGGGCCAGGGCGATCAGGCGGTGGGGGACATCGTGGAAGGACATGGTGCGGGCTCCGTTGCGGCAGGACAGGCGGGCACATCAGGCATGGCCCCGAGAACGCACTGTAGGCACAGCCCTCCCCCGGCAAGACAGGAAGAGAGGCGGCTTTCCCCGCTTCATCGCGCTTTAGTCCGGCACCCCGAATTTCACAATCGCTTCCGACGGCAAACCTCCAAGCGCCACCTCCACACACCAACCGAACCGGGTCACCCGCCATGCTCGAAACGCTCACCAACCAGCTGGACTTCCAATCGAAGGCCCTGGTGCTGCGCGCCGAACGCCAGCGTGTATTGGCCAGCAACATCGCCAACGCCGACACGCCGGGCTACGCGGCCCGCGACATGGACTTCGCCAGCAACCTGCGCGCCGCCACCGGTGAGTTCACCGGCGGCAGCGGCCAGCGCCTGCCGATGACCGCGTCGAGCGGCAGCGCCATCGGCAGCGTCGGCGGCATGCCCACCATCGGCCTGGCCACCGGCGACCTCGGCCGCGGCGGCTTCATGCCGGTCTCCACCGTCGGCCGCCTGCCGGGCGGCAGCGGCGCCGGCGAACTCGGCTATGCGGTGCAGACCCAGCCTTCGATGGACGGCAACAGCGTGGACCTCGACCGCGAACGCGCCACCTTCGCCGACAACGCGGTGCACTACGAAGCCACGCTGCGATTCATCAATGGCCAGGCCAAGACGCTGCTCACAGCGATCCAGGGCCAGTGAGCAACACCACCCGAAGGGCCTGAACCATGTCCATGTTCTCCATCTTCAACGTCTCCGGCAGCGCGGTCAGCGCGCAGTCGCAGCGGCTCAACGCGGTGGCCTCCAACCTGGCCAACGTGGAAGCCGTGGCCGGCCCGGACGGCAAGGCCTACAAGGCCCGCCAGGTGGTGTTCCAGACCGTGCCCATGGGCGACGAGGGCACGGCCGGCGTGAAGGTGGTCCAGGTCACCGAAAGCCAGGCCGAAGGCCGCAAGGTGATGGACCCCAGCAACCCCTCGGCCGACGCCGAAGGCTATGTGACGCATTCCAACGTGAACGCGGTCGAGGAGATGGTCAACATGATCTCCGCCTCCCGCGCCTACCAAAACAACATCGAGGTGATGAACACCGCCAAGACCCTGATGTTGAAGACGCTGCAGATGGGCCAGTAAGCGCCCCATCCCCTCTTTTCCCACCGAACCGGAAAAAACCGCCATGGCCTCCACCACCGACGCACTGTCCTCGACCACCGCCTACCAGCCCACGTCGTCGCTGACCAGCACCACCAGCACCTCGTCCTCGGGCAGCACCACCGGCACCACCAGTGCCAAGGACCAGGAGGACCGTTTCCTGAAGCTGCTGGTCGCCCAGCTGAACAACCAGGATCCGATGAACCCGATGGACAACGCCCAGATGACGACGCAGATCGCCCAGATCAACACCGTCTCCGGCATCGAGAAGTTGAACACCACCGTGACCGACCTGGCCACCCAGATGGCCGCCATGCAGGGCATCCAGGCCAGCGCGCTGATCGGCCACGACGTGCTGGCCTCCGGCAACACCGTGTCGGTGGACAGCAGCACCAACAAGGGCAGCGGCACCTTCACCCTCGACGGCTCGGCCAGCGACGTGAGCGTCAAGGTCAGCACCGCCGGCGGCGTCACCGTCGGCACGCTCAACCTCGGCTCCATGGCCGCCGGCCAGCACGACTTCGACTTCAACTCCACCGGCTACAGCAGCGCCGACGGCCTGAAGTTCACCGTCACCGCGGCCAACGGCTCGGCCTCGGTCGGCTCCACCACCATGGTCAAGGGCAACGTCGCCTCCATCGGTTCGGACACCACCGGCGCGCTGACCCTGAAGTTCAAGGACGGCAATACCGCCGCCTACACCTCCGTCAAGTCGATCCTCTGATCGGCTCCAACCGCCCCTCACCCCCGCTTTCCGCCCCCGCGCTAAGGAGCAAGCAACATGGCATTCCAACAAGGTCTCTCGGGTCTCAACGCTGCCAGCAAGAGCCTCGACGTCATCGGCAACAACATCGCCAACGTCAACACCACCGGCATGAAGGCTTCGCGCGCGGAGTTCTCGGACCTGTACGCCTCCAACCTGGGCAGCGGCGGTGCGGCCTCCATTCCCGGCATCGGCGTGATGACCGCGGCCATCTCGCAGCAGTTCAGCCAGGGCAACCTGACCACCACCGGCAACGACCTGGACCTGGCCATCAACGGCGCCGGCTTCTACCAGGTGCAGCTGCCCAGCGGCGAGATCGCCTACACCCGCAACGGCACCTTCAAGCTCGACAACAGCGGCAACATCGTCACCAACGCCGGCGCCAAGCTGCAGGGCAACATCTTCGACCCGCTGACCGGCGCGGTCACCAAGGGCAACCTCACCCTGCCCACCGGCAAGGGCGTGGCCGGCCACCAGACCTCGGCCATCACCGCCACCGCCAACCTCGACACCACCGCCGTCGCCTACAACTCGGTCACGCCCAACATCCCGCTGAGCACCTACGGCACCTCGATCACCGCCTACGACTCGCAGGGCGCGGCGGTGCCGATCGGCATGTATTTCCAGAAGACCGCGTCCAACACCTGGAACGTGTATGCCGACTATCCGCAGGGCGGCGCCACCGGCACCACCACCGGCACGCCGGTCGGCACCGTGACCTTCGACGCCAACGGCGTGATCTCCTCCGGCACCCCGCTGACCCTGACCGGCGTGCAGGTCTCCGGCGCCGCAACGCCTGCCTTCAACGTGACCGTCAACCTCGACGGCCTGACGCAGAACGCCTCCAGCTTCTATGTCTCCAGCCTCAAGCAGGACGGCTACGCCCCGGGCGAGCTGACCGGCATGTCCTTCGCCGAGGACGGCACGCTGACCGCGCGCTACTCCAACGGCCAGACCCAGTCCACCGGCCAGATCGTGCTGGCCAACTTCCGCAACGTGCAGGGCCTGGAGCCCACCAGCGGCGACTACTGGAAGGAGACCATCTCCTCCGGCGCGCCGATCAAGAACGTGCCGGGCTCGGGCAACTTCGGCAAGATCAATTCGGGCACGCTGGAAGACTCCAACGTCGACCTGACCGCCGAGCTGGTCAACATGATGACCGCGCAGCGCGCCTACCAGGCCAACGCGCAGACCATCAAGACGCAGGACCAGATCATGTCCACCCTGGTCAACCTCCGCTGATCGCGGGCCCCAAGAACAGGACTGAGTGATGGATCGGCTCGTCTACACCTCGATGACCGGCGCGGCCGCCGCGGCGGACCGCCAGTCGGTGCTGGCCAACAACCTGGCCAACGTCTCCACCAATGGCTTTCGCCAGGAGCTGCACGCCTTCCGCGCGGTGCCGATCAAGGGCGACGGCGCCAGCACCCGTGTGTTCGCGGCCGAAACCGCCAGCACCCACGACGACACGCCGGGCACCATCACCTTCACCGACCGCAACCTCGATGCCATGCCGCAGGGCAACGCCTATTTCGCGGTGCAGGGCCTGGACGGCACCGAGGCCTATTCGCGCAACGGCGGCTTCCAGGTGAATTCCAACGGCACCCTGGTCAACAGCGTCGGCCTGCAGGTGCTGTCGGCCGACGGCGCACCCATCGACATCCCGCAGAACGCCCAGGTCGCCCTCGGCGCCGACGGCACCATCACCGCCAAGATCGACGGCCAGGCGATCAACACCGTGGGCCGGCTCAAGCTGGTCACCCCCACCCAGGACCAGCCGCTCAAGCGCAGCGCCGACGGCCTGTTCCGCAGCGCGGCCGGCGACCAGATGGCCACCGATCCCAACGCCCGGGTACAGACCGGCGCGCTCGAAGGCTCCAACGTCAACGCGGTCAGCACCATGGTCGCCATGATCGAAGCGGCCCGGCAGTTCGAGCAGAACACCAAGCTCATGCAGTCCGCGGAGCAGAACGACAAGACCGCCAGCCAGCTGCTGTCGATGAACTAAGGAAACGACCATGATCAATTCGCTCTGGATCTCCAAGACCGGCATGGAAGCCCAGCAGACCCAGCTGGACGTCATCTCCCACAACCTGGCCAACGTCTCCACCAACGGCTTCAAGCGCGCCAACGCCGTCTTCGAAGACCTGATGTACCAGAACCTGCGCCAGGTCGGCTCCAACACCAGCGAGCAGAACCAGCTGCCCACCGGCCTGCAGCTCGGCCTGGGCGTGCGCACAGTGGCCACCTCGCGCTCCTTCGCGCAGGGCAGCCTGCAGCAGACCAGCAACACGCTGGACGTGGCCATCAAGGGCAACGGCTTCTTCCAGGTCACCCAGCCCGACGGCACCCTGGCCTATACCCGCGACGGCTCATTCCAGGTCAACTCCTCGGGCCAGCTGGTCACCAACAACGGCCTGCCGATCGCCAACGGCGTGACCATCCCGGCCAATGCGCAGAGCGTCAGCATCGCCGCCGACGGCACGGTGAGCGTGGTGCTGCCCACCACCGCCACGCCGCAGCAGGTCGGCACCATCGCCCTGGTCAACTTCATCAACCCGGCAGGCCTGGAGCCGCGCGGCCAGAACCTGTTCACCGAAACCGCCGCCTCCGGCACGCCGCAGACCGGCACCGCCGGCACCAACGGCCTGGGCACCGTCATGCAGGGTTTCGTGGAAACCTCCAACGTCAACGTGGTGCAGGAGCTGATCGGCATGATCCAGACCCAGCGCGCCTACGAGATGAACAGCAAGGCCGTGCAGACATCCGACCAGATGCTGCAGAAGCTCGCCCAGCTGTGATGGAAAGGAGCCCCCAGATGAAACCGGTTGCCCGCTCTTTCCTGTTCGCCCTGATGCCGCTGGCCACCCTGCTCACCGGCTGCGAGACCATGCAGCCCAAGGTGGAGATGCCCGTCACCGCCGCGCCGCAGCTGGTCTACCCGATCCGCGAGCCGGTCTCGGCCACCGGCGGCCTGTTCAGCACCGCCACCTACCGCCAGGCCTTCGAGGACCGGCGTGCCCGCCTGGTGGGCGACAACGTCACGATCAACATCGTGGAGAACGTCAGCGCCAGCCAGACCTCGACTTCCACCGTGGACCGCAACGGCACCGTCAAGGGCGGCATCACCGCCCTGCCCTTCTTCGGCGCCTCCTCGCTGGCCGCCAAGACCACCGTGGCCGCGGCCGATGCCAACACCTTCTCCGGCAAGGGCGGCACGCAGAGCGCCAACACTTTCTCCGGCGCCATCACCGCGACGGTGGTGCAGGTATTGCCCAACGGCCACCTGGTCGTGACAGGCGAAAAGCAGATCGGCGTCAACGAGAACGTGGACACCCTGCGCTTCTCCGGCACCATCGATCCGCGGGCCATCCAGGCCGGCAGCACCATCGCCTCCACCCAGGTGGCGAACGTGCGCATCGAGTCGCGCGGCAAGGGCCAGGCCGGCGAAGCCCAGCAAATGGGGTGGCTTTCCCGGGTCTTTTTGAACGTTCTACCTTTCTGAGGCGCGGGAGAATTCCTCCCATGCCCTCCCTCCTCCGCCCCCGTCTTCTCGCCCGCTTCGCCGTCCTCCTGGGCGCCGCCTGCGGCCTGCTGCTCGGCCAGGCGCCCGCCCAGGCGATGCGGATCAAGGAAATCGCGGCGGTGCAGGGAGTGCGCACCAACCAGCTGACCGGCTACGGCCTGGTCATCGGCCTGGACGGCACGGGTGACCAGACCACCCAGATGCCGCTCACCACCCAGAGCCTGACCAACTACATGCAGCAGCTCGGCATCACCCTGCCGGCCGCCACCGCCTCCCAGCTGCAGCTCAAGAACGTCGCCGCGGTGATCGTCACCGCCCAGCTCCCCGCCTTCGCCCAGCCGGGCCAGATGATCGACGTGACCGTGTCCTCGGTCGGCAACGCCAAGTCGATCAAGGGCGGCACCCTCATCACCACCCCGCTGCGCGGCGTGGACGGCGAGATCTACGCCCTGGCCCAGGGCAACGTCGCCGTGGCCGGCGCCGGCGCCGCGGCCAACGGCAGCAAGGTGCAGATCAACGCGCTCAGCTCGGGCCGGGTGCCCCAGGGCGGCCAGGTCGAACGCGCCATTCCCACGCCGCTGCAGGAAGGCGATTCGATCAAGCTCGATTTGAACTCCTTCGACTTCCAGACCGCCCGCCGCGTGGCCGAAGCCATCAACCGCCGCCTGGGCAGCGGCCTGGCCCGCGCCCTGGACGGCCGCACGGTGCAGGTCACCGCGCCCACCGATGCGAATGCCCGGGTCAGCTTCCTCGCCGACCTGGAAGAGATTCCGCTGGAGATGACCGCGCCGGCCGCCAAGGTCGTCATCAACGCCCGCACCGGCTCCATCGTGCTCAACCAGTCGGTCACGCTCGGCCCCTGCGCCATCGCCCACGGCAATCTGTCGATCACCATCAGCACCACGCCGGTGGTCAGCCAGCCGGGTGCCTTCAGCGGCGGCCAGACCGCCGTCACGCAGAAGAGCGACATCTCGATCAAGCAGGAACCCGGCATCCTGATGCAGGTGCCCGCATCGCCCCAGCTGGCCGACGTGGTGCGTGCGCTCAATGCGCTGGGCGCCACGCCGCAGGACCTGCTGGCGATCCTCCAGGCGATCAAGGCCGCCGGCGCGCTCAACGCCGAGCTCGAAGTGATCTGACGACAGGGGCAGCAAGACCATGGCGCTTTCCTCCACCTCCTCCATCTCGTACAGCGGCAGCTCCTCGCCCAGCGAGGCGCTGGCCGCCGACGGCAAGTCGCTCAACGCCCTGAAGCTGGCCGCCGGCAACAAGAGCGATCCCAAGGCGATCAAGGAATCCGCCAAGCAGTTCGAATCGATGTTCATGCGCGAGCTGGTGAAAAGCATGCGCGAGGCGACGATGAAGTCCGGCATGAGCGACAGCGAGGGCGAGAAGCTCGGCACCGACCTGCTCGACCAGCAGTTCGCGGTGCAGATGTCCGGCCAGCCCGGCGGCCTCTCGGCCATGATCGAGAAGCAGCTCTCGGCCCAGCAGGGCATCAAGAGCGAGACGCTGCCCGCCTCCACCATTTCGCTCGGCGCCCTCAACAGCGGCAAGAGCGTGCAGTCCAGCGCCCCGATCAAGACCGGCAGCACGCAGGGCGACTTCGTGGCCAAGCTGGGCGACGCCGCCGCCACCGTCAGCCAGGAAAGCGGCATCCCCGCCAGCTTCATGCTCGGCCAGGCCGGCCACGAGACCGGCTGGGGCCGGCACATGATCAAGAACAAGGACGGCAGCAGCGCCAACAACCTGTTCGGCGTGAAGGCCGGCGGCGACTGGACCGGCAAGGTCGCCGAAGTCACCACCACCGAATACATCAACGGCCAGCCGCGCAAGGTCACGGCCAAGTTCCGCTCCTACGATTCGCCGGAAGACTCGCTGCGCGACTACGCCAAGCTGATCAACGAGAACCCGCGCTACGCCAACGCCCGGCAGAAGACCGACTCGGCCCATGCCTACGCCACCGAACTCAAGCGCGCCGGCTATGCCACCGACCCGGCCTACGCCAGCAAGCTGAGCCGCGCCATCGCCAGCGCCGCCCACTGGCAGCAGCGCGCAGTGGTGGCGGAGGCTAAAACCTCATGAGCCTGCTCAACGTCTCCGCCCGGGCGCTGTCGGCCAACTCGACGGCGCTGCAGACCATCGGGCACAACATCTCCAACGTCAACACGCCTGGTTATTCCAAGCAGACGGTGCAGCTGGAGTCGGCCGGCGGCCAGTACACCGGCGCGGGCTATATCGGCCGCGGCGTGTCGGTCGCCACCATCACCCGCGCGCACGACCAGTTCCTGACCAAGCAGGCCACGCTGGCCTCGTCCGTGGCGGCATCGGACTCGGTGCGTTCGGCCAGCCTGCTGCAGCTCGAAGACGTCTTCCCCGGCGGCAAGACCGGCCTGGGCGCGTCGGTCACCGACATGCTCAACGCCTTCACCGACGTGTCGGCCGCGCCCACCGACCTGACCGCCCGCTCGGTGGTGCTGACCCGCGCCAACGAAATGGCCGGCCGCTTCAACACCGCCGCCTCGCAGCTCGACGACCTGCAGACCACCACGCAGCAGAAGCTCAGCGACGACGTCACCGCCGTCAACGGCCTGGTCACCCGCATCGCCGCGGTCAACAACCAGATCGCCGCGGCCTTCGGCAGCTCGCAGCAGCCCAACGACCTGCTCGACCAGCGCGACACCCTGATCAAGGACCTGAACAAATACGTGCAGACCAACCAGATCGACAACGGCGACGGCTCCACCAACGTCTTCCTGGGCAGCCAGGCCCTGGTGCTGGGCACCAGCACCGCCAAGGTCGCCCTGGTGCCGGACCCGAACGGCGACCCCTCGGTGATGAAGCTCTCGGTGGGCCGTGCCGGCGTCACCGCCACCACACTGGAAGAGAGCCAGCTCGGCGGCGGCGAGATGGCCGGCCTGCTGCGCTTCAACAACACCGACCTGGCCGAAGGCCGCAACCTGCTGGGCCGCATCGCGCTGACCACCACCACCACCGTCAACGACCAGCACAAGCTGGGCCTGGACCTCAACGGCAATGCCGGCGGCGACCTGCTCAGCCCGATCACCATTCCGCCCGGCTTCTCCGCCTCCTACAACACCGGCACCGCCACCGTGCAGGCTTCGGTGGCCGACGTGAGCAAGCTGGCGGTGTCGGACTACCGCGTGATCATGAATTCGGGCAGCACCGGCTCGATCACCCGCATCTCCGACGGCCAGATCACCAACTTCGACCTGTCCTCGGGCGCACCGACGGTGGACGGCCTGTCCTTCGCCATCGGTGCCGGCGCCAACAGCGGCGACACCTTCACCGTCAAGCCCTTCGCCAGCGCCGCCGCGCAGATGGCCACCGTGTTCTCCTCGCCCAGCC
This sequence comes from Xylophilus rhododendri, assembly GCF_009906855.1. Classification (NCBI taxonomy): domain Bacteria; kingdom Pseudomonadati; phylum Pseudomonadota; class Betaproteobacteria; order Burkholderiales; genus Xylophilus; species Xylophilus rhododendri. The sequence goes on from NZ_CP047650.1 coordinate 1,813,576, forward strand.
AGCTGGCCGTGACCAGCCCGGTGGTGGCCACCGCCGCGGCCGACAACGAAGGCTCGGTCACCATCCAGGGCCTGCTGGCCACCTCGCAGAACGCCGCCCTGAAGAGCGACGCCATCATCACCTTCGACTCGCCCACCAGCTACACCGTGACCGTGCCGCCCGGCACCGCCAGCGCCAGCCAGGCCTTCACCAGCGGCCAGACCATCAGCCTCAACGGCTGGGAACTGACCCTGAAGGGCGTGCCCAAGGCCGGCGACGTGGTGATGGTGCAGGGCAACGACGCCAGCATCGGCACCCCGATGCGCGCCGCCGGCACCTGGCCGACCACCTACACCGCCACGCCCGTCAGCACCGTCGGCGGGCCGGTCACCACCACCGCCGGCAATGCCGATGCGATGGCCGCCCTGCGCGACAAGACGGTGTATGACGGCTCGCCGCTGTCGGACGGCTATGCCGCGCTGATGTCGGAGGTCGGCACCCGCGTGCAGAGCGCCCAGTTCACCGCCAGCGTCTCGGCCAACATCTCGACCAGCCTGGACAACAGCGCCTCCTCGGTCAGCGGCGTCAACCTCGACGAGGAGGCCGCCAAGCTGCTGCAGTTCCAGCAGGCCTACCAGGCCTCGGCCAAGATGATCCAGGTCGCGCAGACGCTTTTCGATTCCGTCATCGGCGCGATGCGCTAACAGGACAAGGACACCGAGCCATGAGCACCTCCCGCATCGGCACCGCCAGCGCCTACGCCGGCGCCGTCCAGAACCTGTCGGACCGCCAGCAAGCCCTGGTGACCCTGCAGCAGAACATGACCTCGGGCAAGCGCATCAACCGCACCAGCGACGACCCGACCTCCGCCGCCCAGGCCGAACGCGCCAACACCCGCATCGACCGCATCGCCGCCGACCAGCGCCTGCTGGCCTCGCAGCGCGACACCATCTCCACCGCCGAGTCCACGCTCGGCAGCAGCATCGACGCGCTGCAGAGCTTTCGCGAGCTGGTGGTCAGCGCCGGCAGCGGCACGCTCACCCCGGCCGACCGCGGCTACATCGCCCAGCAGCTCACCAGCCTGCGCGACGAGATCTTCGCCAACTCCAACAAGTCCGACAGCAACGGCACGCCGCTGTTCAGCGGCCTGGGCAGCGCCGACCAGCCCTTCACCAACACCCAGCAGGTGAACTTCGCCGGCCTCTCGGGCCAGCGCACCGGCGGCGCCACCACCGTGGCGCCCACGCTGGACGGCCAGGCCACCTTCATGAACGTGCCCACCGGCAACGGCACCTTCACCTTGGCCACCGGCACCGCCAACACCGGCACCGTGTCGGTGGACGCCGGCAGCGTGCAGAACCCCAGCGCCATCACCGGCCACAACTACACCATCGGCTTCGCGGTCGATGCCACCACCGGCGTCAAGAGCTACACCGTCACCGACACCACCGCCGGCACCACCGCCGCCACCGGCACCTACAAGGAGAGCGGCAGCATCTCCTTCGACGGCATGACGATGACGATGAAAGGCACGCCCGCCGACGGCGACACCGTGGCCATCGCCCCCAGCACCCGCAGCGACCTGTTCGCCACGCTGGACCAGGCCATCTCCAGCATCAAGAACGCCACCAGCAACAGCGGCGCCCTGCCCACGCAGATCGCCCAGTCGCTGGTGCAGATCGATTCCGGCCTGTCGCGCCTGCAGTCCTCGCGCAGCCTGGCCGGCGACATCCTCAACCAGGCCGACCGCATCAAGACCAGCCAGGACACCCGCAGCGACCAGCTCACCGCCGAGAAATCCAACGCCGAGGACCTCGATATGATCAAGGCGGTTTCCGAGTTCTCGACCCAGCAGACCGGCTACCAGGCCGCGCTGAGTTCCTACGCGCAGATCCAGAAGCTCTCGCTGTTCACCTATATCAGCTGACACAGCCTTCTTCGCGTCGCACGCGCCGTACTCGGGACCGCTTTTTTCGCGGGGCAGCCGCCCCGCCCGGTCCAGATCCTCCCAGGCGCATGACGGCTTCTGTCCTCGACTGCATATCGCTTTCCTACCAGACCCTGTGGGGCCGGCAGCGCTCGCTCGTCGGCATCGCGGTCTTCGTCGCGCCCCTGCCCGAGCCGCCGCTGCCCGGCCCGATCGACGCACAGGAGTTGCTCGAAGCCCTGGGTGACCGCCTGCCCGCCGACGGCCCGCCGCTGTTCCTGGTGCCGCAGTCGCAAGGCCTGCTGCTCGACCTGCTGGCGGTGATCGACCCGCCCGCACCGCCCGGCGCGCCGGGCCCGCGCTTCGCCACCCGCACCCTGGCCGCGCCCACACTGGTGGTGCCCGACTTCCTGCTGCAGGCCAGCAGCCTGGCCGCCAACGGCATCCGCCTGGCCCGCCAGCGCGGCCTGCGGCTGGTGTGGCGCGGCAGCGCCGACGCGCCGCCGCCGCCCGAGCTGCGCGACAACTTCCACCGCTACTGGCTCGACCTGCCCGCGCCCTGGGCCGCCGCCGCGCTGAAGGACGCCACCCGCAAGGCCAGCGTCGGCCAGCAGATCGGCCCCGGCCGCCTGCCGCCCGGCCACATCTACGGCGGCATCGAGAGCCGGGTGCTGATGGAGTATTGCCTGGACCGCTGCAAGGCCCTGGCGCTGGCCGGCTGGCCGGCCGAGGACGTGGTCTACAGCCTGCGCCACCAGGCGATGCAGCCCTCGCACGCGGTCGTCATGGCCGCGCTCAAGGCCCTGGAGGGCGACCGCTCGGCCGAGGTGGTGCAGCGCACGCTGAGCGAGGATCCGCTGCTGGTCTACCGCTTCCTGATCTACGCCAACTCGCCGGCCCTGGGCCTGCGCGCGCCGATCGAATCCATCCGCCACGGCATGATGATGCTGGGCATAGACACCATCCGCAGCTGGCTCGGCCAGCAGGTGCCGTTTGCCAGCCGCGAGACGGCGCTGCGCCCGGTCAACGCCCAGCTGGTGCTGCGCGCCCGGCTGATGGAGAACCTGCTCGACGCCGGCATCGAAGAGGCCCTGCGGCGCGAGGTCTCGCTCTGCGGCCTGTTCTCGGGCCTGGACCTGCTGCTGAACGAACCCGCCGGCGTGCTGCTGCCCCGCATCCGCCTGTCGCGCCGGGTGCAGGACGCCGTGATCCAGCACGACGGCCCCTACGGCCCGAGCCTGGCCGTGACCCTGGCGCTGGAAAAGGACGACCCGCTGGCGGTGCAGGCCTTGTGCGCCACGCACGAGATGGAGCCGGGTCGGGTGAACCGCGCGCTGCTCGATGTGCTGGGCGACATCGATGTGGATGGGCCGACGATCTAGCCCGGGGACGCGAACGCTTCAGCCATCCATTCGATGAACACCCGCAGCCGCGCCGAAGGATGGCGCGAGCGCGGATACAGCACCGACACCGGCATGGTCGGCGGCCGCAGCGCGGGCAGCAGTTCGACCAGGGCGCCGCTCTGCAGTTCGGCCTCGCGGCTGTAGCGCGGCGCCTGGATCAGGCCCAGGCCGGCGCGCGAGGCGGCGGCATAAGTCTCCACGCCGTTGACCGCCAGCACGCTGGGCAGGGTCAGCTCGCGCGGCCGGCCGTCCACCAGGAAGACCAGCGGCATCACGCCGCCGGTGGCGGAAGACCGGAAACCCACCATGCGATGGCCCCGCGCCAGATCGTCCAGCGAGGCCGGCGTGCCATGCCGCGCCAGGTAGGCGGGCGAGGCGCAGGTGACTTCCGGCAGTTCCGCGAGGCGGCGCGCCACCAGTTCGCTGTCGGCCAGCTTGCCGGCGCGCAGCACGCAGTCCATGCCCTCGCGCACCAGGTCGGAATAACGGTCGCTCTCGCTGAACTGCAGCTCGATGCCGGGATAGGCGGCCATGAAGTCCGGCAGGCGCGGCAGCAGGAAATGGCTGGCCAGCGTGCCCTGCACGCCCACATGCAGCAGGCCGTGCGGCCGGGCGCCGGCGAAGCTGTTGTCGGCCTCCTCCAGGTCGGCGATCAGGCGGATGCAGCGCTGGTAGTAGGCCTCGCCGTCCAGCGTGGGACTGACATGGCGGGTGGTGCGCTGCAGCAGGCGCACGCCCAGGCGTGCCTCCAGCGACTTGACCGCATCGGTCGCGGAGGAACGTGGCAGGCCCAGGTCCTCGGCTGCCTGGGTGAAGCTGCGGCACTCCACGATGCGGGTGAAGACACGCATGGTGTCGAAGCGGTCCATTGTTCGATTTTCCCGGATAGTGATGGCGGTATGGTTAGGATTATTTTCCAGCCGCGTACAGCTATCGTGGCAGCCATGTCGCCGATGTCCGGCGGACGTATTTGCACAGGAGTCCCTCATGACCGCAGCCACCCACATCTCCAACTCCAAGGTCGCCCTGGTGACCGGCGCATCGCGCGGCATCGGCGCGGCGATCGCCGAGCGGCTGGCGAGCGACGGCTTCGCCGTCATCGTCAACTACGCGGGCAGTGAAGGCGCTGCCCGCGAAGTGGTCGGGCGCATCGAAGCCGCTGGCGGCCGGGCCCTGGCCGTGCGTGCCGACGTGGCGGACGCGGCCTCGGTGCGCGCCATGTTCGAAGCCGCCGAATCCGCCTTCGGCGGCGTGGACGTGCTGGTCAACAACGCCGGGGTGATGAGCCTGTCGACCATCGCCCAGAGCGAGGACGAGGCCTTCGACCACATGGTCTCGATCAACCTCAAGGGCAGCTTCAACACCCTGCGCGAAGCCGCCCGCCGGCTGCGCGACGGAGGCCGGGTGATCAACCTCTCCACCACCGTGCTGGCCCTGCTGCAGCCCACCTACGGCATCTATGCCGCCACCAAGGCCGGCGTGGAGGCCCTGACCAGCATCCTGGCCAAGGAGATGCGCGGCCGCGGCATCACCGTCAACGCCGTGGCGCCGGGACCCACGGCGACCGACCTGTTCCTCAACGGCAAGCCGCCGGAGCTGGTCGAACGCATGGCCAAGGCCGCGCCGCTGGAGCGCCTGGGCCAGCCCGAGGACATCGCCGCCGCCGTGGCCTTCCTGGCCGGCCCGGACGGTGCGTGGATCAACGGGCAGACCCTGCGCGCCAACGGCGGCCTGGCCTGACGGCAGCGGGAGCGCCCCGGCCGCTATAAGCTCGGCGCTCCCATGCGAATCCACGAACTGAAACAGCGGCTGCAGTTGGCCGGCGCCGGCCCCAGCCACGAACAACGCATCCTGCGCAGCTGGTGCCATGCGCTGCCGCGCAATGCCGGCAAACGCAGCCCCGAGACCTTCTTTCCCTCGGCGCTGATGGCCGCCCTGCCGGCCATCGAGGCCGAACTGGCCGGGCTGGCGCGCATCACCGCCGTGCATCCCGGCGAGGACGGTTCCGAGCGCCTGCTGGTCACCCTGGCCGATGGCCAGACGGTGGAGAGCGTGCTGCTGCCGCGTGAGGGGCTGTGTGTGTCTTCGCAGGTCGGATGCGCCGTGGGCTGCCGCTTTTGCATGACCGGCCGCGACGGCCTGCTGCGCCAGGTGGGCAGCGCCGAGATCGTCGCCCAGGTGGCGCTGGCGCGGGCCCGGCGGCCGGTGCGCAAGGTGGTCTTCATGGGCATGGGCGAGCCGGCCCACAACCTCGACAACGTGCTCGAAGCGATCGAATTGCTGGGCACGATCGGCAACATCGGGCACAAGAACCTGGTGTTCTCGACCGTGGGCGGTCCGCGGGCCTTCGAGCGGCTGCATCGGTCGGCGGTCAAGCCTGCGCTTGCGCTGTCGCTGCACACCACCCGGCTCGAGCTGCGTCGCCAGTTGCTGCCGCGTGCGCCGGACATGACTCCCGAGGAACTGGTCGAGGCCAGCGAACGTTATGCCCGCGCCACCGGCTACCCGGTGCAGTACCAGTGGGCCCTGCTCGAAGGCGTGAACGACGGCGACGAGGAGATCGAAGGCCTGGTGCGCCTGCTCGCGGGCAAGTACGGCGTGCTCAACCTGATCCCCTTCAACGCGGTCGATGGCGCCGACTACCAGCGCCCCACGCAAGAGCGCTGCGAACACCTGGCGCGCGAGTTGCACCGGCGCGGCATCCTGACCAAGCTGCGCTGGTCGGCCGGGCAGGATGTGGAAGGTGGCTGCGGGCAACTGCGGGCTCGGGCGGGGCTGGCGCAGATGGTGTCGCAGCCGGTCCGCGGGCAGGTCAGCGCAAAAGAAAAATAGGCCAAAAGGCCAAAACTGAAAAAAAAACCTGGCTCAGTGAAAAAAAAAACTGGGTCTCTGGCTCCCCAAAAAACTTTTTAAGCGGTCGCAGGAAACTTCACCGGCGCTTTGGCACGCGCCTTGCATCTCATCTTGTACACATGTTCGTATTCTTCAAGATGGTGCAAACGAATGCCGACTGCCCAGCCCTCATCGCTGACCCCGTCCGCCAACGCACCGGCCCGCCCGGAAAACGCCTGGATCGCGCCCTGGCCCGCCCCGCTGGCCGGCACTGACGGCGGCCCGCTCGCCGGCCTGCGTTTCGCCGCCAAGGACAACATCGCCGTCGCCGGCGTGCCCACCACCGCCGCCTGCCCGGCTTTCTCCTTCACGCCGGCGGAGCACGCCAATCCGGTGCGGCGTGCGCTGGATGCGGGCGCGCTGCTGCTGGGCAAGACCAACCTCGACCAGTTCGCTTGCGGCCTCAACGGCACCCGCTCGCCCTATGGCGCGGTGCCCAATGCTTTCGACGCGGCCTATGTCAGCGGCGGCTCCAGCTCGGGCTCCGCCTATGTGGTGGCCACGGGGCAGGCCGACTTCTCCTTCGGCACCGACACGGCCGGCTCGGGCCGGGTGCCGGCGGGGTTGAACAACATCGTGGGATTAAAGCCCTCCAAAGGCCTGATCGGCGCGGGCGGCGTGGTGCCGGCGGCGCAGAGCCAGGACTGCGTTTCCATCTTCGCCACCACCGTGGCGACCGCCGTGAAGGTGCTCGAAACCGTGATGGGCGCGGATCCGGCCGACCCCTACTCCCGCATTCCGGACATGGCCCGCGAGCCGCTGCCCGCCGCCTTCCGTTTCGGCGTGCCGGCACAGCTCGAATTCTTCGGCGACAGTGCATCGGAGGCCGCCTTCTACGACGCCCTCGCCGGCCTGGCCGCGCTGGGCGGCACCGCCGTGCCGATCGACTACGCGCCCCTGGCCGAAGCCGCCGCCCTGCTCTACGACAGCGCCCTGGTCGCTGAACGCTACGCCGCCGTGCGCGACTTCTTCGACGCCCATCCGGACGAGGTGATCGAGCCGGTGCGCGGCATCCTGGCCGCCGGCAAGGGCTACACCGCCGCCGACGTCTTCCAGGCCCAGCACCGCCTGCAGGCCCTGGCCGCGCAGGCCGCGACGATCTGGCCCGGCATCGACCTCCTGTGCGTGCCCACCGCCCCCTGCCACTGCACCATCGCGGCGATGCGCGCCGAACCGGTGCAGCGCAACCGCGAACTCGGCTACTACACCAACTTCGTCAACCTGCTCGACTACGCCGCCCTGTCGGTGCCCGCCAGCATCCGGCCGGACGGCCTGCCCTTCGGCATCACCCTGATCGGCCCCTGCGGCAGCGACTGGCAGCTGGCCGAGCTGGGCCAACGCTTCCATCACGCCACCGGGCTGACCCAGGGTGCCACCGCACAAGTGCTGCCCGCGCCGGTGCCGATCGCCCCGCTGCAGCCCGGGCCGTCCACCCACCTGGCGCTGGCCGTCGTGGGCGCGCATCTGTCGGGCCTGCCGCTCAACGGCCAGCTGACCGAACGCGGCGCGCGGCTGGCCGAGGCCACGCAGACCGCACCGCACTACCGCCTCTACGCCCTGCCCGACACCACGCCGCCCAAACCGGGGCTGGGCCGGGTCGCGCCGGGCGAGGACGGCGCCTCCATCGCCGTCGAGGTCTGGCATCTGCCCCTGGCCCAGGTCGGCAGCTTCCTCGCCCTGGTGCCGCCGCCGCTGGGCCTGGGCAGCGTGGAGCTGGCCGATGGCCGCTGGGTGCACGGCTTCATCTGCGAGGGCCATGCCCTGCGGGATGCCCGCGACGTCACCGCATTCGGCGGCTGGCGCGCCTTCGTCGCCTCCCGCACGACGCCGCCCGCGGCCTGAGCACGGTTTTTGCGCTTTCTTTTTCGATCCCCTTGTTGAGGAGTTCCCGATGCAGCCATCCACCACCCCCCGCCGCCGCGTCCTGCAAATCGGCGCCACCGCCCTGGGCGCCCTGGCCGCGCCGGCCATCGTGCGGGCGCAGTCCACGCCGAAGATCCGCATCGGCTTCTGGCCCGTTGCGGCCGGCCTGCCTTTCTTTGCGGCGGTCGACAAGGGCTATTTCAAGGAAGCCGGCCTGGACGTGGAGCCGCTGAAGTTCGCCGGCGCCCAGCAGGTGATGGAGGCCATGCTCTCCGGCCGCTCCGACGGCAGCGCCAACGGCACCGGCTCGGCCAACCTGGCCATCGGCGAGATCGCCCAGCCCGGCCTGTTCAAGATCTTCTGCACCAACCCGAGCAACGCGAAGAACGTGCTCGACGAGTTCATCACCGCCAAGGACAGCCCCTACAAGACGGTCGCCGACCTCAAGGGCAAGAAGGTCGCCTCCGGCCCCGGCATCCAGAACGTGACCCTGTGCAAGACCATGCTGGAGCGCGCCGGCGCCACCGGCGCCACGGTGAGCGAGCTGCCCATCGGCCAGCATGTGGCCGCGCTGGTCGCCGGCCAGGTCGATGCCTGCTACACCCTGGAGCCCACCGGCACCGTCGGCCGCATGAACGGCACCACCCGGGTGATCGAAGCCGGTGTCGTCGCCAAATACATCCTGGGCGATGCGATGGCGCCCTGGCACGGCGGCGCGGCCAGCCTGACCAGCGAGTTCATCAAGAAGAACCCCGAGGCCGCCAAGAAATTCATCGCCGCCTATGCCCGCGGCGTGGAGCTGGTGCGCAGCAAGCCCGAGGATGCGCGCCAGTACATGAAGGGCTACACGGCCATCGAGGGCCCGCTCACCGCCGAGGTGCCGCTGGCCGCCTACATGCTCTACAACGAGTTCAAGCCGGCCGACCTGGCCTACTTCCAGAAGTTCTACGACCTGTTCACCGAGAAGGGCATCTTCGACAAGAAGGTCGTCGTGGACAGCCTGATCTACAAGGGCTGACCATGGCCGACGCCGCCACCACCAAAGCCGCACCGGCCGCCTGGACGCCGCCGGCCGCCAACGCCACGGCCTTCGTGCCCAAACGGCCCCTGTGGGACCGCCTGCTGCCCTTCATCGGCCCGGTCGTGCTGTTCATCCTCTGGGACCTGGTGGTGCGGCTGGGCTTCATCAAGCCGATCCTGCTGCCCACGCCGCTCGATACCCTGGTCGCCCTGGTCACCGGCCTGGCCGGCGGGCCGCTGCTGACCGACTTCGCGGTGACCGTCTGGCGCACGCTGCAGGCCTTCGTCATCGCCGCGGTGGTGGGCGTGCCGCTGGGCGTGCTGCTGGGCAGCAACGAGCGGGTCTACCGCAGCGTGGAGTTCCTGGTGGACTTTTTCCGCTCCACGCCCTCGTCGGCGCTGATCCCGCTGTTCCTGCTGATCTTCGGCGTGTCGGACATCAACAAGGTGGCCATCGCCGCCTTCGGCGCCTTCCTGATCGTGATCTTCAACAGCGCCTACGGCGTCATCAATGCCCGCAAGCAGCGGGTGATGGCCGCCAAGGTGATGGGCGCCTCGCGCTGGCAGGTGTTCAAGGACGTGCTGATCTGGGAGAGCCTGCAGCCCAGCTTCGTCGGCCTGCGCTCGGCCGTGTCGATGGCGCTGGTGATCGTCATCGTGGCCGAGATGTTCATCGGCTCGGACGCGGGCCTCGGCCACCGCATCATCGATGCGCAGCAGGTGCTCAACGTCAAGAGCATGTATGCGGCGATCCTGTCGGCGGGCGCTCTCGGCTACGCTCTCAACATCCTGTTCTTAATCGCCGAACGCAAGATCGTTCACTGGAGTGGTCGATGAGCACCGTGATCAACGGCCCGGTCTATGCCGACGTGCCGCCACCCGTCTTCTCGCCCGGCCCGGCCGGCACCCACGTCACCATCCGGGGGCTGACCAAGTACTTCGCCGGCTGGCCGCTGTACGAGAACTTCGACCTCGACATTCCCAAGCACAAGATCGTGTCGGTCTTCGGGCCCAACGGCTGCGGCAAGTCCACGCTGATCAACATGATCGCCGGCCTGATCCCGATCGACAGCGGCGAGATCCTGTTCGACGGCAAGTCGCTGAAGGACACCAAGATCGGCTACGTCTTCCAGAACTACCGCGAGGCGATGTTCCCGTGGATGCGCACCATCGACAACATCGCCTATCCGCTCAAGCTCGAAGGCCGCAGCAAGGCGGAAGTCGACCGGCGCATGGCCGAACTCGTCGCCTCCTTCGACGTGAAGTTCGACCTGAACCGTTTCCCCTACGAACTCTCCGGCGGCCAGCAGCAGACGGCCTCCATCATGCGGGCCCTGGCGCCCAACCCGGAGGTGCTCTTCCTCGACGAGCCCTTCTCCGCACTGGACTTCGAGATGACCCTCTTCATCCGCGAAAAGCTGCAGGAGGTCTTCATGCAGACCGGCACCACCATGCTGCTGGTCTCGCACGACCTGGAAGAGGCCGTGTACCTGGCCGACGAAGTGCTGCTGCTGACCAAGCGCCCCACCCGCGTGGCCGAGATCCTGCGCTACGGCGACCCGCGCCCGCGCACGGTGGAGACCCTCAGCCAGCCGAGCTTCGTGGCGATGAAAAAGCACAGCCTGGAGATCTTCCAGCGCGAGGTGCGGCGATGAGCGGCCCGCTCCCCGACAAGGCCGCGCAGGAGCGCTATGTGGACGCCACCGCCGCGCTCATCGGCCTGCCGCTGGCGGCGGACCACCGCCCCGGCGTGCTCGGCTTCTTCGCCCTGGCCGCCTCCATGGCCGCGGCCATCGAGGCGGTGCCGCTGACGCCGCACGACGACTCGCCGATGCGTTTCGAACCCGTTTCCCCGCGCGAGGCCGCATGACCCAGGCCACCGAACTCCTGCTGGGCGACGCGGCCGGCATGGCCGCCGCGGTGCGTGCCGGACAGATCAGCGCCACCGCCCTGGTCCAGGCCAGCCTGGACCGCATCGCCGCCACCGACGGCAGCGTCAACGCCTTCACCGCCCTGGTGCAGGAACGGGCGCTGACCCGCGCCTGGATGCTCGACCATGCGGGCGCGAGCCAGAAGGCCAAGCCCCTGTTCGGCGTGCCCTTCGCGGTGAAGAACCTGTTCGACGTCGAAGGCATGCCCACGCTGGCCGGCTCGAAGATCGAACGCGCCAGTCCGCCGGCCGGGCAGGATGCCCTGCTGGTCAGGCGCCTGGAGGATGCCGGCGCGGTGCTGGTCGGCGCCCTCAACATGGACGAGTACGCCTACGGCTTCACCACCGAGAACAGCCACGAAGGCCCGGTGCACAACCCGCACGACCTGGCACGCATCGCGGGCGGCTCCTCCGGCGGCTCGGCGGCGGCGGTGGCGGCCGGCCAGGTGCCGCTGACACTCGGCTCGGACACCAACGGCTCGATCCGTGTGCCCGCATCGCTGTGCGGCATCTTCGGCCTGAAGCCCACCTTCGGCCGGCTGCCACGTACGCGCACCTACCCCTTCGTCTCCAGCCTGGACCACCTGGGCCCCTTCGCCCGCAGCACCCGCGACCTGGCCCTGGCCTACGACGCGATGCAGGGCCACGACGCGGGCGACCCCGGCTGCGCCAGGCGCGAGGCCCAGCCCGTCTCCGCCCTGCTGGATGCGGGCACCACCGGCCTGCGCATCGGCATCCTCGGCGGCTGGTTCCAGGACCGCGCCGGACCCGAGGCCCGCGCCGCCGTCGCCCGGGTCGCCGAGGCACTGGGCGCGCGCGAGACGGTCGAGCTGCCGCTGGTGGAAGCCGGCCGCGCCGCCGCCTTCCTCATCACCAATGCGGAAGGCGCCGCGCTGCACCTGGACGACCTGCGCCAGCGCGCCGCCGATTTCGAACCCCTGTCGCGCGACCGCTTCCTGGCCGGCGCCCTGCTGCCCGCCGCCTGGATCGCCCGCGCCCAGCGGGTGCGCCAGCAATATGCCGAGGCCGCCGCCCGGGTCTTCGAACGCTTCGACATCCTGCTCGCGCCCTCCACACCCTGCCCGGCCACCACCATCGGCCAGGAGTTCTTCGACATCGGCGGCCAGCCGCTGCAGGTGCGGCCCAATATGGGGCTGCTGACCCAGCCGATCTCCTGCATCGGCCTGCCGGTCTGCTCGGTGCCGGTGTGGGGCGCGCACGAACGCCTGCCCATCGGTGTGCAACTGATCGCCGCGCCCTGGCGCGAAGACCTGGCGCTGCGTGTCTCCGCCTTCCTGGAGGAGGCCGGCACGGTCTATGCACCGGTGGCGCCCCTGTGATGTTGCAAAGGCCTTCCATGGAAACCCAGATCAATCTGCCCGAGGTGCTGGCCGAGGTCACCGACGCCTTCTACCGCTACGAGGACGCGCTGGTGCACAACAAGGTCGAGGTGCTCGACGAACTGTTCTGGGACAGCGTGCACACCCTGCGCTACGGCGCCACCGAGAACCTCTACGGCTACGCGCAGATCCAGGCCTTCCGCGCCGCCCGGCCCTCGGCCGGCCTGGCGCGCGAGCTGCTGCAGGTGGTGATCACCAGCTACGGCCAGGACTTCGCCACCGCCAACTGCGAGTTCCAGCGCATCGGCAGCAGCAGCACCGGCCGCCAGAGCCAGACCTGGATGCGCACCGCGCAGGGCTGGCGGGTGGTCGCCGCCCATGTCAGCCCGCTGGGCTGACCCTGAAGCACCCGACGAGGCCCGCATGACCACCATCGAAGACGCCCAACCCTTCGCCTTCCGCTTCGACCCGGCGCACACCGCCCTGGTCATCATCGACATGCAGCGCGACTTCATCGAGCCCGGCGGTTTCGGCGAGACCCTGGGCAACGACGTCTCCCTGCTCGAAGCCATCGTGCCCGCCTGCCGCTCGGTGCTGCTGGCCTGGCGCGCGGCCGGCGGCCTGGTGGTGCACACCCGCGAATCGCATGCGGCGGACCTGTCGGACTGCCCGCCCGCCAAGCTCAACCGCGGCGAGCCGCGCCTGCGCATCGGCGACGCCGGTCCCATGGGCCGCATCCTGATCGCCGGCGAGCCGGGCAACCAGATCATCCGGGCGCTGGCGCCCGTGCCGGGCGAATGGGTGATCGACAAGCCCGGCAAGGGCGCCTTCTACGCCACCGGCCTGCACGAGCGGCTGCAGATCCGCGGCGTGCGCCAGCTGATCTTCATGGGCGTGACCGCCGAGGTCTGCGTGCAGACCAGCATGCGCGAGGCCAACGACCGGGGCTACGACTGCCTGCTGCTGGAAGACTGCACCGAGAGTTATTTCCCCGCCTTCAAGGCCGCCACGCTGGAGATGGTGCGGGCCCAGGGCGGCATCGTGGGCTGGACGGCCGGCAGCGAATCGCTCTTGACCGCCCTGGCAGGCGGGACAAGCTGAGCGACTACCATTTCCCGGTGCCCGCCTCCTCTCCCGTGACACCCGCTGCGCCCAAGGCCGAGACGGCCGCGTTTCGTTCGCGGGCGGACGATACCTACGCGCTGCTCAAGCGCGACATCGCCGAATTCCGGCTGTTGCCGGGCGACCGGTTCACCGAGGGCGAGGTCAGCGAGCGGCTGGGCGTCTCGCGCACGCCTGTGCGGCAGGCGCTGTTCCGGCTGCAGCAGGAGGGTTTCGTCGAGGTGCTGTTCCGCGCCGGCTGGCGGGTGCTGCCCTTCGACTTCGACGAGTTCGAGCAGCTCTACGACCTGCGGCTGGTGCTGGAGACCACGGCCGTGGCCCGGCTCTGCGAGGATGCCCCTCGGGTCGACCATGCCCGGCTGCAGGCCCTGGCCGCGATCTGGCTGGTGCCGGTGGAAGCGCGCAGCACCGATACCGCGCAGGTGTCGGGCTGGGACGAGGAGTTCCACTGCGAGCTGGTGGCGGCCGCGGGCAACGGGCCGATGACGCGGGTGCATCGGGACATCACCGACCGCATCCGCATCATCCGGCGGCTGGACTTCACCCAGCAGCCGCGCATCACGGCCACCTACGACGAGCATGCGCAGATCCTTCATGCGATCCTGGCGCGGCGCGGCAAGCAGGCGGCGCTGCTGCTGCGCAGTCATATCGAAACCAGCCAGGCGGAGGTGCGCAAGATCACGCTGCACCAGGTTTATCTGGCTCGCCAAGGAGGACGGACTTGAAGATTCTTTTGATGTTGCTGGTGGTGGGGGCTCTGGGGGGCTGTACGGCTACCGGGTCTTCGTCGTCGCGGGGGGCGTCTTCGGGGGTGGTGGGGGTCGGGTTGAGGTGTTTGGGGATATTGATGCGGGGGTGGGGCGGGTTTCTCGCTGATCTGGTTTGAATCTTTTTTGGGGTTCTGTTTCCCCGTTGGGGGGCGGTTCTCCTGCGGAGGGCGGAGCTGGGGCTGCGCGCCCCAGACCGCGCTCACTTTCTTTGCTTCGCCAAAGAAAGTAAGCAAAGAAAGGCGACCCGACACCCGAGGCCCTTCGGGCACCGCTGCGGTACTCGCAAAGGCGGGTCCACGACAACTCGCCTTCGGCTCAAACAGGTCGTGGCCCTGATCCGCCTTTGCTCCGTTCCTCGCTCTCGGGCTCACGGGACCCGGATACGGGGACAGCGGCTGCTTCGCAGCGCAACGGGCCGTCGCTGCGCTCGGCCCACGCTGAAATGCGGCCGATGCCAAAGGGCGGGTATTCAATCAGAGGCCGAGCGAAGCGACGGCCCGTCGCCCTGCGAAGCAGTGGCTGCCCCCGCTCCCCGGGTCCCGTCTGCGGGTGAGTGAGGAGCGCAGCAAAAGCGGATCAGGGCCACGACCTGTTTGAGCGAAGCGAGTTGTCGTGGACCCCGCTTTTGCGAGCACCGCAGCGTGCCCCCTCCGAAGGAGGGGGACTCCCGCAGCCGGGTCGCCTTTCTTTGCTTACTTTCTTTGGCGAAGCAAAGAAAGTGAGCGCGGTCTGGGCGCGCAGCCCCAGCCCCGCCCTCCGCAGAGGAGAACCACCCCTCCGCCAGGAGACAAACAACATCAATGCGGCACCCGCTGCACATGCCCCTCCCCCTCTCCAGCCCCCGCACCGCCCGAGTCCCACAGGCCACAACCCCACCCACCATCCAGAAGATCCCCCCAATCCCCAACACAGCCCCCGCAGCACCAAACACGATAGGCACAGCCACACTGGAAGCATTGATGAACATCAGCCGCAAGCCCAGCGCCTCCCCCTGCCGGGAAGGCGGCGTGATGTGGTGCAGCATGCTCATCACCATCGGCTGCACAGCCCCCAGCGCAAAGCCCAGCAGCACGGAACACAGCCCCATCAGCAGCGCAGTAGGCAACAGCGGATACACAGCGAACAGCACCGCGGTGCTGAGGGTGGACACGGTGATCACATCCCGCTCATCCCGCCCCGCCGTCAACACCGGCAGCACGATGCGGATCGCAGCAGCCGCGATGGCGAACGCCCCCAGGATGGTCCCGATGGTCGAAGCACCCAGCCCCCGCTCGTGGCCCAGCAGGGGCACGACGAAGGCATGCACATCCCAGCTCGAAGACTGCAGCCAGTTGCAGAACAGCAGCCGCCGGAACATCGGCGCGCGCAGCAGGTCGATCGCCCGGTTGGGCTTGCCCTCGGCATCCACCGACGGCGGCTCGCTGGCCAGCTCGGTCACATCCCGCGCCAGGTACCAGGCCAGCAGCGGCAGCAGCGCCATCACCACGAAACAGATGCGGAAACCCCAGAGGTCGCTGGGTGTGGCCCCCGCATGGTCGATCAGCATGCCGGCGCAGAAAGGGCCGATGAAGTTGCCCACCGCCGGCGCGATGGCCAGCCAGCTGAAGGCCTGCTTGAGCTGCGCCGCACCGGTGGCCGCGCGGCCGACATGGCGCTGCAGCGCGATCACGACCACGCCGGTGCCGCCGCCGGTCAGCAAGGCCGCCACGCAGAACGCGGGAAACACCGGCAGCAGCGCCGCCAGGCCCGCGCCGGCGCAGGAGGCGATGGCCGCCAGGGTGACCGGCAGGCGCACGCCGTGCCGGTCGGCGAAGCGGCCGGCGGGCAGCGCCAGGAAGACCTGGGTCAGCGCGAACAGGGCTACCAGGATGCCGACCGAGGCGGCGCTGTAGCCCTGCTGCAGCGCCAGCAGCGGCACCGCCAGGCGCGTGCCCGCCATGGTCGAATGGATGAAGACCTGGATCGGGATGACACGCGCTAGTTGGGAGCTCATGGAATTGGTTTGTCTCTGATTTTTTTGGGGAGAAGTCTCGGCGCGAAGGTGGCGGGCTCAGCCGCTCAGGGGCGGCAGTCCGCTGTGCTCCGGCGGGCCGGTGGGCAGAAGGTCCGGGTCCGGCAGCGCGCCTTCGAGTGCGTTCTGCGAAAAGCTTTTGGTCGGCTTCACGCCCAGTTCCCGCAGGCGTTCGGCCTGGGCGATGGCATTGCCGCGTCCGGCCTTCAGGCGCTTGAAGGCTTCGCCGTAGGACTTCTGCGCCCGGTCCAGCGACTTGCCGATCTCCTCCAGGTCGCCGACGAAGGCGGACAGCTTGTCGTACAGGTCGGCGCCGCGCCGGGCGATTTCCTGGGCATTGCGGTTCTGCTGCTCCTGGCGCCAGAGGTGGGCCACGGTGCGCACCACGAAGAGCAGGGTCGAGGGGCTGACCAGCAGGACGTTGCGTTTCCAGGCGTCCATGAAGAGCTGCTCGTCCGCGCCCACGGCCAGCATGAAGGCGGGCTCGATCGGCACGAACATCAGCACGAAGTCGAGCGTCTTCAGGCTGTAGAGCTGCTGGTAGTTGCGCGCGGCCAGGCCCTCGATGTGGGCGCGCACCGAGGCCAGGTGGCGGCGCTGGGCGATGGCGCGGGCCTCGTCGGTCTCGGCGGCCACGCATTCCTCGTAGGCGAGGAGCGAGACCTTGGCATCGACCACCAGCTTGCGCTCTTCGGGCAGGTGGATGATGACGTCGGGCTGGGCCCGGCTGCCGTCCTCGCGGGTGTGGTTCTGCTGCACGTGGTATTCGATGCCGCGGCGCAGGCCGGAGGCTTCGAGCACCCGCTCCAGGATCAGCTCGCCCCAGTTGCCCTGGGCCTTGTTGCTGCCCTTCAAGGCATTGGTGAGGCTGCGCGCCTCTTCGCCGAGCAGCTTGTTCAGGTCCATCAGCTGGCCGACCTGCTGCGACAGGGCCGAGCGCTGCTTGCCTTCGGCATCGTAGAACTGCTCGACCTTGCCCTGGAAGTCCGCCAGGCGCAGGCGCAGCGGGTCGAGCAGGTGGCCCAGGCTGGCCTGGTTCTGCTCGGCGAAGCGTTTGCTCTTTTCTTCGAGGATGTCGTTGGCCAGGGTCTTGAACTGGTTGGAGAGCTCCTCGCGGGTCTGCTGCAGCAGCTCGATCTTCTCGGCCGACTGCTGGCGTTCGGCGCTCAGCTGGGTCTGCACGGCGGCCAGGCGGGCCTTGGCCATCGAGAGCTCGGCGCCCAGGCCATCGGCGCGGACCTGCGCCTCGGCCAGGCCGCGGGCGCGTTCGGTCAGGGTGGCGAGTTCGGCCCGGCTTTCGGCGCGGGCCTCGGCCAGCACCTGGCGGCGTGCCAGCCACCAGCCGGCGCCCAGGCCCAGCAGCAGGGCCAGGCAGGCGATGAGGGCCGTCAGCGCCGCACTCATGGGTGTCGTTTCATTCTTCTAGAACCAGACCAGGGTGATGAGCGCGAACAGCGGCAGCAGCACCGCGCAGGACCAGGCCATGTAGCCGAAGAAGCCCGGCATGGCCACGCCCTGGTGTTCGGCGATGGCCTTGACCATCAGGTTGGGCGCATTGCCGATGTAGCTGAGCGCCCCCATGAACACGGCGCCGGTGGAGATGGCGGCCAGCACCGGCGCCAGGGCGGTCATCAGCGCCTGCGGATCGCCGCCCGCGGTGTGGAAGAACACCAGGTAGGTGGGTGCGTTGTCCAGGAAGGCGCTGAGCAGGCCGGTGATCCAGAAGTACATCGCGGGCGCCGGTGTGCCGTCCGCCCGGGTGACCGCCGCCACCACCGCGCCGAAGGGGCCGTTCGCGCCGGCCTGCAGCATGGCGATGACCGGTGCGATGGTCAGGAAGATGCCGGCGAAGAGCTTGGCCACCTCGGCCATGGGCGCCCAGGCGAAGCCGTTGTCGTGGTGCACCTGCTTCGGGGTGACCGCCAGCGAGATCAGGGTGACAGCCACCAGGCCCAGGTCGCGCAGCGCCGCCGCCAGGCTGACCGGCGTGCCGAGGATGTCGAACACCGGCGAGCCCTTCCAGAAGCCGCTCATCAGCACCAGGCCGACGATGGCCAGCAGCAGCGGCAGGTTCACCAGGCCTTCGAAGCGCAGGCGGGGGGTGTCGGCCGTGGGATCGCGCGGCCGCACGCCGTCGCGCCGCCAGAACCAGCGGTCCACCAGGAAGAAGACGGCCAGCAGCGCCAGCACCAGGAACAAGGTCTCGGTGAGGATGTGGCGCAGCATCCAGAAGAAGTCCACGCCCTGCAGAAAGCCCAGGAACAGCGGCGGATCGCCCAGCGGCGTGAGTGCGCCGCCGGCATTGGCGACGATGAAGATGAAGAAGATCACCACATGGGCCTGGCGCGCGCGGTCGTCGTTGGCGCGCAGCAGCGGGCGCAGCAGCAGCATCGCGGCGCCGGTGGTGCCCATCAGGCTGGCCAGCGCGGCGCCGATCGCCAGCAGACCGGTGTTGAGCGCCGCGCTTCCGTGCAGGTTGCCACGTACGAAGATGCCGCCGGCCACGGTGTAGAGCGCGGTCAGCAGCACGATGAAGGGCAGGTACTCGGCCAGCAGGGCATGCACCACGGTCTGCGCGATGGCGCCACCGCCGAAGACCAGGGCGCAGGGCACGGCGAACAGCAGGGCCCAGGCCGCGGCGATCTTGCCGAAGTGGTGGTGCCAGAAGGCCGGCGCGATCAGCGGCAGCAGGGCGATCGACAACAACAGGCCGGCGAAGGGCAAGGCCCAGAGCGGCGAGAGGGCGGCACCGTCGAGGGCTGCGGCCTGGCTGCTGGTGGGCAGCAGCGCCGCCAGGACGGCGGCCGGCCAAAGGGCGCGGGAAAGGGAACTTGTTGGCATAGGCCGATCCGGGCGCGGAGCCAGCCGGATCAATCGGAGAGGTCAGCGGGCAATTTTCGCATCTCCCGCGCAGATGCCGGCATGGGTATTCCGGCTTGCGCCCAGCGCCTGGCGTATTCCAGCGCGACGACGAAGGTGTTCTCCTGCACCTGCAGCGTGCTGGCCAGGTCGCGGCCGTAGCCGCCGGCCATGGCGAAGGCCAGCGGCAGCCGGCGCTGCCAGGCCCAGTCGAAGACCCGGCGGTCGCGCGCCTCCATGCCGTCGAAGCTGAGCTTGAGCCGGCCCAGGCGGTCGCCTTCGTGCGGATCGGCGCCGGCCAGGTAGAAGATGAAATCGGGCTCGAAGCGGTCCTGCAGGCTGGCCAGGGCCTGCTCCAGGGCGGCGAGGTAGTCGCTGTCGCCGCAGCCGTCGGGCAGGTCGATGTCGAGGTCGCCCGGCTCTTTCTGGAAAGGGAAGTTCTTCTCGCCGTGCAGCGACAGGGTGAAGACATCCGGGTCGCCGCGGAAGATGGCCGCTGTGCCGTTGCCTTGGTGCACATCGCAATCGATCACCGCCACCCGCAGCGCCCGGCGCGAGCCGCGTGCGTGTTCGGCCTGCAGCAGCCGGGCGGCGACGGCCACGTCGTTGAAGACGCAGAAGCCGCTGCCCGCGGCACGCCCCGCATGGTGGGTGCCGCCGGCCAGGTTGGCGGCGATGCCGTGCGTCAGCGCACGGTGGGCGGCGGCGATGGTGGCGCCCACCGAATGGCGGGCGCGCTCGGCCATGGCGACCGACCAGGGAAAGCCGATCTCGCGCTGGATCTGCGGCGCCAGGCTGCCGTCGGCCACGGCGCGGATATAGCCGGGTGTGTGCACCAGCGCCAGCTCGCCGTCGCTGGCGGCGGGGGCGGGCTGGATGTCCACCGCCGGCAGCTTCTCGCGCAGGCGGTCGCGCAGCGCGCCGTACTTGGCCATGGGGAAGCGATGGCCGGCGGGCAGCGGCAGGACGAAGCGGTCGGCGTAATAGGCGTGCATGCGGCGAAGCTCGGATTCTCGCGGCTTGCCGATACCGCAGTGTTCCAGCCCGGTTTCCAGCCTTGCGTAGAAAAATGTTGCACTGCAGCATATTGCTTGCTTTTGGTGCGCGAACTCGTATACTTGGCCGTGTTGCAGTGCAACATAGAGCGCCACCGTTTCTCGTGGGCTGATTGCGCCCACCTATCCAATCCGTAGGAGATCACCCATGAACGCCACCCCCGAACAGATCGCCGCTGCCAGCAAGGCCAACGTCGAAACCATCTTCAATCTGACCAGCAAGGCCTTCGAAGGCCTGGAACAGCTGATCAACCTGAACCTCACCGCCTCGCGCGCCGCGCTGGCCGATGCAGCCGCCCACACCCAGGCCCTGCTGAGCGCCAAGGATGCGCAGGAAATGCTGGCCCTGCAGGCCAGCGCCCTGCAGCCGATCGCCGAGAAGACCGCCGCCTACAGCCGCCACCTGTACGACATCGCGTCGGCTGCCGGTGCCGAAGTGGGCAAGACGGTGGAAACCAAGTCCGCCGAAGCGCAGAAGACGATTTCCAGCCTGGTCGATGCCGCATCGCGCAACGCACCCGCCGGTTCCGAGACCGCCGTGGCCGTGATGAAGAGCGCCGTGGCCGCCGCCAACAACGTCGCCGACAGCCTGCAGAAGGCCGCCCGCCAGGCCTCCGACATGATGGAAGCCAACGTCAACACGCTGTCCGCCCAGGCTGCCAGCGCCGCCCGCACCGCCAGCTCGGCGACCACCGCCGCCGCACGCAAGCGCGCCTGAGCCACCCCGCTCCTCCCTGAAAACGCCCGGCGCTGCCGGGCGTTTTTTCGTTTCCGCTGCGGCGGTGTCCACCCGCATAATTGACGTTTACGTTAACGGCAGAACAGGAGACAGACATGGACATCGCGGGCAAGGTATTCATCGTCACCGGAGGCGCCTCGGGCCTGGGCGAAGGCACGGCGCGCATGCTGGCCGCCGCCGGTGCGCAGGTGGTGGTGGCCGACCTCCAGCAGGACAAGGGCCAGGCCCTGGCGCAGGAGATCGGCGGCGTCTTCGTGCGCTGCGACGTGACGCAGGACAGCGACGGCCGCGCCGCCGTCGCGCGGGCCACCGCCCTGGGCGGCCTGTACGGCCTGGTCAATTGCGCGGGCATCGCGCCGGCCTCGAAGACGGTCGGTAAGAACGGCGCGCATGCACTCGACCTGTTCACCCGCACCATCACCATCAACCTGATCGGCAGCTTCAACATGATCCGGCTGGCGGCCGAGGCCATGGCGCAGAACGAGCGCCTGCCCACCGGCGAGCGCGGCGCCATCGTCTCGACCGCCTCGGTGGCAGCCTACGACGGGCAGATCGGCCAGGCGGCCTATGCCGCCTCCAAGGGCGGCGTGGTCGGCATGACGCTGCCGATCGCCCGCGACCTGGCGAGCCTGGGCATCCGCAACATGACGATCGCGCCGGGCATCTTCGCCACGCCCATGGTCTTCGGCATGCCGCAGGAGGTGCAGGATGCGCTGGGCGCCAGCGTGCCCTTCCCCTCGCGCCTGGGCACGCCGCAGGACTACGCCAAGCTGGTGCGCCACATCCTGGAAAACGAGATGCTCAACGGCGAGGTGATCCGGCTCGACGGCGCCATCCGCATGGCGCCGCGCTGAGAAAGGCAGCCGCTACAGGTCCTGGAAGCGGCGTGACACCGCCGCCACCAGCGCCGCCTTGGCCGCCGTGCGCGACTGCACCAGGCCGATCTCGCGGCCGCCCGCCGCGGGCGGCAGCGCGATCACCCGCAGCGCCGGGTTGCGCGCCCAGGCCGCCTCGCGCAGGCAGGGCAGCACCGCCACCCCCAGGCCCGAGGCCACCAGTTCCACGATGCCCTCGATCGAGTTCAGCTCCAGGAACTCCCGCGGCCGCGCCCGCAGCTTGCGCAGCGTGCGCTCCACCAGCTGCCCGGTGTGCTCGGAGGGGTCGAAGCGGATGAAGGGTTGCTCCTCGATCAGCGCCCTGACCGGCTTGGCCGCCAGCCCGGCGGGCGCCAGCAGCACCATGGGCTCTTCATAAAGGGAGGTCCATGCCAGGGCCGCACGGTTCTGCGCCGCCGGGCCGACCACGATGGCCGCGTCCAGCGTGCCGGCCTCCACCTGGGCCACCAGTTCCTGCGACTTGGCGGCCGACACATGCAGGTCCAGCGCCGCATGCCGGCTCTTCAGGTCGACCGTGGCCTGCACCAGCCGGCGCAGCGCCGACACCACCGTGCCCAGCTTCACCGTGCCGGCCATGGCCAGCGGCGTGGCCGGCTGGCGCAGCGCCTGGTCGTAGAGCTCGACCATCTGGCGGGCCACCGGCAGGAATTCGCGGCCGTCGCCGTTGAGCGCCACCGTCCGGCCGCGGCGGTCGAAGAGCGGGCGGCGCAGATCCTCTTCCAGCGAGCGGATCTGCAGCCCGACCGCCGACTGCGTGAGCGCCACCCGCTGCCCGGCCGCGGTGAAGGAGCCGTCGGAGACGACGGCGAGAAAGGTTTTCAGAACTCGCAGGCTGGGCATGGCGGGCAAAAAAGAAGCGGACTTGCAGAAGGGAATCTCGCAAGATTCACGCCGAAACGGCCCGGATGCCAGAGTTTTTCTTCTGAGCCAGCGCAGAAATTCCCGCTTTCCCTCGGGCGCGAGGCATTTCAATAATGAGGCGCCCCCCGTCCGACATCCCAACCAGCCGCCGCCCATGCCATCGCCCGCCTCTTCCCGTTTTCCGCGCCGCCTGCTGCCGGCCCTCGCCTGCGCCGTCCTGGCCCTTGCCGCCGGCGCCGCCCGCTCGGCGGAGGCCTGGCCGACCCAGCCCTTTCGCATCATCGTGGGCTTCGCCCCCGGCGGCGCCAACGACCTGCTGGCGCGCATTCTGGCGCGCGAGCTGCAGCAGTCGCTCGGCCAGCCCTTCGTGGTCGACAACCGCGCCGGCGCCGGCGGCCTGATCGCCGACGAGGTGGTGGCCAAGGCCAAACCCGACGGCTACACCCTGCTGCTGGGTTCGGTGGGCGGCAACACCGTCGCGCCCATCCTGGCCAAGAAGCTCAGCTTCGATCCACGCAAGGACCTGGCGCCGGTCACGCTGGTGGCCGAGTCGGGCAATGCACTGCTGGTCAATGCCAAGCTGCCCTACCGCAGCGTGAAGGAGGTGATCGCCGCCGCGAAGAAGGATCCCGGCACCATCAACTATGGGTCCTCCGGCACCGGCTCCAGCCTGCACCTGGCCGGCGCCCTGTTCGCCCGGCAGGCGGGCGTGGAGATGGTCCACATCCCGTACAAGGGCAATTCGCAGGCGCTGACCGATGTGGCGGCCGGGCAGATCCAGACGGTGTTCTCGGGCATACCGCCGGCCATCGCCTCGCAGCGCACCGGCGCCACCCGCATCCTGGCGGTGACGACACAGAAGCGCGTCAAGTCGCTGCCGGACGTGCCGACCATCGCCGAGGCCGGCGTGCCGGGCTACGAGTTCTCCTCCTGGTACGGCCTGTTCACCACCGGCGGCACGCCGCCCGCCGTGGTGGAGCGCATCGCCCGCGAGGTGCAGGCCATCATCGCCCGGCCGGATGTGGCGGCGCAGTTCACCGCCCAGGGCGTGGAGCCGGCGACCAACAGCCCGCAGGTGTTCAGCAGCTTCATCGACCATGAACTCACCCGCTGGTCGCGCGAGATCAAGGCCATGAACATCACCCTGGATTGAAACCCCGGCCCGCCCGCCTTCATCTTCCGAGACAACCCCCATGCAGTTCGACCACACCAACCCCTACCCCAGCGCCCGCATTCCCGTCTTTGCACGCAATGTGGTCTCCACCTCCCATCCGCTGGCCTCGCAGGCCGGGCTGCGCATGCTGTGGAAGGGCGGCAATGCGGTGGATGCGGCCATCGCCACCGCCGCGGCCATGACCGTCCTGGAGCCGGTGAGCAACGGCCTGGGCTCGGATGCCTTCTGCATCCTCTGGGACGGCCAGAAGCTGCACGGCCTGAATGCCTCCGGCCGCGCGCCGCAGGCCTGGACACCCGAATACTTCCGCTCGCGCCACGGCGAGGCCAGCCGCACGCCGCCGCGCCGCGGTGCGGACTCGATCACCGTGCCGGGCGCCGTCAGCGCCTGGGTGGCGCTGAGCGAGCGTTTCGGCCGCCTGCCCTTCGCCGACCTGATGGAGCCGGCCGCCGAGATCGCCCAGCGCGGCTACCTGGTGCCGCCGGTGGTCGCGCAGAAGTGGAAGGCCGCCGCCAAGGAGCTCGGCGGCCAGCCCGGCTATGCCGACAGCTTCCTGCCGCGCGGAAGGGCGCCGGAGGTGGGCGAGTTGTTCCAGTTCCCGGCCGCCGCGCGGGCGCTGCGCGAGATCGGCCGCACGCGCGGCGAATCCTTCTACCGCGGCGAGATCGCCGAGGCGATCGCCAGCTTCATCCGCCAGCACGGCGGCAGCATGCAAGCCGCGGACCTCGCCGCCCACCAGCCGGAATGGGTGGAGCCGCTGGCGCGCGACTACCGCGGCTACACGCTGCACGAGATCCCGCCCAACGGCCAGGGCATCGCAGCGCAAATCGCCCTGGGTATCCTGGAGAAATTCGATATCGCCGGTTACGGCGCCGACTCTGTCGATACCCAGCACCTGCAGATCGAAGCCATGAAGCTGGCCTTCGCCGATGTCTATCGATATGTCGCCGAAGGCTCCAGCATGCGCATCACGCCCGAGCAGATGCTGGACGACGGCTACCTGGCCGAACGCGCCCGCCTGATCGATCCGCGCCGCGCCCAGGACTTCCAGGCCGGCAACCCGGTGCGCGGCGGCACCATCTACCTCACCGCTGCCGACGAGGACGGCATGATGGTCAGCTTCATCCAGAGCAACTTCCAGGGATTCGGCTCGGGCCTGGTCGAACCGACCTTCGGCATCAGCCTGCAGAACCGCGGTTTCGGCTTCAGCCTGGATGAAGGCAGCCCGAATCTGGTGGCGCCGGGCAAACGTCCCTTCCACACCATCATCCCGGCCTTCCTCACGCAGAATGGCCAGCCGGTGATGAGTTTCGGCGTCATGGGCGGCAACATGCAGCCCCAGGGCCATATGCAGACCCTCGTGCGCATGATCGACTTCCGCCAGAACCCGCAAGCCGCCTGTGATGCGCCGCGCTGGCGCTACAACGCCGGACTGGAGATCAATGTGGAGGCGGCGATGGACCCCGCCGTCGTGCAAGGCCTGATAGCCCGCGGCCACCGCGCCGGGGTGATCAACGATTCGTACCAGGATTTCGGCGCCGGGCAGTTCATCTGGTCCATGGGCTCACCCAAGGAGCATGGCTACCTGGCTGCCAGCGACCCGCGCCGCGACGGCCTGGCGGCCGGTTTCTGAACCGGCAGGGGTTCTTAGTAGGTCGAGCCGTATTTGAGGTTCAGGCCCCGCTCCATGCGGGCACAAACATCTGACAATTCACGTCGCTCGGCCGGGTTTGGGTCTTTTTTGTCAATCGATTTCCAACAATTTGCGACGATCAAGCGGTCGGATTCGAGGCTCCGGCCCGCTCCGTTGCCTGACGCGAGGTTGTAGGAAAGAGCAAACAAAACGATCGCTCCGACCACCAGGACCGGCTGCGGAATGCGGCCAGGGGCGACCGGCTGAGGTGTGAATGGCGTGTGCATGGTGAACTTTGTCTCCAAAGAAACAGCAAACGTACCGGGGAGTAACTACATGTTTTGTAGGACGTTTTCCCATGGACCTTGCTGAAGCATCAATCGCGAGATGACACCATTCCAGACGTGACTGCCACAGAAAAAGTGAGAAAGAGTCATATCCCTGGCTGGTAGAGGTCATGGAGCAGGAAATCAGGCCGCAAAGGCCCTCCTTGATCGCCTGCTCAATTTTTAGGCACATCGGTAAAGTCCGGCTTGCACGCTTGTTGCAAATAAAGCCTCATGACCTACACCGAAACCTCCTCCAGTCCTACACCGACCGCCGCGTTGGACGCCAAGGCGCCGGCTCCCGTTACCCCTGACTCCACGCAGGGCAAATCCACACGCACCTGGCTCGCCGCCAGCGTCGCCGCAGCCACCGCGACCCTTGAAGCCTGTGGCGGTGGCGGGGAAGAGTCGGCCGCAGCGGCCTCCTCTTTCTCCACCACACCTGCCATCTCGGCCCAGGCCTCCATCAGTGCCGCCGGCAAGGCTGCCATCGCCTCCAACACGCTCGCTGGCGGCAGTGCCGGCCCTCTCGCACTTCCGCATACCTGGGAGGTGCCAGCCAACGATGCCGAGGCCGCACGATTCCTGCTGCAGGCTCAGTTCAGCGCCAGCGATGCCGAAATCGCCGCCGTCAAGGACATGGGCTATGCCGGCTGGCTGGCTGCCCAGTTCAATGTGCCTGCCAGCACCACCGCCTGGGACTGGTTGGAGCAGCGCGGCTACGGCGTGCTCGACAGCAACAACTTCCATTTCACGCCCTACCAGACCGACTTCGCCGTCTGGTACCAGCTGATCAAGTCGCCCGACGGCGTACGCAAACGCGTGGCCTTGGCACTGTCCGAGATTTTCTCGGTGTCCACCAACGGCGTCGATTACTTCTGGCTGTCGCACATCATGGCCAGCTGGTGGGACACGCTGTCGGCGGGCGCGCTCGGCAACTTCCGTACCCTGCTGGAGAACGTGACCCTGCATCCGGCCATGGGCATGTACCTCAACAGCCGCGGCAGCCAGAAGGAAAGCACCGCCGGCCGCCAGCCCGACGAGAACTTCGCCCGCGAACTGATGCAGCTGATGACCATCGGCCTGGTGAAGCTCAATGCCAACGGCACGCCGGTGGTGTCCGGTGGCGTGCCGGTCGAAACCTATACCCAGAACGACGTCATCAATCTTGCGCGGGTCTTCACCGGCTACAACTTCGACACGACGGGCAACGTGCCGACCCCGTTCAACGGCCTGCAGGTGCCATCCAAGGACTTCACTCGCCGCCCGATGTCGCTCAGCGCCAGCCTGCACTCCACCCTGGAAGTGAATTTCCTGGGCACCAAGATCCCCGCCGGTACCAGCGGCGAAGCCGCCCGCAAGATCGCGCTCGACACCCTGTTCAACCATCCCAATGTCGGCCCTTTCATCGCCCGCCAGCTGATCCAGCGCCTGGTCAACAGCAATCCGAGCGATGCCTTCGTCGCCCGCGTGGCCTCCACCTTCAACAACAACGGAAAGGGCGTGCGCGGCGACATCGCGGCCACCGTGGCCTGCCTGCTGCTCGACTCCGAATCGCGCGGTCCCAGCGGCACCACCAGCACGGCCTACGGCAAACTGCGCGAGCCCATGATCCGCATGGTGCAGTGGGCCCGCAGCTTCGGCCTGAATTCGGCCTGCGGCAGCTGGAAGATCTTCGACCAGTCCCTGAGCACCCAGCTCGGCCAGAGCCCGCTGCGCTCGCCCTCGATCTTCAACTTCTTCCGTCCCGGCTACACCCCGCCGGGCACCTCGATCGCCGCCGCCGGCAAGGTGGCGCCGGAGTTCCAGATCGTCAACGAGTCCACCGTCAGCGCCTACATCAACTACATGATGAACGTGGTGCGCAACGGCTTCTACATCAACGCACCCGATCTGCCGCAGATCACCAGCAATGCGAAGAACGGCTTCGACATCGCCGCCACCTACGCCCAGGAGCTGCCCCTGGCTGCCGACGCGGCGGCCCTGGTGGCAAGGCTCAACCTGGTGCTCGCGGCGGGCCAGTTGTCCAAGGCCACGGTGACGCTCATCGTCAATGCGCTCAACGCCACCCCGGTCACCGCTGCCAGCAACGACGCCGTCAAGCTCAACCGCATCGCCGCAGGCGTGCTGATGGTGATGTCCTCTTCCGAATACCTGGTGCAGAAATGATGAAAAAGCTTTTTTCCTCCGAACAAGGCGCCGCCGATGAAAGCCGCCGCGCATTCCTGCGCCGTTCCGGCCAGCTGGCCCTGACCGGCACGGCCCTGCCCTTCGCGCTCAACATGGCCGCCATCGGCGAGGCCGCCGCCTTCGAAGCGTCGGACTACAAGGCGCTGGTCTGCGTCTACATGGCCGGCGGCAACGACTACGCCAACACCGTGGTCACCTACGACGACCCGAGCTACGCCAAGTACTACGCCATTCGCAGCGCCGGCGACATCGCCCTGAGCAAGGCATCGCTGGCGCCCACGCTGCTGACGCCGGCCACGCCGCTGCCCGATGGCCGCCAGTACGCGCTCAATCCGGCGATGACCGGCCTGGCCGCGCTCTTCAACAGCGGCAAGGCCGCCGTGCAGCTCAACGTCGGCCCGCTGGTGGTGCCGCTGACGCGCACGCAGTACGCCAGCGGCGGCTATCCGCTGCCGTCCAAGCTGATGTCGCACAACGACCAGGCTTCTGTCTGGCAATCGCTGGCCGCCGAAGGCGCCAACAGCGGTTGGGGCGGACGCATGGGCGATCTGGCCCTGGCGGGCAACGGCAATTCCAACTTCACCTGCATCTCGGCCGCCGGCAATGCGGTGTTCGTCTCCGGGCAGACCGCGCTGCAGTACCAGATCAGCACCGGCGGCGCCGTCGCGGTCAATGCCATCAAGAACAATGTCTACGGCTCCAGCGCGGTCAAGGCCGCCATGGCCACGCTGATCACCCAGCCGCGTGCCCACCTGATGGAGAACGAATACAACAAGGTCACCGCCCGCTCGATCAACCTGGAATCCATGGTCACCGCCGGCATCGGCTCGACCAGCTCGGTCACCACCGCCTTTCCCGCCGGCAACGCACTGGCCGACCAGCTCAAGATCGTGGCGCGGCTGATCGCGGCGCGCAACACGCTGGGCTCGCCCAAGCGCCAGGTGTTCTTCGTGTCGATCGGCGGCTTCGACCTGCACGACAACTTCAAGGCTCAGCACCCGGCCATGATGGCCAAGCTCAGCGAGGCGATGACCGCCTTCTACAACGCCACCGTGGAACTCGGCGTGGCCTCGCAGGTCACCAGCTTCACCGCGTCGGACTTCGGCCGCACGCTGGCCGTCAACGGCAACGGCTCGGACCACGGCTGGGGCAGCCACCACATCGTGGTGGGCGGCGCGGTCAAGGGCAGTGCCTTCTACGGCAGTGCGCCGCCGGTGAGCGTGGGCAACACCACCGCGCCGGAAGACCAGTGGCATATCGGCCAGGGCCGGCTGCTGCCCTCGACCTCGGTCGACCAGTACGCCGCCACCCTGGCGAGCTGGTTCGGCGTGGCCGACGGCGAACTCAACGCCGTGCTGCCCAATCTGCACAACTTCGGCAGCGAAGCGGGACGGCCGGACTACCCGCGCAACATGGGCTTCATGAACGCCTGAGAAAGCGCCCCTGCGGCTCTACCGTCCGGGGCGGCCCGGCGCCTACTGGCCCAGCGGATGGCCGAAGCGGATCTGGTTCGTCCCGGTGACCTGTATCCAGGTGCCGCCCAGCGGCTGCTCCTGCAGGCCGGGCTTGCTGTAGTCGCAGACACCGCTCGGGAACACGGCACGCAGGCTGGCCAGGTCGGCATCGCGGGTGCTGCCGGTCCAGCCCGGATTGCGGGTGGCGTAGCCGGCGTAGTCGGCGGCGGTCACCGGTCGGAACTGGCACTGCATCGAGCGCGACTGCAGCGGCTCCCCCGCCTCGAAGCGCGGGAACGAGGACGCCGGGAACATGGCGTTGCAGCGCGAAGGCGTGGCGCCGGTTCCCACCGTGCCGGCCGGCGAACCATTGCCGTTGCCATTGATGAACACCGTGTTGAAGCCACCGAAGGTCTGCGGCTCGGCGATGAAGTCGTCGGCCGCGCCGGGCGTGGTGGCGCCGTAGCAGCCATCCACCATCGCGGCCGGCTTGTTCTTCACCACCTTGCGGGCCAGGGTGTCGGCGCTGCGGTCGGCCGCCAGCGCGGTCAGCCACTGGTCCATGCCCAGGAAGGCCTTCTGCATGACGATCACCGTGCGCCCCGTCTTCGCCGGCCGCGGCGCCTGGACGGGCGTGAGGTGGTTGGCGTTCGGGTCCTGCGTGAACGCGGCCACGTTGGCCATGCCGTTCCACATCACATGGTTGTCGTACTTGCCGGTGGCCGCGGCGATGCGGGCGCGCAGGATGTAGTGGAAGAACTTCAGATGCATGTCGCCGGCGCCGGTGAACTCATTGTTCAGGCCGTCGAGGTCGAGCACCGCGGTGCTCGCCATGCCGGCCCCGCCGTACATGATCATGCCGGTCTGGTAGGCATTGCGCAGGGCTTCCGGATCGGGCTGCATGCGGGAGGTGCGCAGGTTGCCGTCGGCGTCCTGTCCGCCGATGTTCTGGTTCAGGTGGATGAACTGCGCCATCGTGATCTGGCCGGTGTTGAGTGCGTTCAGGCCGAACTGCACGCCGGCGTTGCCGATGTAGGTGCGGCCGTAGCCGGTGGCGGGATCGACGCCGAGCACGTTCTTGTTGTGGTCGGTGACGTTGGGCCGCAGGCCGTTCGGCCTGGCGGGCAGCAGGCTCACGGCCGGCGCCGGCAGCACGCCCATCGGTGCGCTGGTCACCACGCCGGCCGGGCTGTATTTCTCGTTCGCGCCGATCACCGCGTTGAAGACGGCGCTGTTGCCGGTGCCGGCCATCACGTTGTCGCGGTCGCCCTGGTTGGCCGGGCGCAGCACGTTGTCGGTGCGCGCGGCCCAGAAGCTCGCCTGCTGGCGGATGCTGTGATAGGTCGAGTAGCCCGATGCGGCAGCGAGCTCCGCGTTGGTCCAGGTCGGCAGCGTCGCATTGGCGGCGCGGGCCGCGGCGGTGGCGTTGTCGTAGGTCGGGTCGTAGACGCTGTTGGGCAGCGGCGAGAAGGTGCCGTTCTGGGTGGTGCCGCCCTTGGTGTAGTTGAGCTGGTAGTTGTAGAAGAGCCGGCCTTCCATGCTCTGCGGGCCGGAGTTGTCCGGGAAGCCGTTGAGCATGACGATGCCGTCGAGCAGGCCCGGATAGGTGTCGGCGATCATGCTCTGCTGCATGGCCGAGCCGGAGTTGCCCCAGCCCATGGTGTAGAGCAGCGGGCCGTTGGCCTTGATGAAGCGTTCCTTCACCATCATCATCGTCTCGGCCGAGATGATGTGGTTGCAGTTCTGGCCGAAGTAGTTGAGGGTGGAATTGGCCACCGCGAAACCCTTGCTCAGCGGCAGGTCGTTGAGCGCATTGAAGTCGCCCGACGCGCCGTTCGAGGAGTTGTTGGAGCCGCCCACCGGCCCCATCGAAGTGCCCTGCACATACCAGCCGCCGCCGCAGCTCTGGCCGAAGGGATAGACCAGCCGGCCGTTGAAGCCGCTCGGCGGTTTCAGCGCGCTGGGATTGGGATTGCCGACCGGGTCTCCCAGTACCGCCGTCTGGTAGATGCCACGGTTGATCACGCCGGTCTCGATGCGCACGATGTAGGGCACCGTGCGGCCGTCGAGCAGCGTGGTCTGCTCCACCACCGTGGGCGGATTGGCCGGGTCGTACTTCTGCCAGACCGCGGTGCCGGCCCGGGTCTTGTCGTGGTAGACCCAGTCGACCCGGGTCGGGGCCGCGCAGTTGGGATCGGTGTTCGGGGCGCTGGTCAGCGTGGGGCCGCCGGGGTAGACGGTGAAGGCATCGGTCTGGCAGTGCAGATTGCCTTCCTGCGGCGCATACAGGATCGGGCCCTGCACCGGGTAGGCGGTGAGTTTCAGGCTGCCGCGCACCTTGGTGTCGTCGCTGGCGTCGCGCACTTCGATGGTGTTGTCGCCCTGCTGCAGGCCGGTGAGCAGCGCCAGGGAGGCATTGCCTGAGGCGGCCTTCTGGAACTGGGCCGTGACGTCAGCGCCGTTGAGCCGCACCTTCACGCCGGCGACTGCCGCGCCATCGGCGCTGGTGAGCTGCACCAGGGTGTCGCTGCCGCTCGTCATTTTCTCGGGGGAAGACAGGCTTTGCACCGTGATCGCCGGCGGCGTGACGGGACCGGAACCGGTGGCGGGCGCCACCGTGGTGTTACCGCCGCCGCAGCCGGCGAGCCCGGCGATGCCGAGGGCGAGTGCGCCGTACAGCAGCCCGTGACTTTCTTGCGGCCGTGGCGTCCGGGCCATTCCCATGCTCTTTCTGGTTTTCATTGCTTGTCTCCTTCGTCGTTGGAATTTTTTTGCATCGGAATACCACCATATTCCGATATACGGAATATGGTTTACATACTCGACAAAGTCTAAGAGCCAGCCTGATACGAGTAAATGCTGAATAGGGAATCTCCGGATCAGGCATACCCGGGGTAAGCGCGGATGGTTTCAGCAAATTTCCACCCCTAATATTCCGCATATCGGAATATGGAGAAACGCCATGGGGAGAAGACGAGTCGGCACGGCCACCGCGGCCGAAGTGCCGGGAGCGAATAGCGATGCAGCACAAGACCCTCGCTTCATCACCGCGCTGGCGCGCGGGATCGAACTGCTGCGCGCCTTCAAGCCACAGGACCACTGGCTGAGCCACCGCGAATTGGTGGCGCGAACCGCCCTGCCACCCGCCACGGTTTCGCGCCTGACCTTCACCCTGACGGCGCTCGGCTACCTGCGGCATCGCCCGGAAGCCGGCGAATACGCGCTGAGCCCGGCAGTACTGGGACTGGGCTTCTCGATGCTCAGCAATTTCGACATCGCCCGCATCGCCCGGCCGACGCTGCAGGCCCTGGCCGAAAAATGCCAGGCCGCCGTGTCGATGGGCGTGCGGCACGAGCTGGAAATGGTCTATGTGGCGCACTGCCGCAGCACCCAGCGGCTGCTGCTGGGCCTGGACGTGGGCGCGCGCCTGCCCTTCGCCCGCACCTCGATGGGCCAGGCCGTGCTGTTCAGTGCACAAGCGGCCGAACGCGAACTCCTGTTTCGCCGCATCGAAGCGGCCGAAGGCGATGCCTGGCCCTTGGTGCAAAAACGCCTGGCGCGTGCACAGAAGCAGTTCCACACACGCGGCTTCGTCACGAGCGAAAAGGAATGGGATCCGGCCATCTCGGCCGCTGCCGTGCCAGTGGACCTGGGCGACGGCCGGACCCTGCTCGGCCTGTCGGTGGGCGGACCCGCGACCTGGCTGCAGGGCAGTTTTCTGCACGACGAGGTGGGGCCGATGCTGGTGCAGGCCGCCGCCAGCATCGTGTCCGCCATCCAGGCCGCGGACTGGAAGGATTGAAGACGCCAGGCCCCAACGACAAAGGGCTGCAACCTTGCGATTGCAGCCCTTCGAATTCACTGAAGAATTTGGCGGAGTGGACGGGACTCGAACCCGCGACCCCCGGCGTGACAGGCCGGTATTCTAACCAACTGAACTACCACTCCGCAGTGGTTGTAGCTTCGTTCAACTGCCTTTCGGCAACCGAACCAAGTGCCACGAACTTGGCGACTCTACGGGGATTCGAACCCCGGTAACCACCGTGAAAGGGTGGTGTCCTAGGCCTCTAGACGATAGAGTCAAAACCTTGGAACAAACCGACAGCAACATCTAAACAGGTGGTGGAGGTAAACGGGATCGAACCGATGACCTCTTGCATGCCATGCAAGCGCTCTCCCAGCTGAGCTATACCCCCCACTGTTTTCACACACCGCCTTCTGCTTTCGCTTCGTCGTTGTGTTCAACTGCTGAGCCTCGAATTATGTCAGCATTTTTGGTGTTTTGCCAAGCGTGCTGAAAAAATTTTGCGATCCGTCAGTTCGATGACCGCATCCAGCGATGGTGTGTGAGCGGTTCCCATCAGCAGAACCCGCACCGGCATTGCGAGTTGCGGCATCTTCATGCCGTGGGCGGCCAGGGTTTCCTTGATGGCCGCGGCGATGGCAGGCTTGTTCCACTCGGCCGATGCCAGCTTCTCGCCCAGCGTGGCGAGCGCGGGGAACACCGCCGGCACCACGTGCTGCGCGTATTCCGCCTCGGAGGCCTGGACCTCTTCAACGTAGAACTTCTCCGCCCAGTCGGCCAGGGCGACGATGGTGTCGCAGCGGTCCTTGAACAGGCCGCAGATGCGGGCCAGGCGGTCGTCGGCCGAGATGTCGCGCTTGAGCAGCTGCACGGCGACCAGCGCCGCCAGGCTCTCGTCGGCCATGGCCTTGAGATGCTGGGCGTTCACCCAGCGCAGCTTGGCTTCGTCGTACTGGGCGGCGCTGCGGCCCAGGTGGTCCAGGTTGAACCATTCCAGGAACTGCGCGCGGCTGAAGATCTCGTCGTCGCCGTGGCTCCAGCCCAGGCGGGCCAGGTAGTTCACCATGGCGTCGGGCAGGAAGCCTTCGTCGCGGTAGGCGGTGACGGGCTTGGCGCCGTTGCGCTTGCTCATCTTCTCGCCCTGCTCGTTGAGCACGGTGGGCAGGTGGGCGTAGACCGGCGGCTCCTTGCCGAGCGCACGGAAGATGTTGATCTGCCGCGGCGTGTTGTTGACGTGGTCGTCGCCACGGATCACGTGGGTGATGTCCATGTCGATGTCGTCGACCACCACGCAGAAGTTGTACGTGGGCGTGCCGTCGGGCCGGGCGATGACCAGGTCGTCCAGCTCTTCGTTGGCGATCTCGATGCGGCCCTTGACCTTGTCGTCCCAGGCCACCACGCCGCCTTGCGGATTGAGGAAGCGCAGCACCGGCTTCACGCCTTCGGGCACCGGCGGCAGCACCTTGCCCGGCTCGGGCCGCCAGGTGCCGTCGTAGCGCGGCTTTTCCTTGGCCAGGGTCTGGCGCTCGCGCAGGGCGTCGAGCTCGGCGATGGACATGTAGCAGGGATAGACATGGCCGGCTGCCTGCAGGTCGGCCAGCACCGCCTTGTAGCGGTCCATGCGCTGCATTTGGTAGAACGGGCCTTCGTCGTAGTCCAGGCCCAGCCATTCCATGCCTTCAAGGATGACGTCGACCGAGGCCTGGGTGGAGCGCTCCACGTCGGTGTCTTCCACGCGCAGGATGAACTTGCCGCCGGTGGAGCGGGCGAAGGCCCAGGGATACAGCGCGGAGCGGATGTTGCCCAGGTGGATGAAGCCGGTGGGCGACGGTGCGAATCGGGTACGGGTGCTCATGTAGCGGGCTTGTTTCGGGCTGACTCAGGCGTCTTGGGTGTTCGGCAGGGCCAGGCGCGAGTTGTCTTCCTCGGCGAAGGGCTCTTCCTGGCCGACACGGGCCTCGTTGATCTTCACGATGTCGTCGGCGCTGATGTCGCCGGTGACATAGATGCCGTCGAAGCAGGAGGCATCGAAGCCGTCGAGCTTGCGGTTGAGCGAGCCGATGGCCTGCTTCATGCCTTCGACGTCCTGGTAGATCAGCGCGTCGCAGCCGATGACCTGGCGCACTTCCTCGATGGTGCGGTTGGCGGCCACGAGTTCGGTGCTGGTGGGCATGTCGATGCCGTACACATTGGGATAGCGCACCGGCGGCGCGGCGCTGGCCAGGTAGACCTTGCGGGCGCCGGCGTCGCGCGCCATCTGCACGATCTCGCGGCTGGTGGTGCCGCGCACGATGGAGTCGTCCACCAGCAGCACGTTGCGGCCCTTGAATTCGCTGCCGATCACGTTGAGCTTCTGGCGCACCGACTTCTTGCGCACGCCCTGGCCGGGCATGATGAAGGTGCGGCCGACGTAGCGGTTCTTGACGAAGCCTTCGCGGTACGGGATGCCCAGCAGGTGCGCCAGCTGGGTGGCGCTGGGGCGGCTGGATTCGGGGATGGGGATGACCACGTCGATCTCGTTGGGCGGCACGGTGGAGACCACCCGCTTGGCCAGCGCCTCGCCCAGGTTGAGCCGGGCCTGGTAGACCGAGACGCCGTCCAGCACCGAGTCCGGACGCGCCAGGTAGACGAATTCGAAGATGCAGGGATGCAGCTTGGGGTTTTCCGCGCACTGGCGGGCATGCAGCTCGCCGCGCACGTCGATGAAGACCGCCTCGCCCGGATCGACGTTGCGCTCGAACACGAAGCCGGAGCCTTCCAGCGCCACGGATTCGCTGGCGACCATCCAGGAGCCGTCGGCCGAGCGGCCCAGGCACAGGGGCCGGATGCCGTGCGGGTCGCGGAAGGCCAGCAGGCCGTGGCCGGCGATCATGGAGATCACCGCATAGGAGCCCTTGACGCGCTTGTGCACCGCACGCACGGCCGCGAACACCTCTTCGGGCTGCAGCGGCACACCGCGGGTGGAGCGCTCCAGCTCGTGGGCGAACACGTTGAGCAGCACTTCGGAGTCGCTCTCGGTGTTGGTGTGGCGGTGGTCGGTCAGGAACAGCTCGCTGCGCTGCTCCTTGGCGTTGGTCAGGTTGCCGTTGTGCACCAGCACCAGGCCGAAGGGCGCGTTGACGTAGAAGGGCTGGGCCTCTTCCTCGCTGTAGGCGTTGCCGGCGGTGGGATAACGCACCTGGCCCAGGCCGACCGTGCCCGGCAGGCCGCGCATGTTGCGGGTGCGGAACACATCGCGCACCATGCCCTTGGCCTTGTGCATGAAGAACTTGCGTTCGAGCTGGGTGACGATGCCCGCGGCGTCCTGGCCACGGTGCTGCAGCAGGAGCAGCGCGTCATAGATCAGCTGATTCACGGGGGCGTTGCTGACGACGCCGACGATTCCACACATGGGATTACCTCAGGGAAAAAATCTACCGAATGCCTGCGGCAGCACCGGCTTCAGGGCCGAGAGTGCCGCACGCAGGAGAGGCGCCGCCTGAGACGTGCGCCAGCCGTCCTGCTCGTGCAGCGACGTTGTCTCCACCACCACCGCCAATGCCAGAAGCACCAGCAGACCGCGCACCAGGCCGAAAACGCCGCCCAGCGTGCGATCGACCGGCCGCAGTCCTACGCTGCCGATCAATTTACGAACCAGCGATGCCATCAGGCCCCAGCCGAATGCCACCGCGATGAAAGTCACCACGAACCCGGCGCCGTATCGCGCCGCCTCGCCGCTGTCGCCCATCGGCAGCCAGGCACCGACCGCGTCGGCCCACCACTGCGCGGCGACGAAGGCCACCACCCAGCCCAGCAGCGACAGCACCTCGAACACCAGACCGCGCCACAGGCCGATCAGGAAGGAGGCGGCCAGCAGCGCGGCCAGGACCCAGTCGACGGCGCTCACCGCCTCAGTTCCCCGTCCTCACAAGGTGAGGATGCTGGCCGGCAAATCCAGGCCCTTGACCTTGGCCGCCGCCCGGTCGGCCTCGGCCTTGTTGGCGAAGGGGCCGACCCGCACGCGGATGCGTACGCCGTCCTTGGTATTGACCGACTGCACATAGGTCTGCAGGCCGCCACGGGTCAGCTTGGCGCGGGCTTCCTGTGCCTTGGCGGCATCGCCGAAGGCGCCGACCTGGACCACGAAACGGGCGTCGGCATTGGCTGCGGCTGGCGGCGCGGCCACAGGCGCGGCAGCCGTGGCCACCGGCTTGCCGTCGAGCAGCGCCCGGGCACGGGCGGCGTCGTCGTCGCGGGCGACCACGGCGGGCGCTGCAGGTTTGGCAGGCGCGGCGGCCTCACGGTGCGGCTCGACCGGCTTGGCCGGCGGACGCAGGGGAATCGGGGTGACGGCGGCGGGTTTTTCAGGCTTTTCCGCCTTTTCCGGCCGGGCGGGTACGCTGGCCACGATCTCTTCGCCCTTGTCCAGCGAGTCGGCCGTGCTGGCATTGCCGGCCGGGGCCTTGGTGGCTGGCGCGTTCACGGCCGGCGCGGCGGCCGCGGCGGGCTTGGCCGGCGCCGCTGCGGGAGCGGACGCCGGGGGCGACGCGGATGCGACCGCGGCGGCAACGCTCTGGCCCCGCTCGGGAATGACGATGGGGATATCCACCGGGATCGGCCGGGGCTGCGTATCGAACAGCAGCGGAAAGCCCACGATGCCGGCCACCAGCAGCACCGCCGCGCCGATCAGGCGGTGGCGGGCGCGCCGACGCAGCGCATCGACACTTTCGGTGGACACCGCGCGGCGCTGGCGTGCGCTGCGCTTGCCGTCGTCCTGCGCAGCGCGGCCGGGCCAGCGGAGATTGAATAAAGCCATGGTTTCCTAGACGTGCTTCGCATGCAGGCGAGGAACGCCGTTTTGCAGCACGCCGCCGACGGTGTAGAACGATCCGAAGACGACGATTCTATCCGCCGGGTCCGCAGCGGCCACCGCGGCGTCCAGCGCCGCCTGGGGGGATCCGAAGGACACGGCCGGCACTTCGCGGCGGCCGCCGGCGGCCATCTGCAGTGCATTCCACTTGGCGCTGAGGTGGGCGGCGGTTTCGGCGCGCGGTGTCGGCAGGTCGCAGAAATACCAGCGATCCACCAGTTTGCCGATGCGCGCCAGCATCGGCGTGAGTTCCTTGTCCGCCATGGCGCCGAAGACGGCATGGGTGGTCGGATGGAAACCCATGGCATCCAGGTTGGCGGCGAGCGCGGCGATGGAATGCGGGTTGTGCGCCACGTCCAGCACCAGCGTGGGCTGGCCGGGCACGATCTGGAAGCGGCCGGGCAACTCCGCGCGGGCCAGGCCGACCCGCACGGCCTGCGCGGGCACCGGCAGCCGGTCGCGCAGGGCATCGAGCGCCGCCAGCACACCGGCCGCATTGACCAGTTGATTGGCGCCGCGCAGCGCCGGATAGGCCAGCCCCGCATACCGCCGGCCGCGGCCGGCCCAGTTCCACTGCTGGCGGTCGCCGGAGAGATTGAAGTCGCGGCCGGACAGCCACAGGTCGGCGCCGATCTCCTCGGCATAGGCGATGACGCTGGCCGGCGGCGCCGGGTCGCTGACGATCGCCGGACGGCCGGGCCGCATGATGCCGGCCTTTTCGCGGCCGATCGCATCGCGGGTGTGGCCCAGGAATTCGGTGTGGTCGATGTCGATGCTGGTGATGATGGCGCAGTCGGTGTCGATCACGTTGGTGGCATCGAGCCGGCCGCCCAGGCCCACTTCCAGCACCGCCAGGTCCAGGCCCGACTGCGACATCAGGCGCAGGATGGCCAGCGTGGTGAATTCGAAGTACGTCAGTTCGACGACGGCGCCGCCGCGGGTGCGGGCTTCTTCCACCGCTGCGAAATGCGGCAGCAGGGCATCGGCGGCCACGATGTCGCCGCCGATGCGGCAACGCTCCTCGAAATGCACCAGGTGCGGCGAGCTGTAGACGCCGGTGCGCCAGCCGGCCTGCAGGGCGATCGATTCGAGCATCGCGCAGGTCGAACCCTTGCCATTGGTGCCGGCGACGGTGACCACCGGGCAGGAGAAGCGCAGGTCGAGCCGCCCGACGAGTTCGCGTACGCGCTCCAGGCCGAGTGCGATGGTCTTGGGGTGGAGGCGCTCGCAGTGCGCGAGCCAGTCGGCGAGTGTGTTCATCAGGGGCGGGATTGTCGCGTAGCTGGCGCGGCGGCCGTCCGGCAGGAGAAAATCCCCCCATGACGACGATTTACGGCATTCCCAATTGCGACACGGTCAAAAAGGCCCGCAGCTGGCTCGGCGAGCACCTTCAGGACGCCCGTTTCCACGATTTCCGCAAGGACGGCCTGACGGCCGAGCAGGTGGCGCGCTGGTACGCAGCGGTCGGCGACAAACTCCTCAACCGCAAGGGCACGACCTGGCGCGGGCTCGACGCGGCGGCGCAGGCCTCGGCCGCCGATGCTGCTGGCGCGCAGGCGCTGGCCCTGGCGCATCCGGCGCTGATCAAGCGGCCGGTGATGGAGTGGCCGGACGGTGCGGTCACCGTCGGCTTCGATGCCGCCGACTGGGCGTCCCGCATCCCTTGAGGGACAACTGCTTACAGCGTTTTACCTGTCGTCCGGCACGTGGAACCCGGGGACACTTCTAGACTCAGACACAAAGGTGGCGCACCCTCCCCGCGCGCCGAGGACACAGTCATGAAAAAAGCTCTTGTATTTTCGATGCTCGCCGCCGCAGCGGTGTCCGCCATGGCGCAGTCGGCGCCGGCGGGCGATTCGTCGGGCATGGGCCGTGTCGTGCGCACGGCTCCCGTGGTGCAGCAGGTGCCCGGCAGCCAGGGCAAGCCGGAAAACCGCCTGGTCGGCTACGACGTGACCTACGAATACGGCGGCCACCAGTACACCACCCGCATGGCTAGCGATCCCGGCAGCTATGTCCAGGTGGAAGGCAACGGGCAGAGCCAGCCGCAGCAGGCGCTCGCGCAGCCGTCGCCGTCCTACTCGCAACCGGGCGTGGTGGAGCAGGGCGTGGTGGTCGGCGCCGGTGAGAGCTACGCGGCGGCGCCCGTCGTGTACGCGCCGGCCTATGCACCGGCTTATGCCCCGGTCTACGCGCCAGCGCCGATCTATGCAGCGCCCTACCCCTATTACGGCGGCTACGGCTACGGCGGCGTTCCCCTCAGCCTCTCGCTGGGTTTCGGTTTCGGCCGGGGTTATGGTGGGCACGGACACGGTCGCTGGCGTTGAGCCAGGATACGGCGCCTGCCGAGCCAGACGAAAAAAATGGAGCCTCCTGGCTCCATTTTTCATGGCTGAACGAGGACGGGCTTATCAGGTATCCGTCTTCAGCAGCGCGCCCTTGAAGACGATAGGCCCGGTCGGCCCGCCGCCCGCGGGTGCACCGCCCTTGGGTTCGAGGGTGATGGCCAGCGCGGGCGACGGCGCCACATCGCCCTCGGCGGCCGTCAAGCGGGCCACCGCGGCGCCCTGCCCCATCAGGCCCAGCGAGCGGGGCGCCTGGCCAGGCGGCAATGCCCACAGTTCCAGCGACTTGTCCGTGCCTTCCTGGTAGTCGCCCACACGCTTGAGCGTCAGGGCGCGCTTGGCCGGATCGAAGGTGACCAGCACCGAACCGGCCTGCTTGTCGTCCTGCAGCACGGCCACGTATTCGATGCGCGGCTGCGCGGCCAATTGCGCCGTCAGCTGCGTGCCTTGCTCCTTGGCTTGCGCCAGGGCGACTTCACGCTGGCCCAGTTGCTGGTCGAGGCGCACGCCCACCACGACGGCAGCGACCGCCGCCAGCCCACCGACCAGGGCCGCGCCGCGCCACAGGCCGAGCGCACGACGCAGGCCCTGCAACAGATCGGTCGCGGTCGCCGTGGCGCTCGCAGCCGCGGCAGCCGCCACCGGCCGGCGCAGCGCCGGCAGCATGTTCTCGATGCGCTGCCAGACCTGCGGGCTCGGCAGCAAGCCGGGCTGCAGCTCGGTGAAGGCGGCGAAGGTTTCCTGCCACAGCAGCGCGCGCGAACGCACGCCGGGGTTCTCGCGCGCCATGCCTTCGAAGCGGCGCCGGGCGCCACCGCGCAGCGTGCCCAGGGCATAGGAAGCGGCGATCTGGTCGAGCAGATCGGGGTGTCTCAGCAAATTCATGATGCAAACCTTCCCAGGCATTCACGCAGTTGGTTCAGGCCGCGACGTATCCAGGTCTTGACCGTGCCCAGCGGAAGTTTCAATTGTTCGGCCAGCTCGCTGTGGCTGAGTTCGCGCAGATAGGCCAGGCTGACCACCTCGCGCTGCTTGTTCTCCAGGCGCGACAGGCACTGGCGCAGCGCCGTCGCCTGCTGGCTGGCGTCGGCCATGTCGACCGGGTCGCCGCCATCGCCGGCCAGGGTGTCCTGCAGGTATTCGTCGAGCTCCACCCCGGCATCGGCGCGTTCGCTGTTGCGCCGGCGCAGGAAGTCCAGCGAACGGCTGCGCACGATCACGCCCATCCAGGCCATCGGCGGACTGATGCCGGCGCGGTAATCGCCGGCGATGCGCCAGATGTTGAGATAGGCCTCCTGCAGCGCATCCTCGGCCCACTCCCGGTTGCCGGTGACGCGCAGCGCCAGCCCGAACATGCGCGGGGAGGTGAGTCCGTAGAGCTCTTTCAGGGCGCCGGCGGAGCCGGCGTCCTGCAAGGCGATGCGAGCCATCAGGTCCATGAGGTGTTGGTCATTGCGGTCGGTCGGCATGCCGCGGATTGTGCTGCCATAACCTTCTTACGCAAGCCGCGGCGGCCCGGATGCGCCATCCCCATAAAATCACGGGTTTTGTCTCCAGCCGGCAAGGACTTCTTCTCCATGACCACCGAAACATTCGACGGCGTATCCGTCAGCACGAAAGCCAGCGTCTATTTCGACGGCAAGTGCGTCAGCCACGCCATCGTGCTGGCCGACGGCACGAAGAAATCCGTCGGCGTGATCCTGCCGGCCACGCTCACCTTCAACACCGGCGCGCCCGAGAAGATGGAATGCGTGGCCGGCGGCTGCGAATACCGCCTCGACGGCAGCAGCGACTGGGTCGCCTCCGGCCCCGGCGACATCTTCTCCATCCCCGGCAACTCCAAGTTCGACATCCGTGTCGGCGAGGCCTATCACTACATCTGCCACTTCGGCTGATCGGCAACCCACCATGGCCACCATCCTCCAGCACCTCCCCATCGGCCAGAAGGTCGGCATCGCCTTCTCCGGCGGCCTCGACACCAGCGCAGCCCTGCTCTGGATGAAGCAGAAGGGCGCCCTGCCCTACGCCTACACCGCCAATCTCGGCCAGCCCGACGAGCCGGACTACGAAGAGATCCCGCGCAAGGCCAAGCTCTACGGCGCCGAACTGGCCCGCCTGATCGACTGCCGCCAGCAGCTCGCCGCCGAAGGCCTGGCCGCGCTGCAGGCCGGCGCCTTCCACATCTCGACGGCCGGCATCACCTACTTCAACACCACGCCGCTGGGCCGCGCGGTCACCGGCACCATGCTGGTGGCGGCCATGAAGGAGGACGAGGTCAACATCTGGGGCGACGGCAGCACCTTCAAGGGCAACGACATCGAGCGTTTCTACCGCTACGGCCTGCTGGCCAATCCCTCGCTGAAGATCTACAAGCCCTGGCTGGACCAGCTTTTCATCGACGAGCTCGGCGGCCGCTCGGAAATGTCGGCCTTCATGACGGCCAACGGCTTCGGCTACAAGATGTCGGCCGAAAAGGCCTATTCCACCGACTCCAACCTGCTGGGCGCCACCCACGAGGCCAAGGACCTGGAGAGCCTGGGCAGCGGCATCCGCATCGTCAACCCGATCATGGGCGTGGCCTTCTGGAAGGAAGAAGTCGCGGTCAAGGCCGAGGAAGTGACCGTGCGTTTCGAGGAAGGCCGCCCGGTCGCCCTGAACGGCGTGGAATACCCCGACCTGGTCGAGCTGATGCTGGAAGCCAACCGCATCGGCGGCCGCCACGGCCTGGGCATGAGCGACCAGATCGAGAACCGCATCATCGAGGCCAAGAGCCGCGGCATCTACGAGGCGCCCGGCCTGGCGCTGCTGTTCATCGCCTACGAGCGCCTGCTGACCGGCATCCACAACGAGGACACCATCGAGCAGTACCGCGACAACGGCCGCAAGCTCGGCCGCCTGCTCTACCAGGGCCGCTGGTTCGACCCGCAGGCCATCATGCTGCGCGAAGCCGCCCAGCGCTGGGTGGCGCGCGCCGTGACCGGCGAGGTGACGGTGGAGCTGCGCCGCGGCAACGACTATTCGCTGCTCGACACCAAGTCGCCCAACCTGACCTATGCGCCGGAACGCCTGAGCATGGAGAAGGTGGAAGACGCGCCCTTCTCCCCCGCCGACCGCATCGGCCAGCTGACCATGCGCAACCTCGACATCGTCGACACGCGCGAGAAGCTGGCGATCTACAGCGGCGTGGGCCTGCTGTCGCAGGGCGGCACCTCCATGCCCAAGCTGCAGGGCGGCAAGGACTGAGTCCCGCCGGCTCGACCGTACCGTCGAGGTAAAGAAGCTTCAGCGCGGGGCCCGGACTGCCGATTCAACTGGCAGTCCATCCACGCCTGGAGCCTTCCATGCAGATCTCCGCCTCTTCCTCCACTTCCTCGGTCAGTTCCAGTTCGTCCTCCTCGGGGGCGAGCAGCAGCGCGTCGGACATCGCCAAGCTGCAGGCGCAGCTCAAGGACCTGACGGCCCAGCTGAAGGAAGCCGCCACCGACAGCACCCTGGGCGCGGAGGCCAAGCAGCAGAAGCAGCAGTTGCTGCAGGCGCAGATCGAGGCGATCCAGGCGCAGATCGCGGCGGCGCAGGCCAAGGCCACCCAGGATGCGCAGCAGAAGGCCGAAGCCAAGAAGCAGTCCGAAGGCGGCACACCCGCGGCGCCGACGGTGCGCAAGCCCGACGACAGCACGCTGGGCAACAATCTCGACGTCTACGCCTGAGCGGCCGCGCCCTCGACATCCACCAGCTTCATCCGCCCCGAAGCCCCGCTGCGGATGCTGACCGCGGCCTTGCGGCAGCCGAAGGCCTCGGCGACCAGGGCGATCAGCTCGGCATTGGCCTTGCCGTCCACCGGCGGCGACTTGAGCTGCGCCAGCCAGCTACCGTCTTCGGTCCGGCTCAGCTGACTGACCCGAGCGTTCGGCTTGACCTTCACCTGCAGGGTCAGGCGCCCCGTCGTCGCCATGCGGGCTCAGCCCAGCCGGGACAGCAGCGCGCGTGCGTGCAGATAGGCCGGATCCTTTTGCAGCGCATCCCAGGACAAGGCCTCGCCACGCGGTAGCAAGGACAGGCGGCGCCGCTCGCTCTCGGCATCCAGCACCGTGCCCGAGGCACAGGCCGCGGCCACGCCCTCGATCAGCGCATCCACCGCCTTGCCGTCGCCCAGGCTCTGGTTGCAGAGCAGCGCGAGGTCGCAACCGGCGGCGAGCGCCAAAAGCGCTGCATCGACATGGCCGATGGCGCGACCATCGACACGCCGGGCGCCTTCCATGCTGAGGTCGTCGCTGATGACGGCGCCGTCGAAGCCCAGACGGCCGCGCAGCACGTCCTTCAGCCACTTCTTCGAGAAGCCGGCCGGCAGGCCGTCCACCTTTTCATAGACCACATGCGCGGGCATCACCGCCGTGAGGGTGCTGCTGAGCCAGGCATAAGGCGCGCCGTCGTCG
Source organism: Xylophilus rhododendri (assembly GCF_009906855.1). NCBI lineage: Bacteria > Pseudomonadati > Pseudomonadota > Betaproteobacteria > Burkholderiales > Xylophilus > Xylophilus rhododendri. The sequence continues at coordinate 1,858,452 of NZ_CP047650.1, forward strand.
GCCAGGATGGTTTCCAGCTCGCGGTCGTCGCTGGGATGGCCGATGTGCGAATCGGCCTGCACATAGCCATGGCCGGGAAAATGCTTGCCGCAGTGTTGAACGCCCGCGCGCAGCAGGCCGTGGGCCACGCAGCGCGACAGCGCCGTCACCACATGCGGATCGCGGTGGAAGCTGCGGTCGCCGATGACGCTGGAAGCGCCATGGTCCAGGTCCAGCACCGGGGTGAAGCTGAAGTCGATGCCGCAGGCGCGCAGTTCCGAGGCCAGCACCTGGCCGGCGGCGCAGGCGGCGTCCATGGCGCGCACGGCGCCGGTGGGTTCGGGGCCGGCGGCGTCCTCGCCCCAGACTTCGCCGAAGCGGCGCATCGGCGGCAGGTGGGTGAAACCGTCGCTGCGGAAACGCTGCACCCGGCCGCCCTCGTGGTCCACGCACAGCAGGATGTCGGGGCGGATCTCCTTGATCTCGGCCGACAGCGCGGTGATCTGCGCCCGGTCGTGCCAGTTGCGGCCGAAGTAGATCAGGCCGCCGACCAGCGGATGGGCGATGCGGCGGCGGTCGTCGGCCGTGAGTTCCTTGCCGGCGATGTCGATGATGAGGGGCGAAGTCATGGCGGGTTCTGCTCCACGACCACGAAGGTCACGGCGTAGTCGGTCTCGTCGGTCACGGTGACATGGGCCGACAGGTGGCGGGCCTCGAACCATTCCTTGAGGCCCGCATGCAGCACGATGGCCGGCTTGCCGCTGGGCTGGTTGAGGATCTCGCACAGGCTCCAGGCCATCGGCGTGCGGATGCCCAGGCCGATCGCCTTGCTGAAGGCTTCCTTGGCCGAGAAGCGAGTGGCCAGGTAGCGGATGCCGCGGTCGGGCCAGCGGGCGCCGCGCGCGCGCCAGGTGGCCAGCTCGGACGGGCCGAGCACCCGTTCGGCGAAGCGGTCGCCATGGCGCTCCAGGCTGGCGCGAATGCGGCGGATGTCGCAGATGTCGGTGCCGATGCCGTAGATCATGCGGAAACCGGCCTCAGGCGCCCGCGGCTTCGATGGCGCGCAGATAGGACTTGATGGTCTCGGTGTAGCCCAGCTCCAGCGCATCGGCGATCAGCGCATGGCCGATCGAGACCTCGCGCACCTGCGGCACGGTGCGCAGGAAGGGCGTGAGGTTGTCGCGGTTGAGGTCGTGGCCGGCGTTGACGCCCATGCCGCAATCCAGCGCGGCCTGGGCCGCTTCGGCGAAACGCTTGAGCTGCACTTCGGCCTCGGGCGTGCCGTGCGCGGCGGCATAGGGCTCGGTATAGAGCTCGACCCGGTCGGCGCCCACCGCCTTGGCGGCGGCCATGGCGGAGGCATCGGCATCCATGAACAGGCTCACCCGCACGCCGAGCGACTGGCATTCGGCGATCAGCGGGCGCAGGCGTTCGGCGTCCTGCGGGAAACGCCAGCCGTGGTCGCTGGTGAACTGGTCTTCGCTGTCGGGCACGAAGGTGGCCTGGTTGGGCCGCAGTTCACGGATGAAGGCCATCAGGTTCTGGAAGGGATTGCCTTCGATGTTGAACTCGACACGCGGCCATTTCAGCAGCAGCTCGGCCAGGTCGTGCACATCCTGCTGGCGGATGTGGCGCTCGTCCGGCCGGGGATGCACGGTGATGCCCTGGGCGCCGGCCTCCAGGCACAGCGTGGCGGCGCGTGTCACGCTGGGGATGCCCAGGTGGCGCGTGTTGCGCACCAGCGCGACCTTGTTGAGGTTGACCGACAGGGCCGTGGCGATGGAAGAGGCGTTTTCGGTCATAGCTTTTGCAGGTCGATCATCATCTGGCGCGTCTTCAGGGTCGCGACGCCGGTATGGTAGTGCAGCAGGTTGCGCAGCTGCAGCTTGAGGTCTCCCACGGCGAGCGAGGCGGCCACGGCCCGCAGCGTGGGCAGGAAGGCGGCGCGCTCGGCCATCGCCGCATGCAGGTTCAGCCAGTGCTCGCCGGTGAGCGCGCCGCGCTCCTCGGGCGCCGCCGGGCGCAGGCCGCCTTCGGCGACCAGCAGGTAGCGGGTGGCGGCGGACAGGGGCTGCTGGGTGCTGGTCTGCTTGTCCAGGCCGGGCAGCAGTCCGACCTCGCGCAGCAGCAGCAGCTCGAAGGCGCGCAGCACCGGCTGCAGCGCCTCGCCGTGCTCGGAGGCCAGCACCCGCACGGCGACGGTGTAGGCATCGAACAGCCCCGGATGGGAGTCGTCGCGCGCCAGCAGGCGCAGCAGCAATTCGTTCAGGTACATGCCCGACAGCAGCGCCTCGCCGGTCGGCATCACATGGCCGCCCACCCATTCGGCGCCGCGCAGGTTGTGGATGTCGGCATCCTCGCCGCCGGTCACGGTCCAGCCCAGGCGCAGGGGCTGCAGCGGCAGCAGCACCGGGCGGAAATTGGAGGTCGGCCGCTTGGCGCCCTTGGCCACCAGGGCGATGCGGCCGTGGTGGCGGGTGAAGGTCTCCAGGATGAGGCTGGATTCGCTCCAGTCGTAGCGATGCAGGACGAAAGCGGGTTCGTCCGAGATGCGTTTCTTGGCGGCCGCCACGGGGTCCGGCTGCGGGCTTTACTCGTAGCCGAAGGAGCGCACGCGCGCCTCGTCGTCGGCCCAGCCGGAGCGGACCTTGACCCACAGCTCCAGGAACACCTTGGCATCGAAGGCCTTCTCCAGCTCCTGGCGAGCCTCGGTGCCGATGCGCTTCATGCGCTCGCCCTTATCGCCGATCACCATGGCCTTGTGGCTGTCGCGCTCCACCACGATGGTGGCGGCGATGCGCACCATGCGTTTGTGGGTCTTGCTGGCCTCTTCCTCGAACTTGTCGATGATGACGGTGGAGGTGTAGGGCAGCTCGTCGCCGGTGAAGCGGAACAGCTTCTCGCGCACCGTCTCGCTGGCGAGGAACTTCTCGCTGCGGTCGGTCAACTCATCCTCGCCGTACCACCAGGCCTGCTCGGGCAGGTACTTCTCGCAGATGCCGAAGAGGCGCTGGATGTCGCCCGCGTTCTTGGCCGACATGGGCACGAACTCGGTGAAGGGATGGCGCTCCTGCATGGTCTTGAGCCAGGGCGCGATCTCGGCGCGGCGGTGCACGTTGTCGAGCTTGTTGGCGATCAGCAGGCAGGGCACGCCGGGCTTGAGCAGGGACAGCACCTTGGCATCGGCCAGGGTGAAGCTGCCGGCCTCGACCACGAAGAGCACCAGGTCCACGTCGCCCACGGCGCCCAGCACCGTCTTGTTGAGCGACTTGTTGAGCGCGGTGTTGTGCCGCGTCTGGAAGCCCGGCGTGTCCACGAAGATGAACTGCGTGGCTTCCTGGGTGCGGATGCCGGTGATGCGGTGGCGCGTGGTCTGGGCCTTGCGCGAGGTGATGCTGATCTTCTGGCCGACCAGGGCATTGAGCAGCGTCGACTTGCCCACGTTGGGCTTGCCGACGATGGCGATCACGCCGCAGCGCTGGGTGCGGCCGTCGGCCGTCACGCCGCCACCGACGGTGGCGACACCGCCGCCCACGGGCGGGAACGGCGGGATCTCGGGCATGGGCGGCAGGGCCGCATCTTCGGGAGCGGCGCTGCCGTCCGGTGCTTCGCCCGGGGCGGAGGCCGCGTCATGCGGTGCTTGGTTCATGGATTCCTTGATTTCAGATAGGCCAGCATGGCGGCGGCCGCGGCCTGTTCGCCGGCACGGCGCGATCCGCCAATGCCGCGTTCGCTGCGTTCGATTTCGGTGACCTCGCATTCGACGTCGAAGGTCTGCCGGTGCGCCGCCCCCAGCACCGCGACCACGCGGTAGGCCGGCAATTTCATTTTGCGGCCCTGCAGCCACTCCTGCAACTCGGTCTTCGGGTCCTTCTCGGCGGCGCGCATCTCGGGCGCCAGCTCGAACCTGGCGAAGAGCCGGTGCACCAGGGCCACGGCCTTGTCGAATCCGGCGTCGCAGTAGACGGCGCCGATCAGGGCTTCCAGCACGTCGGCCAGGATGGACGGCCGCTGCTGGCCGCCGGAGCGGAACTCGCCCTCGCCCAGGCGCAAGGTCTCGGGCAACTGCAGGCCCAGAGCCAGCTCGTGCAGCGTCTCCTGGCGGACCAGGTTGGCGCGCACGCGCGAAAGCTCGCCTTCGGACAGCCCGCCCAGCTTCTGGTAGAGCAGGTCGGAGATCGCCAGGTTGAGGACCGAGTCACCCAGGAATTCGAGCCGCTCGTAGTGGTCGGTCGAAAAGCTGCGGTGCGTGAGGGCACGCAGCAGCAGTCGGGTATCGGAGAAGTCGTGTTGCAGCCGCTTCTGCAGGGCTGTCTGTGCCGCGCTCAGGACGGGCGTCATCGGAGAAGAGAAATCATGCAGCGCTTCAGTGCGCGTTACCCGTGTAGTCGAGGACCAGGGAGGCGGGGCCGAACAGGTGCATCTCCTTGCGGTAGGCGAAGGAGACGTTGAAGCCCGGCACGTTGGTGGGGTTGGGGGTGATCTCGAGATCCTTGCCGCTGATGGACACGATGTCGTCGATCTGCGCGGCCCGGTCGAAGGCCGAGCGCACCGCCGCCGGCGTGGGCTGCAGCTTGGAACGCTCGATCGCCTTCAGCACGGCCTGGTATTCGATGGCCGACGGCAGCACACGCATCGCCAGCAGCGCGGCCGAGCCGATCACGAACAGCACGAAAAGCAGGCCGATCAGGGTCAGGCCGCGCTGGGCCGCCGGACGTTGGTGCAATGCAGTCATCTTCGCCTCCACGAAAGTCAGGGCTTTCAATCGAAGCGGCCGATCCGCTTGAGATTGGTGAAGTTCATCCAGATCATGAAGGCCTTGCCGATGATGTTCTTGTCCGGCACGAAGCCCCAGAAGCGCGAGTCCAGCGAGTTGTCGCGGTTGTCGCCCATCATGAAGTAGTAGCCGTCCGGCACCTTGCAGGTAACGCCTTCGACGGTGTAGCGGCAGTTGCTGCGGAACTCGAAGTCGGATGCGCCGGGCACGTAGGCCGGGCGCTCGTCGTCGTTGAGCACCCGGTGCTTGTGGGTGCCGAGCTGCTCGTCGAACTGCTTGAAGTAGCGCATCGCGTCTTCGTCGAAGAAGTCGCTGGTGGGCTGGGTGGGCACCGGCTGGCCGTTGATGGTCAGGCGCTTGTTGAGGTAGGCCACCTCGTCGCCCGGCACGCCCACCACCCGCTTGATGTAGTCCACGCTGGGCTGCGGCGGGTAGCGGAACACCATCACATCGCCGCGCGCCGGCGGCGTGCCTTCGGTGATCTTGGTGTTGAGCACCGGCAGGCGGATGCCGTAGGTGAACTTGTTGACCAGGATCAGGTCGCCCACCAGCAGCGTCGGGATCATCGAGCCGGACGGGATCTTGAAGGGCTCGAACAGGAAGGAGCGCAGCACGAACACGATCACGATGACCGGGAACAGGCCTGCCGTCCAGTCCAGCCACCAGGGCTGGGCCAGGATGCGGCCGCGCGCCTGCGCCAGGTCGGCATCGTCGCTGCCGTCGACCTGGGCGATGCCCATGCGGCGCAGCTCCTCGCGGCGCGCGATGGCCGAGGCGGCCAGGGTCTCGGCGGCGCGGCGGCGGCGCGGCAGGAAGATGAAGCGTTCGGCGAGCCAGTAGCAGCCGGTGACGACGGTGGCCAGCAGCAGCAGCAGCGCGAAGTTGCCTTCGAGCATGCCGAAGTACCAGGCGCCGGCATAAGCGACGAAGGCCGCGAGGATCGCGGTGGTGAGAATCTGCATCCGGGTTCGTCCGATAGGGCTTTTTTTAATCTTCGACTTGCAGGATCGCCAGGAAGGCTTCCTGCGGCACTTCGACAGAGCCGATCTGCTTCATGCGCTTCTTGCCCGCCTTCTGCTTCTCGAGCAGCTTCTTTTTGCGGGACACGTCGCCACCGTAGCATTTTGCCAGCACGTTCTTGCGCAGCGCCTTGATCGTCTCGCGGGCGATGATGTTGGCGCCGATGGCCGCCTGGATGGCCACGTCGAACATCTGGCGGCTGATGATCTCGCGCATCTTGGCCACCACCGCGCGGCCGCGGTACTGGCTCTGGCTGCGGTGCACGATGATGGAAAGCGCATCAACCTTCTCGCCGTTGAGCAGGATGTCCACTTTAACCACGTCGGACGCGCGGTACTCCTTGAACTCGTAGTCCATCGAGGCATAACCCCGGCTGACCGACTTCAGCTTGTCGAAGAAGTCCAGCACGATCTCGCCCAGCGGCATCTCGTAGGTCAGCATGACCTGGCGGCCGTGGTAGGCCATGCTCATCTGCACGCCGCGCTTCTGGTTGGCCAGGGTCATGACTGCGCCGACGTAGTCCTGCGGCATGTAGAGGTGCACCGTCACGATCGGCTCGCGGATCTCCTGCAGCCGGCCCTGGTCGGGCATCTTGGACGGGTTCTCCACCATGATGACTTCGCCGTCGCCCTTGACCACTTCGTACACCACGCTGGGCGCGGTGGTGATCAGGTCCTGGTCGAACTCGCGCTCCAGGCGCTCCTGCACGATCTCCATGTGCAGCAGGCCGAGGAAGCCGCAGCGAAAGCCGAAGCCCAGCGCCTGCGACACCTCGGGCTCGTACTGCAGCGAGGAGTCGTTGAGCTTCAGTTTCTCCAGCGCGTCGCGCAGCGAGTCGTATTCGCTGGACTCGGTCGGGTACAAGCCCGCGAAGACCTGCGGCTGGATCTCCTTGAAGCCCGGCAGCGCCTCGCTGGCGGGGCCGAGGTTGTTGGGCAGCTTCTTCTCGAGCGTGATGGTGTCGCCGACCTTGGCGGCCTGCAGCTCCTTGATGCCCGCGATGATGTAGCCCACCTCGCCCGCCTCCAGCGAGTCGCGCGGCGAGTTGGCCGGCGTGAAAACGCCCAGGTTGTCGGCGTTGTAGACGGCTTCCGAGGCCATCATCTTGAAGCGCTCGTGGCGTGCCAGCCGGCCATCGACCACACGCACCAGCATCACCACGCCGACATAGGTATCGAACCAGCTGTCCACGATCATGGCGCGCAGCGGCGCATCCGGATTGCCCTTGGGCGCGGGGATCTTGGCGACGATGGCTTCGAGGATCTCGTCGATGCCCATGCCGGTCTTGGCCGAGCAGGGAATCGCATCGGTGGCATCGATGCCGATGACGTCCTCGATCTCGGCCTTGGCGTTCTCGGGATCGGCCTGCGGCAGGTCCATCTTGTTGAGCACCGGCAGCACTTCCACGCCCAGTTCGAGCGCGGTGTAGCAGTTGGCCACGGTCTGTGCCTCGACCCCTTGCGAGGCATCGACAACCAGCAGCCCGCCTTCGCATGCGGAGAGCGAGCGCGAGACCTCGTACGAGAAGTCCACGTGGCCCGGCGTATCGATCAGATTGAGGTTGTAGACCTGCCCGTCGAGGGCCTTGTAGTGCAGCGCGGCGGTCTGTGCCTTGATGGTTATCCCACGCTCTTTTTCGATGTCCATCGAGTCCAGGACCTGGGCTTCCATCTCGCGGTCCGCGAGGCCGCCGCAGCGTTGGATGAGCCGGTCCGCGAGGGTCGATTTGCCATGGTCGATGTGCGCAATGATGGAGAAATTTCTGATGTGCTTCATCAACGAGAGAACTTAAGTAATTGATTTATCTGGCGCGCACAAAGAAAAAAGGGCGCGTCGAGTGGCGACGCGCCCTGAACCAACAATCTATGGCAACTGCGATAGCTGGAATTTCATTGTAGGCAAAAAGGCCGGTTCGTACAGGTCGCCGTGCGGGGCACGAAGCCGTTGCGGAGCGACAACGGAAAAGATATCAACAGCTTAACAACAGGATGATCCAGGCTTCTCATGAACAACATGTGGGCGGCCTGTGGATCGCCTGTGCACGAATGGCTGCCGTACCGCATCGTGGATTCTCACCGGTTTCTTATACCGTGAGAGGCCGGTCACACGCGCGATTCTATCCAAATCATGCATGATGATTTTGACCCCATGAGTCAACACTCACTACCGAGTCGTCCGAAAACTGATGAAAAAACCAGGGAAAGACCCTTTGACCCGCTCGGATCAAAAGGTCTTGGCCCCTTTATTTGGTCGGGCGGATCAGCAGGTACTGGGCCCACTCGCCACGCCGCACCAGCACGCTGGCGACCTTGCTGCGGTCGAGCTTGGCCAGGGCCGCCTCGAATTCCTTGACGTTGGCGACCTCGGTATTGCCGACGGCCAGGATCACATCGCCCTCCTTCACGCCGGCGCGCGCGGCGCCGTCGCTGGCGGTTTCCACCCGCACGCCGCCCTTGAGCTTGAGGTCCTTCTTCTGCGCCGCGGTCAGGTCGCTGACGGTCAGGCCGAGCACCTTGCCGACGCTGGAGGCCGGCGGTTTCTCGGCCTTGGAGGGCGCGGCGGAGGCTGTGGTTTCGTCCGGCTCGATCTCGGCGATGGTCACCGCGATGTCGCGGCTGGTGCCGCGGCGGAACACGGTCAGCGTGCTGCGGGTGCCGGGCTTGGTGCCGCCGACCAGGCGCGGCAGGTCGCTGGTGCGCTCGATGGTCTTGCCGTCGAACTTCAGGATGATGTCGCCGGCCTCGACGCCGGCCTTCTCGGCGGGCGAGCCGGCCTGCACGCCGCGCACCAGGGCGCCGCGGGCGGTGCCCAGGCCGAGCGATTCGGCGACCTCGCGGCTCACCTGGTCGATCTCCACGCCGATGCGGCCGCGCGAGACACGGCCGGACTGGCGCAGCTGGTCGCTGACACGGATCGCCTCGTCGATCGGGATCGAGAAGGAGATGCCCATGAAGCCGCCGGAGCGCGAATAGATCTGGCTGTTGATGCCGACCACCTCGCCGCGCATGTTGATCAGCGGGCCGCCGGAGTTGCCGGGGTTGATCGCCACGTCGGTCTGGATGAAGGGCAGGTATTCGCCGGTGTCGCGCTGCTTGGCGCTGACGATGCCGGCGGTGACGGTGTTCTCCAGGCCGAAGGGCGAGCCGATGGCCATCACCCATTCGCCCACACGCAGGCGGCTCAGGTCGGGCGCGACGCGCACGGCGGGCAGGCCGGTGGCCTCGATCTTGACCACGGCCACGTCGGTGCGTTTGTCGGCGCCGACGATCTTGGCCTTGAACTCGCGTTTGTCGGTGAGGGTGACGATGACCTCGTCGGCGCCGTCGACCACATGGGCATTGGTCATGACATAGCCGTCGGCCGTCAGCACGAAGCCGGAGCCGACGCCACGCGGCTGCTCCTCGTCGGGCTGGGCCTGGGGCGAGGGCTGGTTGCGCGGCTGGCGCTGCTTGGGCGCGGCCTTGGGCACGGGGATGCCGAAGCGCCGGAAGAACTCCAGCATGTCCTCGTCCATGTCGCCGGGCTGGGCGTTGTTCGAGACACGCTCCAGCGTGCGGATGTTGACCACCGAGGGGCCGACCTGTTCGACCAGGTCGGCGAAGTCGGGCAGCGTGCGGTTGGGCGCCACCGCCACGGCGGGCGCCGGCGGCGCGGCCTGGGCCTGTGCCGGCATGACTGGCGCCAGCAGCACGGAAGCGGACACCATGGCCAGCAGGCCGCGGGCCGCGCCCGCACGCAGGTTCTTGCGATCGATCAGCAACGTCTTCATCTTGTCCAATCAGGGACGCCGCGCCAGGGTGGCGGCAAAAGCATCGAGGGTCTGGGGTGGCACTTCGCCCATGGCGGTGAGCCACCAGTCGTGGGCCACGCGGCGTCCGACCATCTGGGTCATGCCGGCCGTGCTGCGCCACTCCTGGCGGGGCTTGGCGCCATAGGGTTCGATGAACAGCGACACGGTCGCCAGTCCATCGGAAAAAATCCATTGGACGGCACCACGCGGCGCGCCCGGTGCCCGTTTGTAGCAATCCATGGCTTCGAAGCCAGGCACGCCGGCCCGCATCAGCCAGCCCTCGGCCTCGGCCGTGGTGCGGATGCGTTCGAGCTTCTCGACCTTGTAGGCGGCGGTGTTGCCCAGCGCCTGCTGCATCTTGTCGGCCTTGAGCGGCACGTCGAACTGCAGGTCGGAGAAGGCGGCCTGCTCCAGCACATGGCCGCTGCGGTCCATGGTCTGCAGCTGCACGGCGAAGCCGTTGCGGCGCTCCACCCACAGGCGGTAGCCGTAGCGCATGCCGTCGCGCGGCATCAGCTGGAAGACATCGGTATCGAAGCCGGCCACCCGCTCGGTGCCGGTGCTCTGCACCAGGTAGAACTCGCCGAGCGAGCCCTCGTGCATGCGCGAGAGGTGCGGGAACAGGCCGAAGGTCTCGCGCCGTTCGGAACGGGCGATGTGGCTCTCCGGCAGATAGGTGGTGACCTGATCGTTGCGGCGGAACACCAGCCGCGGCGTGCCGGTGAGCGACTCCATGCGCTCGACCTGCTGCCCGCCATCGGCCAGGTGCCAGATGCGCGAACTGGCCATGGCGCCGTTGGCCGAGAGCACGATGAAAGTGCCGGTGTAGGTCTTCCTGAGAGCGGCTTCGCGCGCCCGCTGCAGCACCACGGCGACATCGCCCGGCTCCGCCGCCACCGGCGGCCGCGCCTCGGCGCTGGCCGGCAGCGCTTCGGCCGCTTGTGCACCCGCGCCGACGCCGGCACACAGGCCCAGCAGGCAGACGACACGCAGGCGCGCGGCCAGCGCTCGCAGCAGGATCGGGGTCATCGACTGGACAGGTGGCTCGCCTGGCATGTGGAGGGGCTCAGCGGGCGATGTCTTCGCTGATGCTGACATTGCGCAGCAGGCGCGCCTGGCTCTGCAGCGCCGATCCGCCGATCGCGCGGTTGTGGGCCGCGAGCAGTTCGTCGAGCTGGGCATTGCGCATCATGACCGGCGGCGCTTCGGAGAAACCGCCGCTGGGCAAGGTCCCGCCCACGCTGACCGCCTGGAAGCCGCCGGGCGCGGCCGCGATGGACTGCATCGGCGCCTGGGCCTGCGCCATCACCGGCGCGGCGGCCGGCAGCTGCGCCTGCAGGACCTGCCAGCCGATCGCCGCCACGGCGGCCACCGAGGCGAAGCCCGCGGCGAGCTTCCAGCGGAACACGCTGGCATTGGCCGCCTCGCGGCGCACGACAGCCACGACTGCCGGTTCGGGCTGCGTCGCCAACACGACCGGGGTCACCGTCTCCTGCGCCAGGCGTGCCTCGAAACGGGCCAGGAAATCCAGGCCGCCGCTGCAGTCCGCCAGATCCTTGGAACGCAGCACATCGCCGACGAGGTGGTAGGTGTGCCAGCGCGCTCGCAGGCCGTCGTCGTCCTGCATCTGCGCCATGGCGCTGGCGAAGGCCTCGCCCTGCAGCGCACCGTCGGCCAGGGCCGAGACGGCATCGTCCGGGAGATTGCTTGTCGTGTGTTGCTTGCTCATGCTGTGAGTTCCTACCAACGTTTGCCCGACTGGTTTTCGAGCAGAGGCTTGACCTTGGCCGATATCGCCTCGCGCGCCCGGAAGATGCGGGAACGGACGGTTCCGATCGGGCACTGCATCACTTCGGCGATCTCCTCGTAGCTCAGGCCTTCGATTTCCCGCAGTGTCACCGCCTGCCGCAGATCGTCGGGCAAGGATTCCATGGCCGTGTTGACGGTCTCGGCGATTTCCTTGGCGGCGAAAACGGTTTCCGGCGTCTCGTCGGTACTTAGTTCGTAGCCGAAGGCGGAAGTTTCATCGTCATCCGCGCCCGAGCGCAATGCGTTCTCGGAAATCACCGGATTGCGGCGCAGGTCGACCAGCGATTTCTTGGCCGTGTTGACCGCGATCCGGTAGAGCCAGGTGTAGAACTGGGCGTCGCCGCGGAACTGGTGCAGGGCGCGATAGGCGCGGATGAAGGTTTCCTGGGCGATGTCCTCGATCAGCTCGGCATCGCGCACCATGCGGCCGATCAGCCGCTCGATGCGGCGCTGGTATTTCAGCACCAGCAGGCCGTAGGCGCGCTGATCGCCGGCGACCGTGCGCTGGACCAGCAGCAGGTCGCTGTCGCTGGCCAGCGCCGGGCCGTCCGGTATCTGCGGAGGGCCGACCAGCGGAGGGATTTCTCCGTTTTCGCTCACAGCGCGGGCTCCTGTGCGGCCGGCATGCATGCGGCCGGGGCGAAGGCTGCGCAGCGCAGGCCGTGCCAGCGTGCGGCCACGGCCGATCGGTCGACGAAAAGCCAGCGCGCACGGCCGCCCTGCGGAGCCAGCCGCAGCAGCATGAGCGATTGGAGATCGAGCGCCACGCTCAGACAGCCGTCCGCGACCAGCCAGCGATCGTGCGGGCCGTCGTCTTCCGAAAGAGACCAGGCCTGGCCATCCCAAACCAGCAGCAGCGCTGCAGTACGCCACCAGCCGATGCAGGCAGCGGCGATGGCGCCCAGGGTCCAGCCCGCCAGCGCGAGACGCAGGAGGCCTGGCGCCGGCACCGCGACCATCCACCAGGCCACGGGAAGCACACCGAGCCCGCAGAGCGCGGCCAGCAGCCATCCTGCCCTGCGCGAACGCCGCACCGGATAGGCGACCGATGCGGCGCTGTGCATGGGTGTAGGGCTTGCAGTGCGGGGCTCAGGATGCGTGCGTGCAGCTCGGGCCCGGATGCGCGATCAAGCGAAACGCTTGAACACCAGCGAGCCGTTGGTGCCGCCGAAGCCGAAGTTGTTCTTCAGCGCCACGTCGATCTTCAGGTCCCGGGCGGTGTTGGCGCAATAGTCCAGGTCGCAGGCAGGATCCTGCTCGAAGATGTTGATCGTCGGCGGGCTCTTCTGGTGGTGCAGGGCCAGGATGGTGAACACGCTCTCGATGCCGCCGGCGCCGCCCAGCAGGTGGCCGGTCATCGACTTGGTGGAGTTCACCACCGTCTTGTAGGCATGCTCGCCCAGCGCCGCCTTGATGGCATTGCTTTCGTTGACGTCGCCAATCTGCGTGGAGGTGCCATGGGCGTTCACGTAGTCGATCTGGTCGGCGTTGACGCCGGCATTACGCATCGCCATTTCCATGGAACGCTGCGGGCCGCTGACGCTAGGCGAAGTCACGTGATAGGCATCGGCGCTCAGGCCGAAGCCGCCGATCTCGGCGTAGATCTTGGCGCCGCGCTTTTTGGCGTGCTCGTACTCTTCGAGCACCACCACGCCGGAGCCTTCGCCCAGCACGAAGCCGTCGCGGTCCTTGTCCCAGGGGCGGGACGCGGTCTTGGGACTGTCGTTGCGGGTGGAGAGCGCGCGCGGCGCGGTGAAGCCGCCGATGCCCAGGGGCGAGACCGTGGCCTCGGCGCCGCCGGCGATCATCACGTCGGCATCGCCGTACTCGATCATCCGGGCCGACATGCCGATGGCATGCAGGCCGGTGGTGCAGGCGGTGACGACGGCCAGGTTGGGGCCCTTGAAACCGTAGCGTATCGAGACATGGCCCGAGATCATGTTGATGATCGAGGCCGGCACGAAGAAGGGAGAGATGCGGCGCGGGCCGCGCGACTCCAGCTCGGAATGCGTGCGTTCGATCAGCGGCAGGCCGCCGATGCCCGAGCCGATGTTGCAGCCGATGCGGGTGGCGGATTCCTCGTCCAGCGCATCGCCCGTGGGCAGGCCGCTGTCCTGGACCGCCTGCACGGCGGCAGCGATTCCGAGATGGATGAAACGGTCCATATGCCGCGCTTCCTTCTCGGGCATGTAATCCGTCACTTGGAAGCCTTTGACTTCGCCCGCGAACTTGCAGGCGAAATTGCTTGCATCGAACTGGGTGATGAAGTCGATGCCGGGGTTTCCGGCAAGGAGGTTGGTCCAGGAGTCCGCCACCGTGTTGCCCACGGGGGAGACGCAGCCCAGACCGGTCACGACGACACGGCGACGGCTCATGCGAGAAAGACCTTATTCAGGGGAAGCGCAAAAAAATGCTGGGGCCCGCAGGCCTTCAGGGGACTTGATTCGGCTGCCACCGGCCCAGGCGCTCAAAAAGGGGCCGGGCGATGCTGCAGCTGAATCGGCCGTCCTCAGGCCTTCTGGTGGGTGTTGGCGTAGTCGATCGCGTTCTGCACCGTGGTGATCTTCTCGGCGTCTTCGTCCGGAATTTCGATGCCGAATTCGTCTTCGAGCGCCATCACGAGTTCGACCGTGTCGAGCGAGTCGGCGCCCAGGTCGGCCACGAAAGCCTTTTCGCTGGTCACTTGGGACTCTTCCACGCCGAGTTGTTCGGCGATGATTTTCTTGACACGTGATTCGATATCGCTCATGGATTCCCTCTTAGGGTTGTAGATGAAACCGGGATTTTAGCCGGCGGGCCCTGGAGGCCCGCTCAGTCGCCGCCCGGATGGAACGGCGGGGTTTACGTGAAGGCTTCGCGCCTGCGGTCAGGCCATGAACATGCCGCCGTTGACATGCAGTTCCTGGCCGGTGATGTAGGCCGCCTGCGGGCTCGCCAGGAAGGCCACCGCATGGGCGACGTCGTGCGGCTTGCCCAGGTGGCCCAGGGGGATCTGGCCGAGCAGCGCCTTTTGCTGCGCTTCGGGCAGCGAGGCGGTCATGTCGGTATCGATGAAGCCCGGGGCGACGCAGTTGACGGTGATGTTGCGCGAACCCAGTTCGCGCGCCAGCGCCCGCGCCATGCCGGCCAGGCCCGCCTTGGCGGCGGCGTAGTTGGCCTGGCCCGGATTGCCGGACGCGCCCACCACGCTGGTGATGTTGACGATGCGGCCGTAGCGCTGCTTCATCATCGGGCGGATCACGGCGCGCGAGGCGCGGAAGACGGCCTTCAGATTGGTGTCGATGACGGCATCCCAGTCGTCGTCCTTCAGACGCATGGCCAGGTTGTCGCGGGTGATGCCGGCATTGTTGACCAGGATCTGCAGGCCGCCGTGGGCCGAGACGATGCCGTCGACCATCGCATCGAGCGCGGCGGCGTCGGTCACGTCCAGCACCCGGCCCTGGCCGCCGCTGGCCGACAGGGCGGCCTCGATGCGGTTGGCGCCGTCCTGGCTGGTGGCCGTGCCTATCACTTTCACGCCGCGGGCGGCCAGTTCGGCGGCGATGGCCGCGCCGATGCCGCGGGTGGCCCCGGTGACGAGCGCGACCTGGCCGGCGTAATGGATGTCGGACATGCTGAGAGGTTCCTTAAACTCGAATTCGCGAAACAGCCATCAGGCCAGCGCGGCGCGGGTCTCGGCCAGCGAGGCGGGATCGAAGATGGCGCTGGCGGACAGGCTGGCGTCGATGCGTTTGATCATGCCGCTGAGCACCTTGCCCGGACCGCATTCGACCACATGGCCGATGCCCCGGGATTTCAGCGCCGCGATGCACTCCACCCAGCGCACCGGGCCGAAGGCCTGACGATACAGGGCATCGCGGATCGCGTCGGGCGCATTCTGCACTGCGACGTCGATGTTGTTGATGACCGGGATCACCGGCGCCGCGATCCCGGTGGCCGCCAGGCGCTCGCGCAGCCGCTCGGCGGCCGGCTTCATCAGGCTGGAATGGAAAGGCGCCGACACCGGCAGGGGCAGCGCCCGCTTCGCGCCGGCCGCCTTCAGGGCCACGCAGGCCTGGTCGACCGCGGCCTTGGTGCCGGCGATGACGGTCTGGCCCGGATCGTTGAAATTGACGGCTTCGGCGGTCTCGCTGCCGCCCAGCTCCGCGCTGACCTGCGCGCAGACTTCCGCCACCCGTGCCGCGTCCAGTCCCAGGATGGCCGCCATGGCGCCGACGCCGACCGGCACGGCTTCCTGCATGGCCTGGGCCCGGAAACGCACCAGGGGCGCGGCCTGGGCCAGCGTCAACGCGCCGGCCGCCACCAGGGCGCTGTACTCGCCCAGGGAATGGCCGGCGACGGCCACCGGATCTGCACCGCCCTCGGACTTCCACACGCGCCAGGCGGCCACGGCGGCCACCAGCATCACCGGCTGGGTGTTGGTGGTCAGCGCCAGCGCTTCCTTGGGGCCTTCGTGGATCAGCCGGCCGATGTCCTCGCCCAGGGCATCGGAGGCTTCCTTCAATGTCTCCGCGACGACCGGATGGTCGCCCCAGGCGTCGAGCATGCCGACGGCCTGCGAACCCTGGCCCGGAAAAACGAAAGCGAACGATGTCATGGAACGAAATCCTGAACGAAAAATGGAAGTGAAGAGTCGGACGGCAGGCCGACCGGAGCGCCGATGCTAGAGCGTCAGCAGCACCGCGCCCCAGGTGAAACCACCACCCACGCCTTCGAGCATGACGGTGTGGCCCGGCTGCACCTTGCCGGAACGCACCGCCGCATCGAGCGCCAGCGGGATCGAGGCGGCCGAGGTGTTGCCGTGCTGATCGACGGTGACGACCAGCTTGTCCAGCGGCAGCTTCATGCGTTTGGCCGTGCTCTGCATGATGCGGATGTTGGCCTGGTGCGGAATCAGCCAGTCGATGTCGGCATCGGTCTTGCCGGCCTTGGCCAGCGCCGCCCGGGCCGCGCTTTCCAGCACGCCCACGGCCAGCTTGAAGACGGCCTGGCCGTCCATCTTGAGCAGCGGGTCGCCCAGCACGTTGCCGCCCGAGACATTGCCCGGCACGCACAGGATGCCGACATGGCGGCCATCCGCGTGCAGGTCGCTGGCCAGGATGCCAGGCGTTTCGCTGGCTTCGAGCACCACGGCGCCGGCGCCGTCGCCGAACAGCACGCAGGTGGTGCGGTCGTTGAAATCGAGGATGCGCGAGAAGACTTCCGCCCCGACCACCAGCGCGCGCCTGGCGGCGCCGGTCTTGATCATGGCGTCGGCCACCGTCAGCGCGTAGACGAAGCCGCTGCACACCGCCTGCACGTCGAAGGCCGGGCAGCCCAGGATGCCGCGCGCCGCGTCCGAGGTCTGCGCCAGCTTGTTCTGCAGGATGCAGGCGGTCGAGGGGAAGACCATGTCCGGCGTGGAGGTCGCCACGATGATCAGGTCGATGTCGGCCGGGCCGATATTGGCCGCCTCCAGCGCACGCAGGCAGGCCTGCAGGCCGAGATCGCTGCTGGCCACGTCGGGCGCGGCGAAATGGCGCGCGCGGATGCCGGTGCGCTCGACGATCCATTCGTCGGAGGTCTCGATGCCACGGGTGGCCAGTTCGGCGGCCAGGTCGGCGTTGGTCAGCCGGCGCGGCGGCAGGTAGCTGCCGGTGCCGACGATGCGGGAATAGGTCGTCATGTGATGGTGCCGAGCTCGGCGGCGGGCGAGGCGGCATCGCGCGGCCGCAGCAGCGGCGCCGCGTGGGCGATGCGCGCCTGCACGCGTTCGAGCAGGTTGTTGCGCGCCGCATCATAGGCGCGCTCGAGCGCCTGCTCGAAAGCCACCTCGTCGGCCGAGCCGTGGCTCTTGAACACCAGCCCGCGCAGGCCCAGCAGGGCCGCGCCGTTGTAGCGCCGGTAGTCCATGCGGCGCTTGAGCGCCGACAGCACCGGGTAGGACACCAGCGCCGCCAGCTTGGTCAGCGGATTGCGCGAGAACTCTTCCTTGAGGAAACCGACGATGACGCTCGCCAGCCCCTCGCTGGCCTTGAGCGCCACGTTGCCGACAAAACCGTCGCACACGACGATGTCGACCGTGCCCTTGAAGATGTCGTTGCCCTCGACGTTGCCGTAGAAGTTCAGGTCGCCCGAAGCCCCCGCGGAGCGCAGCAACTCGCCCGCCTCCTTGATGACTTCGCTGCCCTTGATGGCTTCCTCGCCGATGTTGAGCAGCCCCACCGTCGGCTGGTCGTCGCCGTTGATGACAGAGGCCAGGGCCGAGCCCATCACCGCGAACTGCAGCAGGTGCTCCGCCGTGCAATCGACGTTGGCGCCCAGGTCGAGCACCGTCGTGGCACCGCCCTTGGCGTTGGGCATGCGGGTGGCGATGGCCGGGCGTTCGATGCCGTCCAGGGTCTTGAGCAGATAGCGGGCGATCGCCATCAGCGCGCCGGTATTGCCCGCGGACACGGCCACCTGGGCCGCGCCGTCCTTGACCTGGCGGATCGCCACACGCATGGACGAATCCTTTTTGCGGCGCAGGGCGGTCTCGACCGTATCGTCCATGGCCACGACCTCGGTGGCGGCGACGACGGTGGCGCGCGGGTGCGAGAAAGCGCCCAGCTTGTCGGACTGGCCGACCAGCAGCAGGGCCACCTCGGGATGGCGCTCCAGGAAATTCCGGCAGGCGGGCAGCGTGACACGCGGCCCGTGGTCACCCCCCATGCAATCGACGGCGAGCGTGATCATGGGAGATACCCCTCGAAGCGGCGCCTGTGCACGCTGGGCACGGCGCACGAAAACCAGAAAGTGACGGCCATCAAAACAAAGGCCCGGGCTACAAGTGATGTAGCACGGGCCTAGGCGATCCGGGCGATCAGGCTTCGGACTTGTTCTTCAGCACCTGACGGCCGCGGTAGAAACCGTTCGGGCTGATGTGGTGACGCAGGTGGGTTTCGCCGGTGTTGGCTTCCACGGCGATGCCCGGCACGGTCAGGGCGTTGTGCGAACGGTGCATGCCGCGCTTGGACGGGGACTTCTTGTTTTGCTGAACTGCCATGATGGCTCCTGAATTCGGTAGGTGAGTGGGGATGCGCCTGAAGTCCGCCGTTGAAGGATCGCCTGTAAAGGCCAACCCGCATCCACAAGCTTCAAGATATTGCGCGCAGCCAACGATTATAGCCCGCGTCGCCGCGACTAGCCAAGCTTGCCCTTGTTGAGGCCCGCGAGCACGGCGAAGGGATTGGCTTTTTTCTCTTCCGCGGCGGTGAATTCCGCGTCCTCCACCGCGGTGGGCAATGCCACCGGGCAGACCTCGTGCACCGCCACCGGCGGCATGGCCAGCAGCAGTTCGTCCTCGACCAGTTCGCGCAGCGGGAAATCGCGGCGGATAACCAGCAGGTCCTCGTCGGACTCCTCGTCCTCGGTCTCGGCGGTGCGCTCGTCGGGGACGAAGCGGAAGTCGGTCTCGAAGCCCACCTCCACATCCACCGGCTGCAGGCAGCGCTGGCAGGTCATGGGCAGGGTCGCCTCGCCATCCAGGTGCAGCCAGGGCTGGCCGGCGCTGCCGGTGGCGGCGCGCCATTCGCCGGCGGCCTTCCAGCGGACTTCGAAACCGTCGGGCGAACCAGCGATGTCTTCGACCAGGCGGGGGTAGCGTGCAAGGGGGTCGGCGCCTGCGAGTTCGGCGCCGGCGCGTGCAAAAGCCGGGATGTCCAGGCTGTCGGGCGCAAAGTCTTTTTCCATGGGGTCAGTGTAAGAGAATCGGCCGCATGGCCTCCATCCCCACCCTGCCCTCCGCCAGCCTGCTGACCCGGCCCTCGGGCGGCCGCCGCCTGGTGCTCGGTTCCACCTCCATCTATCGCCGCGAGCTGCTGCAGCGGCTGCGCCTGCCCTTCGACGTGGCCGCGCCGGATGTCGACGAGACACCGCAGCACGGCGAATCGCCCGAGACGCTGGCCCGCCGGCTGGGCCTGGCCAAGGCGCGCGCCGTGGCGCGGCTGCATCCGGACGCCATCGTCATCGGCTCCGACCAGGTCGCCGACCTCGACGGCGAGCCCCTGGGCAAGCCGGGCGACCATGCCCGCGCCGTTCAGCAGCTGCGCCGCATGCGCGGACGCACCGTGATCTTCCAGACCGCCGTGAGTGTGGTCTGCGCCGCCTCGGCCTTCGAGGCTTCGGACCTGGCGAGCGTCAAGGTGCGTTTCCGCGACCTGTCGGACGACGAGATCGAGCACTATCTCCAGGCCGAGAAACCCTACGACTGCGCCGGCAGCGCCAAGAGTGAGGGCCTGGGCATCAGCCTGCTCGACGCCATCGACAACGATGACCCGACCGCTCTCATCGGCCTGCCGCTGATCCGCACCTGCCGGCTGCTGCGCGCCGCGGGCCTGGTGATCTGATGACGACGAGCAAACACGGCCGGCTCTACCTGGTGCCGGCGCCGCTGGATTTCGGCTGCGGCACCCAGGCACCGCTGTCGGACGCCCTGCCCGACGCCACCCTGCGCCATGCCGCGGCCATCACCCACTGGATCTGCGAGAACGCCAAGAGCGCCCGCGCCTATCTCAAGCGCATCGACGCCGTCCATCCGCTGGCCGCACCCCTGCAGGAACAGCAGATCACCGAACTGCCGCGCGAAGTCCACAAGAAGGGCGACCACCAGGGCGGCTTCGATGCGAAGCCGCTGCTGGCCGCAGCCCTGCAAGGCCACGATGTCGGACTGCTGAGCGAGGCCGGCATGCCCGCCGTGGCAGACCCGGGCTCTTCGGTGGTGCGCGCCGCGCACGACCTGGGCATCGAGGTGGTGCCGCTGGTCGGCCCGGTCTCGCTGCTGCTGGCACTGGCCGCGAGCGGCATGAACGGGCAGAACTTCGCCTTCGTCGGCTACCTGCCGCAGGACGCCGCGCAGCGCACCGAACGCATCCGCGCGCTGGAGGCACTGGCCCTGCGCACCGGCCAGACCCAGCTCTTCATCGAGACGCCCTACCGCAACGCCGCCCTGCTGCAGGGGTTGCTGGCGACGCTGCAGCCCAATGCGCGGCTATCGGTGAGCTGGGGACTGACACTGGCCGACGCCCGCACCCGCAGCGCGGACGTCAAGACCTGGAAACGCGCATCGGACGGCCCGACAACCACACCCCGGCCGTCTTCGCGATCGGTCGTTAACGCAAGGCCGGCAGGCGGCCCATGGTGTGCACCATGGTCTCGCCCATGGCGGCGCCGAACTTCTTGGCCAGGCGCTCGGCCACGTTGTCGTGGCGGGTGTAATCGACCACGTCCTCGGCCTTGACCACCTCGCGCGCCACGTAGTCCAGGCTGCCCAGCTTGTCGGCCAGGCCCATGGCCACAGCCTGCTGGCCGGTCCAGAACAGGCCGCTGAACATCTCCGGCGTTTCCTTCAGCCGGTCGCCGCGGCCCTTGCGCACCACGTCGATGAACTGGGCGTGGATCTGGCCCAGCACCTCCTGCGCATAGGCGCGCTGCTTGTCGCTCATGGGGCTGAAGGGGTCGAGGAAGCCCTTGTTCTCGCCGGCGGTGAGCAAGCGGCGCTCCACGCCGAGCTTGTCCATCAGGCCGGTGAAGCCGAAGCCGTCCATCAGCACGCCGATGCTGCCGACGACGCTGGCCTTGTCCACGAAGATCTGGTCGGTGCCGGCGGCGATGTAGTAGGCGGCGGAGGTGCAGCTCTCCTCCACCACCGCGTAGATCGGCTTCTTGTACTGGGCCTTCAGGCGGCGGATCTCGTCGTTGATCATGCCGGCCTGCACCGGGCTGCCGCCGGGCGAGTTGATGAGCAGCACCACCGCCTGTGCGCCATCGTCCTCGAAGGCGCTGCGCATGGAGGCGTTGACGAATTCGGCGCTGGCTTCGGCGCCATCGGCGATCTCGCCCTTGATGTCGATCACGGCGGTGTGCGGCGTGGTCTTGGCGCTGCTGGGCTGGGCGCGGTGCAGCAGCATCCAGCCGGCGACCAGGATGATCACCAGCCAGGAGATGCGCACGAAGTTCTTCCAGCGGCGGGCCGCGCGCTGTTCGGCGATGGCGGAGAAGGCCAGCTTTTCCAGCGTGTTGCGTTCCCAGTTCTGGCTGTCGCTGGCCCGGCGGCCGACCGGCGGGGGCGGCGGCGGTGGAGGCGGCGGGGCCGGCGGCTCCAGGGGGTCACGGAAATCAGGATCGGACGACGACATCGCGCTTAGAACTCGGCTGGTTGGAGGTTGTAGGCAGTATGCCAGCGCACCACGCCCGCACGTTCGCTCAGTTGTATCTTGACCAGGCCGCCGCGGCAGGGGCCGCCGGCACAGGCGCCGGTGGCCGGCTCATACGCCGCGCCGTGCACCTGGCAGAGCAGCCAGCGGCCGCTGTCGTCGAAGACGCGGCCGGGCCGGGCGTCGAGCTCCATCGCCACATGGGTGCAGCGGTTGAGGTAGGCCACGGGTTCGCCGCGATAACGCACGGCGAAGGCGGTGCAGGTCTGGCCGCCGTAGCGCACGTCGAAGGGGACCGCCATGCCGCCCTCCACCAGATGGGCGCTGTTGCACAGCGGGATGCCGGGGGCAGCGGGCTCGTCGTCTTCGAACATGCCACGCCCTGCTCGCCCGTCTCAGCCGTTGACGGCCAGCCAGGCGGCCAGATCGGCCACCGAATGCGCCACATGCAGCGGCCCGAGTTCGCCGAAGGCCTCCGGCGTGTGCGCGCCATAACTCACGCCGATGCTGGCGCAGCCGGCGTTGCGGGCCATCAGCAGGTCGTGGGTGGTGTCGCCGATCATCAGGATGCGGTCCTGCGGCACGTCGAGGTCGGCGGACAGCTCCTTCAGCATCAGCGGATCGGGCTTGCCGGCGGTCTCGTCGGCGGTACGCGAGCCGTCGAAGACGCCACGCAGCTCCACCGAATCCAGCGCCTCGTCCAGACCGCGCCGGCTCTTGCCCGTGGCCACGGCCAGCAGGTGGCCGCGCTTGCGCAGCGCATCGAGCATGGGCAGCACGCCGTCGAACAGGCTCAGGTCGTCGTGGTGCTTGCGGTAGTGGTGCTTGTAGCGCTCGCCGAGCTGCGGATAGCGCTCGGGCGGCACGTCCGGCGCCGCATGGGCCAGCGCCTGGTTCAGGCTCATGCCGATCACATAGGCGGCGGCGCGGTCGTCGGGCACGGTGCCGCCCACGTCGCGCACCGCCGCCTGGATGCAGCGCACGATGATGCCGGTGGAGTCGTAGAGGGTGCCGTCCCAGTCGAAGACGACCAGGGAGTAGCGCGGCGCGGTGGTGGGGCTCGGGGCGGATTCAGGCATGTGGCGCGACTATAAGACGGCGCGAGGCAGGGCTCACCCCGCCGCCGGCTCCCAGCGGGCCAGTTCCGGCGGCAGTTCGGCCTGCAGGGCGATGCGCTCGCCGCTGGCCGGATGGTCGAACTGCAGCCGCCAGGCATGCAGGAACATGCGGCCCAGGCCGGCCTTCTGCAGCCGGCCGTTGAGGTCGAAGTCGCCGTACTTGTCGTCGCCCGCGATGCCGTGGCCGGCCGAGGAAAGATGCACCCGGATCTGGTGGGTGCGCCCGGTCTTGATCGTCACCTCCAGCAGGCTGAGCGCCGGCAGGCCCTGCAAGGTGCGCGCCGGCGCGACCGAGCGCAGCTTCACGAGGGTGATCGCCCGCATCGCCTCCGGATCGTCGGCAGTGGTCACACGCACCCGCCGCTCGCCGTCGGGCAGCAGGTATTTGCGCAGCGGCTGGTCCAGCACCTTCTGGCGCGCCGGCCAGGTGCCCTGCACCAGGGCGAGATAGGTCTTGTCGGTGGCGCGTTCGCGGAACTGGTCCTGCAGCCGGGTCAGCGCCGAGCGCTTCTTGGCGATGAGCAGGATGCCCGAGGTGTCCCGGTCCAGCCTATGCACCAGCTCCAGGAAACGCGCCTCGGGCCGCGCCCGCCGCAGCTGCTCGATGACACCGAAACTCACCCCGCTGCCGCCATGCACCGCCGTACCGGCGGGCTTGTCGATGGCCACGAGCGCATCGTCCTCGTACAGAACAGGGAATTCGCGCGGCGGCACCGCACGCACCGCCTCCTCGGTCGGCGCGGCGGCGACACGCACCGGCGGCAGGCGCACCTCGTCGCCCTCCTGCACCCGCGTGTCCGCGGCCACGCGCCCTTTGTTGATGCGCACTTCGCCGCTGCGGATGATGCGGTAGACATGCGTCTTCGGCACCCCCTTGAGGTGCCGCATCAGGAAGTTGTCGAGGCGCTGCCCGGCAGATTCCGCATCGACCGTCACGATTTTTACCGCTGGCGTCACCGCCGCGGATTTGCCCCCTATAATGCCGTTCACCTTTTAGCCACCGTAAGTGTTTGATTTTTCTGGATTTTAGTCCAGTCACACTTGCAGGAGCGAAAAGGCAGGTCGATGCCACCTGCGGCTTTGCCGGAACGATCGCACCCTTTTTCCCCGGTGCATCGCCCCCCAGACCCGCCGGACGAGCCGGCTCCTTGAAACACCCGAACCGGAATACCAACCGGCCCGCGTCGCGCCCCAGGCCCGTCGCCGGTCGGCGGATTAGCGAGACTTCCCCCGTGTTGATCGCACTGCTCTCCACCTTCTGGCGCTGGCTGATGCCACCGCCCGTCGGCGTGCCTGCAGCTGACTCGACCGTCGTGTGGGCCGACGCCGCCCACCCTGCCGCACCCTCGCGGCAGCGACCCCTCCTCGCCCCCATCCACGAGCCCCCGCCCCGTCGACCGAGCTGACAAGTTCATCGGTCGGCAGGGCTTTTTGGCTTTTGCAGGTAGTTCCCCGTTCGTTTCAGGCGCCAGTTCGGCATCAGAAGGCCCACCCCAGGGCATGTTCCGGTCATCCGGTTCGGCAAGGCAGCCGCCATTCCAGGCTCGCCGCGCCGGCTGACCACTGATACGAAAAAAGGTACGCCTCATGAAGCGGATGTTGATCAATGCCACGCAGCCGGAAGAACGCCGCCTGGCCATCGTCGACGGGCAGAAGCTCCTCGACTACGAGATCGAAATCGAAGGGCGCGAACAGCGCAAGGGCAACATCTACAAGGCCGTTGTCACCCGGGTCGAGCCCTCGCTCGAAGCCTGTTTCGTGGACTACGGCGAAGACCGCCACGGCTTCCTGCCGTTCAAGGAAATCTCCCGCCAGTACTTCGCTCCCGGCGTGCCGGCAGGCCAGGCGCGCATCAACGAAGTGATCCGCGAAGGCCAGGAGCTGCTCGTCCAGGTCGAGAAGGAAGAGCGCGGCAACAAGGGCGCGGCGCTCACCACCTTCATCAGCCTGGCCGGCCGCTACGTGGTGCTGATGCCCAACAACCCGCGCGGCGGCGGCGTCTCGCGCCGCATCGAGGGCGAGGACCGGGCCGAGCTCAAGGAGAACATGGACCAGTTGGAATACCCCAACGGCATGTCCATCATCGCGCGCACCGCCGGCATCGGCCGCTCGGCGCCCGAACTCCAGTGGGACCTGAACTACCTGCTCAAGCTCTGGACCGCCATCGAAGGCGCCTCCAAGGGCACCAAGGGCGCCTTCCTGATCTACCAGGAATCCAGCCTCGTCATCCGCGCCATCCGTGACTACTTCAATCACGACATCGGCGACATCCTGATCGACACCGACGACATCTTCGAGCAGGCGCACCAGTTCATGGCGCACGTCATGCCCGAGCATGCCGGCCGCGTGAAGCGCTACCGCGACGACGCCGCCCTGTTCAGCCGCTTCCAGATCGAGCACCAGATCGAATCGGCCTACGCCCGCACCGTGCAGCTGCCCTCGGGCGGCGCCATCGTGATCGACCACACCGAGGCGCTGGTCTCGATCGACGTCAACTCCGCGCGCGCCATCAAGGGCAGCGACATCGAGGAAACCGCCACCCGCACCAACCTGGAAGCCGCCGACGAAGTGGCCCGACAGATGCGCCTGCGCGACCTCGGCGGCCTGATCGTCATCGACTTCATCGACATGGACGAGAGCAAGAACCGCCGCGAGGTCGAGAACCGCCTGCGCGACGCGCTGCGGCAGGACCGCGCGCGGGTGCAGTTCGGCACGATCAGCAAGTTCGGCCTGATGGAAATGAGCCGCCAGCGCCTCAAGCCCGCGCTGTCCGAAGGCTCCTCCATCCCCTGCCCGCGCTGCGGCGGCTCCGGCCACATCCGCGACACGGAAAGCTCGGCCCTGCAGACGCTGCGCATCATTCAGGAAGAGTCCATGAAGGACAACACCGCCGCCGTGCACGTGCAGGTGCCGGTGGAAGTGGCCTCCTTCCTGTTGAACGAGAAGCGCAACGAGATCACCAAGATCGAGATGAAGCAGCGCGTCAACGTGATGCTGGTGCCCAACAAGTCGCTGGACACCCCGCACTACCGCCTGGAACGCCTGAAGCACGACGACCCGCGCCTGGACAACATCGACGCCAGCTACAAGCTCGCCGACGAGATCGAGGACCCGACCACCATCACCCGCCGCTCGCAGGAGCCGACCAACCGCCAGACGCCGGTCATCAAGGGCGTGCTGCCCGATGCACCCGCGCCGCAGCCGGTGGCCCGGCCGGCCGCGCCGGTGGCGCAGGCACCGGTCGCCGCTCCGGCACCGGCACCGGTGGCAGCACCGGCCGCGACGCCGGTCGAGATCGGCTTCTGGGGCTGGATCAAGAGCCTGTTCGCCGCACCGCCGGCCGCGGCACCCGCACCGGTGGCAGCGCCCGCGCCCGCCGCGGCGCCTGCCGACGAGCAGCGCCGTGGTGGCCGTGGCCCGCGTCGCGATGGCCGCGGTGAGGGCCGCGGTGAGGGCCGTGGCGAAGGCCGCGGTGAAGGCCGTGGCGGTGAAGGCCGCGGCGACGGACGTGGCGGACGCCGCGACGGTCGCAACGGCGAAGGCCGCAGCCCTGAAGGCCGCGGCGACCGCAACGAAGCCAACGGCGAACGCGCCGAACGCAGCGAGCGCACCGAGCGTGGCGAGGCCCGTCCTCCCCGCGGCGGTGAACGTGGTGAACGCGGCGAGCGTGCAGACCGCGGCGAACGCGTGGAACGTGGCGAACGCGCCGAACGCGCTCCCCGTGAAGGCGGCCGCGGCGGCCGTCCCCCGCGTGACGGCGAACGCCTGGCACCCGCACCGGAAGCCGTGGCGGACGCAGCCGCCCTGGGTGCCGTCGGCGCCGACGCAGCCGTCGTGACCGAAGCGCCCCGCCGTGAACGTGGCGAACGCCCCGAAGGCGGCCGTGGCCGCGGACGCGGCGGCCGTGGCCCGCGCAGCGAAAACGGCGAACAAGGGCAAGCCGCCGGCGACGAGCCGCGTGCCGAAGGCAACACCGCCCCGGTCGACAACATCGACAACGGCGACGGCACCAACGCCCCGCTGACGGCCGAGGGCGAACGCCCCCGCCGTTCGCGTGACCGTTACGGCCGCGACCAGCGCCGTGACCGTGGCGAACGCGGCGAGCGCGCTCCCGCGGAAGCCGGCGAAGCCGCTGCACCGGATGCCGGCGAACATGCCGACTCCGGCCAGGGCGGCATCTTCGATGCCTTCCGTGCACCGGCCCCGGCAGCCGCCGAGCCGCAAGGCGCCGCATCGGCCCAGCCGGCCGACGCAGCCGAAGGCGAGGAAGCCCCGGCGGCCCGCCCGCCGCGTGCCCGCCGCGAACGTTCGGACCGTGGTGAGCGTTCGGAACGCGGTGAACGCAGCGAGCGTGGCGAACGCGCCCCGCAAGCGGCCGAACCCGCCGTCAGCACCGAAGCACTGCCGCTGGAAAGCGCCGTGGCCGCGCCGGCTCCGGCAGCGCCTGCCGTCTCCGAGCCGGCCCCCGCCGTGTACGCGGAACCGGTTGTGGCCGTCGCCACTCCGGTGGCGGCACCTGCCGTTGCTGCGGCTCCGGCTGCGCCGGTCGCACCGGTCGCGGAGGCCGCACCGGCTCCCGTCGCCGCACCGGCAGCCCCGGCGGTCGTCGCAGCGCCCGTGGCAGCCCCGGCCGCCACGGCCTTCGTCCTGCCGATCGACGATCTGCACCAGATCGCCCAGGGCAGCGGCCTGCAGTGGGTCAACTCCGACAGCACCAAGATCGCCGCCGCCCAGGCTGCGATGGCCGCCGAGCCCCAGCCGGTCCGCGTGCCGCGCGAGCGCCCGCCGGCCGTGGTGCTGGACGAGGGCCCGCTGGTGCTGGTGGAAACCCGCCGCGACCTCGCCGACATGAAGCTGCCTTTCGAGCAGCGCTGAGCCCGGCCACGGCGACAATCGCCGTGTGACGCCCGCCCGCGTGGCGGGCGTTTTGCATTCCGGGCCACGCGGCCCGACCCGATCAACGTCCAGCCCCTCCAGATCGCGATGCTCTTCCTGCTCTCTCCCGCCAAGTCGCTCGACTACGAAACACCGGCGCCCGCCGGCCTGCGTGCGACCACTCCGCAGTTCATCCCGCAGGCCGAGACCCTGATCGAGGTGCTGCGCGAATATTCGCCGCAGCGCATCGCCTCGCTGATGTCGCTGTCGGATGCGCTGTCGGCGCTCAACGTCGGCCGCTACCAGGCCTGGTCGCCGCGTTTCACCGCGGAGAACTCCAAGCAGGCGGTGCTGGCCTTCAACGGCGATGTCTACGAAGGCCTGGCCGCCGCCAGCCTCAGCGAAGACGAACTGGAATGGGCCCAGTCGCACATCGCCATCCTGTCGGGCCTGTACGGCGTGCTGCGGCCGCTCGACCGGCTGCAGCCCTACCGCCTGGAGATGGGCACCCGCCTGCCCACCAATGCCGGCGCCGACCTCTATCACTTCTGGGGCCGGCAGATCGCCGACCACCTCAACAGCCAGCTGCAGGCCGACCGCACGCCGGTGGTCATCAACCTGGCTTCGCAGGAATACTTCCGCGCGGTCGACACCAAGGTGCTGAAGGCGCGTGTCGTCGAATGCGTGTTCCAGGAATGGAAGGGCGGCCTCTACAAGATCATCAGCTTCCACGCCAAACGCGCGCGCGGCCTGATGGCGCGCTACGCCGTGCGGCACCGGCTGCAGACACCCGAGCAGCTGCAGGCCTTCGACCTCGAAGGCTATGGTTTCGACGCCGCCGCCTCCACGCCCGAGCGCCTGGTGTTCCGCCGCAAGACGGCCTGATACGAATATCCGCCGCCGCGCCGCTATCCTCGCCCGCCATGACGACGACCGACTCCGCCCATTCCGCCCAGGCCGTGACGCCCGAACTGCGCCGGTGGATCATCGAACAGGCCGAGGCCGGCTTCGCCGCGCCGGTCATCCTGCGCTCCATGGTCGATGCCGGCTGGCGCGAGGACACCGCCGCGCAGGCCATGGAATCCACGCTGCGCAGCCACCTGGCGGTGGGGCAGGAAGCGGCTGCCGACATGCCTGCGGGCGTGCAGGTGCCGGCACCCGCGCTGGACGACGCCCCGCTCTACATCGACGCCGGCGACCGGCAGGTGCATGTGCTGCAGTCCATGAGCTCGCCGCATGTGGTCGTCTTCGGCAACCTGCTGAGCGATGCCGAATGCGACGCGCTGATCGCCGATGCCCGGCCGCGCATGAAGCGTTCGCTCACCGTGGCCACCAAGACCGGCGGCGAGGAGGTCAATGCCGACCGCACCAGCGACGGCATGTTCTTCGCCCGCGGCGAGACGCCGGTGGTGCAGGCCCTGGAAGCGCGCATCGCCCGCCTGGTCGGCTGGCCGCTGGCCAACGGCGAAGGCCTGCAGGTGCTGCGTTACCCGCCCGGCGCGGAATACAAGCCGCACTACGACTATTTCGACCCGGCCGAGCCCGGCACGCCCAGCATCCTCAAGCGCGGCGGCCAGCGTGTGGCCACGCTGGTGATCTATCTCAACGAGCCGGCCCGCGGCGGCGGCACCGTGTTCCCGGACATCAACCTGACCGTCGCCCCCAAACGCGGCAACGCCGTCTTCTTCAGCTACGACCGGCCGCATCCCGCCACCCGCACCCTGCATGGCGGCGCGCCCGTCATCGAGGGCGAGAAGTGGATCGCCACCAAATGGCTGCGCGAACGCGAATTCACATGAGCACACCCCAGGCACCCGCCGCCAACACCCCGGAACAATCGCTGCTCGGCAAACCCGCGCCCTATGCGGCGCAGTACGACCCCGGCCTGCTGTTCCCCCTGCCGCGCGCGGACAAACGCGCCGAAATCGGCATCGAGGGCGCGCCGCCCTTCTTCGGCGCCGACCTCTGGACCGCCTTCGAGATCAGCTGGCTCAACAGCCGCGGCAAGCCGCAGATCGCGCTGGCGCATTTCACAGTGCCCTGCGAGACACCCAACATCGTCGAGAGCAAGTCCTTCAAGCTCTACCTCAACAGCTTCAACGACAGCCGTTTCGACAGCGCCGACGAGGTGCGCGCCCGCATCCGCGCCGATGTCTCCGAAGCCGTCTGGCGCGGCGCAGCCCAGCCCTCCACCATCGGCGTGCGGCTGGTACTGCCCGAGGAATTCGGCCGCGAACGCATCGAGGACCTCGAAGGCCTGAGCCTGGACCGGCTGGACCTCGACTGCGAGCGCTACACGCCGGCGCCCGAGTTCCTCACCGCCGCCTTCGACGAAACCCCGGTCAACGAAACGCTGGTCAGCCACCTGCTCAAGAGCAATTGCCTGGTGACCGGCCAGCCCGACTGGGGCAGCGTGCAGATCCGCTACAGCGGCCCGCAGATCGACCAGGCCGGGCTGCTGCGTTATCTCATCAGCTTTCGCAACCACCACGAGTTCCACGAGCAGTGCGTGGAGCGCATCTTCATGGACATCTGGCAGCGCTGCCGGCCCGGCAAGCTGGCGGTCTTCGCGCGCTACACACGCCGCGGCGGACTCGACATCAACCCCCTGCGCACCAGCCATCCGCAGGCCCTGCCCGGCACCGCGCGCACCGCCCGGCAGTGACCATGCGCACCGCCGGTTTGCCCCCTGCACGCCTGTGTCTTTTGACGCCAAAGTGCCCGTCACCCGCTGATACACTGGCCGGTTAATGCCTCCCCAGCCAACGCCGTCGCTTACTGCGCACATGCCTGCGCCATCGCCCGTGCCGTCCCAGGCTGTGCAGGCGGTCGATGCCCTGGCCGCGCTGCGTGCCGCCACCGCGGACCAACACGCCCGACTCGACAGCCGCCTGCCCATCGCCCGCGACGGCGCGCAGCCGGCCGACTATGCGCAGCACCTGGCCATCATCGGCGACTGGCTGGCCGAAATCGACCGGCTGCCCCTGGCCCGCACGGACCTGCCCGGCGGCTGGCCAGAAGCCCAGCGCGCCCGCCGCGAACGTATCGCCGCCGACCTGGCCGACTTTTCCGCCGCCCCCGCTTCCGGCACGCCCGCCAGCCAGCCGCCGGCAACGCCGCCCGCCGGCTTCGGCTGGGGCGTGGCCTATGTGGTCGAAGGCTCGCAGCTGGGCGGGCTGATGCTGTACCGCCGGCTGCGCGAATCGCTCCAGCCCCATGCCCTGCGTTATCTGCAGGGCGATGGCGGCAGCGGCGCCTGGCCGCGTTTCCTGGGCGAGCTGCGCGCGGCCATCGCCACGCCCGCCATGCTGGACGGCGCACGCACCGGCGCCGAATGGGCTTTCGCCAGCCTGGGCGAGCGCTTCGAAGATGTCGGAGCCATGGCATGAGCCTCGCCGTCACGCACATCCCGCAGCCCCGGGCGACCCTGGAGAGCTGCGACCGCGAGCCCATCCACATTCCCGGCGCGGTGCAGTCGCACGGCGTGCTGCTGGCCTTCGGCCTGGACGGCAGCCTGCGCTTTCGCAGCGCCAATGCGGCGCGGGCGCTGGGCCTTCTTCCCGAACTGGGCGAGCGGCTGGCGCCCGGCCATCTCGATGCCGACAGCGAGATCCGCGTGCTGATCGAAGAGGCCCTGGAATCGTCGCGGCTGGAACCGATCCAGCCCATGTCCAACGAGGTCTCGGTCGGCGAACAGATCTACGACCTGATCCTGCACCAGTCCGGCGATCTGCTGGTGGCCGAGTTCGAAAGCCGCGGCGAGGATGCCGACACCCTGGCCAGCTTCGCCCTGAAGGCGCACCGCGCCATGGACCGGCTCAAGCGCCAGCGCTCCATCGAGAGCCTGCTGGCCTCCGCCACCGAGGACATCCGCCAGCTGACCGGCTTCGACCGTGTCATGGCCTACCGCTTCCGGACCGACGAGAGCGGCGAGGTGATCTCCGAAGCGCGCAATCCGGCGCTCGATGCCTTCCTCGGCCGGCGTTATCCCGCCAGCGACATCCCGGCCCAGGCCCGGCGCCTGTACGTGGTCAACACCCTGCGCATGATCGCCGACGTGGGTTCGCAGCCGGTGGCCATCGAGGGCCTGGCCGATGCCGAGCCGCTGGACCTGAGCCATGCGGTGCTGCGCGCGGTCTCGCCGATCCACATCGAATACCTGGGCAACATGGGCGTGGGCGCCTCCATGAGCGTTTCCATCGTGGTGCAGGGGCGGCTCTGGGGCATGCTGGCCTGCCACCACATGACGCCGCGCCAGGTGCCCTATTCGGTGCGCATGGCCTGCGACGTGATCGCTCAGATCCTGGCCGCCAATGTGCACACGCTGATGGCGCGCGCCCAGGCCCAGCGCGTGGCCGCCGCCGCCACCCTGCGGGCCCGCCTGGTCGAAGACCTGCTGCATGCCGACGACTCGCTGGCCGCGCTGGCCCCGCATGCCGCCACCCTGGCCGCCAACTTCGGCGCGCATGCCGCCTTCATCACCGAGAACCACAACATCGCCGTCGAGGGCGAAGTGCCGGTCGAGACCGCCCGAGCCCTGGCGCGCTGGCTGGCGCGCCATCCGCACAACGACGATTCGGTGATCGGCATCAGCGCGCTCGCCGGCTTTCCCGGCTACCTGCATCCCCTGCTCGACATCTGGTGCGGCATGCTGGCCCTGCGTTTCGACACCAATGCCGACGGCTGGCTGGTGCTGCTGCGCAAGGAGCAGGTCGAGACCATCAACTGGGGCGGCAAGCCCGAGAAGCATTACGTGCACGGCCCCAACGGCCCGCGCCTGACGCCGCGCGGCTCCTTCGACCTGTGGCGCGAGACGGTGCACGGCACCTCCGAAGCCTGGGACGAGGCCGACTTCACCATCGGCCGCCAGATCAGCGACGAACTCGGCCGCGCCACCGCCACCCGCGTCGGCGAGATCAACCGTGCCCGCAACCAGCTGCTGGCGGTGCTCGGCCACGACCTGCGCGATCCGCTGCACTCGATCAGCATGGCCGCGCGGGTGCTGGAAAAGGCGCCGGAGCAGGCCAGTGGCCGCATCGGCCAGCGCATCCAGTCCTCCAGCAGCCGCATGCAGCGGCTGGTCAGCCAGGTGCTGGACATGTCCCGGCTGCAGGGTGGCCTGGGCCTGGGCCTGCAGCTGGAGCCCACCCTGTTGGCGCCGCTCATCGTCGACCTCAGCGAAGAGGCCTGCGTGGCCCATCCGGGGCTGACGGTGCACCACGAACTCGACGCGGGCGTGATGGCCCATGTGGATGCCGACCGGCTCTCCCAGGTGGTCACCAACCTCCTCAGCAACGCCCGCCAGCACGGCGTGCCGGGCGAGCCGGTGGTGCTGCGCCTGCGCGAAGCCGGCGACTCGGTCGAGCTGCAGGTGCGCAATGCCGGCGAGCCCATCCCCGACGACCTGGCCGACACCCTGTTCAACCCCTTCAAGCGCCAGTCGCTCGGCAATCCGCGCAACCGCACCGGGCTGGGCCTGGGGCTGTACATCGCCGACCAGATCGTGCGCGGACACGGCGGCAGCATCTATTATTCTTTCGAGGAGCCGCAGGTCGTTTTCAGCGTGCTCCTGCCACGCGGCAAGCCACAGCCGGCCGACTCCATTGCCTAGGGTTCTCACGTGACACTCAATATCCTCATCGTCGACGACAACCGCGAAGCGGCCGAGCTGTTCCAGGAGCTCCTGGAAATGCAGGACTACGCCGTGCGCTGCGCCTTCACCGGCCAGCAGGCGCTGGACCTGGCGCGCAACGAGAAGGCCGACGTCTACCTGGTCGACCTGACCCTGCCCGATGTGCACGGCACCGACCTGGCCCGCCAGCTGCGCGAGCTCGCCGGCGAGCCGCAACCCATGGTCATCGCGGTGACCGGCCTGGCCTCCGACGGCAGCGAGGAAATGGCGGTGTTCAACCACTTCCTGCAGAAGCCGGTCGATTTCGAGAAGCTGGAACGCATCCTGGCAGGCGCCGCAAAGCTATGAGCGATTCGAACAGCACCGCATGGCTGGCCGCGGGTGTGCGGCATGAACTCTTCATGCGGGTGCTGCCCGCCTTGCGCCACGACATGGCGGGACCGCTGTCGGTAGCGCGCATGGGTGCCACGGTGCTCAAGCGCTACATCGCGGCGCAGCCCTTCGATCCGGCGCTCTGCCTCAAGCGCATGGAGCAGACCGACGAGCAGCTCAACCAGCTGCTGCTGTCGATCCGCACCCTGTCGCGCTGGGACGTGGAAAGCACCGACCGGGTGATCCCCACGCCGGCGCTGCATGCCACCCTGCACCTGGCCCGCCCGATGCTCGACCTGCAGGGCATCGTGCTGGAGACCACCGAGGTGGATGCCCCCGCCAGCTGGCCGCAGCTGCAGCCGGCGCGCGCGCTCTACATGGTGCTCGGCGTGCTCAGCCAGCTGCAGGACAGCGGCCAGGGCCCGCGCAGCATCACCGTGGTGCCCGAGGGCGACACCCTGCGCCTGAGCATGCAGGCCGTCACCCCCACCCTGCCCGGCGACCACCAGCCGGCGCAGCGCCACATGCGTGTCGATGCCCAGGCCCTGCAATGGCTGGCCGACGACCTGCGCTGGCCGATCGAGATCTCCGCCGACACGGTCGTGCTCGGCCGCCCCGACGAGCAATAAGCCCCCCGCTGCGGACGACGGCATCCCGTGCCCCACGATCCGCAGCCTGGCGCCGACGCCTCCCCATCCAAGCGGCCCTCCGGCTGGCTGAGCCGCCTGGGCCCGGGCCTGATCACCGGCGCCGCCGACGACGACCCCAGCGGCATCGCCACCTATTCCCAGGCCGGCGCGCAGTTCGGCCTGGCCACGCTGTGGACCCTGCTGCTCACCTATCCGCTGATGGTGGGCATCCAGGCGGTCAGCGCCCGCATCGGCCGCGTCACCGGCCATGGCCTGGCCGGCAATATGCGGCGGCACTATCCGCGCTGGCTGCTGCAGGCGACCGTGGCCCTGCTGCTGGTGGCCAACGTGGCCAATATCGCGGCCGACCTGTCGGCCATGGGCGACGCGGCCCGGCTGGTGCTGGGCGGGCCGGCGCATCTCTACACCGTGCTCTTCGGCCTGGTCGCGCTGCTGCTGCAGGTCTTCGTGCCCTATGCGCGGTATGTGCGTTTCCTGAAATGGCTGACCCTGGTGCTCTTCGCCTATGTGGCGGTGCTGTTCAGCCTGCAGATTCCCTGGGCGGATGTGGCGCGGGCGACCTTCTGGCCGCGGCTGTCGACCGATACCGGCTATGTCACCACCGTGGTCGCCATCCTCGGCACCACCATCAGCCCCTATCTGTTCTTCTGGCAGGCCTCGCAGGAGGTGGAAGACATGCAGGGCAAACGCCCGCCGGAACGTTCCCTGCTCGAAGCACCGCAGGAGGCGCAGCAGAACTTCCGCCGCATCCGGCTGGACACCGGCTTCGGCATGGCCGTCTCCAACGCCGTGGCCTTCTTCATCATGCTGACCGCGGCGCTCACCCTGCACCGCCATGGCGTGACCGACATCCAATCCTCCGCGCAGGCGGCCGAGGCGCTGCGGCCGATCGCCGGCGAGCTGGCCTTCGGCCTGTTCAGCCTGGGCATCATCGGCACCGGCATGCTGGCGATTCCGGTGCTGGCCGGCTCCGCCGCCTATGCCATGGCCGGCGCCTTCGGCTGGAGCGGCAGCCTGGAATCCAGCCTGCGCGAAGCCAAGGCCTTCTACTCGATCATCGCGGCCGCCATGGTGGCCGGCATTGCGCTCGGCTTCTCGCCGCTGGATCCGATCAAGGCGCTGTTCTGGAGCGCCGTGCTCAACGGCGTGATCGCCGTGCCCATCATGGTGGTGATGATGCTGATGGTGGCCAACCGGCAGGTGATGGGCCGCTTCGTGGCCTCGCGCCGCCTGAAGGTGCTGGGCTGGGCCGCCACCGCGCTGATGGGCGCGGCGGTGCTGGTCATGCTGGCTTTTTGAGCTTGCGGCGGATCTCCCGCGCCAGCTCCTTGTGGTGCTCGCGCAGGAAGCCGAGCAGGCGGTGCTCGGCGGCATGCAGGCGGCGCGGTGTCTTCTGCTTGCCGGTCACCCGCTCCCAGAAGGCCATCATGTCGGACTCGGCGCCGGCCGCCAGGGTCTGGCCGACCTGCAGCACGGCCGGATGCACATAAGACTTCTTGCACACCGCCGGCGTGTTGCCCAGCTGGCGGGCCACTTCGGCCAGCACCGCCTTGGCGCTGTAGGCCTGCTCGCCGCAGCCGCCGCAGGCCAGGCGGGTCAGCTCCAACGCCTGCACCGTGCCGTGCCAGGTGCGGAAGTCCTTGGCGGTGAAATCGGCGCCGGCGGCCTCGCGCAGGTAGTCGTTCACATCCGATGAATCGACCCGGTGCGGCTGGCCGTCCTCGTCCTCGTACTGGAAGAGTTCCTGGCCGGGCAGCTGCTGGCAGACGCGCACCACCCGCGCCACGCGCGGGTCGTCGAGCTTCACCTGCTGCTCCACGCCGCTCTTGCCGCGGAACTTCAGCGTCAGCACGCTGCCGCGCACACCGGCATGCGGCGTGCGCAGCGTGGTCAGGCCGTAGGAGCCGTTGGTCTCGGCGTATTCCTCGTTGCCCACCCGCAGGTAGGTGGTGTCGAGCAGGCGCACCAGCGTGGCCAGCACCACGGTGCGCGAGGGCGCCTTGCCGCGCAGCGGCCGCAGGTCGCGCGCCACCCGGGCGCGGATGCGCGGCAAGGCCTTGCCGAAGGCCTCGATGCGCTCGAACTTGCCTTCGTCGCGCAGCAGGCGCCACTGGGCGTGGTAGCGGTACTGGCGGCGGCCGCGGGCATCCAGGCCGGTGGCCTGCAGATGGCCGTTGGGCAGGGGGCAGATCCACACATCGGTATAGGCCGGCGGGATCGCCAGGCTGTCGATGCGTTTGACCTCCGCCGCATCGGCAATGCGTTTGCCGTCCTGGCGCCGGTAGGCGAAACGCTTGCCGCTGCGCACCCGGGAAAAACCGGGCATCAGCGGGCTGACATACATCAGCCCGCCGGCCAATGGCGCGGGGGCCGGCACCGGTGTGTCCTCGGTCGGGGCGTGGGGGGCGGCGTCGTACATGGCGGCTTTGCGGGTATCGGTTGATACCGGGTGTAGCCCGCCGCCCGCCGCGCATTTGTAGGACGCCGGCAGCAGCCGCGGCGGGAGGCGCTCCGTTCAGCCGGCAGGCCAGCGATCGGTGAAGACGAATTCCTCCAGCGCCCTGCCCTGGCGCCAGCCCTCGATCTCCAGCATCGGCTGCGGATAGAAGGCCGGCACCGGGCCGATGCACAGCACCGCCACCGCCTGCGCGCCCTCCGGCAGGTCCAGCACCGCGCCGAGCCGCGCCGGATCGAACAGCGAGACCCAGCCCATGCCCAGGTTCTCGACCCGCGCCGCCAGCCAGAGGTTCTGGATCGCACAGGCCACCGAACACAGCGCCATGTCGCGCGGCATGGTGCGGCGGCCGAAGACGGTGCCGTCGTCCGGCGCCAGCACGGCCACCAGCAGCAGCGCGGCTTCACGCACGCCTTCCACCTTCAGGGCCAGGAACTCGTCGGAGCGCAGGCCCATGCAGTCGGCCGTGGCCAGGCGTTCCTGCTCGACCAGGTCGGCGATGCGTTCGCGCTGCGCCGCATCCTGGATGCGCAGCAGCCGCCAGGGCTGCATCAGGCCGACCGAGGGCGCCGTGTGCGCGGCCGCCAGCAGGCGCTGCAGCACCTCGTCGGCGACGGTCTGGCCGGGCAGGAAATGCCGCATGTCGCGGCGGGTGGACAGGATCTGGTGGAGGGTTTCGCGCTCGGCTGCCGTGAAGGCGGTGGCGGCGGGAGCGGCGGAATCAGCGGAATCGGCGGGGCACATCGGCCGAGCTTAAAGGCTCAGCGCGGCCGCCGCCTCAGAACAAGGCCGGTGTATGTCCGCGTTGCGGCTCGGCTTCGGACGGTGCCGCGTCCGCCTCATCGCCCCGCACCAGCGTGCCGGCGCGCACGCCCAGCAGGCGCAGCCGGCGCTCCAGCGGCACACGCTTCAGGCACTGGCCCGCCAGGCGGCGGATCTGCACCGCGTCGTCCACCGCCACTTCCACCGTCAGGTCGCGGGTGGCGATGCGGAAATCGTCGTAGCGCAGCTTGATGCCGATGGTCTTGCTGCGGTAGCCCTTGCGCTGCAGGTCCTCGGCCACCTTCTCGCAGAGCGCGGTGAAGATGCGGCCGAGTTCCTCCCGGTCGCGCACCGCGTGCAGGTCGCGCTCGAAGGTGGTCTCGCGGCTCATCGAGACCGGCTCGCTCTCTGTCGTGACCGGCCGGTCGTCCTGTCCCCAGGCCACGCGGTGCATCCAGGCGCCGGTGGACTTGCCGAAGTGGGCGATCAGCCATTCGGGCGTCTGCGCCGCCAGCTCGCCGATGGTGCGGATGCCGAGCGTCTCCAGCTTGGCATCCGCTTTGGGGCCGATGCCGTTGATCTTGCGTGCCGGCAGCGGCCAGATGCGCGG
This sequence comes from Xylophilus rhododendri, assembly GCF_009906855.1. Taxonomy (NCBI): domain Bacteria; kingdom Pseudomonadati; phylum Pseudomonadota; class Betaproteobacteria; order Burkholderiales; genus Xylophilus; species Xylophilus rhododendri. The sequence continues at coordinate 1,896,473 of NZ_CP047650.1, forward strand.
CTGCAGGTCGGCCTCGTACACGATGGAGATGCCGTTGGGCTTGTCGAACTCGCTGGCCATCTTGGCCAGCAGCTTGTTGGGCGCCACGCCGATCGAGCAGGTCAGGCGCGTGGCCTCGAAAATCTGCCGCTGGATCAGCCGCGCCAGCACCTTGCCGCCCTCGCGCTGGCCGCCCGGCACCTCGGTGAAGTCGATGTAGACCTCGTCCACCCCGCGGTCCTCCATCAGCGGCGCGATGTCGGTGACGATGCCCTTGAAGGTGCGCGAGAAATGCCGCACCCGCTCGAAGTCCACCGGCAGCAGGATTGCCTGCGGGCACAGCTTGGCGGCCTTCATCAGGCCCAGCGCCGAGCCCACGCCGAACTGGCGGGCTTCATAGGTGGCGGTGGTGGCCACGCCGCGGCCGGTGTAGCCGCGCAGGCGGGGGAAGGCGTCGATGGGGATGTCTTCCAGCGCACGTCCGTCGGGCGGCGTGACCAGGGCGCCGTCCACCGCCCGGCGCCCGCCGCCGATCACCACCGGCAGGCCTTTCAGCTGCGGGTAGCGCAGCAGTTCGACGGACGCGAAGAAGGCGTCCATGTCGAGGTGGGCGATGCGGCGCAGCGGAAGATCGGAAGACACGCCGGCGAGGATAAAGCCAGGCGCACCAGCCGAGGTGCACGGGGGCTTCCGGCGCTCAGGTTCTCCAGAGCCAGCCTTGATCGAGCAGCCGCCGCCCGAGCAACATCAGCGCCGCATCGCGGCCCCAGGCCAGCGGGCCGGTGGCGTGGAAGATGCGCGACTGGCGCCGCGCCCGCGCCTGCACCTGCCCCACCCGCTGCCAGCGGTGCAGGGCGTAGCGGGCCAGGCAGAGGCGCACATCGTCGATGTCCATGGCCAGCACCCGCTGCAGCTCGGCGGCGTCTTCCAGCGCCATGGCCGCGCCCTGGGCCAGGTAGGGCAGCATGGGATGGGCGGCGTCGCCCAGCAGGGCGATGCGCTCCCTGGCCAGGGCCTGCGGGCCGGCGACCGGATCGCGGTCGTGCAGCATCCAGCGGCGCCAGTGCGGCGCGGCCCCGGCCAGGTCGCGCAGACCGGTGCCGGCATGCGCCAGCAGCTGCGCCACTTCCGCCGGGGCGGCTTGGGCGTTCCAGTCCTGCGGCGCGGTGCCGCGGGCCGATGCGGGCAGGCCTTCGGCCAGCACCACCAGATTGAGCAGTTCGCCGCGGCGCACCGGATAGGCCACCACATGCAGGCGCGCACCCAGCCAGACATTCACGCCCGCGTATTCGCAGCGCAGCGGGGCCGGCAGGGCATCGCGCGGGATCAGCGTGCGCCAGGCGAACTGGCCGGTGGGAAGGGGCTCGCCGTCGCCCGCGCCGGTCACCTGCCGGCGCAGGCGGCTCCAGACGCCGTCGGCGACGATCAGGGCCTCGCCCTCGGACCGGCCGGCATCGCTCGACGCGCGCCGACAGGCCAGGGCCAGGCTTTCCGGCGTCGCGCCGGACGGCGCGGCATCCAGGGCCTCGGTGCCCAGGTGCAGCACCGACTCGCCGCTCGCTTCCACCGCGGCCAGCAGCAGGCCGTGCAGATCGGCCCGGTGCAGCGCCGCATAGGGCGCCCCGTAGCGCGCCGCCACCTCGCGGCCCAGCGGCATGCGGCCCAGCACCCGGCGGCCCGTCGCGCTGCGCACCGTGATCGAGTCGGGAAAGAAGGCCACCGCCTGCAGCGCATCCGACAGGCCCCAGTCCTGCAGCACGCGGGTGGCGTTGGGGCCCAGCTGCAACCCCGCACCGACTTCGCCGAATGCCTCGGCCCGTTCGAACACCCGCGCGCGCCAGCCGGCGCGGTTGCAGGCCAGCGCCGCCGCCAGCCCACCGATACCGCCGCCGGCGATCAACATCTCACGCGAATACGCAACCGCCATCGGTCAGTCGAGCAGGCCCTGCTGCTGCTCCATCTCGCCGATCGGCAGCGGCCGACCGAAGAGATAGCCCTGGAAGGAGCGGCAGCCGTGGCGCCGCAGGAAGTCGAACTGCCCTTCGGTCTCCACGCCCTCGGCCACCACCTCCAGCCCCAGGCTCAGCGCCAGGCCGAGCGTGGTGCGCACGATGGCGGCGTCGTTGGGATCGGTGAGCAGGTCGCGCACGAAGGACTGGTCGATCTTCAGCTGGTCCAGCGGCAGGCGTTTCAGGTAGCTGAGCGATGAATAGCCGGTGCCAAAATCGTCCAGCGAGAAACCCACGCCGCGCGCCCGCAGCCGGCCCATCTTGCCGAGGATGTCCTCGACGTCGTGGAACAGCAGGCTTTCGGTGAGTTCGAACTTCAGCCTGCGCGCATTGGCGCCTGTGGTGCCGAGCACTTCCTCGACCTGGTCGATGAAGTCCGGATGCCGGAACTGCCGGGCACTCACGTTGATCGCGATGTTGAGGTGCCGCGTGGCCGCGCGCCGGTCCCACAGCACCAGCTGCTGGCAGGCCTGGCGCAGCACCCATTGGCCCAGCGGCAGGATCAGCCCGCTCTCCTCGGCCAGCGGGATGAAGGCCAGCGGCGGCACCAGGCCGCGGGTGGGATGCATCCAGCGTACCAGGGCTTCCGCGCCCAGGATGCGGCCGCCGGCATCGACCACCGGCTGGTAGTGCAGCCGCAGCTCGTCCCGGCCCAGGCCCAGCCGCAGGTCGGCCTCCAGCACCGAGCGCTCGCGCAGCCGCGCCTGCATCTCCGGGTCGAAGAAACGCACGGTGTTGCGGCCGGCGGCCTTGGCCTGGTGCACCGCCAGGTCGGCGCGTTTGAGCAACTCGTCGGCCGGCAGCGCCGTGCCGCCGCCGAACAGGGCCACGCCGATGCTGCCGCTGGCATGGTGCTGGCGCTCGCCGATGGAAAACGGGCCGTGCAGCTGCGCCAGCAGTTCGGCGGCGATGCGCCGGGCCTCGGCCAGGGCCGGCTCGATGTCGCTGCCGAGGTTCTCGCAGATCAGCACGAACTCGTCGCCGCCGAAGCGCGCCGCGCTGCGGCCCGGCGCGGCGCGCTCCACCAGGCGGCCGGCGATCTGCTGCAGCAGCTGGTCGCCCGCGGCATGGCCCAGGATGTCGTTGAGGTCCTTGAAATGGTCGATGTCCAGGAACAGCACCGCGCCGTGGTGGCCCAGTTGGGCGGCCTCGTCGAGCGCGGCCTGCAGCCGGCTCAGCAGCAGGCGCCGGTTGGGCAGGCCGGTCAGGGCGTCGTAGAAGGCCAGGCGTTCGACCTCGTGCTCGGCACGCTTGCGGTCGGTGACGTCGCGGGCGATGCCGATCAGGCCGGAGACCTTGCCGCGCGCATCCAGCACCGGCGTCTTGATGATGTCGAACACGCCGCTGCGGTGAACGCCGCGCAGCGTTTCCTCGCCGCGGTAGGCCTGGCCGGTGCGCATGGCGGCGAGGTCCTCGTTGCGCGAGCGCTCGGCGGTGTCCGGGTCGTAGAGATCGCCGTAGCTGCGGCCGACGAGCTCGCCCTGGCGCAGTCCGTAGAAAGCCTCGAAGGCGCGGTTGCAGGCCCGGTAGATGCCTTCGGCATCGCGGTAGAAGACCATGTCGGGGACGGCTTCGAACAGGCCGCGCAGCTCGGCCTGCTTCTCGGCCAGGGCGATCTCGGCGCGGCGGCGCACGCTGTCGTCGATGGCGATGGACATGACGCCGCGCACGCTGCCGTCGGCCGCCCGCTCCGGCACCATGGAGTTGTAGCGCCAGTGCGTGACGCCGTCGCGCTGCAGCTGGTTCTCGAAGACGCTGGGCTGGCCCCGAAGCGCCGCCTGCAGGCGCGGCTCCAGGGCGGCGTAACGGGTCGGCCCGATGAACTCGTCGAGCTTGCGCCCCACCATCTCGGCGGCCGGCCGGCCGTACCAGCGCGCATGGGCATCGTTGACGAAATGCAGCCGCAGCGAGGTGTCGAAGAGGCTGACGCAAAAGGGCAGGCGGTTGAGCGCGTCGAGCCAGACGGCGTCCTCGCCCAGCCGGGGATCGGTCTCGTCCGGGCCGAGGTCGAGCAGCACGCCGTCCCATTGGGTGGAGTCGGAGCCGGGCAGCGGTACGGCATGCAGGCGCATCCTGCGCAGCGTGCCATCGGCGCGGCGCAGGCGCAGGGCCAGCGCCACACCCTCCTGGCGGGCCTGGGCCGCACGCAGGGCCTTGATCAGGGTGGCACGTTCGGAGTGTGGCAGCAGGCGCCAGCCGCGCCGGGCCTCGGCCATCAGCTCCGGGACCGTCACGCCGCAGGTCTGCGCCAGGCCATCGCCCAGGCTGAGGAAGCGGCCGGCGGGGCCGCCGCCCGCCTGCCAGCGGAACAGCACCGCACCCGGCAGGCCCTGGCCAAGCCAATGCGCCGTCGATGGAGGCGACGCTTCTGGTGTGCCGCGGTCCTTACCGCTGGCGGGGGCTTGCTTCATCCGGACGCTTCCTCGCTGGGCGGAACCGCTCAAAGCGGCCCCGGCCCGATGGAGTCTAACGCCGGAGTGCCCCGCCTCCTGCGGGGGTGGGCCTCAGTGCGACGGAAAGATCCGCACCGTCTTGCGCTCGCCGGCCTGGGTGCCGCCGGAGCCCGGTTTGCCGGGCGTGGCGCAGCTGCCGCAGCTGTCGCAGGAGCTGCATCCGGGTGCATCGGCCACCGCCCGCGCGATGCGGTCCGCACCGCTTTCGCCCAGGCCCACTCGCATGCCGCCACGGCCCAGCGCGGCCGCCAGCTTGCGCCGCCAGGGCGCCGGCATCCAGTACCAGGCAGCCCAGCCGAAGGCAAGCAGAACGATCAGGGTGACGATGGCCTCTTGAAGCATGCTGACTCCTAGCTCCTAGCCGCCGCCGAGTGCCAGCGTGACCCGGTAGGCGATGAAACTGGCGCCGTAGGCCAGGGCGAACAGATAGCCCGCCATGATCAGAGCGTAGCGCCAGGAATTGGTTTCCCGCTTCACCGTGGCCAGGGTCGACAGGCACATCGGCGCGAACACATACCAGACCAGCAGCGAGATCGCGGTGGCCATCGACCAACTGGCGGCGATCACCGGCTCCAGCTGCGCCGCAGCGTCGTCGCCGGTGGCCGACATGGCGTAGACCGTGCCCAGCGCACCCACCGCCACCTCGCGCGCGGCCAGGCCCGGCACCAGCGCGATCGAGATCTGCCAGTTGAAGCCGATGGGCGCGAAGATCACTTCCAGCGCCCGGCCGATCATGCCCGCCAGGCTGTACTGGATGGCCGGGCCGGTGGCGCCCTCGGGCGGGCCGGGGAAGGTGGAGAAGAACCACAGCAGCACCGTCAGCGACAGGATCATGGTGCCCACGCGCTTCAGGAAGATGCGCGCCCGCTCCCACAGGCCGATGGCCAGCTGGCGCGGATTGGGCCAGCGGTAGGAGGGCAGCTCCATCATCAGCGGCGACTGCGCATGGGTGCCGCGCATCAGCTTGAAGACCCAGGCCACGCCCATGGCCGACACGATGCCGCCCAGATAGAGCGCGAACAGCACCAGCCCCTGCAGATTGAAGATGCCGCCGACCTGGCGCGCGGGGATGAAGGCGGCGATCAGCAGCGCATACACCGGCAGGCGGGCCGAGCAGGTCATCAGCGGCGCGATCATGATGGTGACCAGCCGGTCGCGCCAGTTGGTGATGGTGCGGGCCGCCATCACGCCGGGAATCGCGCAGGCGAAGCTCGACAGCAGCGGGATGAAGGAGCGGCCCGACAGGCCCACCGTGCCCATCAGCCGGTCGAGCAGGAAGGCCGCGCGCGGCAGGTAGCCGGAGTCCTCCAGCGCCAGGATGAAGAAGAACAGGATCAGGATCTGCGGCAGGAAGACCAGCACGCCGCCGACGCCCGCGATGATGCCGTCCACCACCAGGCTGCGCAGGATGCCGTCGGGCAGGTGCGCCTGCACCAGCGCGCCGAGCTTGCCGGTGGCCGACTCGATCATGTCCATCGGCACCTCGGCCCAGCTGAACACCGCCTGGAACATCAAAAAGAGCAGCACCGTCAGGATGGCCATACCCCAGACCGGATGCAGCACCAGGCGGTCGATGCGGTCGTCCCGCGCCAGGCGCGAGACCGGCTCCACCACCGCGGCGGCGAGGATGCGGCGCACCTCCTGCTGGGTATCTAGCACCTCGGCGATGCCAGGCGCGGTCCAGTCGCCGGGGCGGCCGGCCTCGGTGTCGGGCTGGGGCAGGTAGTCGCTCAGCAGCGCCACCAGGTTGGCGGCGCCATCGCCGCGCACGCCCACCGTCTCGATCACCGGCATGCCGAGTTCGCGCGACAGCGCGGGGATGTCCACCAGCACGCCCTGCTCGCGCGCCATGTCGGTCATGTTCAGCGCCATCACCATCGGCAGGCCCAGGCGCCGGGCTTCCAGCACCAGGCGCAGGTTCAGGCGCAGGTTGGTGGCGTCGGTGACACAGACCAGCAGATCGGGCAGCGGCTCGCCCGGGCGCCGGCCGGTGACGATGTCGCGGGTCACCGCCTCGTCGGCCGACAGCGCGTTGAGGCTGTAGGCGCCGGGCAGGTCGAGCACCTCGATGCGCCGGCCCGCAGGCGTGCGCAGCAGGCCGACCTTGCGTTCGACCGTCACACCCGCATAGTTGGCGACCTTTTGCCGGCTGCCGGTCAGCAGGTTGAACAGCGCGGTCTTGCCGCAGTTGGGATTGCCCAGCAGGGCCACCCGCAGGGAGGAGGCAACAGCGTTCATGCCAGCACCACCTGCACCAGCGCCGCCTCGTGCGCCCGCAGCGCGAAGGTGCTGCGGCCGATGCGCACGGCGATCGGCTCGCGGCCGGGGAAACCGTAGGCGATCACCCGGACCGGCTCCCCGGGCACGAAGCCGATCTCGCTCAGCCGCAGCATGCGCTCGGCATCGTCGACCTGGCCCAGGCTGCGCAGCTCCACCACCACGGCGGGGGTGTGGCGCGCGAGCCGGGCGAGGGAGAGTGTCTGCCCGGAAGCAGGCAGGACGGGACTGGACGGTGCGGTCGGAAGCGTTACAGCGGACACGGATGGACAGGCGGCTACGGTGCGGACGGGGAAACAAGAATTATTCTTGAAAACGTCCGCCAGTGTAGCCCGAGGGGTCATGGCCGCCCGGCCGAAACCGGGGTTCCGGCGGGGCATAAAGCCAATTGTCAGGCGGCTTGCAGCAGCTGGCGCAGCACGTAGGGCAGGATGCCGCCGGCGCGGTAGTAATCCACCTCGACCGGGGTGTCGATGCGCAGGATGACCTTGGTTTCGGTGCGGTGGCCGTCCGGACGGGTGACGACCAGCGTGGCCTTGCTCTGGGGCTTCAAGTCCGGGTCGGCCACGATGTCGATGGTCTCGTCGCCCTTCAGGCCCAACTCCTGCCAGGATTCGCCGGCCGCGAACTGCAGCGGCAGCACACCCATGCCGACCAGGTTGGAGCGGTGGATGCGCTCGAAGCTGCGCGCCACCACCGCCTTGATGCCGAGCAGCTGCGTGCCCTTGGCCGCCCAGTCGCGCGAGGAGCCGGTGCCGTATTCCTCGCCCGCGAACACCACCGTCGGCTGGCCGGCGGCCATGTAGCGGGTGGCGGCGTCGAAGATCGAGATCTTCTGGCCCTTGGACTCGCCCTCGCCCTGGTAGAGCGTCACGCCGCCCTCCTCGCGCGAGCCGTCTTCCTGCGCCGGGATCATCAGGTTCTTGATGCGCACATTGGCGAAGGTGCCGCGCACCATCACGTCATGGTTGCCGCGGCGCGCGCCGTAGCTGTTGAAGTCGAGCTTGGCGACGCCGTTCTCCTGCAGCCAGGTGCCGGCGGGCGAGCTGGCCTTGATGTTGCCGGCCGGCGAGATGTGGTCGGTGGTGATCGAGTCGCCGAACAGCGCCATCACCCGTGCGCCTTCGACCTTGGAGCTGGGCGCGTCCTGCTGCCTGGCCGGATCGAGTTCGAAGCCGTCGAAGAACGGCGGCTGGGCGATGTAGGTGCTCTCGGGCCAGGTGTAGGTGTCGCCGGAGACGCCATGGATCTTGCCCCACAACTCGCCCGGATCGGACTTCACCCGGCCGTAGCTGGCGCGGAAGGCTTCGCCGTCCATGGCGAACTTCAGCAGGCCGTGAATTTCCTCGCTGCTCGGCCAGATGTCCTTCAGATGCACCTCGCGGCCGCCCGTGCCCTTGCCCACCGGTTCGGTGGTCAGGTCGCGCAGCATGGAGCCGGCGATCGCATAGGCCACCACCAGCGGCGGGCTGGCCAGGAAGTTGGCCTTGAGGTTGGGATGGATGCGTGCCTCGAAATTGCGGTTGCCCGAGAGCACCGCTGCGCACACCAGATCGCTCTTGGTGATGGCTTCGTTGAGTTCCGGCGCCAGGTCGCCCGCGTTGCCGATGCAGGTGGTGCAGCCGTAGCCGGCCAGGGCGAAGCCCAGCTTTTCCAGATAAGGCAGCAGGCCAGTCTTGACTAGGTATTCGGTCACCATGCGCGAGCCGGGCGCCAGCGAGGTCTTGATGTGCGGCTGCACCGTCAGCCCGGCTTCCACCGCCTTCTTCGCGAGCAGGCCGGCGGCCAGCATCACGCTGGGGTTGGATGTGTTGGTGCAGCTGGTGATGGCGGCGATCAGCACGTCGCCGTTGCCCAGCGTGATGCCGGTGGCGTCATGGCCGTCGTCGGGCGTGACTTCGGACTGCGCGGCGGCCAGGGTCGGCTTGTTGCCTTCCATCTCCACCACCGGAAGCGCGGCGCCGGGCTCGGTGGGTGGATTGCTCGGCACCTTGTCGGTGGGCTCCTCGCCGGCATGGTGCACCAGCTGGCGGGTCAGCAGCAGTTCGGACGGCCGGTTGAAACCGTTCTCGCCGATCGGCTTGCTGAACAGCGAGCGGAACTGGCTGGCCACATGGCCGAGTTCGATGCGGTCCTGCGGCCGCTTGGGGCCGGCGAGGCTGGGCGTGACGTCGCCCAGGTCGAGCTTGACCACCTGCGAATAACCGATGCTGCCGGCCTGCGGCACGCCGAACAGGCCCTGGGCGCGGAAGTAGGCCTCGAAGGCCTCCACCTCGGCATCGGTGCGGCCGGTGCCGCGGAAGTATTCGACCGTCTTCTCATCGACCGGGAAGAAGCCCATGGTCGCGCCGTATTCCGGCGCCATGTTGCCGATGGTGGCCCGGTCCGGCACCGGCAGGGTGCTGGTGCCTTCGCCGAAGAATTCGACGAACTTGCCCACCACTTTCTGCTTGCGCAGGATTTCGGTGACGGTCAGCACCAGGTCGGTGGCGGTCACGCCTTCGCGCAGGCGGCCGGTCAATTCGAAACCCACCACGTCGGGCGTCAGGAAATAAACCGGCTGGCCCAGCATGGCCGCCTCGGCCTCGATTCCGCCCACGCCCCAGGCGACCACACCAATACCGTTGACCATGGTGGTATGGCTATCGGTACCGACAAGGCTATCGAAATAATAAATACCGTCCGTGGACGCGTGCACACCGCGCGCCAGATATTCCAGATTGACCTGATGGACGATGCCGAAGCCCGGCGGCACCACGCCAAAGGTTTCGAAAGCCTGCATGCCCCACTTCATGAACTCATATCGCTCGCGGTTGCGCTGAAATTCGAGCTTCATGTTCAAGTCAAGCGCCGAGGGTGTTCCGTAGTAATCCACCATGACCGAATGGTCGACCACCAGATCCACGGGAACCAGCGGTTCGATGCGCTGCGGATCTTTTCCCAGCCGGGCGGCGGTACTGCGCATTGCCGCGAGATCGGCCAGCAGGGGAACACCGGTGAAATCCTGCAAAACCACACGCGACACCACGAATGGAATTTCTTCCGTGCGGTTTGCCTGCGGTTGCCAGCCGGCGAGCTGGGCCACGTGTTCGGCGGTGATCTTGCGCCCGTCGCAGTTGCGCAGCACCGATTCGAGCACGATTCGGATCGATACCGGCAGGCGGGCAATATTGGGAAATTGCCGGCTCAACTCGGGCAGCGAAAAGAAGCGGCCTTCGGTGCCGGAAGCGGTTTGAAAGGATTTGACGGTGCTGGAGAAATCGTGGGGGGCTGGGGCAGCCATGGGAACTCCTTGGACCTTGGTATGGAAACGACGGCGGCTTTTATTCTGTCAGGACACCCAAGGCTTGTCGCAACCTGGGGTTACCGCGCAGCCTCCCACCGCCCGTCTCCCCCGTGGCCGCCGCCCCCGAACGGGCGACGAGTAAAGACCAGGCAAAGAAAAACCCCCGGGCTCCAGAGGGCGACGGGGGTTTTGCTTTTGCCGGCAAGCCTGCCGGCAAAAGGCCCTGGCGGGGCTTAGATCGCGAACGCGGAGCGGTCGGTGGTGCCGGCAATCCAGCGCGGAGCCTTGCCGCGGCCGGTCCAGGTGGCACCGGTGGCGGGATCGCGGTATTTAGCGGCGACCTTGCCGCCTTTACCGGAAGAAGGACCGCGGCCACGTGCCGGCGGGAAAACATCATTAGCCGTCAGGCCGAATTCTTCGATAAGGCCGCGCACGCGCGAAACTGCGTCGGACAGCTCGCGTTGGCGGGCATCGGAGATTTGCGCTTCGAGGGCTTCGCGCTGCTTCAGGAGTTCTTTATAGGTCGTCATGCCGTTTCCACAGGAGTTGGTGGCGCGATTATAGGCACGTCGTCCCGCGGTTTCAGCGCGGCTGGATTAATTTTTACAATCCAGGCAAATTCTGAAGATTATCCGTGGGGCCGGCCTCGGCCAGCATCGCCAGGACCTTGTCGATTCGCCGTCCGTCCAGATCGACCACCTCGAATATCCAGGCGCCGCAGGGAATGCGCTCGCCCACCGCCGGCAGATGGCCGGACTCCGATAACAACAATCCGGCCAGCGTGTTGTACAGGCCGCGGTCTTCCTGCGGGAGTTCCCGAATATCCAGGCGGGATTTGAGCTCGGCCAGCGGCATCAAACCGTCGAGCAGCCAGGAACCATCGGCGCGCTGCACCGCCCAGGCTTCGGTTTCTGCACCGGGCTGGAGTTCTCCGGTGATGGCTTCGAGCAGATCGCGCGGTGTCATCAAACCCTGCACCACGCCATATTCATCGACGACAAAAACCATTCGGCCGGATTGCGCGCGAAACTGCTCCAGCAATTCCATGCCGGAGAGAGTTTCCGGCAGGAAGCTGGCCGGCAGCGTATAGGCCGCCAGTTCGGCCGAGGCATCGGCGCCGAGCAGGCGCGCCAGGCTCACCACGCCGATGACGTCGTCGAGCGAGCCGCGGCAGACCGGATACCAGGAATGCGCCCGGCCGCCGGAGGCCTGGCGCAGGCTTTCCGCCACGCTGCTGCCCGCCTCCAGCCAGTCGATGTCGCCGCGCGGCACCATCAGCGAGGTCAGCGGGCGGTCGTCGAGGTGGAAAACGTTCTGCACCATGCGGTGCTCCTGGCGCTCGATGACACCGGCGTCCAGGCCCTCCTCCAGGCTGGCGGCGATCTCTTCCTCGGTGACCGGGCGGTCGGCGTTGTTGTCGACACGCAGCAGCTTGAGCACGCCCTGGGTGCTCATCGACAGCAGGCGCACGAAGGGGCTGGCGATACGCGCCACCCATTGCATGGGCCGGGACACCCAGCGCGCGACCGGCTCCGGATGCAGCTGGCCGATGCGCTTGGGCACCAGTTCGCCGAAGACGATGGTGATGAAGGTGATGATGGTCACGACCAGCGCGGTCGCCAGGTATTCCGAGCCCTGCTGCGGCATGCCGGCGCGGCGCAGCAGTGCGGCGACGTCGTCGCTGAAGGCCGCCTCGCCCAGGATGCCGTTGAGCATGCCGATCGAGGTGATGCCCACCTGCACCGCCGACAGAAAGCGCGTGGGTTGCGCCAGCAGCGCCAGCGCCGCCTCGGCGCCGCGGTCGCCCGCCTCGGCCATGGCCGCCAGCCGGGACTTGCGGCTGGATGCCAGCGCGAGCTCGGACATGGCGAAAGCGCCGTTGAGCAGGGTCAGCAAGGCGATCAGCGCGAAATCCATGGAGGGGGAAGAGAGAATGGGGGAATGGCAATTTACCTGATGGGCGACCTGCAAGGCTGCGAGGCGCCCCTGGCGCAGCTGCTGCAGGAGACGGGCTTCTCGCCGAGCCGCGACACCTTGTATGTCCTGGGCGACCTGGTCAACCGCGGGCCGGACTCCGCCGGCACCCTGCGCCGACTGGCCGCATTGGGGGATGCAGCGCACTGCCTGCTGGGCAACCACGACCTGCATCTGCTGGCGGTGATCCACGGCGTGCGCAAGGCGGGCCGGCGCGACACGCTGGCCGACCTGCTCGCCGCGCCCGACCTGGGCACGCTCACCGACTGGCTGCGCCACCGCCGCATGGCCATGCGGCTGCGGCACGGCGCGCAGGACATCCTGATGGTGCATGCCGGCGTGCTGCCGGACTGGGATGCCGGCACGGTCCAGGCCCTGGCCGCGGAAGTGGAAGCGGTGCTGCGCGATGCGGAACTGCCCGGTTTCCTCAAGCAGATGTACGGCGACCAGCCGGATGCCTGGCGCGCGGACCTGCGCGGCGCGGACCGGCTGCGGGTGATCGTGAACGCCCTCACCCGGCTGCGTTTTTGCAGCGCCGACGGGCGCATGGATTTCGGCAGCAGCGATTCACCCGAGGACGCGCCGCCCGGCCTGATGCCCTGGTTCGAAGTTCCGGGCCGCAAGACCGCCGCGCAGACGGTGGCCTTCGGCCACTGGTCGCAGCTCGGACTGCTGCTGCGGCCGGGCCTGATGGGACTGGATACCGGTTGCGTCTGGGGTGGCTGCCTGAGCGCCGTGCGCCTGGGTCCAACCGCCGCGGACAACGAGACGATACAGCTGCGCTGCCCGCAGGCGCAGGCGCCCGGCTGAGCAGCGGGCGGGGGCGGTTTCAGCCTGCCTGCTCGGCCGGAGCAGGCGCCGGTGCGGGCTCGGCGGCCGGCATCGGCTTGAGCAGCATCGCCACCTTGCGCTTGGGCTTGATGTTGGCGGAGAAAGCGCGGGCGGCGGGCGCCACCGCCTTCTGGGTTTCCCAGGCGGGCGCGGCCTCGCTGCTGGATTCATAGGGCTGGTCGAAGAAAGGATCGCGTGCCGGCGCCGGTGCGGCCTGGAAGCCGCCACGGGCGCGCTGCGGCGCTTCGCCGAAACGCGGTGGGCGCGCCTCGCCGCCTTCGCTGTAGAGGCGGCGGCCGTCGTTGAAGCGGCCGCGCGGGCGCTCTTCCTCGAATTCGAAAGGCTCGTGCTCGATCTTCTTGTTGATCAGCTTCTCGATATCCGCCGCCAGCCGCGCATCGTTGCGGCTGTCGAGGCCGACGAAACTCACCGCCAGGCCGGAGGCGCCGGCGCGGCCGGTGCGGCCGATGCGGTGCACATAGTCTTCGGCGTTGAAGGGGATGTCGAAGTTGAACACCGCCGGCACGTCCTTGATGTCCAGGCCGCGGGCGGCCACGTCGGTGCAGACCAGCAGATCGACCTCGCCCTTCTTGAAGGCGTCCAGCGCCTTCAGGCGCTCGTCCTGGCTCTTGTCGCCGTGCAGCGCCGTGGTCTTCAGGCCTTCATGCTCCAGCGCGCGCGCCAAGCGGGCGCAGCCGAGCTTGCTGTTGACGAAGACGAAGGCCTGGCGGATGCCGCGCTGGCGCAGGATCTGGTGCAGCGCGCGGCGCTTGTCGGCCTCGTTGACGGCGAAGAAATGCTGCTCGACGGTGGAGGCCGTGGCATTGGAGCGGGCCACCTCGATGGTGACCGGGTCCTGCAGGTAGCTCGATGCCAGGCGCTTGATCTCGGGCGAGAAGGTGGCCGAGAACAGCAGCGTGGTGCGGGTCTTGGGCAGGTAGGAGAGGATGCGCTGCAGGTCGGGCAGGAAACCGATGTCGAGCATGCGGTCGGCCTCGTCGAGCACCACGTATTCGACCTGGTTGAGCACCGCGTTCTTGGCCTCGATATGGTCGAGCAGCCGGCCGGGCGTGGCCACCAGCACTTCGACGCCCTTCTTCAGCTCCAGCGTCTGCGGCTTCATGTCCATGCCGCCGAAGACCACGGCGCTGCGCATCTGGGTGTGTTTGGCGTAGAGCTTGATCTGCTGGGCGACCTGGTCGGCCAGTTCACGCGTGGGCAGCAGCACCAGGGCGCGCACCGGATGGCGGGCCGGCGACGTCGAGGCGTTCTCGTGCTTGAGCAGGCGCTGCAGCAGCGGCAGCGAGAAAGCGGCCGTCTTGCCGGTGCCGGTCTGCGCCGCGCCCATGACGTCGCGCCCTTCCAGCACCACCGGAATGGCTTGTGCCTGGATGGGCGTCATGTGCTCGTAGCCCATTTCGGCCACGGCTCGTGCCAGCGGTTCGGCTAGCTTCAGTTCGGAGAAAGATGTCGTCATGCAGCCGCGGATTGTCGCATCTGCGCGTAAATCGGGCAAAACCCGGGATCGGGGCGGCATAAAACGCCGTTTCCACGCCGCTTCGGCCGCCTGGCGCCAGTGCCCTACAGCGTGCGTGCGCCGAAGGTGTCGCAGCCCTGCACCGTGCCGCCCTGGAAGCCCTGCATGAACCAGTGCTGCCGCTGGGCGCTGGTGCCGTGGGTGAAGCTGTCGGGCACCACGCTGCGGCCGGCCGAGCGCTGCAGGGCGTCGTCGCCGATCTTCTGCGCGGCGTTCATGGCCGAGGCGATGTCGTCCGGGTCCAGCCAGTGCTTGGACTCCTGCGAGTGGTGCGCCCAGACGCCGGCGAAGCAGTCGGCCTGCAGTTCCACCCGCACGCTCATCGCGTTCTGCTGCTTTTCGTTCAACCGGCCGCGCATGCCGTCGACCTTGGCGGTGATGCCGAGTTCGTCCTGCACATGGTGGCCGACCTCGTGGGCGATCACATAGGCCTGGGCGAACTCGCCCGGGGCGCCGAGGCGGTCGCGCAGGGTGTCGTAGAAACTCAGGTCGATATAGACCTTCTTGTCGCCGGGGCAATAAAAAGGCCCCATGGCCGATTCGCCGGTGCCGCAGGCGGTGGGATAGGCGCCGCGGAACAGCACCAGCCGCGTCGGGTGGTAGGTGCCGCCGGCCTGCTTGAAGACATCGCCCCAGACCACCTCGGTGTTGCGCAGCACCGTGGAGACGAAGGTCGCCTCGCGGTCGTTGGCCGGCGGCTTCTGCGCCGGGCCCTGCTGCTGCTGGACCTGCGGCGCGCCGCCGCCGCTGAGCATGCTCAGCATCGTCATCGGGTTGATGCCGAAGATCCAGCCGGCGATCAGCGCCACCGCGACGGTGCCCAGCCCGACGCTGCGCCCGCCCAGGCCGAAGCCGCCACCGCCGCCGCCGCTTTCGCCCCGGCGGTCCTCGACGTTTTCGGATTGCTCGTTACCTTCCCAGCGCATATTTCCCCTTTGCGGACTGTGTACGGACACGCTTCGCGTTGCCTTCGCGCATCGTTACACGCCATCCTGTTCTTAATTCGCGCAGTGGACACGTGCCATACGACGTAGCATCGGACTTGTTGCCTTTGCTTGCAAATCTTCCAACTCCACTACTGTGAATCTTAGATTCTCGGAACGCAGCCTCGCCACCCAGATGGCGGTGGTCTTCGGCGTTCTGGCCACCCTGCTCGCGCTGCTGCTGAGCTTTTCCTTCGGGGAAATGCTGCGCGGCCGTATCCGCAATGATGCGGGCGCTGCGCTGCGCGTGGTCACTTATACGGTGGCCCATCAGTTCGAGGCGCAGCTGAGCAGCCGCAACGAGCAGGTCACCGTGCTCTCGCGGGCGCCCGGGCTGTGGGAGCAAGGCCTGGACAGCCCGGCGGTGGCGCAGCTGCTGGCGCGCATGCAGAACCTCACGCCGGACAACCGCTGGATCGGCGTGGCCGATGCGGACGGCGTGGTGCACAACGCCACCGGCCACCTGCTGCAGGGCGCCTCGGTCGCGCAGCGGCCCTGGTTCAGCAAGGGCCTCGAAGGGCCTTATGTGGGCGACATCCATCCGGCCGTGATGCTGAGCAAGCTGCTCGGCGCGCCGGCCGAGGGCCACGAGACCGCCGAGCCGCTGCGTTTCGTCGATTTCGCCGCCCCCGTCGTCGTGGCCGGCAAGACCATCGGCGTGCTGTGCGTGCACGCCAGCTGGGAATGGGCCGACCAGGTGGTGAAGCTGGCGCTGCCGCCGGAAGCGCGCAGCACCGGCTTGCAGGTTTTCGTTTTCGACCGCGACGGCCGGGTGATCTTCGCCCAGGGCCAGAAGACCAGCGCCCTGCTGGCCCAAGGCTTCCGCGGCCCGGATGTGCCCACCAACAACGAAGGCCTCTATACCGGCGTGCTCGCCTGGAACGACGGCGTCGAATACCTGACCTCGGCCGCGCCGGTGCCGGCCGCCTCGGCGGTGACCGACCTGGGCTGGCGCATCGTGGTGCGCCAGCCGATCAGCCTGGCCTATTCGCTGGTGCGCGATGCGACTTCCGCCGTGTTGCTGATCGGCGCCGTGGCCAGCGTGATCGCCTCGCTGCTGGCCTACCGCGCCGCCCGCAGCCTGAGCCGCCACCTGCATGGCATCGCCCTGGCGGCGCGTCGCGTGGAAGCCGGTGCGCCCGGCGCCGGCATGCCGGTGTTCGGCGGCAGCAGCGAGGTGACGGCGCTGTCCTCTGCGCTGCGCAACATGACGGTGCAGCTGCTGGCCTCCAACAGCCGCATGGAGCAGCAGGTGCGGGTGCGCACCCGCGAGTTGCTGTCGGCCAATTCGGCGCTGGACCGCCAGGCCCGCAGCGATCCGCTGACCGGCGTGCTCAACCGCCGCGGCCTGGAAGAACGCCTGCGCCTGGCAGTCGCCAGCGCCCGGCGCGGCCTGCGTCCGCTGTCCGTGGCCATGCTGGACGCCGACTACTTCAAGCGCATCAACGACCAGTTCGGCCATGAAGTGGGCGACGCGGTGCTGCGCCAGCTGGCCGAGATCCTGCGCACGCGGCTGCGCGCCTCGGATGCGGTGGCGCGGCTGGGTGGGGAGGAATTCATCGCCGTGCTGCCCGATACCGACCTGGAGGGCGCCATGGCCCTGGCGGAATCCTTGCGTCATGCCATCGAGACGCATATCGACAAGGTCTACGGCAACATCACCGTGAGCATCGGCGTGGCCGTGGGCATGGGGACGGAAGTGGACGGCGCCTCGCTGCTGCGCGCCGCCGACGAGGCGCTCTACCGCGCCAAGGCCGAGGGCCGCAACCGGGTCTGCGCGGCCAGCGGCTCGACGGCGGAAGCGCCGGCCTCGTCCTGAGCCGAACGGCTCAGCGCATCGCGACCGACTGGACCTGCGGCTGCACGCCGCGCGCGCTGTCTGCCTGGAGATTGCAGGCGGCGAAGCTTTCACGGCCCTGGGCACCCAGGCACTGCATGCGCGCCATGCGCTGTTCGCGCACGCCGGCCTCGCGTTGCGCGGCCCGGTCGACCTGGGATTGCACCAGCATGCCGAGCGCTCCGAGCTGAAGCACGATCAGCACGGCGGCCACACCGCCGACGACGATGGCGAGCGGGGCATCCAGGACTTGCAGAAGGGATTTGAGGGACATGGCGGCCTCTTGTTGAACTGCCGCCATGCTATGAATGTAACAATCGCTGCAAACCTGCCAAGCCGCTCAGTCGGCCGTAGGACAAGGGCTTGTACCGGCCCTCTCCAATGGAATCAGCCGAAGATTCAGGCCCGGGGCAAGGTCACGCCGTGCTGGCCCTGGTACTTGCCGCCGCGGTCTTTGTAACTGACGTCGCAAACTTCATCGCTCTCGAAGAAGAGCACCTGGGCGCAGCCCTCGCCGGCGTAGATCTTGGCCGGCAGGGGGTGGTATTGCTGAATTCCAGGGTCACATAGCCTTCCCATTCAGGCTCGAAAGGCGTCACGTTGACGATGATCCCGCAGCGCGCATAGGTGCTCTTGCCCAGGCAGATCGTCAGCACGTTGCGCGGGATGCGGAAGTACTCGACGGTGCGCGCCAGCGCGAAGCTGTTGGGCGGGATGATGCAGTAGTCGCCATGCATGTCGACGAAGCTCTTCTCGTCGAAGTTCTTCGGATCGACCACCGTGCTGTGGATGTTGGTGAACACCTTGAATTCCGGCGCGCAGCGGATGTCGTAGCCGTAGCTGCTGGTGCCGTAGCTGATGATCTTGCGGCCCTCGCGCTCCCGGATCTGGCCCGGCTCGAAGGGCTCGATCATGCCGTGCTGCTCCGCCATGCGGCGGATCCATTTGTCGCTCTTGATAGTCATCCCGGGATTCTAGGCTGGGGGCCCATTCGGGCGACTACCCGGCCTGCGAGATCACCGTGCGTTCGATCAGCCGGTCGTCGCCGAGCACGATCATGGCGAAGAGCAGCTCGTCGAGATTGCGTGCCCCGCGTGTCTTGCGCGAGAGCAGCGGCGTGGCGTCCGGGTTCAGCACGACGAAGTCCGCCTCGCAACCCGGCGCCAGGTTGCCGACTGTGCCGGCCAGGCCCAGCGCCTGCGCGCCGCCGCCGGTGTGCTGCCACCAGAGCTGGCCGGGCGTGAGCGACAGACCCGTCTTGGTCTGCCCTTCGCGGCCCACGTAGTAAGCCGCCAGCATGGTGTGGAAGGGGCTGAAGCTGGTGCCGCCGCCCACGTCGCTGGCCAGGCCGTAGGCGAAGCCGGCGCGGTCGGCGCCGGCGTAGTCGAAGAAGCCGCTGCCCAGGAACAGATTGCTGGTGGGGCTGACGGCCGCGGCCGTGCGACGCTCCTGCATCAGGGCGCGGTCCGTGTCGTCGAACCAGATGCAGTGGGCATAAATCGCACGCTCGCGCATCAGGCCGAATTCGTCGTAGACGGCGAGATAGCTGCGCGATTCGGGGAACAGCTGCCTGACCCACTCCACCTCGCCGAGGTTCTCGGCCACATGGGACTGGATCCACACGTCCGGATATTTCGCCGCCAGCTCGCCCGCGCCGCGCAGCTGCGCCGTGGTGCTGGTGGGCGCGAAGCGCGGGGTGATCGCGTAGCCCAGGCGGTCCACGCCGTGCCATTTGCGGATCAGGGCCTCGGTGTCGATCAGGCTCTGCTCGGTCTGGTCGCGCACGCCGTCGGGCGAATTCCGGTCTTGCAGCACCTTGCCGGTGATCAAGCGCAGCGAGCGCTTCTGCGCCTCTGCAAAAAGCGCCTCGACGGAGGACGGATGCGAGGTGGCGAAGGCCAGGGCGGTGGTCACGCCGTTGCGCAGCAGCTCATCGACGAAGACCGGCGCCAGCTCGGCGGCATGGGCCTCTTCGGCATAGCGGCTCTCGTGCGGGAAGGTGTAGTTCTCCAGCCAGGGCAGCAGGCCTTCGGCCGGCGCGCCGATCACATCGGTCTGGGGAAAGTGGATGTGCAGGTCGATGAAACCCGGGGCGATGATGCGGCCCGGCAGGTGTTCGACGGGAACTTGCGGGTACTGGCGCGACAGGGTGGCGTGGTCGCCGACGGCCAGCACCTTCTGCCGGCCCTCGGCGTCCGGCCCCACCACCAGCAGGCCGTCTTCGTCGAACAGGGGCTGCTGGCTGGCGGGGTCGAAACGCAGGATGCGGGAGCGATAGGCTTTCATGGGGCGAGAGCTTAAAGGCCCTGCCCTGCACCGCCATACGGCGGCGCGGATAAGCGCTATCGGATCAGGCTGCGGCGGTCAGGCCATCGACCTGGGCCAGGGCGGCGGCGATGGCCGCGTCGCGGGCTTCCGGGCCCATGCCGATGCCTTCGGCGCGGATCACCGTCACGTCCTTGATGCCGAAGAAACCCAGCACGCCGCGCAGATAGGCTTCCTGGTGGTCCAGCGCTGCCTCGAAGGGCATGCCGGCGTACTTGCCGCCGCGCGAGGACACGATCACCACCTTGCGGTCGCCGACCAGGCCTTCGGGGCCCGAGGCGCCGTAGCGGAAGGTGCGGCCGGCCTGTGCCACGCGGTCGATCCAGGCCTTGAGCTGGCTGGGCACGCTGAAGTTGTACATGGGCGCGCCGATGACGATGGCTTCCGAGGCGAACAGCTCGGCCAGCAGGGTCTCGTTCAGGGCCAGCTCGGCCTTGACGGCCGCGTCTTCGGGCGGCGTGGCGCCGGGTGCGGGACGCATGGCGGCGATCAGATTGCCGTCGAGGTGGGCGATCGGCTGGGCGGTCAGGTCGCGGTAGACCACGCTGCCCGAAGCGCCGGCCAGTTCGGCAGCGACGGCGGCGCCGATCTGGCGCGAGACGGAAACGGCGCCCAGGGAGCTGGAATCGAGGTGCAGGACTTTCATGGCGTTCTTTCTGATGGAAAGGGCGGCGGAATTCGCCGTCATGGGTCCCATGCTATTGCCACTCGAATTCAGGATAAAGACGGCAGCCAGCAAATCATCTTCCTGCCATTGCAATAATCCTGAGCATGAAAACCCAGGCCGCGCAATTGCCGGAAGAACTTCCGGACCTCAACGACATGGCTTATTTCGCCAAGGTGGTGGAGTACGGCGGCTTCAGCGCTGCGGCGCGCGCGCTGGGCCTGCAGACCTCCCTGCTGAGCCGCCGGCTGTCGGCGCTGGAGGCCCGGCTGGGCGTGCGCCTGCTGCAGCGCAGCACCCGGCGCATCGCCCTGACGGACGTCGGCCACCAATACCTGCAGCACTGCAAGGCGCTGATGGCCGAGGCGCAGTCGGCGCAGGCCGTGATCGAGGCCACGCACGAGACGCCGCGCGGCCTGGTGCGCATGTCCTGCCCGCTGGGTTTCCTGGAGAACGGCGTCGGCCGCATCCTGGCGCGCTACCTGGCCGACTGGCCCGAGGTGCGGCTGCAGGTCGAGGCAAGCAACCGCCGGGTGGACGTGATCGAGGAAGGCTTCGACATCGCCTTGCGGGTGCGCCGGCCGCCGCTGGAAGATTCCGGCCTGGTGGTGCGCACCCTGATCTCCGGCGGCGCCATCCTGGTCGGCAGCCCCGCCCTGCTGGACCGCTGCGGCCGTCCGGCCAGCCTGGAAGACCTGGAACGCATGCCCAGCATGGGTTTCGGCTGGGTGGCCGGCCGGCACAGCTGGCATCTGGTGGCGCCCGACGGCAGCACCCATGTGCACGCCCATACGCCGCGCCTGACGGTGGACGACTTCACCACCCTGCGCCAGGCCGCGCTGGACGGCGTGGGCATCGTCAGCCTGCCCGCCTATGTGGTGCGCCAGGCGCTGGCCGAGGGCACGCTGGAGCAGGTGCTGCCCCAGTGTCACCTGGGCGAAGGCATCGCCCATGCGGTCTTCCCGACCCGGCTCGGGCTCTCGCCGGCGGTGCGGCTGCTGATCGATGCGCTGGTGGAGGGTTTCGCCACCAGCATCCGCATCTAGCGGAAGGACTCGAAGACCGCGTCGAGCTGCGCGATATAGCCGCGCTTCAACTCATCGCTGGCGAAGCTGCCCTCGAAGGCGTTGCGGCCCAGCTGGTAGGCATGGCGTGCATCCAGGCCGGTGGCGGCGAAGACCTGCAGGAAGTTGTCGTTCATGTAGCCGCCGAAATAGGCCGGGTCGTCCGAATTGACGGTGGCGCATAGGCCGGCGTCCAGCAGTGCGCGCAGGTTGTGGTCGGCCAGGTCGGGGAAGACGCAGAGCTTCTGGTTGGACAGCGGGCAGACCGTCAGCGGAATCCGCCCGGCCGCCAGGCGCTGCATCAGCACCGGATCGTGCACCGCCTGCACGCCGTGGTCGATGCGTTCGGCATGCAGCACGTCGAGCGCGCTGCGGATATAGGCCGGCGGTCCCTCCTCGCCGGCATGGGCCACGCGGTGCAGGCCGAGTTCGCCGCAGCGGGCGAATACCCGGGCGAACTTCTCCGGCGGATGGCCGACCTCGCTCGAATCCAGGCCCACGCCGATGATCTTGTCGAGATGCGGCAGCGCCTGCTGCAGCGTCTCGATCGCCTCGTCCTCGCTGAGGTGGCGCAGGAAACACAGGATCAGCGCCGCGTCGATGCCGAAGGCCGCCTTGGCATCCACGCAGGCGCGGTGCAGGCCGTCGATGACGGTCGCCATCGGCACACCGCGCGCCGTGTGGGTCTGCGGATCGAAGAAGAGTTCGGCGCGCAGCACCTTGTCGGCCGCGGCACGCTCGAAGTAGGCCATCGCCATGTCGTGGAAGTCCTGCTCCTTCAGCAGCACGCTGGCACCGGCGTAGTAGATGTCCAGGAAACTCTGCAGATTGCTGAAGGCATAGGCCTGGCGCAGCGCCTCCACGCTGGCGTAGGGCAGGCTCACGCCATTGCGCTCGGCCAGGGCGAAGATCAGCTCGGGCTCCAGCGAACCCTCGATGTGGATGTGCAGCTCGGCCTTGGGCATGGCCCGCAGCAGATCGGGCAGGCGGGCGGCCGGCACGGCGGGAATGTCGAAGGCGGGCTGGTTCATCGTGGGGTCCGTGGTTCGCGAGTCGGTCTGTTCTCAGTAGGTGCCGCCGTAGGCGCCGCCGTCGGCCAGCACGTTCTGGCCGGTGATGTAGGCGGCCTGGGTGCTGCAGAGGAAGGCGCAGATCTCGCCGAACTCCTTGGGTGTGCCCAGGCGCCGCGCGGGGATGCCCTGCTTGCGTTTCTCGGCGATGGTCTCGATGTCGGTGCCGGCCTTCTTGGCCGCGCCGGCCATGGTGGTGCGGATGCGGTCGGTGTCGAAGGAGCCGGGCAGCAGGTTGTTGATCGTCACGCCCTTGGCCGCCACCTCGCTGCGCGCCACGCCGGCGACGAAGCCGGTCAGGCCGCTGCGCGCGCCGTTGGACAGGCCCAGCACCTCGATCGGCGCCTTCACCGAGCTGGAGGTGATGTTGACGATGCGGCCGAAGCCGCGCGCGGCCATGCCGTCGATGGTGGCCTTGATCAGCTCGATCGGCGTGATCATGTTGGCGTCCACCGCCTTGATCCAGTCCTCGCGCTGCCAGTCGCGGAAATCGCCGGGCGGCGGGCCGCCGGCATTGGTGACGACGATGTCGTAGTCCTTGCGGAAGGCGAACACGGCCGCGCGGCCTTCGGCGGTGGTGATGTCGGCGGCGATGGCCTTGATCTCGCCGCTGGAAGTGGTGCGCAGCTCGGCCGCGGCCTTCTCCAGCAGTTCGGCGCCGCGCGCCACGATCACCACGTTGACACCCTCGCCCGCCAGCGCGGTCGCGCAGCCCAGGCCCAGGCCCTTGCTCGCGCCGCACACCAATGCCCATTTGCCGGTCAAACCGAAGTCCATGCGATCCCCTTGTTGGAATGGTCGAAAAACTGCAAAACGAAAATCATACGGGCCGCGCGCCCGCCAGCGCCGCGCTCAGGCTTTCGCGCGGGTGAAGACCAGGATGCCGGCGATCACCAGCACCGTGCCCGCCGCCAGCCAGGCGGTGAAGGGCTCGTCCAGCAGCAGCACCCCCAGCAGGATGGTGGAGACCGGGCCGATCATGCCGCTCTGCGCCGTGAGCGCCGGCCCGATGCGCTCGACCGCCATCATCACCAGCAGCACCGGTACCACCGTGCAGGCCGTGGCGTTGAGCAGCGACAGCCACAGCACCGCCGGCGCCACCGCCAGCACCGAATCCAGCGGCCGCAGCAGCGCGAACTGCAGCAGGCAGCACAGGCAGGCCACCGTGCTCGCCAGCCCCACCAGCCGCAGCGAGCCCAGGCGCCGCACCAGTTGCCCGCTGTAGAGCAGGTAGACGGCATAACTCAGCGCGCTCGCGAACACCAGCGCCGCACCCCATACCGCCGCCCCGCCCGCGCCGTGCAGCTCCCGCCCGAAGACCAGCACCACGCCGCCGTAGCTGATCGCCATGCCCACGAGCTGTCCGCGCAGCACCATGCGCCGGTAGATCAGCCAGCCCAGCAGCAGCACCAGCGTGGGGTTGAGGTACAGGATCAGCCGCTCCAGGCTGGCGCTGATATAGGCCAGCCCGGCGAAGTCGAGAAAGCTCGACAGGTAGTAGCCGGTGAAGCCCAGCCCCAGCACCCCCAGCCAGTCGCGCCGGGTGAGCGCCGCAGGCCGCACGCCGCCCCGCTCACGCCCGGCCCACCAGGCCAGGAGCAGGAAGAAGGGCAGCGCGAACAGCATGCGCAGCATGATCAGCGTGACCGCATCCACGCCGTGCCGATAAGCCAGCTTGACGATGATGGCCTTGCCGCTGAAGGCGATGGCGCCGATGGTGGCCAGCAGCAGGCCGGCGGCCGAAGGGGTGGGACGAGGATTCACGGCAATGGTTGAAACGAACAAAAACGGCGCCCGAGGGCGCCGTTTTCAAAGGGAGAGGAGACCTCGCGGAATCACTCTTCGACGAAGGCTTCTTCGCGCTTGTTCTTCACCGCGGGCAGCAGCACGATGATCAGCAGCAGCAGGGCGGCTGCCAGCAGGCCGGCCGAGATCGGACGCTGCACGAACACCGACCAGCTGCCACGCGACAGCAGCAGCGCGCGGCGCAGGTTCTCTTCCATCATCGGGCCCAGGATGAAGCCCAGCAGCAGCGGTGCGGGTTCGCAGCCGAGCTTGTGGAAGATGTAGCCGATCACGCCGAAGGCACCCACCATCCAGATGTCGAAGGTGTTGTTGTTGGTCGAGTACACACCGATCGCGCAGAACAGGATGATCGACGGGAACAGGTACTTGTAGGGAACCGACAGCAGCTTGATCCACATGCCGATCAGCGGCAGGTTCAGCACGATCAGCATCGCGTTGCCGATCCACATCGAGGCGATCAGGCCCCAGAACAGTTCCGGGTTGCTGGTCATCACCTGCGGGCCGGGCTGGATGTTGTGGATGGTCATCGCACCCACCATCAGCGCCATCACCGCGTTGGGCGGAATGCCCAGCGTCAGCAGCGGGATGAAGGAGGTCTGAGCACCGGCGTTGTTGGCCGACTCGGGAGCCGCCACGCCGCGGATGTTGCCTTGGCCGAAAGGAACTTCGCCGGGTTGCAGCTTGGTCTTCTTTTCGATCGTGTAGGCAGCGAAGGCCGCCAGCAGCGCGCCGCCGCCGGGCAGGATGCCCAGTGCTGCGCCGAGTGCCGTGCCGCGCAGCACGGCCGGGATCATGCGCTTGAAGTCTTCCTTGGTGGGGAACAGGCCCGACACCTTGGCGGTGAACACTTCGCGGTCTTCTTCCGGGTTGGCCAGGTTGGCGATGATTTCGCCGTAGCCGAACACACCCATGGCGATGGCCACGAAGCCGATGCCGTCGGTCAGCTCAGGGATGTCGAAGGAGAAACGGGCGACACCCGAGTTCACGTCGGTACCCACCAGGCCCAGCAGCAGGCCCAGCACGATCATGGACACGGCCTTGAGCAGCGAGCCAGAAGCCAGCACCACGGCGCCGATCAGGCCCAGGATCATCAGCGAGAAGTATTCGGCAGGACCGAACTTGAAGGCGACTTCGGTCAGCGGAGGTGCGAAGGCGGCCAGGATGATGGTGCCCACGCAGCCGGCGAAGAACGAACCCAGGCCGGCAGCCGCCAGCGCGGGACCCGCCCTGCCTCGCCGCGCCATCTGGTAGCCGTCGATCACGGTCACCACCGACGACGATTCGCCCGGCAGGTTCACCAGGATGGCGGTGGTGGAGCCGCCGTACTGGGCGCCGTAATAGATACCGGCCAGCATGATCAGCGCCGACACCGGGGGCAGTGCGTAGGTGGCGGGCAGCAGCATGGCGATGGTCGCCACCGGGCCGATGCCGGGGAGCACGCCGATCAGCGTGCCTAGGATACAGCCGATCAGGCAGTACAGCAGGTTGATCGGCGTGAAGGCCACGCCGAAACCCAGAGACAGGTGATTAATCAGGTCCATGTTTTATCTCTCGCCGCTTCAGCCGGTGATGAAGGTGGGCCACACCTGCATCTGCAGCTTGAGGGCCCAGATGAAGGCGATGTAGCTGCCGATGGCGAGCACGGTGGCCAGGATGATGGTGGGCACGAGCTTGAACTCGTTGCCGGCCATGCTGCCGATGATCACCAGGGCATAGATCGCGATGATCAGGCCCATGGCCGGCAGGCCGATGCTGGGCAGGCCGCCGAGCAGGATGCCGAACAGCAGGTTGGCGACGATCACGAAGCCCAGCGGCTTCCAGGCCCACTTGCCGATCGGGTCGCCGGTCTCGGTTTCCACCGACATCGCCGTCATCGTCAGCACCGCGCCGAGGATGGCCATCAGGATGCCCAGCATCAACGGGAAATAGCCCGGGCCCATGCGGGCTCCCGAGCCAATCGTGTAGTTCGTCGCTCCCCACGCGAACCCGATGCCTACGATGAGGAACATCAGGCCGGAGAAAAAGTCTTTTTGACTCTTGATCTTCACAGCTCTCTCCAAACACAAAAATTTGAGAATGGCGGATTGTGGGTTCGCAAAGTCACTTTCCCGATGTGGATTCCACCTACCGTGGACCAAGGGAATTCCCGCAAGTTGGCGATAGGGCTATCGCAACGAGGGATGGGTTTCGCGCCGGCCGGCGGCCAGCAGGTGCGGGGCTTGCTCGACAAGTCGGCGCGGCTACGACCCTGGCCCCGCTGAGCTAGGCGGGCGGCTGAGCGGCCTTGCCAACGGGCGTCGAAGTGGGCCACGGCAAAGGGGAAGATCTTTGCTCCTCACGTGGGGCGGCCGCTTGCTCTTCACTTACAGCTATTCATCTTCAATCGCAAGACTTGGCTTCCCTCGGGATCAATCCACACTGGCCCGGCACCTCCACCAATTGACCATTGGCTTGCAGTTCCAAGCACGGCGTTTTCGGCATCAGCACTTCCACCGGAATCGAGAATCTCCGAGGCGTCAAGGGAATTTTGTTGGGCGTCTTGCGGCGCTCCTGCATGCAGATCACGCTTTTCTGCCGCTCATAGCCCGAAGGTGTGAATACCGGCGGGTCGGAGTTCTTGGCCTCCTGGCCCAAGGGCGCCGTCAAGGACTCGCAACCGCATAGTGCAAACAGCAGGCCCAGGGCGGGGCGGCGAAAAATAAACAATAAGAAATTCACGACGGACATTCACAAGCAGCCGATGAGACACGCAGGCATCATTGCTTCAGACGACAATTAACGCAAGTGAACACTCACAATTTATTCATCTCGATTCAATCTATATCTATCGCCTTTCTGCAATTTGCATGGAAGTCAATCATTCCCATTTTTGTAGCGCGGTTCGTTCGTAACCCGACCTGCGACGCAAGACCAGCACGTCGAAAACCATTTAGCGCCAATATCTGTTTAGGGTGGGCTGGCGGATCGCCAAATTCAGCGTCTCGAGCCCGAATTCGCGACCCGCAATAGCCCTGGAAAACGAGCGCCGGCCAGTTCGGTTTATTTTTGAATAATTTTATTCAGAAAGAAATGCCGGCTTGCCCCAGGACCTGTACTTAGCGCCCGACCGCTTATTCGCCCGTATCCAGCGGCGGCGTGGTCGCCAGTATTTCCGGCAGCGTGGTCAGCCCTTCGGCCACCCGCAGCGCACCGGCCAGCCGCAGGGGCCGCATGCCGTCGGCGATCGCCTGGCGCCGCAGCGCGCCAATCACCGGCTCCTTGTTGACCTTGTCCTTGAAGACTTCGCTGACGGTCAGCAGTTCGTACAGGCCCATGCGGCCGCGGTAGCCGGTCATGCGGCATTCCACGCAGCCCACGGGTTTGTAGGGCTGGTAGCCGCCGCTGAGTTTCCAGGGCTTCATGGCGGCGGCCAGGCTTTCGCGGGAGGCCGCGTCGTCGGGCTGGCGGCAGGCGCTGCACAGGGTGCGCACCAGGCGCTGGGCCAGCACGCCCAGCAGGGTGGCGTTGAGCAGGTAGGGCGGAACGCCCAGCTCCATCAGGCGAGTGACGGCCGAGGGCGCGTCGTTGGTGTGCAGGGTGGAGAAGACCAGGTGGCCGGTGAGCGCGGCCTGCACCGCCATGTCGGCGGTCTCCAGGTCGCGGATCTCGCCCACCATGATGATGTCCGGGTCCTGCCGCATCATGGCGCGCAGGCCCTCGGCGAAGCCGAAGTCGAGCTGGGGCTGCACCTGGGTCTGGTTGAAGGAGGGCTCGATCATCTCGATCGGGTCCTCCACCGTGGTCACGTTGACCTCTTCGGTCGCCACCCGCTTGAGGGTGGAGTACAGGGTGGTGGTCTTGCCGGCCCCGGTCGGGCCGGTCACCAGGATGATGCCGTGCGGCCGGGTCACCAGGTCTTCCCAGCGGCTGGCGTCGTGGGGCATGAAGCCGAGCGCTTCCAGGTCCTTGACGGCGGTGTCCGGGTCGAAGATGCGCATCACCATCTTCTCGCCGAAGGCGGTGGGCAGGGTGGACAGGCGCATTTCCACTTCGTCGCCGCGCGGGTTGCGGGTCTTGATGCGGCCGTCCTGCGGGCGGCGGCGCTCCACCACGTCCATGCGGCCCAGCAGCTTGATGCGGGCGGTCATGGCGTTGAGCACGCCCAGCGGCATCTGGTAGACCTGATGCAGCACGCCGTCGATGCGGAAACGGATCACGCCCTGCTCGCGCCGCGGCTCCA
The DNA here is from genome assembly GCF_009906855.1 of Xylophilus rhododendri. Classification (NCBI taxonomy): domain Bacteria; kingdom Pseudomonadati; phylum Pseudomonadota; class Betaproteobacteria; order Burkholderiales; genus Xylophilus; species Xylophilus rhododendri. The sequence continues at coordinate 1,924,787 of NZ_CP047650.1, forward strand.
GGTGGATGTCGCTGGCGCGCTGGTCGAAGGCGTATTGCCAGAGCCAGTCGACCACCCGCACCACGCCCTGGTCGTTGGCGTCGAGCTGGCGGTTGCTGCGGCCCAGTTCCACCAGCTGCTCGAAGCTGGCGGCGCCGCCGTTGCCGCCGGCCTTCTGGGCGGCGCGCACCGACTTGGCGAGCGCGAAGAATTCGATGGTGAACTTGTGGATGTCCACCGGGTTGGCCACCACCCGTTTCACCGCCCGGCGGGCCTGGCGCTCCACCTCGGGCACCCAGTCGTTCATGAAGGGCTCGGCGGTGGCCACCACCACTTCCTTGGACGTCACCTGCACCGGCAGCACCCGGTGGCGCTCGGCATAGGCGGCGCTCATGGTGTCGGCCACCTTGCCCACCTCCACCCGCAGCGGGTCGATGCGCAGATAGGGCAGGCCGGCCTTGGCGGCCAGGTATTCGGTGAGCATCTCCACGTCCATCGGCTTGCCGTCGGACTGGCGGGTGATGGCGACGTTGGCCAGGCGCAGCAGCGCGGTCTGGCTGCTCTCGGCGCGGGAGCAGCGGGCGATGGTGCGTTCGGCCTCGTCAGCGCCGATGACGCCGTCGGCGCGCAGCCATTCGACCATCTGGCGCCAGGTCACCGGGCCGGCGGCCTGCACGGCGGCGATCGGGGGTGCGGTGGACGGTTCCATGGCGTTCACTCCAGCGATGCGATCACGGGCTTGAAGACGCGCAGCCATTTCTGCGCGGGCAGGCCCCAGCGTTCCTGGAGGGTGGCGGCGCGCGCCAGCAGCGTGGCCCGGTCGGGCCGACTCGGCGTGCGCTGGGCCAGCACCACGGTGTTGCCTTCGCGTGTGGGCCGGAAGGCCCAGACCGCCGTGTCGCCGAAGGCTTCGGAGATCTGCGCCAGGCTGCGTTCGTAGCTGGCGGCGCGGCCGAAGAGGTTGACGGTCATGCAGCCCTCTTCCGTCAGCAGCGCGCGGCAGTCGCGGTAGAAATCGGCGCTGTCGAGCACGGGGGCGGCGGCCTCGTCGTCATAAAGATCGACCTGCAGGGCGTCGATGGTGCCGGCCCACTTCGGCTTTTTGATTTCCGCGGCGGCGTCGGCCACGATCACGTTCAGGCGGGCATCGTCGGCCGGCAGCTTGAACCAGCCGCGGCAGGCATGCACCACGGCGGGATTGAGTTCCACGGCGGTCGTGTGCATGCGCAGCTTGCGGCGGCAGAACTTGGTGAGGGCCGCGGCGCCCAAGCCGAGCTGCATGGCGTGGCGGCGCATCACCGAAGGCGCATCGACGAAAAGCATCCAGGCCATCATGCGCTGGACGTACTCCAGCTCGATGTCGTCGGGCGCGTCCAGGCGCATCGAGCCCTGGATCCAGAGGGTGCCCAGGTGCAGGCTTCGGACATCGCCGTAGTCGGAAAAATTCACCTCGGGCAAGGCGGGTGCGCGGCGGGTGGGTCGGCTCATCGGGCAGGAGTGTCGCTGAAAGCGGTGGAAAAGCCGGCGCGGGGCACGGCGGGATTACACAGGGGATGCACGGCTTTGCATCCAGCTGGCCAGGCGCGGCATGGCGTCCCAGGCGTTGGCGCTGGAGGCTTCGGCCAGCGCCTGGGGCGTCAGGCCGCGCAGTTCGGCCACGGCCGCGCCGATGGCCGGCAGCTCCACCGGCGAATTGCGCGCCTGCGGCGAGCCGTCGGCGCGCTGGGCGGCGTCGCGGTAGAGCCAGTGCGGTGGAATGTCGGGCGCATCGGTCTCCATCACGATGGCTTCCAGGGGCACGGCCTGCACCACGCGGCGCACCTGCTGGGCCCGGTCGAAGGTGGCGGTGCCGCCCACGCCCAGCTTGAAGCCGAGGGCGATGAAGGTGTCGGCCTGCTGCTGGCTGCCGTTGAAGGCATGGGCGATGCCGCGCCACCGGTGGCGGCCGGCGCCGCTGCCGCCCACTTCGCGCAGGTGGCGCAGCACCCGGTCCACCGAGCGGCGGGTGTGCAGCAGCACCGGCAGGTCGAAGCGGCGAGCGAGCTTCAGCTGCTCGCGGAAGAAATGCTGCTGGCGGCTGTCGTCCAGGTCGGGCACGAAGTAGTCGAGGCCGATCTCGCCGATGGCGACCAGCTGCGGGTCTTCGCGCGATTGCTCCAGGCGGGCTGCCAGCAGGGCCAGGTCGTCGTCGCCTGCGCTGCCGGTGAAGAGGGGGTGGATGCCGAGCGCGTAGGTATCGCCGTGGCGCTGCGCCCAGCCCTGGACCGCATCGAAATTGACGGCGCCGATGGCAGGCACCACGCAGCAGGCCACGCCGCGCTGGCGGGCGGACTGGCGCATCGTGTCGCCATCGGCGCCGAACTCGGCGGCGTCGAGGTGGCAATGGGTGTCGATCCAGCGTTCCATCCGGACGATGATGCCCCATGCCGGGGATTGGCCGTTTACCCACACCCATCGTCAGCCTCTGGAATTGGAATCGTGCTAGGGTATGAGTCACAGGCGCGCAACGCCGCTGGCCGCCGCGCGCCCCATCCCGATGACCTCTTTCTAGGAAGCGTTCGGAATGCGCAGGCCCGCCCTCTACAGCAGTCCCCGACGTCCGCCGGAAGACCCGCCGGCGAACGTCGGCGCAGAAGCGGCCGCACCCATCGCGGCCACGGCGGTGCCCGAGCCGGCACCGCCCGTCGCGGCAACACCACCCACCTCCTCCACCCGCCGCAGCCGCTATCTCCACATGGCGCGCAACGCCGCCACGCCCGTGCTCGCCGCGGCCGCGCTCGCCGTGGCGCTGACCGTCGCCCTGCGGCCCGCAGCGCCGCCGGTCACCCAGAAGGATGTGGACAACGCCGTGCGCCACACGCTGGAAAAGGCCGTGCTGCCGTCCGCCGTGGCCCGCGCCGCCGACAAGGTCGCGCCCTCGGTCGTGCGAGTGGTCGCTTACGACAAGAGCGAGAAGATCGGCCGCGGCAAGTACAAACCCAAGGAAGAAGGCGAGATCGAGCGCGGCATCGGCACCGGCGTGGTGGTGGTCGACAAGGGCGTGATCCTCACCAATTTGCATGTGGTGGCCGGTGCCGACCATATCCGCGTGACCTTCGCCGACGGCCTGGAGAGCGTGGCCTCGGTCATCAACGTGCAGGCCGAAAACGACCTGGCCGTGCTGCAGGCCCACAAGATCCCGGACGACCTGGCCGCTGCCACGCTCAAATCCACCGCCACGCTGCGGCCGGGCGACGAGGTGGCGGCCATCGGTTTTCCCTTCGGCATCGGGCCCTCCGTCTCCTCGGGCATCGTCTCGGGGCTCAAGCGGGGTTTCCTGTCGCCCGAAGGCAAGCAGCAGCTGTCCAACCTGATCCAGTTCGATGCCGCGGCCAACCCCGGCAACTCGGGCGGCCCGCTGCTCACCATGGACGGCGAGGTGGTCGGCATCGTCACCGCCATCCTCAACCCGACCCAGCACCGCACCTTCCTGGGCATAGGCTTTGCCGTGCCGATCGAGAACGCCGCCGCCGCCGCCGGCATGCCGCCCTTCTGAGGCCCACCCTTTTTTCCGGAACACCCGACATGCCGATGGAAACCTCCAGCCGCGACCAGACCGCCAGCCTGATGGAGCAGGTGCTCTTCGAAGTCAAACGCATCGTCGTCGGCCAGGACCGTTTCCTTGAGCGGGTGATGGTGGCGCTGCTGGCCCAGGGCCATCTGCTGGTCGAGGGCGTGCCGGGGCTGGCCAAGACGCTGACCGTCAAGACGCTCTCTTATGCGGTGCAGGGCAACTTCCGCCGCATCCAGTTCACGCCCGACCTGGTACCGGCCGACCTGGTCGGCACCCGCATGTACAACCAGAAGACGGGCGAGTTCAGCACCTCGCTCGGCCCCGTCTTCGCCAACCTGCTGCTGGCCGACGAAATCAACCGCGCGCCGGCCAAGGTGCAGAGCGCCTTGCTGGAAGTGATGCAGGAACGCCAGGTGACGATCGCCGGCGAGAGCCACCGCGTGCCCTCTCCCTTCGTGGTGCTGGCCACCCAGAACCCGGTGGAGACCGAAGGCACCTATCCCCTGCCCGAGGCGCAGGTGGACCGCTTCATGATGAAGGTGCTGGTGGACTACCCGAGCGACGAGGAGGAATTCGTCATCGTGCAGCGCGCCATGCATCCGCCCGCGCCCGCCACGCCGGTCTGCACCACCGCCCAGCTGGCCGAGCTGCAGGCCATCTGCCGCCAGGTGTATGTCGATCCCTCGCTGCTGCAGTACGCCGTGCGCCTGGTGGCCGCCACCCGCCGGCCGCAGGAGCACGGCCTGGCCGACATGGCCCGCCTGCTGCAGTACGGCGCCAGCCCGCGCGCCACCATCAACCTGGCCGAGGGCTGCCGCGCCCTGGCCATGATGCGCGGCCGCGACTACGCCCTGCCCGAAGACATGATCGACCTGGTGCCGGACGTGATGCGCCACCGCATCTCGCTGTCCTACGAAGCCCTGTCCGAGGGCGTGACGGCCGACGCGCTGATCGCCAAGCTCATGGACAAGGTCGGCAAGCCCCCCAAGCCGCTGGCCCATGCCTATGAGAAAAAGGCCGCCTAGCCCCGAGGCGGCACCGGCCGCCCCGCCCGAGTCCGCCGCGGCCCTGCTGCGCCGCATCGAATGGACGGCCCTGCGCCGGCTCGACGGCCTGCTGCAGGGCGGCTTTCCCACGCTGTCGCGCGGCGCCGGCATGGACCTGGCCGATCTGCGCGAATACCAGCCCAGCGACGACGTGCGCCATATCGACTGGAACGTCACCGCCCGGCTCGACGTGCCCCATGTGCGTGTCTTCACCGAAGACCGCGAGATGAGCGCCTGCCTGATCGCCGACGGCAGCGGCTCCATGGACTTCGGCTCCAGCCCGCGCACCAAGCGGGTGGTGCAGACCGAGTTCGTCGCCCTGATGGCGCAGCTGCTGACCCGCCACGGCAACCGCGTGGGCGGCCTGCTCGGCGGCAGCGGCAATGCCGGCTGGCTGCCGGCGCGCGGGGGGCGCGAGCAGGTCATGCGCCTGCTGGAGCAGCTGCAGAAACGCCGCCCGCCCGCGGCGGACGACGGCGGACTGGCGCAATGGCTGCAGGCCGCCGGCCGCGGCCTGCGCAGGCGCTCCACCGTCTTCGTCGTGTCGGACTTCATCAGCCCGCCCGGCTGGGAGCGGCCGCTGGCCCGCCTGGTCGAGCGCCACGACGTGATCGCGGTGCGCCTGGTCGATCCGCTGGAACAGGCCCTGCCCGACGTCGGCCTGCTGACCCTGCGCGACGCCGAGACCGGCGAGCAGATGCTGGTCGACACCCACGACCGGGTCTTCCGCCAGCGCTTCGCCCGCGCCGCCGCCGCCCGCGAGGAGAAGCTGCGCGAGAGCTTCGCCGTGGCCGGCGCCGATGCGCTCGAACTCAGCACCACCTGCGACCTGGCCGATGCCATCGCCCGCTTCGCCGAGCTGCGCCGCCGCCGCGCCCGGCGCCTCGCCGCCCCCACCCACGCCGCCTGACAAGAGCCCAGACCGCCGATGCCGACGTCCACCCCGCATTCCTCCTTCACCACGCTGCTGGCGTCGTGGCTGACCCATGTCCGCCAATGGCTGGAAGCGCTGCCCACGCCGGACTTCCTCTGGCCGCAGTTCCTCTGGCTGCTGCTGGTGCTGCCGGTGCTGGTGCTGCTGTACGTCTGGATGCTGGGCCGCAAACGCAAGCTGGCCGTGCAGTACGCCAGCCTGTCGCTGGTGCGCGAGGCCATGGGCAAGGGCCCCGGCTGGCGCCGCCACCTGCCGCCGCTGCTGATGCTGCTGGCCCTGGCCGCGATGCTGCTGGCCGCCGCCCGGCCGGTGGCGGTGATCGCGCTGCCGATGCAGCAGCAGACCATCATGCTGGCCATCGACGTCTCGGCCAGCATGCGCGCCACCGATGTGCAGCCCAACCGCATGGTGGCCGCCCAGCAGGCCGCCAAGTCCTTCATCGCCGAGCTGCCGCGCCGGGTGCGTGTGGGCATCGTCGCTTTCGCCGGCAGCGCCCAGGTGGCGCAGCTGCCGACGCAGTCGCGCGAGGACCTGGAAAAAGCCATCGACGGCTTCCAGCTGCAGCGCGGCACGGCCACCGGCAACGGCATCGTGATGGCGCTGGCCACCCTGTTCCCCAACAGCGGCATCGAGATGTCGGCCCTGGGCGCCGACCGCAACGCACTGCGCGGCACCCTGTCGCTGGACGAATCGCGCCAGGCCAACCGCCCCGGCGCCGCCCCGCCGCCGCCGGTGGCGCCCGGCTCCTACGGCTCGGCCGCCATCGTCATGCTGACCGACGGCCAGCGCACCACCGGCGTCGATCCGCTGGAGGCCGCGCAGATCGCCGCCGACCGCGGCGTGCGGGTCTACACCGTGGGCGTGGGCACCCGCGACGGCGACACCATCGGCTTCGAGGGCTGGTCGATGCGGGTCAAGCTCGACGAGGACACGCTGAAGGCCATCGCCGCCAAGACCCAGGCCGAGTACTTCTACGCAGGCACCGCGGCCGACCTCAAGCACATCTACGACACCCTGAGTTCGCGCCTGTCGGTGGAGAAACACGAGACCGAGATCTCCGCCCTGTTCGCCCTGGTCGCCGCCGCCCTGGCGCTGGCCGCTTCCCTGCTTTCCCTCTGGTGGTTCAACCGCGTCGGTTGATGCGATGACAATAGCCGGGTGGCGCGTGTCCGCCCGCCCATCGCACAACCGTCCGGACCGTCCGTGAAAAGCATAGAACCCGACAGCGACGTCTACCGAACCCTGCTCGAATCCACCAAGGCCATCCCCTGGAAGATCGACTGGGCCACCGCCACCTTCGCCTACGTGGGCCCGCAGATCGAGCAGTTGCTCGGCTGGACGCCGCAGAGCTGGACCACCGTCAACGACTGGGCCGCCCGCATGCATCCGGACGACCGTTCGTGGGTGGTCGATTTCTGCATAGCCCAGTCCCAGGCCGGCACCGACCACGAGGCCGACTACCGCGCGCTGACCTCCAGCGGCGGCTATGTGTGGATCCGCGACGTGGTCCACGTCGAACGCAACCCCGACGGCACGCCCAAGGCCCTGATCGGCTTCATGTTCGACATCACCGAGCAGAAGAAGACCGAGCAGAAGTTGCTGGAACTGCAGCGCCAGCTGGAGGAGTTCTCCTTCAAGGACGGCCTGACCGGCGTGGCCAACCGGCGCAAGTTCGACGAGGTGTTCCAGAACAACTGGGCCGATGCCCGGCGCACGCAGCAGCCGCTGTCGATGATCCTGTTCGACATCGACTGCTTCAAGCAATACAACGACTGCTACGGCCATGTGCAGGGCGACGAGTGCCTGAAGATGGTCTGCCATGCCCTCAGCACCACCACCCGCGCCGAGGGCGACTTCTTCGCCCGCTACGGCGGCGAGGAGTTCGTGCTGGTGCTGCCCAACACCCATGCGCTGGGCGCCCAGGCCATCGCCGAACGCTGCCGCAGCGCGATCGCCGAGGCGCGCATCGCCCATGCGGCATCGCCGGTCGGGCCGCTGGTCACGGTGAGCATAGGCGCCGGCACCATCGTGCCGACGGCGGACGACGATCCGGTGCAGTTCCTCGACTCGGTGGACCGCCGGCTCTACCGCGCCAAGCAGGGCGGACGCGACCGCCTGGTGACCGACCCAGCCTGAAGCCGCTGCTTCTCCTGCCGCAGCAGGCGCCAGGCCAGCGCCTGCCCCTGCTCGACCAGCTGCGGCGAGATCCGGATCGGCGGCAGCCCGAACTGCTGGCGCCATTCGTTCACCGAGGCTTCCCAGTAGCAGGTGCCGGTCAGGGAGCTGGACTCCCAGCCGTGCATCATGCGGATCCGCGAGAGCAGCAAAGCGACGTCACGGTGTTTGAGATAGAGCGAGAACACGGCGTCGTAGTAGGCGGGATGCTTCATCACGATGCCGATGTCGATGCCGGTGGCGCGCATGATTTCCCAGCGGACCTGCAGATGGTTGACCACCGCCTCGTCCTCCAGCGACAACATCAGGTTGGCATAGGCCTGTTCGCTGGGGTACTGGCGGATGACGCCGGGTCGCTGCAGGGCGTGGCGCACCTCGTGGGCCAGGGCCTGCATGGCGTAGAGGGGCGATACATCGCCGCGCAGATGCAGGGTGCGCTGCGCCCAGTCGCAATACTCCGCCCCGCCCGCGGCCCATTCGATGCGCCAGCCGGTTTTCTGCAGCCGGTCCAGCTGGAACACCAGCGTGGGCGACTGCTGGATCAGCGGGCCCAGCAGCGCCCACATGGCCGGAAGATTGCTGGCGGGGTAGAGCAAGGGCGCTTTCTGCGTATCCGGCTCGGCGACGGCCGGTGTCGCAGAAGGGATTCCGACCTCGCGGGGCACCGAAAAATTCCTGCGGTTGAAGGGCCGGCCTGCGGCCTGCGGCAGATAGGCGCCGGTCCATGGTGCAGGCAGGGGAGCGGGCAGGAACTGCGGTCCGGTTTCGAGGCCGGGGAGACATAGCGCCCCGGGACAATGCCGTTGGATGAAAATTTGCATGGGCGCGAGCATTCCGAATGCGGCGCACGGCCAGCCAGCCGCGACCCGAAAGAAGCTCCGCGATATGCGAATGCAGCGCCCGGGCTCAGATCTGCCAGGCGGTCTGCCACGCCCTCCATGCCTGGCCGCCTTGCCACAGGCCCATCTCCAGCGCCTCGCGCTCCAGCAAACGCAGGGCCCGCTGCCGCCCCGCCTCCACCACCCTGCTGCGCGGGCGAACCGGCGCCAGGCCGGCGTCCTTGCGCCACTCGTTGCGGGCGTCGCCCCAGTAGCAGTCATCCGGATTGGCGCTGGGCGTTTCCCAGCGGTAGAGCCGGTCGATATGGTGCAGCAGCCTGCTCTTGTCGCCGTGGAGGAGAACGAGTTCCCAGGCAAGCTGGTAGTAGTCGGGGTGGCCCATGCCGATCCCGATGTCGTGCCCGGTGGCCCGGCGGATCTCGTCGCGCACCCACAGGTGGTTGAACACGGCATGGGCTTCGTCGATGCGGACCCGTTTCGCGAATGTCCACTCATCGGGAAACTGCCGCGATGTGATGGGCGGCTGGAAGGTATGCCGGGCCTCGTGCGCCAGCTTGCCGACGATCATGCCCAGGGGCTCGTCCGGCGAGAGCACCACCACGCGCTCGGTGACGTTGCAGAGGCTGGGTTCGTCGCTCGACCACCGCACGGCCCATCCTCCCTGGCGCATCCGTTCGAGCTGGTGGCGCAGCGTGGGCGAGTGGCGGATCACCGGGTCCAGCTGCGACCACATCGCGGTCCGGTCGGAGTCGGGGTAGCCCGGCAAGGACAGGCTCGCTGTCGGCGGCTGGAAGGTGCCCGCTTCCTGAAGGCCGGCCAGGCCCGCCGGGAAGTCCGCCGGCATGACGGGGATGGAACGCCTCGACGGCCGGTCCGGCAGCGCCCATGGCACGCCCATCAGCGCGGCGTTGGCTTGCTGCAGGAAGGTGATGAAGCCGGCCGGAAAGTGCATCGCCCGACTGTCGATCGCAGTTTCCCCGCAGGCCTGGCTCCAGCCGAAAACCTGCGGGCGGCGACGAAGGCCGCGCGCCGCGCTAGGCGCGCCCGTGCTCCAGGACACGCTCCAGGGCCGCACCCAGCGTCTCGACCGAATAGGGCTTCTGCACCAGCGTGAAGCCATGGCCGCCGTCCTGCGCCAGCACATGGCTGTAGCCGCTGGTGAGCACGACCGGCAGGCCGGGATGGGAAACCCGCAGCCGCTGCGCCAGTTCCACGCCGCTGATGCCCGGCATCATCACATCGGTCAGCACGGCATCGATGCGCTCGCCGGGCTCGGCGAGCCATTCCAGCGCCTGCTCGGCATGCGTCGCCCAGCGTGTGCGATATCCCAGCGCCTGCAGGACCTGTTCGGCAAACGGTCCCACTTCCTCGTTGTCCTCCACCAGCAGCACCAGCAGGCCCTCGCGCGCCGGCGCCGGGGCCACTTCCCGCGCGGCCAGCACCGCCACGGGCGCTGCCGGCGGCGCCGCCACGGCCGGCAGGTAGAGGCTCAGGCGTGTGCCCTCGCCCGGCGCGCTGCGCACCCGCGTCTGCCCGCCCGACTGCTGCACGAAACCGAAGACCTGCGACAGGCCCAGGCCCGTGCCCTTGCCCACGGGCTTGGTGGTGAAGAAGGGCTCGAAGATCTTGTCCATCAGCTCGGGCGCCATGCCATGTCCCTCGTCGGCCACGTGCACCACCACGAAGTCGCCCGACACCGCCGGATGCGCGCCCTGCGCGGGAATCGCATCGGTGCGCCGCACCTCGATGTGCAGCTCGCCCTGGCCCTGCATCGCATCGCGCGCATTGACCGCCAGGTTGACCAGTGCCGTGTCGAACTGGCTGGTGTCGGCATGGGTGTGCAGCGGCTGCGGCGTGCAGCGCACTTCCAGCCGCACCAGCGAGCCGACCATGGTGCGGATCATCTCGGCCACGCTGCGCACCCGCTGGTTCACCTCGAAGACCTCCGGCTGCAGCGCCTGCCGGCGAGCGAAGGCCAGCAGCTGGCCGGTCAGGCGCGAGGCGCGGTCCACCGTGTCGGAGATGGCCTCCAGGTAACGCCCGCGCCGGTCCTCGTTCATGCGCGGATGGCGCAGCAGGTCGACCGAGGAGCGGATCACCGTCAGCAGGTTGTTGAAATCGTGCGCCACCCCGCCGGTGAGCTGGCCGATGGCCTCCATCTTCTGCGCCTGGCGCAGGGCGTCGCGGGTGTGTTCGAGCTGGGCCTGGTGCTCGGTGGCCTCGGTCACGTCGCGTGCGCTGCAGTAGAGCAGGCCGCCTTCCATCACCGCCGTCCACGACAGCCAGTGGTAGCGCGCCTGGGTATCGCAGAAGCGGTTGACGAAGCGTTCGGTGACCGTGCCGGCGGCCAGGCTGCGCTCCTCCTGCCGGGTGCGTTCCTGGTCGTCGGGATGGATCAGCCAGTGCGAGGTCCGGCCGACGATCTGCTCGGGCCGCCAGCCCAGCAGCCGCTCCCAGGCCGGGTTGACGCTGATCCACACCCCCTCGGTGTCAGCCACGCCCATCAGGTCGCGGCTCAGGTTCCAGGCGCGGTCGCGCTCGCGCGTGCGCTGGGCGACGCGCAGCTCCAGGGATTCGTTGGCGCGGCGCAGCAGTTCCTCGGCGTTCTTGGCGGCGGTGATGTCCACCACGATGCCGGTGAAGACCAGGGGGCCGTCCGGCCCGCTGGCGGCACAGCGGGCGCGCACCATCAGCCAGCGCACGCTGCCGTCGGGGCGGCGCACCTTCACCTCGCGTTCGTAGTCGTCGGCACGGGCGGCGCTGGCCGCCACGCTGGCGGCATAGCTGTCGCGGTGCTCCGGATCGGCCCGGTCGACGATGGCCCGCAGCGCTATGCCGCGCTCGGCCTCCTCGGGCGCGAAGCCGTAGGCGCGGGCGAAGTTGGCATCGCCACGGGCCATGGCACTGCGCACATCCCATTCGAAGAAACCCAGCAGGCCGGTGGCCTGGGCCACGTCGAGCCGCCGCTCGCCCAGTTCGCGTGCCTGCAGCGACAGGATGCGTTCGGTCTGCTCGTTGGTGATGCAGAACACGCCGGCCACCGCCCCGGTCTCGTCGCGCAGGGGCGAGAACGAATAGGTCCACCAGGTCTGCTCGGGCACGCCGTGGCGTGCCATGGCGATCGGCACATCGACATGCTGGACGGTACCGCCGGCCAGGGCTGCCTCCACATCGGGCCGCACCGCCTCCCAGGCATCCGGCCAGAGCCGCGGCAGCGTGGTGCCGATCGATTGCCCCAGCCGCGGGCCGAGCATGGGGACATAAGGGTCGTTGTGGAAGAAATGCAGCGCCGGGCCCCAGCAGATGTAGATCGACTCGGGTACGGACAGGATCAGGTTCACCGCCGTGCGCAACGCCGCCGGCCACCGGGCGGGCGGGCCCAGCGCATGGGCCGACCAGTCGAAGGCGCGCAGGCGCTGTCCGGTTTCGCCACCGGCGATCAGCGCTTCGGCGCCGGGCAGACCGTCAGGGGCGGGGGTCGGTCGGGGCGGTACGAAGGCAGACATCGGGCGCCATTCTCCGTCACCGCCGGCACCGGCTAGAGCGCCGCGTAGAAGCGCATGAACCGCGAATCCTCGCGGCTGTAGCCGGGGCGGGTGCGCAGAAAACGCACCGGCACTTCCTGCAGGGATTCGACCGCATCCACCTTGCAGTAGACCCAGTCCTGGCCCGGCATCACCGAGTGGCCCGCCGTCTGGTAGGCACTGAGCCACACGCCGCCGTCATGCCCCACGCCGACCGCATGCGGCTCCACCGTACGCCGCGCACCGCGGTAGATGAACGATATGGCCTTCTTCGCTCGAACGGCGGCGATCAGCTCTGGCAACAAAACGGCTTCCCCGGGATTTGGACAGCGTGCAAGATACGTTGTCGCCCACTGACCGGCGTTACACGGTGCAACCCCGCGCGCCCCTGCCTCCATCCGCCCCGACATGAACCGCACCATCACCTGCCAGCCCGTCGCCTTCGTGCGCAGCCGATTCACCGACAAGGTCGGCATGCCGATCCAGACCGCCGGCGCACCCGCCGAGACCGGCCGCATCGAGCTGCTGCCCGCCTTCGTGCCCGGCCTGCGCGACATCGAGGGCTTCGAATACCTGATCCTGCTGACCCACCTGGACCGCGGCGAGCACGAGCCGCTGGAGGTCAAGCCCTTCCTGGACGACAAGACCCACGGCGTCTTCGCCACCCGGGCGCCGGCGCGGCCCAACCGCATCGGCCTGTCCATCGTGCGGCTGGAGCGGGTGCAAGGCGGCGTGCTGCACTTCAGCGGCAACGACATGCTCGACATGACACCGGTGCTCGACATCAAGCCCTATGTGCCGCAGTTCGACGTGCGCCAGACCGAGCGCATCGGCTGGTTCGCCGCCCGGGTGGCGCAGATGCCGACGCTGCTGTCGGACGACCGCATGGCGCCGCCGGCCGCATGAGCGCGGCCGACGACAGCCCTCTCCAGGCACTGGAGGAGCGCGCCTTCAACGCCTGGCCCGCGCGCCAGACGGTGTTTTTCGAAGGCTGGGTGATGCGCCTGTCCGACGGCTTCACCAAACGCGCCAACTCGGTCAATGCCGGTGCGCCGGGCCTGCGTTTCGATGGCGTGCAGCAGGCCGCCGAGGCCCTCTATGGGAGCCAGTCGCTGCCGGCGGTGTTCCGCCTGTCGCCGCTGGCCCCGGCCGACGCGGATCGGCGGCTCGAAGCCGCCGGCTACACCTTCTTCGACCCGTCCTGGGTGGCCCGCGCCGCGCTGGATGCGGCCGTCCCGGATACCGCGGTCGGGATCGCCGCCGCGCCGGACCAGGCCTGGCTGGACGGCTTCGCCCAGGCCAACGGCGTGCCGCCGTCCCGCCATGCGGTTCACCACGCCATGGTGCGTTCCATCGCCCTGCCCTGCGGCTTCGCCACCCTGCACGATCAGGGCGAACCGGTCGGCTTCGCGCTGGCCGTGCTGGAGCGCGGCGCGGTCGGTTTCTACGACGTGGTGGTGGCGCCGCGGCGGCGCGGCCAGGGCCTGGGGCGGCGGCTGATGCTCGCCCTGATGCACTGGGGCGCCTCGCAAGGCGCGGCCTGGGGCTATCTGCAGGTGCGGCAGGAGAACGAGGCCGCGCGCCGGCTCTATGCCGCCCTGGGCTTCGCGGACGTCTATCGCTACCACTACCGCATGCCGCCGGCCGCGTCGGTGAAAATGCCCGGCTCAGCAACAGGAAACCACACCGCATGATCGTGCGCATCGAAATCGAAGGCGGCCGCGCCGGCTTCTACGAATACCGGGTCGTCTACGACACCGAGGAACTCTATGCCGACGCCGGCCTGGACTCCGTGGCCGACTGCCTGGTCGGCGCCATCGAAGGCATGCCGCCGGACGCGCTGGCCGCCGAGATCTGGTACCGCGCCATCGTCTCCGGCACCTATTCGCTGCCGGTGATCGCCGCCAACCACGAGGGCATCGCCCAGCATGCGGTGAACACGTCCGAAGCCATCCGCGAAGCCCTCGGCGAAGACGACTTCAAAGACGAGTGATCCTGCGTCGCCCATAATCGCCCGATGCTCACCCAGCACACCGCCCGACTGATCGCCCGCTTCGTGCTGGCGTGGTTCGCGCTGTACCTGGGCGCGGCGGTGGCTTCGCCGCTGGTGCATCCCTCGGCCTCTTTCGAGCTGGTCTGCTCGGGCGCCGGCACCGCCAAACTCATCAAGAAAAGCGATACCGGCTCCGAGGCGCATTCCGCCAGCATGGACTGCCCGCTGTGCGCCCCCGGCAGCGCGCCGCCGCCGCTTTTCCCCACCCTGATCGCCGCACCCGCCCAGCCGCTGGCCTATGTGCTGCGCAGCATCCCGGCCGCGCGCATCGCCGGCATCACCGCCGCGCCGCTGCCGGCGCGAGGGCCGCCCCTGGTTTCCTGATTGCCTTTCGCAGTCCCGTGCGCGGCCCTTGCCGCACACGGTGCCCTGGCGTTCGCGCCGGTCCGCAGGAAAACCGCTCATGTTCCCCAAAACCCGATTGGCCCGCGCGCTCGCGCTGGCCCTGCCCTTTGCCGTTCCCGGCGCCTTCGCGCAGGACAAGGCCGACCCGGCCGAGAAGCCCGAGGTCCAGGCCCCCATCAAGACCCTGGGCGTGGTCACCGTCAACGGCGGCCAGCCCACCTCGCTGCCCACGCAGATCCCCACCACCATGGAGGGCATCACCCGCGAGCAGATCGAACGCAGCATCAACGCCACCGACAGCGAGGATGCGCTGAAGTACTTCCCCAGCCTGCTGGTGCGCAAGCGCTACGTGGGCGACTACAACCACGCCATCCTGTCGAGCCGCGCCTCGGGCACCGGCAACAGCGCCCGCTCGGCGGTCTATGCGGACAGCATCCTGCTGTCGAACTTCCTGGGCAACGGCGTGGGCGGCCTGTCCTTCCCGCCGCGCTGGGGCCTGGTCACGCCCGAGGAGATCGAGCGGGTGGACGTGATGTACGGCCCTTTCTCGGCCGCCTATCCCGGCAACTCGGCCGGCGCCGTGGTCGACTTCGTCACCCGCATGCCGACCAAGCTCGAAGCCCATGCCAAGGTGGGCTACACCTCGCAGCCCTTCGAACTCTATGGAACCGACCAGACCTTCCGCGCCTGGCAGGCCAGCGCATCGCTGGGCAACAAGGTGGGCGACTGGTCGTGGTGGGTGAACGTCAACCGCACCGACAGCCAGGGCCAGCCGCTGACCTTCCCGACCCGGCTGGTCTCCAACGGCGTGAACAGCGGCGCGGGCACGGCCGTCACCGGCGCGGCACCCAGCAGCAGCACCGCCAACGCCGCGCAGTACACGCTGGGTTCGGGCACGCAGTACAACACCCGGCAGGACCATCTGAAGACCAAGCTGGCCTACGACATCACCCCCACGCTGCGCGCCAGCTATGTGCTGGGGCTGTGGGAGAACCGCTCCAGCGGCAATCCCTCGTCCTACCTGCGCGACGCCGCCGGCCAGCCGGTCTACAGCGGTGCCTTCAACGTGAATGGCCTGGCCTATACCGGCAGCCAGGCGCTGTCGGGCAGCGACTTCGCCGCCACACGCGAATCGGCCCTGCATGTGATTCACGGGCTCTCGCTCAAGAGCCACACCGAAGGCATCTGGGACTGGGAACTGGCCGCCAGCCTCTACGACTACCGGCGCGACGACAAACGCCAGAACGCCGCCAGCAACCCGCCGCCGGGCGCCTTCACCGGCGGCCCCGGCACCCTGGCCCAGGGCGCCGGCACCGGCTGGCGCACCTTCGCCGCCAAGGGCACCTGGCGGCCCGAGGGCATGGCCGGTCCGCACATCGTGGACTTCGGCTACCAGCAGGAAAACTACCAGCTGCGCTACAGCACCTACAACGTCGCGGGCAACTACCTGAACGACGGCGGCGGGTCGCTGGCCTCCGACGTGCACGGCGACACCCGCCTGCAAAGCCTGTGGGCGCAGGACACCTGGCGTTTCGCCCCCGACTGGAAGGCGGTGCTGGGCGGCCGGGCCGAGCGATGGGAAGCGTCGAACGGCGGCACCGCCTTCTCCGCGGCCAGCGCGCTGGCCTATCCCGAGCGGCACGAAAACCACTTCTCGCCCAAGGCCGCCGTCTCCTGGCTGGCCCTGCCGGACACCGTGCTCAAAGCCTCGCTCGGCCGGGCGGTGCGCATGCCCACGGTGAGCGAGCTGTACGGCGCCACCTCCACCACCAACTCGCTCTACCTCAACGATCCGAACCTGCGCCCCGAGCGCTCCTGGACCGGCGAGCTGAGCGCCGAAAAGGACCTGGGCAACGCCCTGGCACGCCTGACCTTCTTCGTGGAGGACACGCGAGACGCGCTCTACTCGCAGACCCTTTTCGACAGCAACGCCCTGCGCAACATCAGCCGCGTGCAGAACGTGGGCCGCATCGCCACCCGGGGACTGGAGGCGGCCTACAACGGCAACGACGTGCTGACCCGCGGCCTGGACCTGAGCGGCAGCGTGACCTACGCGCACTCCGTCATCAAGGAGAACGACGGCTTCGTCAGCACCCCCGGCGACACCATCGGCAAGTGGCAGCCCAACATCCCGCGCTGGCGGGCCACGGCGCTGGCCAGCTACCGCTTCAACGAACGCTGGTCCACCAGCCTGGGCGCGCGCTACAGCGGCCGGCAGTACCGCACGCTGGACAACAGCGATGCCAACGGCTTCACCTACTTCGGCGTGAGCCGGTACTTCACCGCCGACCTGCGCATCGTCTACAAGCCCACACGCCAATGGACGGTGGCCTTCGGCATCGACAACCTCAACAACGACAAGTACTGGAACTTCCACCCCTACCCCCAGCGCAGCTACACCGCCGAGCTGAAATGGGACCTGTGAGCCCGGTCGCCCGCCCTTTCCATCCCTCTTCCAGGAGCCCTCTCATGAACCATCGCCTCACGCTGATCGCGGCCCTCGCCGCCGCATCCTCCTTCGCCGCCCAGGCCCACATCACCCTGCCGCCGGGCGGCGCCACCGCCGGCAGCCGCTACGACGCAGCCTTCCGTGTCGGCCATGCCTGCGCCGGCAGCACGGCCACCAATGCCGTCACCGTGCAGCTGCCCGAGGGCTTCAAGTTCGAATCGGCCGTGCCCCGCGCCGGCTGGACGCTGAGCACCAGCGAGCGCAGCGTCGCCTGGAAGGCCGAGTCCGCCCAGAAGGCCCTGCCCACCGCCGAGCGCGCCGAATTCATCGTGCGCGGCACCCTCACCGACCAACCCGGCCCGCTGTTCTTCAAGGTGCTGCAGGGCTGCGATGCCGGCAGTTCCGACTGGGCCCAGCTGCCCGCGGGCAGCAACGAAAAGCAGCCCCTGCCTGCAGCCCGCCTCGACGTGCTGCCCGCCGGTGTCGCGCCGGTGGAAGTGAAGGACGCCTGGATCCGCACCGCCGTGAAAGGCCAGAGCGGCACCGGCGCCTTCATGAAGCTGCAGGCCCCGTCCGGCAGCCGCCTGATCGGCGCCAGCACGCCCGAAGCCGGCCTGGCCGAGGTGCACGAGATGAAGATGGACGGCGACGTGATGCGCATGCGCCCCCTGGCCCAGGGCCTGGAACTGCCGGCCCGGCAGACGGTGGAACTCAAGCCCGGCGGCTACCACCTGATGCTGACCCAGCTCAGGCAGGCCCTGCCGGCCGGCACCACCGTGCCGGTGAAGCTCGACTTCATCGACGCCGAAGGCCGCCGCAGCAGCGCCCAGCTGCAGCTGCCCGTGCTGGCCGCGCCGCCGGCCAGCGCTGGCGGCCATGGCACCGGCCCCATGGCGGACATGCCGGGCATGAAGCACTGAACACTTCGGCTACGCTCGCCGCCCAGAAGGAGACAAACGAGCATGCCGCAACCATTCCAGTGGACGAAGAAGACCTCCCCCGGCCCCGTCGTCGCGCCCCAGGAGCGCCTGCCCTGGCCCCAGACCACGGCCATGGGCATCCAGCACGTGGTGGCAATGTTCGGCTCCACCGTGCTGGCGCCGGTGCTGATGGGGTTCGACTCCAACATCGCCGTGCTGATGAGTGGCATCGGCACCCTGATCTTCTTCCTGGCCACCGGCGGCCGGGTGCCCAGCTACCTGGGTTCGAGCTTCGCCTTCATCGGCGTGGTCATCGCCGCCACCGGTTATGCCGGCACCGGCCCCAATGCCAACATCGGCCTGGCGCTGGGCGGCATCGTGCTCTGCGGCCTGGCCTACACCCTGATCGGCCTGCTGGTGCAGCTGCTGGGCTCCCGGTGGATCGAGCGCTTCACCCCGCCGGTGGTGACCGGCACCATCGTCGCCGTGATCGGCCTGAACCTGGCGGCCATCCCGATCAAGAACATGGCCGCCAGCCACTTCGATGCCTGGATGCAGCTCGTGAGTTTCTCCAGCGTGGCCCTGGTGGCCGTGTTCACCCGCGGCATGCTGCAGCGGCTGCTGATCCTGGTCGGCCTGGTGGTGGCCAGCCTGGTCTATGCGGTGCTCACCAACGGCCTGGGCCTGGGCAAGCCGGTGGACCTCGGCGGCGTGCTGGCCGCGCCCTGGTTCGGCCTGCCGAGCCTGCATGCGCCGGTGTTCAGCGCGCATGCGGCGCTGCTGATCGTGCCGGTGGTGGTCATCCTGGTGGCCGAGAACCTGGGCCACATCAAGGCGGTGACGGCGATGACCGGGCAGGACATGGACCGCTACATGGGCCGGGCCTTCATCGGCGACGGCGTGGCCACCATGGTCAGCGGTTTTGCCGGCGGCACGGGGGTGACGACCTATGCCGAGAACATCGGCGTGATGGCGGCGACCAAGATCTATTCGACCGCGGTGTTCGTGGTGGCGGCGCTGGTGGCGATCGTGCTGGGTTTCTCGCCGAAGTTCGGGGCCTTGATCCAGGCGATTCCGCTGCCGGTGATGGGTGGCATTTCCATCGTGGTGTTCGGGCTGATCGCGGTGGCGGGGGCGCGGATCTGGGTGGATAACCGGGTGGACTTTTCGGACAACCGCAACCTGATGGTGGTGGCGATTCCGCTGGTGCTGGGGACCGGGGGGTTTGCCCTGCACTTCGGCAGCTTCGAGCTGGGGGGATCGGGACGGCTACTTTCGCTGCGATCCTGCTGTACTTCCTGTTGGGGCTGGGCTCTCGTCGGGGGATTCGTCCCTGGGGCGGGCTGGATAGACTGTTTGGCGATTTAGGCTTTCACTCTTTCTGGCTAAGGACTTTGTCATGGAACTGAGCAACCACCCGTTTACTGAATTGTTCGAGCAGCTGGGGCTGGCTTCGGATGAGGCTTCCATCTTGGCTTTTATTGCTGCGCATCGGCCGTTGGCGGCTGGGGTTTCGCTGCCTGAGGCGCCGTTTTGGACTGAGGCTCAGGTGCACTTTATTCGGGAGAGCATTGCGGCTGATGCGGATTGGGCTGAGGTGGTGGATCAGTTGAATCTGGCTTTGAGGGGATGAGTTTTTTCTTCTTCTCCTCTGCGGAGGGCGGAGCTGGGGCTGCGCGCCCCAGACCGCGCTCACTTTCTTTGCTTCGCCAAAGAAAGTAAGCAAAGAAAGGCGACCCGGCTGCGGGAGTCCCCCTCCTTCGGAGGGGGCACGCTGCGGTGCTCGCAAAAGCGGGGTCCACGACAACTCGCTTCGCTCAAACAGGTCGTGGCCCTGATCCGCTTTTGCTCCGCTCCTCGCTCACCCGCAGACGGGACCCGGATACGGGGACAGCGGCTGCTTCGCAGCGCAACGGGCCATCGCTGCGCTCGGCCGCTGGCTGATGAATACCCGCCCCAGGTTGTGCGCCGCATTTCAAGCCGATGCCGAGCGCAGCGACGGCCCGTCGCCCTGCGAAGCAGTGGCTGTCCCCGCTCCCCGGGTCCCGTGAGCCCGAGAGCGAGGAACGGAGCAAAGGCGGATCAGGGCCACGACCTGTTTGAGCGAAGCGAGTTGTCGTGGACCCCGCCTTTGCGAGTACCGCAGCGGTGCCCGAAGGGCCTCGGGTGTCGGGTCGCCTTTCTTTGCTTACTTTCTTTGGCGAAGCAAAGAAAGTGAGCGCGGTCTGGGGCGCGCAGCCCCAGCTCCGCCCTCCGCAGGAGAACCACCGCCCCGCCAAAGGCGAGCCCTCATTTACCGCCGTGCAGCACCAACCCAGACGACTCCAGCGAGGCCATCAGCACAGTCCCATGACTGGAGTCGGTAACGAACACAGTCTTCCGATCAGCACCACCAAACGCGAGGTTGGTAATGGAAGCCCCCACCGGCCCACGCAAAACAACCTCCGGCTCCGCCCGCCCGTTGAGCACCCACACATACCCCAGCCCAGGGTTGGCAACGAGCAGACGGCCCGAGGCATCGACCGCCAAACCGTCCGGCCCGCTGGGGCCATAGGACGTGAAGAACTGGCTGACCTTGGCCACACTGCCATCCACCAACAACGGCACCCGCCAGACACAGTTGCCCCGCGTGACCGCCACATAAAGCACCTTCTCATCCGGCGACAAAGCCACCCCGTTGGGACTGGGCACGTTGTCCAGCAACAGATCCAGCCGCCCATCCGGCCGCAGCCGATAGACCCGCCCCGTAGGGTCATGCAAACCCGTCTGCCCCTGGTCGGTGAAGAACAGATTCCCGACACTGTCGAAAATCAGATCGTTCACACCACGAAAGCGCTCGCTGTTGCGCCGCTGCAGAAAGGGCGTGACAGCCCCGCTGCCCACATCGACCTTCATCAACCCGTTCTTGTAGTCGGTGACTAGCAAGGTCCGCTCATCCAGGAACTTCATCCCGTTGGGCTCCCCGTCGTACTCGGCCACCAGCGTCCACTCATCGCCGGAAGCAGAAATCCGGAAGATCCGGCCAAAGGGAATATCGGCCACATACAGCCGCCCCTGGCTGTCGAACACAGGCCCTTCGAGGAAGGAATCGGTCGCATGCCCACCCCGGTTGGCCCGGCTCCAGTCGCTGTGCTGCCGCTCGCGAAAGCGGTCCGGCAGACGGCTGAAGGTTTCGAGTTCGACGACGCGCGGCGGCTGAAGCAGGAACATGGCGGGGTCCTCAAAAAACGGATGTGAATCGGATCAGTCGAGCTTGATATTGCCCTTGCGCACCACCTCGGCCCACTTGGCCGCCTCCTTCTGCAGGAAGCTGGTGAACTCGGCCGGGCTGTTGCCGATGGCCTGCGCGCCCATGTCGGCGAAGCGCTTCTTCATCTCTTCCTCCTGCAGCGACTCCACCACCGCCTTGTGCAGCTGCTTGACGATGGCGTCCGGCGTGCCGGCCGGCAGCAGCAGGCCGTTCCATTCATAGGCCTCGTAGCCGGGCAGCACACTTTCGGCGACCGCCGGGACTTCCGGCAGCAGCGGCGAACGCTTCGGAGAAGAGATGGCCAGGGCCCGCAGTTTGCCCGAGCTGATCAGCGGATAACTCGCCGCCATGGTGCTGAACATGAAATCGACCTGGCCGCCCATCACGTCCGAGATGGCCGGGCCGCCGCTCTTGTAGGGCACATGCACCATGTCCAGGTCCAGGCCCTGGCGGTACAGCTCGGCCGCCAGGCGCTGCACCGTGCCGCTGCCGCCGGAGGCGAAATTGAGCTTGCCGGGCTGGGCCTTGGCGCGGGCGATCAGGTCCTTCTGGTCCTTGATCGGCGATTCCTTGCGCACGATCAGCACGTTGGGCGAGAGCGAGACCAGGGACAGCGGCTGGAAGTTCTTGTCGGCGAAAGGCAGGTTGGAATAGAGCGCCGGGTTGATCGAGAACGGCGTCGCGTCGTAGAGCATGGTGTAGCCGTCGGCCGCGGCGCGGGCGACATAGCCTTCGCCGATGGTGCCGCTGGCGCCGGGACGGTTGTCCACGATCACGCTGGTGCCCAGCTTGGCACCCATGCGCACCGCCAGCTGGCGGGCCAGCGCGTCGGCCGCGCCGCCGGGGGCATAGGGCACGACGATGGTGATGGTGCGCTCGGGAAAGGCGGCGTGGGCGGCGGCGCCGGCCAGCACGGTGCAGGCGAGCAGCACGGATTTCAGGATCTTCTTCATGGGATGTCTCTTGGATGGGGAATGTCTGAAGGGGAAACCGCTCATTCGAGCTTGAGATCGAGTTCCTTGGCGATGCGTTTGGCGCTCTGGATCTCGCCGTCGAGCTGCTTGCCGAAAGCCGCGCCGCAAGTGCTCTCGGCCTGCATGCCCAGGCCGCGCAGCTTGTCGGCGGTGGCCGGGGCGCGGGCGAATTCGCTGGCCACCCGGGTCAGGCGGGCGACGATCTCGGGCGGCGTGCCGGCGGGCGCCAGCAGGCCGTACCAGGCGGAATCGGCATAACCCTTCACGCCCTGCTCCTCGAAGGTCGGCACCTCGGGCAGCAGGGCCGAGCGCTGGGGCGCGGCCACGGCCAGGGCGCGCAGCTTGCCGGTCTGCACCTGGGGCAGCACCGACCCCAGGGTGGCGAAGGAGCTGTCCACCTGGCCGCCCAGCAGGTCGGTCACGGCCTGGGCGGCGCCCTTGTAGGGGATGTGGTTCATCTTCGTGCCAGTGAGGCGCAGGAAGCGTTCGCTGGCGAAGTGGCCGCCGCTGCCGCTGCCCGGCGTGGCGAAGGTGCGGGCGCCGGGATGGGCGCGCACATCGGTGAGGAAGTCGGCCAGGTTCTTCGCCTGCATCGAGGGGCCCACCACCAGCACCGTCGGGCTGACGGCCATGGTGCAGATCGGCGCGAAGGATTTCAGCGCGTCGAACTTCACCCGGGCGCTGTAGAGCGCCGGGATCATGGTGTGGTTGGTGGCGCCCAGCAGCAGGGTGTAGCCGTCGGCGGGGCCGAAGCCACCGCCTCGGCGGCCAGGATGGTGTTGGCGCCGGGCTTGTTGTCCACCACCACCGGCTGGCCCATGCTGCGGGTGGCGAATTCGGCGAAGGCGCGGGCCACCACGTCGGTGGGGCCGCCGGCGGAAAAGCCCACGACCAGGCGGATCGCCTTGTCGGGATAGCCGCCCTGGGCCTGGGCGGCGGTGGTGCTGAGCAGGGCGAGGCTGGCGGCGGCCAGCGCCGCGGTTCGGAAAGCGGTCATGCGTGTCTCCTCGGATGACGGGGAAAAGTCCCGCCGCTCTTGTGTGGCGGCTGGGGACGGGGGCTGCGGACTCAGGCGATGGCAGCGGGCTCGACGCCCTCGATCACCGCACGCAGGTTGCGCGCGGCGGCCTTGCCCATGTTCACGTAGGCATCGCTGGTCACGCCGCCGATGTGGGGGCTGAGCAGGATGCGTTTCTCGGCCGAGAACATGTGGCCGGCCGTATAGGGCTCCACCGCGAAGCTGTCGAGTCCGGCGGCCATCACCTGGCCGCTCTGCACCGCCGCCAGCAGCGCGGCTTCGTCGATCAGGCCGCCGCGTGCGGTGTTGACCACGATCACGCCGCGCTTGCAGGCCGCCAGCGTGGTCGCGTTGAGCATGTTGCGGTTCTCGTCGGTCAGCGGGCAGTGGAAGGAGATCACGTCCGAGCGCTGCCAGATCTGCGCCAGCTCCACCCGCTCCACATAGGAGGGCAGCTCCTTGGCGTAGGGGTCGAAGCCGATGACCTTCATCTCCATCGCATCGGCCATGCGCGCGAAGCGCTGGCCGATGGCGCCCAGGCCCACCAGGCCCAGCGTGCGGCCGCCCAGCTCCAGGCCCTTGTGGGAGGACTTGTCCCAGTGGCCGGCGCGCATGCGCTCATCGAGCTGCACCACCGACTTGGCGCAGGCCAGCATGAAGGCCAGCGACTGCTCGGCCACCGCCGCCGCGTTGGCGCCGGCGGCGGCGCGCACCGCGATGCCGCGGGCGGCGGCCGCCGTCTTGTCGATGGTGTCGGTGCCGGTGCCGTGCTTGGAGATGACCTTGAGCGAAGGCGCGGCCTCCATCGCGGCCACGCCCACCTTGCCCATGCGCAGGATGATGGCCACCGGGTCGTGCGCCTTGCAGCAGGCCACGATGTCGTCGTCGGTCGGCGTCTTGCCGGCGTAGACCATCTCGTAGTCGCGCAGGATCTCCAGCGCGGCCGGTGCCAGGTCGGGGCCGGTCACCAGCACCGCGGGGCGCTTCGTGGCGGCTTGCGGCAGGGCGCTCACAGCGTCTCGCCTTCCTTGAGCATGCCGGCGGCGCGCAGGGCGGCGGGCAGCCACTTGGATTCGAGTTCGCCGCGGGCGATGGCCTCGATGCGGGCGGCCTCGTCGGCCACCTTCTTGACGGCCAGGGCCATCATGGCGGGGGCTTTGAGGCGCTCGATCACGACCACGCCGTCGGCATCGCCGACGATCAGGTCACCCGGGTTCACCACCGTGCCGCCGGCGGAGATGGGATGGTTGATGCGGCCGGGCACGTACTTGGTGGGGCCCGCGGGGTTGAAGCCGGCGCTGAAGACGGGGAAGCCCAGGTCCAGCAGTTCGAGGCGATCGCGGATGGCGCCGTCGACGATCACGCCGCCGAGGTTCAGCTTCTTGCAGGCGCTGAGCATCAGCGTGCCCATCAGGGCGGCCGTCTGGTCGCCCTTGCCGTCGATCACCAGCACGTCGCCGGGCTTGGCCAGGGCGATGGCCATGTGGATCATCAGGTTGTCGCCCGGCCGCACTTCCACGGTGAAGGCGGGGCCGGCGGCGATCATGTTGATCTCGACCGGCGCCACACGTGCATGCATGGTGCCGCGGCGGCCGGCCACGTCGGCCAGGATGGCGGCTTGGAAGGTCTTGGCCTGGGCGACGACTTCGGGGGAGACGCGGTCGAATTCGCGGATGACTTCTGGGAGCTGGCTCATGGGATATGTCCTGTGGGAGAAAAAGGGTGGGGAGGGGCTCAGTCGGCCTTGATGTTTCCGTCGCGGATGACCTTGGCCCACTTGGCCGAGTCCGCCTTCTGCATGTCGCCCAATTGCTTGGGCGTGCCGCCGACCAGGGTCACGCCCAGGCGGTCGGCCAGGGCGATGACCTCGGCGTCCTTGAGCGACTTGTTGATCTCGGCGTTGAGCCGGCCGACGATCTCGGCGGGCGTGCCGGCCGGCGCGAACACGGCCTGCCATTGCTCGACGACGAAGTTCTTCAGGCCGGCCTCGCCCATGGTGGGCACGTCGGGCAGGGCCTTGAGCCGGCTGCCGGAGGTGACGGCCAGCGCCCGCAGCTTGCCGCTCTGCACATGCTGCAGCGCGGCGGCGACCGGGGCGAACATGAAGTTGGTCTGCTCGCCCAGGGTGTCCTGCAGCGCCGGGGTGTCGCCCTTGTAGGGCACGTGGATGAACTTCACGCCGGCCTGCTGGGCCAGCAGCTCGCCCTGCATCTGCAGGATGGTGCCGCTGCCGCCCGAGGCATAGGCCAGCTTGCCCGGCTGGGCCTTGGCGGCGGCGATCAGATCGGCCACGGTATGGAAGGGCTGCCTGGCGCCCACCACCAGGATGTGCGGGATGGTGCCGATGGTGACCACCGGCTCGAAGCCGGCGATGGGGTCGTAGCTCAGCTTGCCCATCAGGTGCGGGGCGATGGCCTGCGGGCCGATGGAGGTGCCGAGCAGGGTGTAGCCGTCCGGCGCCGACTTGGCCACGTAGGCCGCGCCGATGGTGCCGGTGGCGCCGGCGCGGTTCTCCACGATGATGTTGGTGGCCAGGGCCGTCGACACCCGCTGCGCCACGTTGCGGCCCAGCACGTCGGTGCTGCCGCCGGGCGGATAGGGCACGACCCAGGTGATCAGCTTGCCGCCCGGCCACTTGTCTTCTGCATGGGCCAGCGGCGCCAGGCCGGTGGCGGCGGCCAGCGCCAGCAGGTTTCGGCGGGAAATGGACGTGCCGGTCTCTTTGATGTGCATCTTGCGTGTCTCTTCTGCTTAGGGGGAAATCGGTGCCGGCGCGGGGAAGCCGTACAGGGCGCGGGGGTTGTCCACCAGCACCTGGTGCAGCCGTTCGGGCGTGCCGGTCCAGCGGGCCAGGGCATCGACCTGCGCCGCGTCGTCGGGCATGGGATGGCGGCCGGCCGAGGCGGTGGCATGCGGCCAGTCGCTGCCCCACACCAGGCGATGCGGCGCGGCATCCAGATACGTCGCGGCCAGCGCGGCGACGGCGGGGTCGTCCGTGCGGTGCAGCGCGCTGACGATGTAGCCGCCCGAGAGCTTCAGCCAGGCCTTGTCCGCGCGCAGCAGCTCCAGCACCAGGGCATGGGCGGGATGCTGCCCGGCCTGCGCCGGCGCGATGCGGCCGAGGTGGTCGAAGATCAGCGGCACCGGCAGGCTACGCAGATCGTCCTGCACGGCCAGCAGCGTTTCGGGCGGCGCCAGCAGCTGGACATGCCAGCCCAGCGCGGCGATGCGTTCGGCCAGCGGCCGCAGGGAAGAAGCCGGCGGATGCCCGCCCAGCGAGAGATTGAAACGGATGCCGCGCACACCCAGGCCGTGCAGGCGCAGCAGTTCGGCGTCGCTCACCGATTCATCGACCACCGCCACCCCGCGGGCATCGTCGCCCAGCGCCGCGAGGCCGGCCAGCATGCAAGCGTTGTCGGTGCCGTAGGTCGAGGGCGTGACCAGCACCGTGCGCCGCGTGCCGATGCGCTGCTGCAGTTGCCGGTAGTCGGCCACCGAGGCATCGGGCGGCAGCAGCGCCGCGCCGGGCGCGGCCGGGAAACGCCCGTCGTACACATGCATGTGGCAGTCGCAGGCCCCCGCCGGCAGCACCGTGGCGGGACGCCCGGTGCCGGCCGAGAACGGCACGGTGGTGGAAGCGGCTGCGAGGGCGGACATGTGTGGCCTGGAGGGCGATCAGTC